>CAXSBZ010000008.1:0-107994 GCA_964236465.1 uncultured Sphingobacteriaceae bacterium | reverse complement strand
TTCTTCTTTTATAGCTCTTAAATAAGATACTTGGCACCGATCGTCATCTATCAAAATAGAGAAAAAAGCAAAAGCGCCTTGTTCAAAATCTTTTATTTCTTTACGTTTCCTTGCGATATACTTTTTTCGCTTTCTTGCTAATTCTATATCATCTAATTTTAACAAGCTCACTAAATTCTTCGCTTCAATATCAAATTCTGATCTGCTAAAATAGTCACCATCAATGTATATTATTCTTTCTTCAAAATCATCTGCAGTAGGAAGTAATACTGGCTGATACTTATCCCACTTGTAACTTTTTTCGTTGTTCCATTGATGTTTTACCAGAAACCAATTGTAATAATTATCTTGTGGTGTGTTTTTAAGTGTTGGGTTAAAATGTTCTATATCTCTTGCATCCGTTCTGCTTATATGTTCGTCTGTGTAAGCACAAAAGCTTTTTTGTTCATTTAATAATATCTCTGAAATTAGTTTACTTGTAGAACTTCCAGAATTATATTTCAGTTGGTCAGTTATAATCTTAGAATCAGAATTTTTAATAACTTTTCTCATTAAAAATTATATTTATCTCCCAGTTCTGCTAATGCAACAACAAGCTCCTTCTTCTTATTAGGCTCCATTTCCTGTGCTACTTTTCTTTTTAAGTCAAGGTATTTTTTGTAGGCTTTTTTTCCAAAGTCATTGTAATAATCAACATTAAAATCATTTGTTAAAATGTCATTCGGATCATCACCTATTGGAGATTCTCCTTTGCGAACTGCTACTTTACCGTTTTCATCAAAATATAAAATAAACCTTTCTTCCGGTTCAAATGCTGCTGCAATAAACGGAGAATGTGTTGCAATTATTAGTTGTGCATTTGGTGCTAAGTTTTGATAATGCGATATTAAATCAATTTGCATATCCGGAAATAATGACCTTTCAGGTTCATCTACTAAAATAATACTGTCGGTAGTATCTAATCCGTATAATGGAAACATGGACAACAATAATCCTTTTGTACCGGTACTTAGATTGGAAATAGGAATTGTTTCTTCATTATAACTTGATTTTATTGGAAACAAATATTCTGTGTTAATCAAATCAACTTCCAAGTTTAGCTTTTTTAAAATTGGATTAAAATAATTAGCGAATGATATAAGCGGATTTTCATTTTTTTCAGACCATTTGTTAAACTCTTGATTCAATTTATTCAAATCACTAATTATTCCTTTATTCATTAATTCAGAAACTAGTTGTGTGAATTTCTTTCTATAATCTAAAATTTTGTATAATAATGAAAACCAAATTTCGGTGTTAACTTCCTGACTAAATTGATAAATGTAATTTGTATTATTAAATTTACTCTGAATTAAAGAATACTTTTCAATGTTAAGCTCATTTAAAATGTCAAGAGGGTTCTGATTTAAAATATTTATAGCTTGTGTTGAAATTAGGTCTGAGCTTAAATACAATAACTTTACTTTATCATTTATAAACTTTGTAACTGAGCCTCCTACACCTGAATAATTAAAGTCAATACCATTTTTGTTTGCGTTATTTTTATTTGTTAGGATTGTTGTATCATTAAATAATAAATCTAATTCACCGTCAAAATTTACTTTACTTGATAAATAGGTTCCACCTACAACTTCTAAAGACTCTAATTTGGAAATACTGTTTTTTATAAGTTCCAATATACTAGTTTTCCCTGTTGCACTTTGCCCTATAATACAAATTTTTCTTAATGGTTCACCTTCACTTGGATGACCTTCTGGATAAGTGAAATCAAAACTTATATTTTGAAGGTGCTTGTAAGTATCAATATGTAACTTGCTAATTTTCATTTTATCAGATAATTATTATATTCTTAAACACTTTTATTTTTGTATAAAGTATATAAGATTTTATTTCAAATATAATTCAATTCCACTCAAGATTAATCTGAACAGATAATTTCTCACAAACAAAAAAAATCCCCGCCTTTCGCAAAGCGGGGATTTAACTAAAACAGAACATTAACCAATTAATTCTAAAACCACTTACTTCTACGGTAAGCAAAACGGAAGGGTTACAATAATTATTAATTTTTATAGAAAATATTTTTCATGCTTCTTTTAGCCTGCTTTTTTTAAACATCTGATCTTAAAACTTCCAGCGGCGGCCGGTTTAAAACACTGCGGCTGTTAAATAGGCCAATTAAAACAGTAACCATCGCCACCACAAAAAACAAGATAAACACCGGCAGCAGCGGCGGCGAAAAGGGTGTATCAAAACTATATTTGGCCAAAGCCCAGCTTCCGGGAACGGACAAAATGATGCCGGTTAAAGCAGCAATTGCACCCAGAAAAAAGTATTCCAGTCCGGTGATGATTAAAATTTGCCTTTTGCTGGCACCCAATGTCCGCAACAAAACACTTTCCTGAATACGCTGGTATTTGCTGATCAGTACGGAAGAAATCAGCACGATCAAACCCGTCAGGATACTGAAACCGGCCATAAAACGGATGACGAAACTAATTTTTCCTAAAATGTCATCCAGCAGTTTCAGCACCAAAGCCAGATCGATGATCGAAATATTAGGAAATTGCTTCACAATAGCTTGCTGATATTTTGCCGAAGCGGCTGCATCCGGAACATGCGTGGTAAAAACATCATATTGCGGTGCCTGATCCAACACGCCTTTTGGGAAGAGCACCAGGAAATTGGTTTGGATACGGTTCCAGTTTACTTTGCGCAGGCTTGCTATTTTTGTGGTCATAAAAACACCTTGCACATTGAACAATAGTTTATCACCCAGTTTTAGGTGGTTGTGTTCTGCAAATTTTTCTTCAATAGAAATCGGAATTTGGGCAACATTCGCATCCACTTTTCCAATCCAGGTTCCGGCTGTTATTTTTTCCGAAGAAACCAGAGAATCACGATAAGTTACGCGGTATTCGCGACTAAAAACTGGGCGCGGAACTTTTAATGAAGTATCTTTTTTATAAACTTCGGCTGTTTTTCCGTTCAGTTCTTGCAAGCGGATCGTTACAATCGGCACCATTCCGAAAACGGGCAAATGCTGATTTTTGGTAAGGCTGACAACTTGTTGCTGCTGGTTAGTTTGGATATCAAACAAAATTAAATTGGGCTGATTGCCGCCCGAAGAAAGATTGATCCGGCTTAGTAAAATCGATTGGATAAAAAATAAAGTGCTGATAAAAGCAGTACCCAAACCAATAGAAACTAGCAAAATTATGGTTTGATTATTTGGCCGGTACAAGTTGGCAAAACCCTGCCGCAACAGGTAACTCCAGGAAAGCGGCAGGAATTTCCGCAGCAACCACATGATTAAAGTTGCCACGCCGGTCAAAATCAAAAAGGCAATCAACACAAAACCGGTAAACGCAACGGCTTGTTTCCAATTGTCTAATTGTAGTTTTGTGAACACGACTACAAAAGCTAAAATCAAAGCGTAAACCAGCCATTTTAGCGGATCGCGTTTGGAATTTACGGCATCATCTGAAACGCGCAAAGTGTTTAGCGGAGAAATATTTCGCACCGAAACCAAGGGCAGCATCGCGAAAAGCAGGGAAATAACCACGCCCAGCAAAATCCCGGTGCCGATAGAGGCCCAGGAAATTTCCACGGTGATGGCAATCGGCAGGAAATCTTTAAAAGCAATCGGAAGCAGTTGCTGGATGATGGTTCCTAAAGCAGCTCCGATCACGGAACCGATAAAACCGATTACCACAATCTGGATCAAATAAATCAAAAAAGCTTCGGTAGATTTTACCCCTAAACAACGCATGATGGCAATGGCTTTCAATTTTTCGCGCACATAAATATGGATGGAACTGGCCACGCCGATACAGCCCAACAGCAAAGCGATAAAGCCAACCAGGGCCAAAAACTTGGTCAGATCTTCAAAAGAGCGGGTGGTTTGTTCTTTTTGTGAAGCCACAGTTTGCAGGCTCAAATCTTCTTTATCCAGCCGCGGTTCGATTTTGGGCGTTAGTTTTTCAATGTTTTCTTGCCGGTCGTATTTGATGTAATAACTGTAATTGATGCGGCTGCCGCGCGCCATCAAACCGGTTTGCTGCAAGTACGCCAGCGGCATGTAAACCACCGGTGCCACGGAAGCTGACAAACTGGTTTGTCCAGGTGCTTTATCCAAAGTGCCGGCAATGGTAAACGTAACGTTGCCAATTTTGAGCGAATCGCCGGGATGCGCGTTGAATTGTAACATCAAATTTTTGTCGGCTAGCACTTGTTTGTTTTTGCGGAAAGTGGTTGCTGCGGAGATCGGCGTGGTTTCAATCGAGCCATAATACGGGAAAGCACCTTCCAGCGCGCGCACTTCCACCAAACGCGTGCCCTGGCTTTTGGTGAAGGAAACCATCGACACAAAACTGCGTTGCGAGGATTTCCGGTCGCCCAGCGAGTCGATCAGTTTTTGTGTCTGCGGAGAAACAGGTTTGTTGCCGGAAATAACCATATCGGCACCAACCAGTTCTGCTGCCTGGCGGTCGATATCCTGCTTCAAATTAAAGCCAAAAGAATAAATGGCAACCAGCGAAGCAATCCCCAAAACGATGGAAGAAATGAAAAGGAACAGGCGCGAGCGGTTTTTCCGACTGTCGCGCCAAGCCATTTGCAGCAGCCAGCGGAAATTGATGGAGCGTTTTTGAATATTCGGAGTTGGGTTCATTTAGAAAATATCTTGCATTATTGTGGGTAAAGTAGCTGTTTGTTTGGATGCTGTTTTTATCGGGCATTTTTTGGGATGACATACTAATCAACACCAAAAAATAGCCGATAAAAGAAGCATCATCAAATTAAACCGTAGCAGTCAGTTCATCAGAAATTAAATGGCCGCCTTTGATGCGGATGATGCGCTGCGTTTTGGAAGCCAGTTCCATATCGTGCGTTACCAAAATCAGCGTGGTGCCGCTTTCCCGGTTCAGATCGAACAAAAGCTTCACCATTTTTTCGCTGGTTTCGGCATCCAGGTTTCCGGTTGGTTCGTCGGCAAATAATATTTTGGGTTGATTGGAAAAGGCACGCGCCAAAGAAATCCGCTGCTGCTCGCCGCCCGAAAGCTGGGTAGGATAGTGGTGGCTGCGATTAGCCAGGCCAACTTTATCCAGCAAATCCATTGAACGGGAACGGGTATTTTTTTCGCCGCGCAATTCCAGTGGAACCATCACGTTTTCCAAAGCCGTTAAAGTGGGTAGCAACTGAAAATTCTGAAAAATAAAGCCGACATATTGGTTGCGGACTTGCGCGCGTTCGTCTTCGCCCAAATTATCCAGCGCAATATTGTTCAGTTCTACCAAGCCGGAAGTGGAGCGATCCAATCCGGCACAAAGCCCAAGCAATGTTGTTTTTCCGCTGCCGGAAGGGCCAACAATGGAAAATGTGGAACCTTCTGCTACCGAAAAATTGATGTTGTTTAAAACCGTGAGCGTACTGCCTGCACTTTTGTAAGTTTTGGTAAGGTTTTCTATTTTGAGGATATTATTCAAGATGATTACAGATTATTTGTGTAGAAAGATACGTTTAAAGCTAAACTTAAATGTCGGGCTTATGTTTAAGAATCTGTTTCAGCAATTTTGTTACGCTTTTATGCAAAAATCATTTTCCTTTTCCGCGCTCCTGGTCTTCATTTTTTTCTGCGGATGCGGAAACAGTTCTCAACCCAAAACCGGTACTGAAAAAGATACGGTAAAAGAAGCATTGACCCAACTTTCTACCCAAAAAAATATCCTGTTTTTTGGGAACAGTTTGACGGCAGGTTACGGTTTGGATGATCCAGGAAGCGAATCTTTCCCGTCTATCATTCAGCACAATCTTGATTCGCTAAAACTCCCGTACAAAGCCATCAACGGCGGCTTGAGCGGAGAAACCACTTCGGATGGCAAGAACAGGATCAACTGGCAATTGCGGCAGCCAATTGACGTTTTTGTGCTGGAATTGGGCGCGAATGATGGTTTGCGCGGCATTCCGGTGGCAGAAACCGAAGTGAATTTGCAATCAATCATCGATCAGGTCAAAGCAAAATATCCGAAAGTAAAATTAGTGCTGACCGGTATGCAAGTTCCGCCGAATATGGGTATAAAATATGCGGATGATTTCAAAAAGATTTTTCCGCGGCTGGCCAAAAAAAATAATATAAAATTAGTTCCGTTTTTACTTGAAAATGTGGCTGGAATCCGTGCACTGAACCAAAAAGATGGTATTCATCCAACCGCAATAGGAGCTAAGATTGTGGCACAAAACGTTTGGCTGGTTTTGAAAGGAATGCTTTGATGCTGTTTTTATCGGTACATTTTCGGGTTGGATAGAAAAATTTCTTTAATCAAAATAAAATCACCATTTTTTGCAGTTGGTTAAAATTGAAAGCGGCAGCTTTTATCGCAGCAATTAATTTGATCTGTTGATTTTTTAGTGAAGAAAAATATGTCCTGAAAATATTTATATTTAGTAAATTAGAACGCTTTTTTATGTTTTGCAGGAGGTGGTTTTGCCGCAAGTTTTTTTTGAAAAGATAAACGTTGCTTGGTTCTTGCTAACCAAATTTATACGGATAAAAGAAGCATTGGGTTATCTAAAATAATAAAAAATTGTGAACAACAGCGGAAAACTAAGCTTATCTAAATGACAAAAAACTTTACTTGTCGTATTTTTTATCTGCTTTTGCTGCTCGTTTCTGCTTGTCCGGTTTTTGCGCAAACCAATAAAGGCACTGAGTTTTACACTGCTTACATGGCCAATATCCGCGGCGTTGCAGGCAACAATACCTGTCAGATGAGTGTGTATCTCACTTCAGATGTAAGCACTTCAGGCACCATTACCGTTGCAGATGGTAGTTTTTCTACCAGTTTTAGCATTACGGCTAATCAAGTAACTATAGTTACGATGCCACAAACGGCTTTCTTAGCTACAGAAGGGCAGTCGTTAAAAGGGATACACATTACTGCCGCAGCACCAATAGTGGTTTTTGCGCACATTTATGCTTCGGCAGTTTCTGGTGCTACATTGCTTTTGCCGGTTGCTACGCTGGCTAAAGATTATTATGCTATCAATTATACACAGCGATCAAACGAAGCTAATTGCTATTCCTCGTTTGCGGTAGTGGCAACGGAAGATACCACAACGGTAGAAATTACGCCAGCAGCAACTTTAAACAGCGGCCATGTAGCCAATACGCCTTTTACCATCACGATGCAAAAAGGCGAAGTTTATCAGGGGTTATCCGCAACAGATTTGACCGGAACCCGCATTCGTTCGGTAAGCTCCGGGTTGAATGTGTGCAAAAAAATTGCCGTTTTTTCAGGCAGCAGTAAGATTTATATTGGCAATGGCCCTAATAATTCTGCTGATAATCTGTTCCAGCAAACTTATCCAACCGCTTCCTGGGGGAAAAATTATGTAACTGCACCGTTAAGCAACCGGCCATACGATACTTACCGAATTGTAGTGAGCGACCCGACGACAAAGGTAATTATGAACGGAAACATGCTGAGCAGCAATTCTTTAATCAATAATTTTTATTACGAATTTAACAGCACAGTGCCTAATGTAATCAGTGCGGATAAGCCGATACAGGTTGCCCAATACGCCATCACGCAGCTTTCGCTTGATCCGGCTACCAGCACCGATTTGGGCGATCCGGAGATGATCTACCTCAACCCGATTGAGCAGATTATTAATAATGTAACGCTTTACTCACCAACGGCTTACAAGATTTTGCAAAGTTATATCAATGTGATTATTTCTGCGGCTGCGGCACCAAGTTTTACTATTGACGGAGCTGCAACTACAGGTTTATTTAAAACAGTGCCGGGCAATACAGCTTACATGTACGGCCAGTTTCCGGTTGCTTCGGGCACACACAATATTAAAGCTTCGGATGGTTTCAATGCGATTGCTTATGGCTTTGGTAGTGCCGAATCTTACGGTTACTCGGCCGGGACGAATTTGAAAAACCTAAATAAATTTGTGCAGATCAAAAACACGGCTGGTGATTCTGTAGCAAGTGCTTGTGTGGGGCAGGATTTGAAGTTGCAAGTTACTATTCCATACAAAACTACGCAGCTAATCTGGACTCCTCAAAACGGTGATCCAGCTTATACCGATAACCATCCAACGCTGATCGGACAAACGGTGAAAGACAACAAGCCTTTGTACACCTATGCGTATCCTAAAAGTTTAATATACAAATCATCAGGCAATTATGATGTGAAAGTTAAAGTTTTTAATGCGATTGCTGATGCTTGCGGCTCTTACGAAGATATTGATATTGCGTTTACAGTTTATGATAATCCGGTTGCTTCTTTTACAGCTAAAACTTCAACCTGCCAGTCGGATACCTTAAATTTTACGGATAAAAGTACCGGTGCCGTTATCAAAACCTGGGCCTGGAATTTTGGCGATGGCGGAACCTCAGTTCTGCAAAATCCAACACATCTTTACACTAAATCAGGAGATTTTATTACCACATTATTGGTTACCAATTCCAATGGTTGTACTTCGGCTTTGGACTCCCAAAAAATACATATCTATGCCAAACCAGTTGCTAAGTTCATTATTTCTAATCCTGATTGTGCCACAAAAGCGGTTATGATAACGGATCAATCTATCTCTTCTGAAGGAAAAATTGCGCAATGGGTTTGGGATTTTGGCGATGGCAGTACGCAAATACTTCTAAACAAATCTCCTTTTCAGCATATTTATAAAGCTGCCGGAAACTACAATATCAAGCTTATCACATTAACGGATTTGGGATGCCACAGCGATACACTGACGTTGCCGGTTATAGTTCATCCGCTGCCAATACCTAATTTTACATTGCCAAAAATCTGTATTTCAGACGCCTACGCAATTTTTACCGATAAAAGCAGTATCAGTGATCATAGCGAATCCAGGTTTACTTATTTGTGGCATTTTGGTGATCCGGCTGCCACTGCAAAAAATCCCGATACTTCAAGCCAGAAAAACCCTCAGCATAAATACATCAGTGCAGCCAAGTATCAGGTGAAGCTGACCGTTACTTCCAAAGATGGCTGTTCTGCCGATACCGCAATGAGTTTTACGGTGAACGGTGCGGTGCCCAAAGCAGAGTTTACAGTGCTGAATCCTCAAAATTTGTGCAGTAAAAGAAGTGTTTTGATCCGAAATACTTCTACCTTAGATTTTGGAAATTTATCTAAAGTGGTACTGTTTTACGATTATTCCAATCATCCGGATCAGTTTGAAACAGATGATAACCCAACGCCGGATAAATTATACAGTCATCAATATCCGATTTTTCATACGCCGGCGACGCTGAATTATACAGTGCTGATGCGTACTTACTCGGGCACAAGTTGTGTGGATGAAAAGATGCAAATTATTACTTTAAAAGCTGATCCTCAAATTACTATAACATTAGCCAGTCAGGTTTGCGCGGAAGTTTCACCGTTTCAAATCGTAGCAAAAGAAGTAAATGGATATGCCGGATCAGGCGTTTTTTCCGGTAATGGTGTAAGTGCTTTGGGTTTGTTTAATCCTGCCGCAGCCGGTATTGGAGTGCAAACAATTACCTATATTTTTACGGCTCAAAATGGTTGTTCGGACACGGTTTCAAAACAGATCACTGTCAGTCCAACACCAAAAGTTGCTGCCGGAAAAGATATTTTTGTGCTTGAAGGAGAAAGTGTAACGCTTAAACCAACCGTATCTGGAAACAACCTAACTTATAAATGGACACCATCGCTCGGTTTAAGCACCGATAATATTTTGAATCCGGTTGCTACGCCGCACGATAATACCACTTATAAGTTAACTGTAACTTCTGCAGATGGCTGTACCAATGCAGATGAAATAATGGTTACAGTTTTGAAAGCTATAGTTATTCCGAATACTTTTACCCCAAATAATGATGGCATCAATGACATCTGGAACATAAAATATTTAGATAGTTACCCCAACGTAATAGTGGAAGTATTTAATCGTTATGGGGAAAGAGTTTACTATTCTATAGGATATACAACCGCCTGGGATGGCAGATACAAAGGAGCAGAGCTGCCCGTAGGTACTTATTATTATATTATAAACCCAGGCAGCGGAAGGAACCGGATAGCAGGGCCAATTACGATTATTAGATAAGTTTATGAAAAAATATTATTTTACTTTTTTATTTTTATTGGTGATTTCCGGCATTCGGGCACAGCAAAGACCGCAATACACGCAATATATTTTCAATAATTATCTGATCAATCCAGCTATTACCGGGATTGAAAATTATACAGATATTAAAGCCGGTTACCGCAACCAGTGGACGGGTTTGGATGGTGCGCCGGTAACCATGTATTTTACCGCCCACACGCCAATCGGCAACAAGTTTATTCAGGGCGATCCGATGAGCCAGCCCGCAAACGGCGAAGATCCAATGAGCCGGTCGTATGTGCAGGATTATCAGGCTGCCCCGGCGCATCATGGCATCGGTTTTACAGTCGTTTCTGATAAGGCCGGCCCGATTACACAGAGCAATTATGACCTCACTTATGCTTATCATCTCGGCATCACCAGTAATTTAAACCTTTCTGTTGGTGTGGCAGCAGGTTTGGCCAGCATTAACTTGAATACCAGCCAGATAACGCTGGAAAATGCATTGGATCCGGCCATAGCCAACGGCAATACCAATCAGTTTAAACCTGATTTGGGTTTAGGCGTTTGGGCCTATTCGGCAACTTATTTCGTGGGAGTTTCGGCGCAGCAGGTGTTGCCGCAAACCTTGTATTTCTCCTCTAATTCTACTTACAATCAAAGTAAAACTGTTCCGCATTATTTTGTTACGGCAGGTGTGAAGCTGTTTTTAGCAGAGGACATTACGTTGTTGCCTTCGGTGATGTTTAAATATGTAAAACCAGTGCCATCAACTTTTGATTTGAACTTGAAAATGGCATTTCAGGACAAATTTTGGATTGGCGGTTCTTATCGCCGCAACGATGCCATCGCCGCAATGGCCGGCATTAATGTGGGCAGTTTCCTCAATTTTGGTTATGCGTATGATTTTACTACTTCTAACTTAAATACAGTGAGCAACGGCACGCATGAAATTATTTTGGGCATCATGCTAAATAATGCTTATAAAGTAATCTGCCCGAGAAGGTTTTGGTAATACTTCTTTTATCATATCTTTTTTAGGATGATAAAAGAAGCATCAGCTATAATTCTTTTCGCAGCCGGAATACTCAACTTAATAAGTTTTTGGAAAATAAATGTGTTTGATACTTCTTTTACCGGCATAAATTTTACCTCGATAAAAGAAGCATCCGATTATAATTCTTTCCGCAACCGCGCAACCGGAATATTCAACTGTTCGCGGTATTTGGCAACAGTTCTTCGGGCGATATTGTAACCGGCATCTTTCAAAATTTCGGTCAGTTTTTCGTCTGCCAGCGGATGCAGTTTATCTTCTTTGGCGATGTTCTCTTCCAAAATTTTCTTCACTTCCTTGTTAGAAACCTCTTCGCCGCTTTCCATTTGGATGGCTTCAGAAAAAAATGATTTGAGCAGATAAGTGCCATGTTCGGTTTGCACATATTTGGAATTGGCCACCCGCGAAACCGTAGAAATATCCATCCCGATTTTATCCGCAATATCTTTCAGGATCATCGGGCGCAAGTTTTTCTCATTTCCCGTTAAAAAGAAATCGTATTGATAGTGCATGATCGAGTTCATGGTTTTTAGCAGCGTTTGCTGGCGTTGCTTGATGGCATCGATAAACCATTTGGCCGAATCCAGCTTTTGCTTGACAAACTGCACAGCTTCTTTCAGTTTTTTGTCTTTTTGCGCTGATTTATCATAATGCTGAAACATATCCTGATAGGAGCGGCTGACGCGCAGTTCGGGTGCATTTTTAGAATTTAAAGTCAGGATCAGCACGCCATCGTTATTACGGATATGGAAATCCGGGATCACCTGCATTTGTTTGGTGTTCACCTCGTTAGAGTCGCCAGGTTTTGGGTTAAGTTTCAGGATTTCAGCCACAATTTCCTTCAGCTCGTCATCGTGCAGGTTCAGGGATTTCTCAAGCTTGTCATAATGTTTTCGGGTAAATTCTTCCAAATAATGTTCTACCACCTGGATTGCTTTTTTAATCACCGGAATTTGCGTGTCTTTCCGGCGAAGTTGGATCAGCAAACATTCCTGCAAATCTCGGGCACCAACGCCGGCCGGATCAAAATGCTGGATCACTTTCAGCATTTCTTCCACTTCCTCATCTTCGGCCATTACGTTTTGCGAAAACGCCAGATCATCTGTAATCGACATAATCGGGCGGCGCAGATAACCGTCATCATCCAAACTACCGATAATCTGCTGGCAAATCCTGAAATCTTTATCCGATAAAGGCAGCAGGTCCAGCTGGTTTTGCAGGTTTTCAAAAAACGAACTCTGGATGGCAATCGGCATTTCCTTGCGTTCTTCCTCATCCTCCCCGTTTTGGTCGTAAGGGCTGCCGTAATCATTCAGATTGTCGTCCTGCAAATATTCGTCGATGTTAAACTCATCAAATTCTTCACTGCTGCTTTCTTCTTTGTTAAAATTATCATCTTCCGGGTCGCGGTCAGGATATTCTTCCACCGGGTCCGTCATGTTGGTCAAACTCAAATCCTCCAGTGCCGGGTTTTCCTCCAGTTCTTCTTTAATCCTTGCATCTAAAGAAACCGTTGGCACCTGCAGCAATTTGATAAACTGGATTTGCTGCGGCGAAAGCTTTTGAAGCAGTTTTTGTTGTAGATTTTGTCTTAACATATAGCAGCCCAAAAATACATTAAAATTAAGATACCTAAAATTGAGGTACTGTTTTTAAGGCATAAATTTTAGGTTCTTGTACGGTAATTTTTATTAATTTACACATCCAAAATTTAAAAACCTTAAAAAACTAAAACTATGGGATTTGTTAACGAATTTAGAACTTTTGCATTTAAAGGAAATGTAATCGACCTTGCTGTTGGTATTGTGATTGGTGCCGCGTTTAGCAGGATTGTTACATCTTTGGTTGAAGACATCATTACGCCAGCTATTTTAACCCCTGCTATAAAAGCAGCAAAGTTAGAAAACCTGAGCCAGCTCGTTGTTCCGGGAACGGCCATCAAATACGGCAACTTTTTGTCTGCTGTAATTACTTTTTTAATCATTGCACTTGCTTTGTTTTTGGTGATACAAGCCATCAACAAAATGCAAAAGAAGCAAACTGCGGTGCCGGTTGAAGTGAAGGCAACCAAAGAAGAAATGTTGCTGACCGAAATCCGGGATTTGCTGGCAGGACAAAAAAAGTAGGGTAAAAGAAGTATGGGTTAGACTGGAATTATAAATTTGAAGCTCAAAAAACGGAATTACAAATTTTAATTAGTAAATTCTATTAGTTTTTTATCTGTTGAGTTATTTGTTGTAATTTCAATTTAGCGTGTTCAATTTTTTTCTTTTTATTGTCTAATTCAACCTTTTCATCCAGAATAAGCTCAATTCCTACTTTTAAAGCCTCAAAGTATTTTAAGCATTCCTGCTCATCAAGTTTGTGTATCCCAACACTTAATATTGAATAGATAGATTTATTTTGTACTAAAAAAGAAGGTAAATGATGTTGTAATAAATCGATTTTGTCTACAATCTTTGATTTTAAATAATTGTCTTCATTCCAACTTATATCATTAATAGCTTGTTGGTGAGCTTCTTCAATTAGAAATTCAAAAACTCTTCTTAAATAAACGAATGATCCAATGCCAACACCATTTGCAGCTAAACCGATTCCTCTTGTAATTTCTTTTAAATGTTTCTTATCGATTACTTTATCATATTGTTTGAATTTGCTAATGTGTAAATCTGCAATAGATGGAAATGGTCCTACTTTTGAAAAAAAATATTGCTTTGTTTCATCTTCATTTTCAACACTTGCTAACATTACGAAATATTTCATTTCCAAACCTGTCCTTACACATGTTAATTGTATTTCAAAAAAACCCTCATAACTGGATAATTCAAATTTTCCTTGAGGCAAATATCTTTGAACAACATATTTAATGTTGTAAGTAGTATTTTCTTTTAAGAATGGATTATAACCATCAATACTTTTTGTTTCAAGAATCAAATTGAAAAAATCTTCACGATTATCGTTAGTAATTTCAATTTTAAAATAGATTGGAAGTTCAAAGAAAAAATTTTGAGGTTTAAGCATAATATGAAAATCTTAACTAAGATAATTGAATTATATTTAATAGGAAATTATAAAAATGAAATCAAAAACTTTATAATTGGATTTGCAATCCAAGTCTTTGATTTACAAATTTGCAATCTGTTTCAACACTAAAAAACAACCGATAAAAACAGCATCAAAAACCCTTCGTTCCAGAACCTTTTGTTACAATTATAAAATTGCCTATTTTACTTAACTTGTTACGATTGGTTAATATACTTGTATCCCTGCATCTGTAATTTCCCAAGGATTAAGTATTTTTAAATTGTTAATGTATTTAAAATCGGTTGTATTTCGAGTCAGTAATATTAAATTATTGGTTAATGCTGTTGCTGCAATAATGGCATCAGGCAATTTTATACGATTAGTTTTACAAATGCTAATCGTTAAATCAATCACCTTTTCGTTTAGTTGTAACACTACGCATTCATTTATAAATTCAACAAGTGTCAGGTAGCTTTCTTCGTTGATAGAATTAAAACGTAAAACCTCAATCTTGTTAATTACGGAAACAGTAGGACTATCATCAATTATGATGTTCAAAAATTGCATTCCTAAAGTCGGAATATTGTTATCAAGGTAAGCGATAATAACATTGGAATCTATTAAATATCCCTGTTCCATTCGCTACGACTCTCAATTATTGAATTTTGCAGATCATCGTATTGAGCATTTGTAAGTTTTAAAGAACCTGCAAAACGCTCTGATAATTTCTTTTTTGGTTCAATGTTTTTTTCAAGAACTTTAACAAGATGCAAAGCTTCCAGGTTTTCAATTAGCTTGTAAGCATTTTTATCATTAATTTGAAGCAAAACAGTTTCCATTTGTAATTTAGTTCTTAAACAAATATACCAAATTTAGTTTCTTTTTTTAACCGATAAAAACAGTATCAAAAAGACTTTGCAACAGCACCATCCATCTGCTTGTCGTAATTTGCAATCCTAATATTTGAACTGAAGATTTTCAATCTGTTTTAACACTAAAAAATAACCTGATAAAAACAGCATCAAAAACCCTTCGTTACAGAACCTTGAGTTACAATAACAAAATCGCCCATTTTAGCCAACTTCTCCCAATCCGGTTTTGCAAAATCATCCGAAGCATATGCTGCAATATTTTTGATAGAAGCCTGAGAGTGATACTTTCTAAACTGTGCAACAGCACCCAGTTTTTCTTCACTATGAAAACCACCGTTGATATGGAAAACCGTAAAACCCGGATGCGTTTTCAAAAATGAAGCAACCGACCAACCCATGGTAGCATCCCAAAGGTTTTGCGCCTGATAAATCTGCATTCCGCCCATAGCACTGTGGCCACCCATAATATCCTCAAACTTTGTTAGATATGTTCCTGTTGCCGTATCAATTGGCAGCGGCGGCAAGTACGATTTTCCGGTTTTATCCAATTGGTTCAAAGCATTCAAACCCATGCGGCTCACCATATTAGTGTATCGGCCAGGCGCATTTGCCGCAATTACCGGGAAATGGTTGAATTTGGCCAACTCGATCATCGGCCGGTAATCAGTATAGTTCGGCCAGCTGCGTGCATCAATAACAAAGTTTTTTTCACGGATCAAACCTGCTAAATATTCATTCAAAACCTGCTGACAATCCGTTTCAAACATTTCCATTGATAAAGCAATTTTCTGCGGATGCGTTTCGGCCAGTTTTTTCAAAATCGTAGCTTCCAGCAAATGCCCAATAGAATCATTGTGTTCTTCGCCATAAAACACCGCATCAGTTTTGTCCAAAGCTTTTACCAGTTCCTCAACACTAATTATTTTTTTGGAGGAAGAATTATAAATTTTGTAAGATTTGGTTTCCTGCGCGTATCCAAACAAGCCAAGTGTGAGCAGGAGCAAAGTACAAATGCTTCTTTTATGGGGTAAAAATATCATTGCGTAAATATCAATTATTGTTTAGAATAAAAACCCGGAACGGATTGGAATTTTGAAAAACAACCCTATATTTGCGCTCTTGTTTTAAAAGCGTACAATACCAAAATGATATGAAAAGAACGTTCCAACCTTCCCAACGAAAGAGAAGAAATAAACATGGTTTCCGCGAGCGGATGTCTACCGCAAACGGCAGAAGGATTTTGGCTGCAAGAAGGGCAAAAGGCAGAAGTAAGCTTTCTGTTTCTTCCGAGCCACGCCACAAAGCATAATCGGCTTGCTTTTCCTGTAATTAACAGGATTTCTAATCGGTTTTTTAGTTTAAAACAACTGATTTTCAAGATTTCATGAATACTTTACCAAAAGAAGAACGGTTGTCTGGTATTAAACTTATTACAGGTTTATACCAAAACAGTCCTTCTTTTTTGTGTTATCCTTACAAAGTCAGCTGGCAACTAAATAGTGCTGTAAGTGTTCCGGTACAGGTTCTGTTTTCAGTTTCCAAAAAAAGGTATAAAAGAGCAGTTGACCGCAATTTGTTAAAACGGCGGATGCGGGAAAGTTACCGTTTGCAAAAACAGGAATATTTATTTTTGCCCTTAAAAACAGTATCCAAACAGCTTATCTGTTCGGTAACTTACATCGGTAAAGAAATTAATAGTGCTAATTTGATGATGAAAAAAATGCAAAAAGTTTTGCAGCAACTGGCAGAGAAATTAGTTTAGAATGAAAACGCTAAGTAATTTCTTCCAAAAAATAATCAGCAGCTTTTTCATTTTGCTTATCCGGTTATACCAATTTTTGCTTTCGCCGATACTGGGTGCTTCCTGCCGATTTACACCAACTTGTTCTCAGTACGGTTTGGAAGCAATCCAAAAATACGGCCCGTTTAAAGGCGGCTGGTTAACGCTAAAACGGATCGGCCGCTGCCATCCTTGGGGGGCGCATGGCCCGGATCCTGTTCCTTGAATTTAATGAGTTTAATCCTGCAAATAGAAACTTCTACCACTTGCTGTTCTGTTGCTTTGGCGCAGGATGGAAAAATTTTGTCGTACAAAACGATTAATCAGCGCAACATCCATGCTGAAGTGATTACTGTTTTTATCGATGAAATTTTTGTAGTTAACCAATTGAAAATTAATGAATTAGATGCTGTTGCCGTTAGTGCTGGTCCGGGTTCATATACTGGTTTGCGCATCGGCGTTTCTACGGCAAAAGGTTTATGTTTTTCGTTGGATAAGCCGCTGATTTCGGTAGAAACCTTGCTGGCTATGGCGGCAGGATATCTGGCACGTTTTCAAAAACCTACAGAAGAAAAGTTTTTGTTATGCCCAATGATCGATGCGCGCCGGATGGAAGTTTATACGGCTTTGTTTGATCAGAATTTGAAACAGATTGAACCAACTGCTGCAAAAATTATCGATGCCGAAAGTTTTAAAACTGTTCTGGATCAGCACAAAATCATGTTTTTTGGTGATGGTGCGGCCAAATGTGCAGCTGTTTTAGGCCAGCATCCAAATGCTGTTTTTATCGATGATTTTTTGAACGAAGCTACAGATATGACCACACTTGCCGCAAAAAAATTCCGGTTGCAGCAGTTTGAAGATGTCGCTTATTTTGAACCTTTTTACCTAAAAGATTTTATTGGCACAAAGATTAAAGGATGATGTTTTGATTTGTCCATGCTAAGCTTATCGAAGTACAGCAAATCAAAAAACTTAATTGTAAGACCGCTTAAAAATCCGCAGCCACATCCTGTTGAAAAAACCTCTTTCATTGCCCATCGGAATATAACTTGCCATGGCCGGATGTTCTACCAAACGGCCAAACTTTGCCGAAAAACCAATGGAAGCATTCAAGCCCGAATGGTAAGCGGTATTGTTTGCATCAAAAAAACGGGTTGATTTGAACAGTTGTTCTGTGCCGATAAAAAACTCAGCATTGGGAGATTTAATCATCAGTTGCAACCCGGCGTTCCAAACTTGGTCCTGATTGTAAGAAGCCAAAGCCGTAAACCACAAACTTTTATAGGTAAAATGGTTGATAAAAGCAGCATTTAAGCCATTGTAAAACAAGTTTTTAGAAACAATCAAAGCTGGCGTGGCATAAAAATCAGGCACTCCTAAATTGTATTTTTTGCTGATGGAAATATCTGCACGAGAATTTATGGCTTTATAAACAGCTTGCAAACTTGCATTTTGAGCGACTAAAGAATCAACTTCGGTCAAAATCCTATCCGAATTATTTCGGGTATTGGCAACCCGATCAATGGTTTCTGTGCCGTTAAAATCAATAACTGAGGTTTTATGCCAGCGTACAAACCCTAAATCTTTTACGTTTCCCTGCACCACAATCCCGTTGTCCAGCTGTGCCTGCATTCCAAAAGTTACGGCAGCCCCGGGATTTTTTATGCCCAACAAATCACTTTTAGCATATTGATTAAGGTTGGTTGTGGTATAATAACCTTGTAAAAAAAGGTTGGCTTCAGTACTGTTTTTATCAACATAAAACGCGGAGTTGTTGATCGTAAACTGATTATAATAAATGCCTAACAATGCACTCAGCTTAACACCAAAGGCAACTTGAGGTGATACTTTTTGCCGGAAAGTAAGGTTAAACTGATGATATGCTTGCGCCCAAAGTTGGCTGTTAAATAAGTTGCTATTAGGCAAATCGTTGGCAAAGTTTTTATAAGAATCCAGCAGCAGCAAAGTTTCATCACTAAAGTTTCCCCTACCATCAGCTTTGGTTTGAATAGATAAGCCCAATTCCTGATCGCCATCCAAGCAGGAATACAGCTTTAGCATTAACCAATAAGTGTTCGCGTTTACACTGAAATTATTTTGATTCCGGAAACCATTCGTCAGCTTACTGCTGTTGTAAGTGCCCTGATTAATGAGTGAAAGCAGCGATTGGCGGCCCTTACCATTAAAAGCTCCGTTGGCAGAGAGGTTGGGCACGAAAAAATTGGAAGCAAGTTGCCTGCTGGAATCCGGCGTGAAAGCGCGCTGGGCCGGATTTTCAAAGCTATCATACAGCGTGCCGGTGAAATATTGGGAAAACTGCTGGGCACGGACCGTAGAAACAACAAAAAATAACAATAGAAATAGCAAAATCCTCATTACACAAAGAATGAAATTATTATACCAAAAATGAAAATGGCACAACAGATCATTCCAATTTTAGGTTGATAAAAGAAGTATCAGCTAAAAATTCTTTATAGCAGGATAATTTTCAGCATCTCATTTGTTTGCAACAAAATTTAGATTATTTTGATTTCAAGCCCGAAGTAATTTGGATATTGTTTATATTAGTTTTACAACGAATATGAACAAACAAATTATCATTACGGCTGCCATTTATGGCGTGCTGGCTGTCATCACCGGGGCATTTGGTGCTCACGCTTTAAAAAATAAATTGGAACCTGCGCAACTGGAAGTTTGGCACACAGCCGTGCAATATCAATTTTACCATGTGTTTGCCTTGCTGTTTTTATCAACCTTAAATCCGTTGAACAACAACCTGTTAAGCTGGAGTTATTATCTTTTTACTTTTGGTATTGTGCTGTTTTCCGGCTCTTTATATCTGCTAGCTGTACGGCAGGTTTTAGGTTGGAACTGGCTGCGGTTTTTGGGACCGATTACGCCGCTGGGTGGTTTATTTTTTATTTTGGGATGGATTACGCTGGGATTGGGAGTCCTTAAAAAACCATGATTCTGAATCTGTCGGATTCTGATTTTGTAGAAAAAAAAACGCTTTTTGCTGAGGTTGTCCTGCCGATCCCGATTGCAAAAAACTATACTTACCGCGTGCCTTTTGACCGTGCAGCTGATGTGGCTATCGGAAAAAGAGTGGTGGTTCAATTTGGAAGAAGCAAAATTTATACGGGCATAATTTTAGCCATCAGTGAAAAAGCACCAGAAAAATATGAGGCGAAATATTTGATGGATGTGCTGGATGAAGAGCCGCTGATTATTCCGCAGCAGCTGGCTTTTTGGAATTGGATTTCCAATTATTACTTGTGCTATCCCGGCGAAGTAATGAACGCTGCTTTGCCAGCCGCTTTAAAGTTGGCCAGTGAAACCAAGATCAGCCTGAATACAGCTTTTGATTTTGATAAAAGCGAGCTGAACGACAAGGAATTTTTGATTATCGACGCACTCGAAATCCAATCAGAACTAACTGTAAGTGAGGTAGGAAAATTGCTTGGACTAAAAACGGTGATGCCGGTTTTGAAGATTCTTTTTAACAAAAACATCATCCACATTGCCGAAGAAATACAGGAAAAATACAAACCCCGGAAACGGTCTTTTTATAGCTTGAATCCTGTTTACCGCCAACCCGAACAGTTGAAAGAACTGTTTGAAATGCTGGAAAAACGGGCACCAAAACAGCTGGACGCCGTGCTGGTTTTGCTGCAATTGATCAAGCAAAAAGAGCAGGTGACCAAAGCTGAACTGGAAGCAGCCGGGCAAGTAAGTGCTTCGGCTTTAAAAGCTTTGGTAGAAAAACAAGTTTTTTTGCTGGAAGAAAGGATCATCAGCCGTTTTGCCAATGAAGGTGAAGCTACAGAAAGCACTTTTATACTGAATGAATTTCAGGAAAAAGCTTATCAGGAAATCAACCGGCATTTTGAACAAAAAGACGTGGTTTTGCTGCATGGCGTTACTTCTTCCGGCAAAACCCAGATCTATGTTAGGCTAATTGAAAGCATGATTGCCAGCGGAAAACAAGTGCTGTTTTTACTGCCCGAAATTGCGCTTACCACACATATTATTGAGCGTTTGCGGCAATATTTTGGTAACCAAATTGGGGTTTATCATTCCCGTTTTAATGACAATGAGCGCGTAGAAGTTTGGAACAAAGTTTTAAGCGGTGAATATCAAGTGGTGCTGGGCGCGCGTTCTTCGGTGTTTTTGCCTTTCAAAAATTTGGGTTTGATTGTGGTGGATGAGGAGCACGAAAGTTCGTACAAGCAGTTTGATCCCGCACCGCGCTACAACGCGCGCGATGCGGCCATTTACCTCAGCACGTTGTACAAAGCCAAAGTTTTGCTGGGTTCGGCCACGCCGTCGTTGGAATCGTATTATAACGCGCAGCAGCAAAAATACGGTTTGGTTGAGTTGAACCATCGTTTCGGAGAAGCTGTTTTGCCCGAAATCCAGGTGATCAGCATCCCGGAGGAAACCAAAAACAAAACCATGCAATCGCATTTTTCCAATCAATTGATGGAAAATATTCAATCGGCATTGGAGAAAAAAGAGCAGGCGATTTTGTTCCAGAACCGGCGTGGTTATGTGCCGCTGGTGATCTGCAAAATATGTGGTTTTAGTCCGCGATGTATCAATTGCGATGTCAGCCTCACAATGCACAAAAGTACGGGCAAGTTACATTGCCATTATTGCGGCTACCGCGAAGATATTTACGCCGTTTGTCCGGCCTGTGGTTCAACACATTTAGAACAGAAAGGTTATGGCACAGAAAAGATTGAAGATGAGCTTGCTATCCTGCTGCCGGATGCACGGATTGCACGAATGGATTTGGATACGACCCGTTCTAAAATGTCTTTTCAAAATATTTTGAGCGATCTGGAAGATAAGAAAACCGATATTTTGGTCGGCACACAAATGGTGGCCAAAGGTTTGGATTTTTCGGATGTAACGGTAATTGGGATTGTGAATGCGGACTCCTTGCTAAAATTCCCAGATTTTCGGGCCAACGAACGCAGTTTCCAAATGCTGGCACAAGTGAGCGGCAGGGCAGGGCGGCGCGGAAAAAAAGGAAAAGTAGTGATCCAAACTTACGATCCGCATCACCGCATTATCAATCAAGTGATCCGAAATGATTATGCCGAAATGTACCAGATGGAAATGACTGAACGTCAGCAATTTAAATATCCGCCGTTTTATCGTGTGATTCAGCTGGATGTGAAGCACAAAAATGCAGAAGCTTTATTTCATCAGGCCGAATACCTGGGTAATGCTTTGAAAAAACAGTTTGGCGACCGCGTGCTTGGCCCGGAGTTTCCGCTGATCAACCGTATTCGCAATTATTATATCAAAACCATCATCATCAAAATTGAAAAAGAAGGAACATCGATGGCTCGGGTGAAGAATATTTTAAAAGAAACTATCCTGCAATTTCAAACTGAAAAAATTAGTAAAGGAAGTTTGATTCGAGTTGATGTAGATCCGAACTGATGCTTCTTTTATGGAGTAAAATTTATAAATTTGGTTATGATAGCAATAGCAGGAACATTTCAAAACGGTGTTGTAAAATTGGATCAAGAATTTCAGTCAAAAAAACCAGTAAAAGTTATCGTTACTTTTTTGGAGGACACAGAAATATCTTCTGAAAAAAGGTTGACTTTGGATGACTTTTCTTTTGCAAAAAGTCGGGAGGCTTTAAAAGATTATAAAGGGTCTTTTAGTGATACAGTGATCGAAGAAAGAAGAAGAGAACTGTGAGAATATTCTTAGATACTTCTTCTTTGTTCAAACTTTATCACACAGAACCTGATACTGAAACCATAGAAAATATTTTTTCTGGTTATGATGTTAAAATAATCTATTTGTCTGAACTTACTAAAATAGAATTTACTTCTACCGTATGGAAAAAGTTGCGTAATAAAGAGATAGATGAACAAAAGGCAAAAGACATAATAGGACATTTCGAATCTGATATAGAAAAATATACTTTTATACAAATCGATAGTGTAATTACTGAACAGGCACGGAACCTGATCACAAAATACGGAATAAGAGGGTTAAGAACTTTAGATAGTTTACAGCTTTCTACTGCTTTGTTTGTAAGAAATGACGTTGATCTATTTATAACTTCTGATAAGTTGATGAATTCTTTTTTTGATGCTGAATCATTGCCAACCTTAAAAACGTTTTTGTAAAGCCGTCTTTTCCGATACTTCTTTTACCACCTAAAAATCATCAACCCAAATTCTATTTTAAACAAATCCCATATTTTTTAGGTTTAACAGAAATATTTTAACTAAAAGCAAAACCTGATCTGTTTATGATTTCGATAGAAAACGAATTTTTAAAAGTTACCGTTCGCCCGCAAGGTGCAGAGATGACTTCTATTTACAATAAACAAACGCAAACCGAACATTTGTGGCAAGGCGATCCGGCAGTTTGGCCTTGGCACGCACCTAATCTGTTCCCGATTGTGGGCAGTTTGGTTAATAATGAATTGCAGGTGAACGGCAACTCTTATCATATGAACCGGCATGGTTTTGCCCGAGAATCAACATTTTCATTAGTCGAATCGAGCGAAACAGATGCTAAATTTTCGCTTCCTTTCAACGAATCTACGCTGGCCGTTTATCCTTTTAAGTTCGAGTTTCAGGTTTTGTATGATTTAATGGATCACAATTTATGCGTTACTTATAAAATGATCAACCAGGATGAACGAACGGTTTATTTTTCGGTTGGCGCGCATCCGGCTTTCCGGGTTCCATTTTTTCCGAATGAAAATTATGAAGATTATTACCTGGAATTTGAAACCTCAGAGCCGTTGCTAACGCATTTACTTTCAGAAAAGGGTTTGTTCAGCGGCGAAACGGAATTTGTGCCGATGGATGAGCGCAAGCTTTGGCTGACAAAAACCTTATTTAATCGGGATGCACTAATTTTTAAAGATATTACTTCTAAAAATGCAACCATCCGCAGTAAAAATCATCAGCAAAGTTTATCGGTTAGTTTTAAGGATTTTAAAGATCTGGGGATTTGGGCAAAACCAGACGCGCCATTTGTTTGCATCGAGCCCTGGCTGGGTCATTCAGATTTTGCCGGAAAAACAACCGAATTTAAAGACAAAGAAGGAGTTATCCAAATAGAGCACGGCCATGTTTTTGAAGCCGATTTTGTGATTTCTCTATTTGATTAGAACCCAATTTTTAGGTGATAAAAGAAGCATACCTTTATATCGGGTATGCTTCTTTTATGCATTAAATTTTGAACTTAATCTTTGTAAATATTTACCACCACCGCAAAAGCAATCAACGCGGCGGCACCAATTAAACTGCTTGTAATAATTGGATTATTTTTGGTTGGCGGCACATATTTTACACCTTCATTATCAGTTATGGCCGGTTCTTCTACATATCGACCATGTGCCGGAACAGCTTCTTGCACAAAGTTTTTACCTAATTTCTGTAAAGCTTCTTTAAATTCTTTATTAAACATTGGCTTTCCGTGTCCGGTTGCAACCGTTTGCGGATGCAGCCCGATTAGTTTTCTTACCGATATGCCTGCCGCTTTCCAATCACAAGTAAAATATTTTGGCGGGCCGGAAATAATCTTTTTCTGAAGCATCACAGACAAGGCCGATTCCTGAACGGTGGTTACAAAAGCATCACCGGCAATCAAAACATGGTCGGATTTTCGGAACAAAGAAATGTGGCCCGGCGCATGGCCCGGCGTGTGGATAATGCGCCAATTAGGCAATCCCGGTGTGTTGCCGTCTTCAGGGAAAGCCTGAACTTTGTCGCCCAGATCCAATGGTTTGTTCGGGAACATCCAGGAAGTCAAACTCATCAAACCGCCGCCCACAAAAGGATCAGCAGGCGGATAAGCTGAAAGTCCGGTTAAATAAGGCAGTTCCAACTCGTGCGCAAAAACCGGTACATTCCAAATTTTCAGTATAGCCTCCAGGCTGCCCACATGATCAAAGTGGCCGTGCGTTAAAATAATATTTTCCGGTTTAGTGCCTTGTCCAAACAGTTCTTCGGCCATTGCCTGGATTTTGTGCGATGCACTCGGCAAGCCAGTATCTACCAACACCCATTTTTTATCCTCCGGGTGTCCGGAAGCGATCATGTAGATGTTTACAAATATAATTTTCATCCCCCAAACACCCGGTGCTACTTCAAAATAGCTGCTGTTTGTATCTTTGCTTATTGCTTGTGATTCCATTTTTGTTTAGTTTGTTTTTAGCGAAACAAGAAGTTGAACTTTAAGTTTTTGATGTTTTATTATTAAGAAATTAACTATTAGTAATAATCCTAAATATCAATTCTTACTCACAAAAAAAGCCTGATACAAATTGCATCAGGCTTTTTTATAAAATACTTTTAGGATTAATTATCTGCCGCCGCCCATAGACATCAGTTCTTCAACCGTAATCTTGTCAAAGTCAGCAGGGATTGCAAAAGTACCGGCTTTAACTTTTTCCGCAGCGATAGATTTCAGCATTACATCTGCTTTCTGGCCACGCACCAAGGTTGAAAACTTAACCGGGAAACCTTGCAAACCAGTAAAATATTTAGTCAGATTGTTGTTGGGCGCAGATATATCGGTTGTTGCCCAAACATCCACGGTTGTACCGCTTTTGCTGTCTTTTGCCAAATATTTTTTACATTGATAACCAGCAATCGTTTGTGTTTCGGTAGTTGGCGTTACGGTGAAAGATGGTTCTTTATCTTTCATTTGCTCCATATCTGCCGGCGTATAAACAGCTGCTTTTTTGATGGAAGCAACAGGCACATCTACCAGAACAACCATAAAATTAGCCTTTTCATCAGATATTAATTTAATATCTGCCGGGCCGGCCTGAAACTGGTAAGAAGAGGAATCGCCTTTGAAATAAACTTTGGCATCCTGCTGTTGGCTGCCAGCGTTAACCGTGTAATTTGCTACACCTTCGGTAAAACTTTTTTGTGCCTGAGCCGCAAAACCAATAGTAGTTAATACCAAACCCAAAGCTACTTTTTTAAAATTATTCATGTTTTTATTTTTTAGGATGAAATTCGTACTGTAAAGATGCAAGCTTAATTTGAAAATCAAAATAATCTGTTCAATTACTTTCGTTAGAGTTGACGCGCAGGCAATTGTTACGTTTCAAAATAAATATTTTTCTGCCGTCTGCACGGGCTTCTGCCACAAGTTTTTGCAAATGATAATCAGAATTGCCGGCATCTATAACCAACAAATCAAAGATCAGGTTTTGGGTGATTTGGCTCAAGTTGATTTTTGGGTTTCCGGTAATTAGCACCAAGTCAACTTTTATTTTCTGCGGAAAAACCTGCTGTTCAAAATGCTTGTCGGCCACGAAAATGAGTTTATTCCCAAACTGGATCAACTGATTTTGCCTGATAAAAGAAGCATTGCTAAAATTTTGTTCGGGCTGAAGCAGATGGATTTTAATTGCCTGGCAACTATCCAAAAACGGCTGAACGGAATACTGAAAAGTTTTGTCGGTACTTTTCAAATCCGAGATCACAAAAGCTTCGTTTCCGTTTTTGCAGATCAGCCCGAAGTTTTTCCGCAGGTTTAAAAAAACGATTTCCTGCTGATTGTCTGATCGAAAACGTTTGTAAGAAAAGCTCATCAAAAAAAGTACGATAAAAACAGCATTCATTTTCAGCAAGAACATTTTTCGATGGATCATCCAGCCGAAACCGCAGCAGATGATAGCGTAAAGCAGCAAATATTCTGGCGTAGTAATCCACAATTTGTTCCAGCTGCCAAACGGAATATGCTCAATCCAAGTCAAACCGGAATTCATGATGACGATGGTTTTCTCGAGCAAAAAAGCCAGCGGTTTGGCCAGCAAATCAACATTGGAAAACGCCAGAAAAGCGATTCCGATATACATAATCAGCATAGATGGCAGCACAATAAACAAGTTGCTCAGCAGAAAATAAACCGGAAACTGATGAAAATAAAACACGCTGACCGGAAACGTGATCACTTGCGCCGCCAGCGAAACCGATAGCAATGCCCACAATTTTCGCAAGTGTTTTTGTTTGACTTCCAGTAGGTTTTCGATGATTGGCTGCAGCAAGATCAACCCGAAAACGGCGAGATAGGAAAGCTGGAAACCAACATCAGCCACAAAATACGGATTGTAAAGCAGTAGCATAAAAGCCGAAACCAGCAAAATATTGAGCATACTGATGTGCCGGTTGTAAGTTTTTCCGCAAATGACAAAACTAATCATGACGGCGGCACGGCAAACGGCAGGTGAGAAGCCGGAAAGGAGCGCGTACAGCCAAATGAGCACAATCGAAATAAAAGCTTTGAGCAAAATGGTGCTTCTTTTACGGTTTAAAAACCGGAGCAACAGCTCAATAATGATGTAAACCAAAGCCACGTGCATCCCGGAAACGGACAGCACGTGCATGGTGCCGGTTTTAGAATATGCCTGTAAAACATCCTGACTTAAATCGGCTCGATAACCCAAGATTAAAGTCGAAGCAACCGCAATTGCATCAGGATCATGCAAATATTGCTGAAACTTTTGCACCATTTGCTTCCTGATTTCCAGTGCTTTATTGATAATCGGATTGCCCTGGTTGGCTGCAACAAGCTGGTATTGGTTTGGGTTGAGGTAAGTTTGGAAATAAATATTCTGGTGCTGCAGCCAAAGTTTGTAATTGAATTCTGCCGGATTAAAAGGCGCATCAACTGGTTTATATTGGTTGGAAATGAGGAGCTGATCGCTGTAATTTAAAATGTTTTTTTGGCTGGAGTCCAATTTCAAGGCCACCAGCAAACTACCAGACGACGCTAAAATTTTACCCCTAAAAACAGTATGCGTAACCGAAGTATTGAAACGGAGCAAGTTGCCGGTTTGCTTCGGTTCCTGGATGATGGTAACCAGCAAAGCATCGGATTGCTGTTTGGAGAAATGATCTTTTTGGTTGATCTCCTTATTTTGTTCGGCAAATAAAATCCCGGAAAGCAGTAAAAAAACATGGATCAATACGCTGCCGAGCCAGGGTTTACGATAAATTTTCCATCCAGCGTAACAAAAATTCAGCATGAAAAAAATAAAAGCGATGGTATAAATGCTGATGCTTAAAGCTTGTAGCAAACCATCAAATGAAAAAATTACGCCCAAAAAAATACCTGCTAAAAGAGGCATCAGCAAAATTAAAAACGGGTTTTGAGGGAGAAAATAGTTATTTTTCATGGTCAGAAACGATAGCGCATTTGCAGTTTGACTTCTGATTTTTTGTTGCCTTCGATCAAATCCAAACCGGAACCAACCGTTTTTTCGCCACGATACAAATAGGCACTGTAGCGAAACCAGGCATCCAAACCTTTGCTAAACGAATATTGCGCATTTAAAAACGTGCGGAAACCGGTGTGTTGCAAAGGCAAAATGGTATAACTGTACAACACATCGTTTTCAAAAGAATAAATGCGCGAATCGTAACTGGCGGTATGGAACCAAGCCAGGCGGCAGTTTGCAGAGATTTTACTAATTTTTGGCTTGAAAATAACATCCTGATAAAGCATCAAACCATATTCTGCCGCTGGCAAACCTTTTTGGTATTTAACCACTTCGGCACGGTTTCTAAAAGTGATGTTTCGGCTGAAAGGATAAGAAATATCAAATTTAAAATCTTGATAATCAACTTCATCCAAAGCTGTAATTTTGGTGTTGTCATTATTTTGTTGCTTTTGTTTTTGCCGATAATTAAGATAAGCAACCAGTTTTTGATTGGGCGAATACGTCAACCTGCCCAAAAACTCGTGGCCGCTGCTGTTGGGCTGGCTTACCTGGAATTTGAGCCAGGGAAATTTGAAAAAATCAGCATAACCGGAAAACGTCCATTTTTTGGAAAACTTGATATTTAATCCGCTGTAAAACCCTTTTTCGTTAACGGCATCCGTGTTTTCAGAAACGGCCTGGTTGTAGAAAGAATGGTAATCGCGGTTGTAATTCCGGTACAAAACCACTACAGAAATATTGGAAGAAATGGAACTCAATAAACCATTTACCGTTGCTGCACCACCGCCCAAACTTTTGGCTGTTTCTCCAAAAAAATAAAAATTATGAAAACTATAATCGTAGTAAAACGAAAGATTATCCAATTCTTTTCCGGCAAAAATAAATTGATTGTAAGTGTTTTGCCGTCGTTGCAAAGGATATTGAAAACGCGTGTTGTATGCTGTAATGCCGGTTTTGAAAGCTTGTTTTGAATAGTTGAGATCGAAGCCATAACTCAGTTGTTCGGCAGCATTTTTATTGGTCAATTCTGTTGCGGTGCGATGATAACCGGTTGTGCCGAGAGAAGAAATGTATTCGGGATTGGCGGTGGCTTGCACCGTTGCATCCACCGGCCGGGCGGAAATAAAAGGCGTAAAAGCGATGGATTTCCATTGCAATGTTGTCGCCGCACCACGGAAATAACTGATTTCATTAGTGGATGAATACGCTGTTAAACCACGGCTCACTTTCGGCATCAGCGTGGCATCGGCATTTTTACCAAAAGCAAAACCGGTGTACAAACCCAAGCCCTGGCCAAATTGCAGTGAATAATCGCCGATCACTAATTTGTTGATCAGGCCGAAATTTTTGAAGGCTAAGCTTGCCGTATAAAAATCAAAACCCATGCTGTTTTTACCGGCAAAAAATGGTTCTCCGGCGTCTTTTTCCATATTGAAAGCCAGCTGGATACGGTTCTGGAAATCAAAACGGTAACGGCCAAGCAGCTTCTGCGGATTGCCGGAATAATGCGAAAGTTTAGAATCTTTTGGTATCGTAAAACCTTTTTGGTTTTGCAAAACTTCGCCAAAACGAAAAATTAAGTCATGTTTGCCATATCGAAACAGGTTTTGAAGGCTGATTTTATTAAAATCTACGCTGGTATTGATCGTTATAAAAGGCATTAATTTGTAGATCGTTTGCAGATCAAAAAAGTCAATGCTTTGAAGCTCAAGCAGATCAATCAGCTTTCCGTTGCTGCGGATGTGCTCTTGCAAAGCGGAAATTTGCAGGTACGAAAGAAACAACAAGTCTTGCAGTTGCGCTGTTGTAGCTTTGTTTAGGTTGAGCGGATGCTGGCGGTAATTTTGCAGCTGGCTGATTAGGTCGAAATAATCATAATCGTCGGGCAGGTTTTCGGCCGCAGCTTCAATAATTGTTTCGATTTCGCGTTCCTGAGGCGTTTGTGCGAAAGTAGTTTTGGCGAGAAACAGGAACAACATCAGCAGAAAAAGTTTATAGTGCATGGATCATAAAAACGATTTTAAATTAACTCAATAATATATAATTTAATTAATAATTAAAAATAGATTTTTAGTTCAATAAATATCTATTCATAACAAACCAATTTTATGTGCATAAAAACAGTATCAGATGCAGGAAACTATTTTTGAAGTTATTTTAGTGGGAGATTCCGGGAACATTGCCCGCTACAAACCCGACCCGGTTTTGAGCTTGCTGACCAAGCATTTAGAAACCAAAAACCCATCAGCAGTCATATTTTTGGGTGATAATATTTACCCGAATGGTTTGCCCGAAAAAGGAGACCGGCTGCGGGAAGATGCCGAACAAGTGCTGAAAAAACACCATGAAGCTGTGCAAAATTACAGCGGGAAAGTGATTTTTATTTCCGGAAACCACGATTGGAACAAAGGGAAAGACGATGGTTACGATTACGTCATCCGGCAGGAAAAATACTTGGAAAAATTATTTGACGGCGCCAATATTTTCTTGCCTTCCAATGGTTGCCCCGGCCCGAAAGAAGTGCCGATCAATGAAGACCTAACCATTGTTGCCATCAATACACAATGGTGGATCCAGCGCGGTTTCCGGCCGATCGGGGCAAAAGATGGTTGCGCGGCCAGTTCTGAAGAAGAATTTTTTGTATTGCTGGAAGAAATCCTCCAAAGAAATAAAAATAAAAAAGTGCTTGTTGTGGGCCATTATCCTATTTACAGTTATTCGCTGCACGGCGGCAAGTTCAAGTTCAAGCATCATTTGTTTCCGCTTACTATTTACGATAAAAAAGCTTTTTTGCCGATGCCGATCGTGGGTTCGCTGCTGCCTTTGTACCGCAAATATATCGGTGCCCCGGAAGATCTTTCGCACCTGCGTTTTCGGGCTTTGAAAAAAAGGTTGAAAGTGCTTTTCGGCCAGCATCCAAACCTGATTTACGCAGCTGGGCACGAACATAATTTGCAGCATATTTACAAAAACAAAGTGAATTATATTGTGAGCGGCGCGGCTTCCAAATCCACTTATGTGCGCAAGGGAACGTACGGCAAATTTGCTTTGGCTGCCAAAGGTTTTTTCAAGCTGAAGTTTTCTTCAACCCAAAAAACAATTGCAGAAACCTGGGTGATTGATGAAGAAAATGAGAACGGGAAGCTGGTTTATCAGGCAGAACTGGATTGATTTAACAGGTTTTATTTTAAGAAATAGCCGGTAAAAGAAGCTTCAGAATGTGAGGTTTGATGCTAATGTCAATGCGTTTTACTTTGCCGATCACTTCACCATCAACTTGCAGCATCACACCTTTTTTGTGTTTGATGTGTGCTTCGGTACACGAAATTACCTCGAAATATTCGCTGGTTTGCAAGGTGCCGCGGAACATCTTCCAGGCAATCGAAAATATTTTTAGCCGTGGAAAAGGCCGCACAATGCACAGTTCAAATTTGCCATCGTCAATTTTTCCGGTTGGGTTGATTACGGCACCTGTTCCGTACTTAGAAGCATTGGCAAAAGTGATGGAAACCGCTTTTCGGCGCACCTGTTTGCCATCGTACTCGATGTCGAAATGCTTGCTGCGGATCAGAAAAATCTCGTTCCACAAATGCTTGGCATAAGTGGCTAATCCACGTTTTGGATCAAGCTCGAAACGCCTTACTATCCGTGCATTCAAACCTACGTCTGCCAAATGCACACAGGTGGAATTGTTGATTTTGAGTAAATCCACTGCCTTAATTTTATAATTCGCCAGCAGATCATATGCTGCTGTAACCTCATTCGGGATCGTCAGTTCGCGCGCCATACCATTAGCCGACCCGTAAGGCAAGATCAAAACCGGCAAATCAAAATCCGGTGCTATTTTTGCCACTATATTTAAAGTGCCGTCGCCGCCGGCAGCCAGTAGCAAATCAGGCTGATGGGTTTTGATTTCCTTGCGGATCAAACCTTCGCAATCCGGGTTTTTCAACTCAAAAACACGAAAATCAAAGCTGTATTGCTTACTTTTTTGTTCCAGCAATTGTTGGAAATGTTCATCGGCCTGCGAACCGGAACGCGCATTGTAAACAACCAATACGTTTTTAAAAGTTGGTTTCGTCATAACTGTTCTCCAACTTCAATTAAAAACTTTTTCAGGTTTTCCAGCGAACTGATCACCTGCTGGCTTTCCTTGGCTTCGCTGCCGTTCTGCTTCAAATAATCCCGCGCGCCCTGCAACGTAAAGCCGCGTTCATTAATTAAATTGAAAATAATTTTTAGGTTTTCTACATCTTCAGGTGTAAACAGCCGGTTTCCTTTTTTATTTTTTTTAGGTTGCAGGATGTCAAATTCCTTTTCGTAAAAACGAACCATCGACTGATTTACATCAAACATAGCTGAAACCTCGCCCATGGTATAATACATTTTATTGATGTCTCTCTCTTTGTATGGCATGCGGGTAAAGTTAATGGTTTCATGTTAAGTTAATGATGCTTCTTTTATTGGGTAAAAATTGGTGTAGTTGCTAAGTCTTCGCCTTGTCATAATGAGTTTGTCAACCCATTTTTTTCTTACGTTCTTTTTGCTTGAACAAAAAGAACCAAAAATTCAAGAATGCCGGATCGCCTCCGGGCGGCATTCAGCCCCATGCGCCTAGGTGGTTACCTTGCATACGGCCCCGCGAATTTCACTAAAAACAAAAACTATTTTTTTAACCCATCTAATTTATACCAATAAAAGAAGCATTTGAAACAAAACTGTCCAACAACGTAAGATAACCACCAGGATATTCCAAAGCTACAGGTCTCCGCCCAGGTGGGCAGGGCTGACAAAACGCCCGGAGGGATCGGGTTTGTCTTGAATTTTTGGTTCTTTTTGTTCAAGCAAAAAGAACGTTAAATACAAGAAACCAGCTGTTGCTTAAATTATAACTGAAAGAAGATTTCTCCCTTTGGGGCGAAATGACAAAGCGCACCTTTCTCCCTTTTCTTCAAAACCCTATCTTTGCCGCATAATTTTTATACGATAAAAACAGCATTCCAAATGTTAACCGCCTCCGAGATACGCCAGCAATTTTTAGATTTTTTTGCTTCCAAACAACACCAAATCGTCCCCTCAGCACCAATTGTCATTAAAAACGACCCGACTTTGATGTTTACCAATGCCGGCATGAACCAGTTTAAAAGTATTTTTTTGGGTGAAGAAGCAGCCAAATTCCCACGCGTGGCCGATACACAACGTTGTTTGCGGGTTTCCGGAAAGCACAATGATCTGGAGGAAGTGGGCATTGATACCTATCACCACACGATGTTTGAAATGCTGGGCAACTGGAGCTTTGGCGACTACTTCAAAAGAGAAGCCATCAACTGGAGCTGGGAACTGCTGACCGAAGTTTACAAAATAGACAAAGACCGCCTGTACGTAACCTATTTTGAAGGCGACCAAAAAGAAGGCCTGGAAAAAGACCAGGAAGCCTACGATTTGTGGAAGCAATACCTGCCCGAAAGCCACATCCTTCCCGGAAATAAAAAGGACAATTTTTGGGAAATGGGCGAAACCGGCCCTTGCGGACCATGCTCCGAAATTCATTTTGATAATAGGAGTGAGGAAGAAAGGAGAGCGGTGAGCGGGGCGACGTTCGTGAATGCCGATGACCCGCAGGTGATTGAAATTTGGAACAATGTATTTATGCAGTTTAACCGTTTGAAAGATGGTTCGCTGCAGCCGCTGCCCAGCAAACATGTAGATACCGGAATGGGTTTCGAGCGTTTGGTGCGTGTTTTACAAGGCAAAAGTTCTAATTATGATACGGATGTTTTCCAGCCGCTGATTCAGTTTATTGCTAAGAAAAGCGGTAAAACTTATGTTGGAGACGCTACTATCCCTATTTTTCCGACGACTAGCCAAAGTGAGGTTTACAACCAATCCGTTGCAATGCGTGTAATGGCTGATCATATTCGTGCTATTGCATTTGCTATTGCTGATGGACAATTGCCATCTAACCACAAAGCTGGTTATGTTATTCGCAGGATTTTAAGAAGAGCAGTAAGATATTCTTATTCTTATTTGAATATTAAAGAACCTTTTTTAAATACTTTAGTGGATTATTTAGCATATCAGTTTATTGATGTCTTTCCTAACCTCAACAATCAGAGTTCTTTTGTGCAAAAGGTGATTTATGAGGAAGAAATTTCGTTTTTAAAAACTTTAGAAAGAGGACTAACCTTAATCCGAACATATATTTCCAATACAAGAGAGTTCGAATTAGCTCTCGACTATAAAGTGCAAAAAACTATTTTAAGTAGAAACGGATTAAGAGATTTCTTATTAAACAATCCACAAGAGTTAAAGAGTTTAATCGTGAATCAAATAAAGGCGGAAATACCTATAATGCCAGGTACAATTGCTTTTGAACTTTTTGATTCTAATGGTTTTCCTATCGACTTAACAAGGTTAATATTGAATGAATATGGTTTTGAAGTTGATGAAAATGGTTTCAATCAAGCCTTACAAGAACAAAAAAACCGTTCCCGTGCAGCAACAGCAATTGATACTGGCGATTGGATTATTCTAAAAGAAAATGATACTGTAGAATTTACCGGTTACACCGAAACGGAAACCATTGCCCACATCATCAAATACCGAAAAGTTAAAGCCAAAGGAAAAGAACAATTTCAAATTGTGCTGGATAAAACGCCTTTTTATGCAGAAAGCGGCGGACAAGTTGGAGACACCGGCGATTTGATTTTTCCTGATGGTGAGATCATCCCGGTAACGGATACCAAAAAAGAAAACGGACTGATTGTGCATTTTGTAGATCAACTGCCGGAAGACCCTTCGGATGTTTTGACCGCTTATGTTGACCCCGAAAGAAGGATCAATATTGAAAATAACCATTCGGCAACGCACTTGCTTCATGCAGCTTTAAAAGAAGTTTTGGGCGCGCACGTCAATCAAAAAGGTTCATTGGTTAGCCCTGATGCTTTGCGTTTTGATTTCTCGCATTTTGCTAAAGTTACGGACGAAGAAATTAGTAGGATAGAAACAGTAGTCAACCGAAAAATTAGGGAAAATGTAGGCGTAACGATTCAATCCATGTCTTTTGCAGAAGCTTCACAAACCGGCGCAATGGCTTTATTTGGAGAGAAATACGGCGATGTGGTGCGTGTGGTAACGATGGACGAAAAGTTTTCCATCGAGCTTTGCGGTGGCACACATGTGCAGGCAACGGGGCAAATTGGTTTTTTCCAAATCGTTTCAGAAAGCGCGGTTGCGGCAGGTGTGCGGCGGATTGAAGCGATTACGGGAATAAAATCCGAAGAACTGATCTATCAGCAATCCGAAGAAATCAAAGCTTTAAAAGAACTGCTCAAAAACCCGAAAGACCTGGCCAAAAGTCTGGAGCAGTTGCTGGAAGAAAATGCTTCCCTCAAAAAAGAAGCTGAAAAAGCGGTGCTGGATAAAGTTTCTGTGATGAAAAAAGAACTTGCTGCAAAGCATACTTCTTTTAACGGCATAAATTTCATCTCCGAAGAAGTGGAACTGCCCAATGCAGAAGCTTTAAAAAGTCTGGCTTATCAAACCAAAGATATTGTGGCAAACTTAGTTTTGGTTTTGGGCGCAATCATCGACGGAAAACCAAATTTAACCGTGATGATTTCTGAAAATCTGATTAAAGAAAAAGGTTTGGATGCGCGGGTTTTTATCAAAGAACTGGCGAAAGAAATACAAGGCGGCGGCGGCGGCCAGCCTTTTTATGCAACTGCAGGCGGAAAAAATGCAGCCGGATTAAAAGCTGCTTTGGAGAAAGCAAAAGTTTTTATTCATACCCAAGTCTGAAAAAAACAGGCATAAAAGAAGCATAGCTAAAATTAGCAATGCTTCTTTTATGAGGTAAAATTTATTGTGGGCGGCCTTCACGGCCACGGTTATCACCATGCTGCTGGTTTTGGTTTCCCTGTCCCTGAGAACGGTTTTGCCCTTGCTGGTCGTTCGGTTGTCTTTGTCCCTGGTTTTGCTGTCCGCCCTGGTTTCTGTTATCCTGATGATGGCCACCTTGGTTTCTGTTGTCATTTCCACGGTTCATATCGTTTCCACGGTTCATATTGTTTCCACCACGGTTCATGTTATCATTTCCATTGTAGTTGCCATTATTTCCGGGGCGGTTCATATTGCCGTTTCCAGGCCTGTTTCCATTATTTCCATAGTGGTTTCCATTATTTCTACTTTCACGTAGCATCGGTTGGCGTGCGCCGCTCCAGTTCCGGTATCGGCCATAACTAACACGGTCTCTGGAAAAATCTAAATAAGGTTTCGGGCGATTGACAACCACTTTGTAACCGGAATACAAATCGTATCCGCGATAGCGCGGCGGCAAACTATTGGCAAAAATCCATTGTCCGCCATTCTGATAAATATATTGCCCGGTAGATACATCGTAATAAGATTCTATATCCGGCAAATAATAATAATCTACATGGTTGTAGCCAGTTGGCCCCCAAGCCGGCTGGCGGCCGATGTTGACGCTGAGACTGACTTGTGCTTTTGCGCCAGCATGTAAAGATAAAACCATTACGCCTGCCAATATGGTTTTTAAGATTGTCTTTTTCATAATTGTTGAAGTGTGTACGCAAGTTTAACGTAAAGCAAAGGTTAGGGTTTAACTGATCAGCGTAACAGTTTCATTACTGCTTTTATCAACCCAAAATTAGGAAATGGGGATTTGGCTAAAATCCGTTTTGTACAATCAGGGTTAGATAAAAACCGGAGGCCTGGCTTAATCCAAAATAATTAATAGTTTTACAGCTTAAAACAAAAAATACAGAATTTTGTAAATGACGATCGAAACAGCCCAGTTGCATGCAGGATATGAAGTAGTTATCGGACTGGAAGTTCATGCACAATTAGCCACCGCAAGCAAGGCATTCTGCTCAGATGCTGCCGCTTTTGGTGCAAAACCTAACCGGCATATCAGTCCGGTTTCTTTGGGCCATCCGGGCACGCTGCCATTTATCAACAAAAAGCACATTGAATTTGCGGTGAAGTTGGGTTTGGCTACCCATTGCCAGATCCGGCAGTACACTAATTTCGACCGCAAAAATTATTTTTATGGGGATTTGCCCAAAGGCTATCAGATTACGCAGGATGCCGCCGCCATTTGCCATAATGGTTTTATCCGCATAAAAACAGCATCCGGCACCAAAGATATTCGCTTAAACCGTATCCACATGGAAGAAGATGCCGGCAAAAGTATCCACGATCAGGATGATGAAAATACGCTGATCGATTTGAACCGCGCCGGTGTGCCGCTGCTGGAAATTGTATCCGAGCCGGATTTGCGTAGCGGTGAAGAAGCTGCCGTTTTTTTGTCAGAAATTCGTCGTTTAGTCCGTTTTCTGGGGATTTGCGACGGCAATATGGAAGAAGGCAGTTTGCGCTGCGATGCCAATATTTCGGTACGTAAAAAAGGCATGGAGGAGTATGGAACGCGATGCGAAGTAAAAAACCTCAACTCGATCAAAAACGTACAGAAAGCGATTGAATTTGAAGCCAAACGCCAGATCGATTTGCTGGAAAACGGCGAAACAATCGAACAAAATACCTTGAATTTTGATGCCGATAGCGGCGAAACTTCCGTGTTGCGCAGCAAGGAAATGGCCAATGATTATCGTTATTTCCCGGAGCCGGATTTGCCGCCCATGATTTTGAGCGATGCTTTTATTGAAGAAATCCGTAAAAGTTTGCCTGCTTTGCCGGAAGAATTGTATCAGAAATACACTTCGGAGCTGGGTTTGAGCGATTATGAAGCGAATGTCATCACAGCTGACCAGGATTTGGTTTTATATTTTGAAGAACTAATTAAAGAAACTTCCAACTACAAAGCAGCTGCAAACTGGCTGATGGGCAACATCAAATCGTACTTAAATACGCATACTGTTTTTATCGGTGATTTTTTGGTGAAGCCGAAAGTAATTGCCGAAGTAATTGCGTTGATTGATGCCGGAAAAATCAGCCATACGGCCGCCGCCCAACAGCTTTTCCCGCAAATGATCCTTCAGCCGGAAAAAAACACTACCGAAATTGCAATAGCTTTAAACCTGTTTATTGATCAAAGCGGAGAAAAATTGGATTTAATTATCGACCAGGTTTTGCAATTGCACCCGCAGAAAGTTTCTGAATATAAAAAAGGCAAAAAAGGGATTTTGGGTATGTTTATGGGCGAAGTGATGAAGCTTTCCAAAGGAAAAATCGACCCGAAAACGGCCAACCGCGTTTTGGCAGAAAAATTAGAAAAATAAGATGAAAAAAATAATTGTTCCGGCACTGTTGCTTGCTGCTTTTAGCTCGTGCAAGGATAAAAACACGTTCAAGATTGAAGGAAAGATTGAGCATCCGGCAGCACAAAAAGTGTATTTGCTGGAAGCGGACTCGACTAATGTGCATGTGGTTGATTCGGCAGAACTGACCGAACAAAACGCTTTTGAGTTTAAAAAAGCAGCTCCGTTTGCCAATTTATATAAAATAAAAAACGGAGAGCAGGAATTTGATCTGATTGCAGAAAACGGCAATATGATCGATTTTAAAACAGATATGCAAGACCCGGCGCATAATTATACCACAAGCGGTTCGGAAGATTCTGAAAAAATCCGCGAATACAACCGCATCAGCAATATTTATACGGCTAAAAACACCAAGCTGGCCAACGAATATCAGGAAGCTGCGGCGGCAAAAGGCGTGAACCAAGATTCAATTCTGAAAAAATTTCTGCCTCAGTTTGAGCAAAACATGGCTGGTTTATCCAATGAGATTTTGAAATTTGTGGATCAGAATAAAAACTCGCTGGCAGGTTTTTATGCAGCAATGGCTTTGGATCAGATGAAATATGAAAAAGAACTGGTTGCTTTTGCAGATAACTGGAAAGGAAAATTTGCCAGCAATCAGGCTGTCAACCAGTTTGTAAAACACATGGAAATGGTCAAACCGGTTTCTGTAGGCCATCAGGCTCCGGATTTTTCAATTCCAAGTATCAACGGAAAAACAGTAAAACTGGCCGATTACAAAGGCAAATACGTGATGCTGGATTTTTGGGCTTCCTGGTGCGTGCCTTGCCGTAAGGAAAACCCGAATGTGGTAAAACTGTATCAGCAATATCACCCCAAAGGCTTACAGATTGTCGGGATATCTTTGGATGAAAAGAAAGACGCCTGGCAAAAAGCAATCAGCGATGATCAGTTAGTTTGGGCGCATGGCAGTGAGTTGCAAAATTTCAACAGCCCGACAGTGCAACGTTATCAGGTGCAGGCCATTCCGTCTAACTTTATTTTAGATGCGAGTGGAAAAATCATTGCTAAAAACATTACCGGCAATGATCTGGCTGCTTTTTTTGCCAAAACATTTGCTGCTTCCAAATAAGTCAAAACGTGTTACATTTACAATTACTTAATCAAAACTTAACATCAGCCTGTTTTTTTTGCCGCTACATTTATAAAAAATTAAGAAAATGAGTAATTCTAAACAAAAGATACTGATTGTTGACGATGAACCGGATATTCTGGAGCTGATCGAATACAACCTGAATAAAGAAGGTTATCAGGTTTTTGTTGCGCGCAACGGTCAGGAAGCGGTGGCCGAAGCAAAGAAAGTTTTACCTGATCTGATTATTTTGGATGTGATGATGCCCAAAATGGACGGGATCGAAGCCTGCCGGATCATGCGCACAATGCCGGAATTTAAAAATACCTTCATGGTTTTTTTGACGGCCAGGAGCGAAGAGTATTCTGAAATTGCAGGTTTTAATGTCGGGGCCGATGATTACATTGCCAAACCGATTAAACCGCGGGCTTTAGTGAGCCGTATCAATGCGATTTTGCGACGGAACCAGCCTTCTGATGAAGAATCGGATAACAAGCTGGAAATCGGTGATTTAGTAATTGACCGGGAAGCGTTCCTGGTTTTTCAAGGCGGAGAAAAAGTTGTCCTCGCCAAAAAAGAATTTGAATTATTGTATTTGCTGGCTTCCAAACCAGGCAAAGTTTACACGCGCGAATCTATTTTGAAAAATATCTGGGAAGATTCCGTGGTGGTAACCAACCGTACCATTGATGTCCACATCCGCAAACTGCGCGAAAAGCTGGGCGAAAATTATGTTTCTACCGTAAAAGGTGTGGGTTATAAATTTGAGCTGCTGTAAAACGCTTCATTATGAAGCAAAATTCTATTTTATCTGCGATATTTGCAGCAGATGAAATTCCCCAAATTCCAGGACCTGATCTTATTTGAAAATCCTGATATCATAGTTGTCAACAAACCTCCGTTTTTAAGTTCTTTAGATGAAAGAGAAGGCGGCGAAATCAACTTGCTTCGTTTGGCCAAGCAATATTGGGATGATGCCCAGATCTGCCACCGGCTGGATAAAGAAACGTCCGGCGCGCTGATCATCGCCAAAAACCCTGAAGCTTACCGCGCTGTTTCCATGCAGTTTGAAAAAAGGCAGGTAAAAAAAGTATATCATGCCATTATCGACGGCACACACGTATTTGAAAACCTGTTTATTGATCTGCCAATCCTTAACGTTGGTAAAGGCAGTGTAACCATCAGCAGGCAGGAAGGCAAACGCGCCGAAACCTGGTTCAACTCGCTCAAGTATTTTAAACACTATACCTTGGTAGAATGCAGGCCGGTAACAGGCAGGATGCACCAAATTCGTATTCATTTGGCTACACAACGCGCTTCTATTGCCGGAGACGAAACGTACAAAGGCAAACCCGTACTGCTTTCAGAACTGAAAAGGAATTACCGTTTGGGCAAAGACCAGGAAGAGCTGCCGATTATGAAACGTTTTGCCCTGCATGCTTTTGAAGTAACCTTCAAAATCAACCCGGATGAAGAACTTACGGTACACGCACCTTACCCCAAAGATTTTGAAACTTTGATGAAACTGCTCGAAAAGTTTGACCAATAGTATTTTCACAAATTGCAGGATATCCTTCTCTCAAAAGAAAATAACAGCCCGAATTATGACATTAGGCTTTCATGAGCAGAAAATAACTTTTTTGTTTATAATGACGTAATATTGACCGTATTAGATCAATTATGTAAACTATATCGGCAATAAGTTACGTTAATATATTGTACTAAAAAAAATACAGTGTATTGTACAATTTCACCGGATAATGTTTACAATTTAAAACATTAACCAAATAGCAGCGTTGGATTAATTATGGTATATTTAAAACTTTAATTTTAAAGTTTTGATCTTACCCGCTAATTTTTTACAGCTAATATTCTTATAAACAAAGCATTATAAAAATTATGAGACAACTCAAAATATCCCAATCTATTACCAACCGCGAATCACAGTCGCTGGATAAATATTTAACCGAGATCGGAAAAGTAGATCTTATTACGGCACAGGAAGAAGTTATTTTAACCCAAAAAATACGGGAAGGAGATCAGGCTGCATTAGAACGTTTAACGAAAGCAAACTTGCGTTTTGTGGTTTCCGTAGCCAAACAATATCAAAATCAAGGGCTTACTTTAGGTGATTTGATTAATGAAGGAAATTTAGGTTTGATTAAAGCTGCCAAACGTTTTGATGAAACCAAAGGCTTTAAATTTATTTCTTATGCTGTTTGGTGGATCCGGCAGTCAATTTTATCTGCCGTTGCAGAGCAATCCCGTATTGTGCGTTTGCCGTTAAATCAAGTTGGTTCCCTCAGTAAAATCCGTAAAGCATATTCTCGTTTGGAACAAGAGTTTGAACGTGAACCAACACCAGCTGAATTAGCGGTTGATCTGGAAACCACTGAAGACCGCATTGCAGATTCGTTAAACAATTCCGGCCGCCACGTTTCAATGGATGCACCTTTTATTCAAGGCGAGGAAAATACTTTGCTGGATGTGTTGCAGCATGGCGATCCGGCGACGGATAATAGCATGATCCAAGAGTCTTTATCGATGGAAGTGATGCGTTCACTTTCTTCTTTGCCAGAACGCGACCGAGAAGTAATTATTCTTTTCTTTGGATTAGGATCAGGAACGCCGCAATCTTTGGAAGAAATCGGCGAACGGTTTATGATTACTCGCGAACGTGTTCGTCAGCTGAAGGACAAAGCATTACAACGTTTGCGTCATACTTCACGCAATAATGTACTGGAATCTTATTTGTAAACAAAATTGTTGCATACTGTTTTTATCCACCTAAATCTCACTAAATGGCAGAACAAGAAAAAAAAGCAGGTTCCAAAATTGTAGGAATCGGGATCGTATTATTGATATTGCTTGTTTTGGCAGTTGTGGTGATGTGGGTAACGAGATAAAAAATAGCAATTACAAAAAAGTCCTTACCAATATGGTGAGGGCTTTTTTTATGTGTTCAATTTTATGCCGGTAAAAACAGCATTACAATTCTTCAAGATTTTCGACATTTGTTCGGCCGGAATTTGGCTTTAAAATCTTACTTAAATTGTATCGCATCACACCATTTTCCACTTCTCCTTTAATCAAACCTTGATCAAAATAGTTTTTCAGGATACTTTCAGCTTCAGTTGCAGTAATCGTTTCATCAGGATTTGTCTTCTTTAGCATTTCCACAATTTCCTGTGCACCAGCTTCAGCCAATTGCCCTAAAGCGTAAATAATTTTTTGTTCAGGCATATCTTGTTCATTATAACGATATGGCACATGCAGCGGTTCAAAATTCATCATCGGCTTTTCCTTTTAAATTATTGTGCAAATATAATTGTTCTGCTTAGGCCAATTTTATGCCGATAAAAGAAGCATCTGCCAAAATTGGTTCGGTTGAAATAAACATAACTGTATATTTACTGCATGAACCACCTGATTGCCCCATCTGTTCTGGCTGCTGATTTTGCCAATTTGCAACGTGATATCGAAATGCTGAACCGGAGTGAGGCTGATTGGATCCATTTTGATGTGATGGACGGCGTTTTTGTGCCGAATATTTCTTTCGGTTTCCCGATCTTGAAAGCTATCAAACCATTAACTCAGAAACCGATTGATGTGCATTTGATGATTGTAAACCCGGATCAGTACATCGATCAATTTGCACAGGCCGGAGCTGCAAATATTACGGTTCACTTTGAAGCTTGCACACATCTCAACAGAACAATCCAACTTATTAAAGCCGCTGGCTGCACGGCTGGTGTAGCTTTGAACCCGCATACGCCCGTTGCTTTTTTAGAAGATATTATCACAGATTTGGATTTGGTGCTGATTATGTCGGTCAATCCGGGTTTTGGCGGACAAAAATTCATCCCGAATACTTATAAAAAATTATATGATTTGAAGTCAATCTGTCACAATAGAAACCCAAATTTAAAAATTGAAGTGGATGGCGGCGTAAGCGACAGCAATTGCAAAGAACTGCTTGAAGCAGGTGCCGATGTGCTGGTGGCAGGAAGTTCGGTTTTTGCTGCTGATAATCCTGAACAAGCAATATCCAAATTAAAACATCTTTAAAAGAAGCACTATAAAATTGATTGATTTCAAAATATTAATTTAGGATTATAAAATTAGTGCAAAAGAATTCCTCTTCAGATTCTAAATTTATAAATTTGCCTGCCGGTATTTTCAAAGCTATTTCTTGTTTTCCGGTTTAAAAAATACAATTTTATGAAGCATAATTTTGGTGCTGGTCCGGGTATTTTACCTCAGGAAGTGCTTAAACAATCCGCAGAAGCCGTTTTAGATTTTAACGAAACAGGTTTATCCATATTAGAAATTTCCCACCGTTCGCCGGAGTTTGAAGCAGTGATGAACGAAGCTGTAAGTTTGGTTAAAGAGTTATTGGGTGTGCCCGAAGGTTATTCAGTTATATTTTTGCAAGGCGGAGCGAGCCTGCAATTTGCAATGGTTCCGTATAATTTACTGCCTCAAAACAAAACTGCTGCCTATTTAGAAACCGGCGTTTGGGCAAATAAAGCCATTAAAGAAGCCAGGTTTTTTGGCACGCCGGTAGTTGTTGCTACGGATAAAGAAGAAAATTTTATTAGGATCCCAAAAAACTATGAAGTACCAGCCGATGCAGTTTATTTTCACATCACATCCAACAATACCATTTATGGTACGCAATTGCATCAGTTTCCAAAATCCTCGGTTCCTTTAGTTGCAGATATGTCATCTGATATTTTCAGCAGAGCAATTAATGTAGCTGATTTTGGGTTGATTTATGCCGGGGCACAAAAAAATATGGGTCCGGCAGGAGCGACGTTAGTGATTGTAAAAGATGATTTGCTGGGAAAAGCAGAACGTCCGATTCCTTCAATGCTGAACTATCAAATGCACATTGATAACGGTTCGATGTACAACACGCCGCCGGTTTTTGCTATTTATGTTTCAATGTTAACGTTGCGTTGGATCAAAGCAAAAGGCGGAGTTGCGGTGATCGAAAAAGAAAACGAAGCCAAAGCCAAAGCAATTTATGCTGAGATTGACCGCAACCCATTGTTTAAAGGCGTTTGCGCTGTGGAAGACCGCTCGATCATGAATGTTTGTTTTGTGATGGAAAAACCGGAACTGGAAAAACCATTTTTAAAACTGGCCGAAGAACGTGGACTAGTTGGCATCAAGGGCCATAGAAGTGCAGGTGGTTTCCGCGCTTCTATTTACAATGCGCTTCCAATCGAAAGTATTCATGCTTTGGTTGAAGTGATGCAGGAATTTGCCGAAAAAAATTAACTAACAGATACTTCTTTTATCAACATAAATACAGATGATCAGGATATTAGCGAATGACGGGATTGACCCTGCGGGAAAAGCCTTACTGGAAGCAGTTGGTTTTGTAGTAGAAACTGAACATGTGCCGCAAGAACAATTAGCCGGACAATTAAATAATTTCGATGCGATAACGGTTAGAAGTGCTACAAAAGTTCGTCAGGCTTTGATTGATGCTTGTCCGAATTTAAAGTTGATTGGCCGTGGCGGCGTCGGTATGGATAATATTGATGTTGATTATGCCAAATCCAAAGGCGTAGCAGTCGTGAATACGCCGGCTTCTTCTTCGCTTTCCGTTGCCGAACTGGTTTTTGCACATCTGTTTACCGGTATCCGCTTTTTGCAGGATAGCAACCGAAAAATGCCGACGGAAGGCAATACCAAATTTAATGACTTAAAAAAAGCATACGCCAAAGGCATTGAGCTTCGCGGAAAAACAATCGGTATTTTAGGTTTTGGCCGGATCGGTCGCGAAGTAGCAAAAGTAGCTATGGGATTAGGAATGAAAGTTTTAGCTTATGATCTTTTTCCTATTGAACCGGAAATCGTATTGGAACTCGGTGATGGCCAATTGGTAAAAGTATCGGTAAAAACAGCATCCAAAGAAGAAGTAATTGCCCAAAGTGATTTCATCAGTTTGCATACACCTTTCAGTGAAAAACCAATTTTAGGTGCTGAAGAGTTTGCAGCTATGAAAAAAGGTGCAGCTGTAGTCAATGCTTCCCGCGGAGGAACTATTGACGAAACGGCTTTGCTGGAAGTGCTAAACAGTGGCAAATTAGCTTTTGCCGGATTGGATGTTTTTGATAATGAGCCAACACCTCGCCAGGAGATTTTATCTCATCCAAAAATATCCTTAACGCCGCATATTGGTGCTTCTACTAACGAAGCGCAGGAAAGAATAGGCGTGGAGCTGGCTAATTTGATTATCCAGTTTTTTAAAGCTTAACGATTATTAAATCTTCTAATTACAAATTTTTATATCGTGCTGTTTCTGATGCAGAATTGGTTGATATAAAAATTAACGGTTTACGTAATAAATTAGGATCTTATGAAACTGGAAAATTGTTCGCTGTCAATCTTATAGACGCAGCAACTTTTGGAAAAAACAATTTTTTATTCGACAATTTACACAATACTTTAATACAAGTTGAGGTTCCAAAACATATATTTGTTAAGTCAATGAGTTTTGAAGCTGATGGTATGAAGGTTGTTTTTATTGAAAAAGAATATTTAAATTTGTTAAAATCAGTTTCTATTAATTATAGTCCAAAATTATAAGTTTATGTTATACGTTAGGGCCAAAATCAGTTTGTTTAAAGGAAGCACCTATCGTAAAACACCTTTTACAGATGGATACAAGCCTTCGTTTAATTTTGTTGATAATATGAAAAAGTCAGGAAAGATTTCACTTCTTAATAAAAAGGAATTTGTTCCGGGAGAAGAAGCAGAGGTAGAAATTACATTTTTAGACAAAAAATATTTAGGTTCAGATTTTGGAAACGGTAAAGAATTTACTTTTGGTGAAGGGCAACATATTCTTGGTGAAGGTAAAATAATAGAAGTTTTAAATTGAATTTCCTCCATACTTATCTTCAACAAAAAAGCTTCTAATTTAAATTAGAAGCTTTTTTGTTGAAGAAGGTTTAAGTTAGAATTATCCTGATAGTTCCTTATTTAACAATGTTAAACGTTCCGCTAACATAAATTGAATCTGTTGGTGAGGATGCAGAATTATACAAATAATAAGCATAGCTTCCATTTATCGTGTTGGCTATCGTATCCATTTTATTGATAGTTAACTGTGCCTTTTTAGTTCCGTTATAAACAGTAGTGTAGCTTTTATCATTAAAATTTAGTTTTGAACCAACAAGTACGTACTTTTTGCTTGTATTTAAATCGAAATCTATTATAAAATCAATCCCATTTGTTTGGAGTCCGTTGCTGCCGCTAACGTTATATTGCGTATTACTTGAGCTTCCGGTTCCAACCGTTCCAACAGCAAAAAAAGCATAACCCGGAGCCTTGTTGTTTAAGGTAAATACGGACTTATTTACATTTACTACAATACTGCTGCTGTTTGAAGTTTTGCCGATTAAATCATTTGGCGACAAAATTGGCATTTCCTCAGTGCAGGACTGCAAAAAAATACCGCATAAAAGAAGCATCGCAGGTGTTAAAACGGCCTTGCGTAAAGTTAAAGATTTGATCATATTCAGTTTTTTTGGTAAATACAAAAGCATTTACAACTGATAGGCAACTCCTTTTTGGGCAACTGTTACTGCATAACCATCTTCGGTTAAAGTGTCTGCCAAAGCTTGCATACTCGTTGTTTCTCCGTGTACGAGAAAAACTTGTTTTAGTTTTGCCGGATCATTATATTTTACTGTATCCACCAAATCCTGATGATCACCATGCGCACTGAAAAGATCGGTTTGTTTGATCGTGGCATAAACTGAAAGATCGCGGTCTTTGATATGCACAATTGGATCACCGCGCAGCAAACGAAAACCTAAAGTTCCTTTGGCACAGTAACCGATGAATAAAATCGTGCAGTAATAATTTTGAATATTATAAAAAAGATGATCCTGGATGCGGCCGCCTTCCAGCATTCCGGCAGAAGAAATGATGATACAAGGTTCAAAATAATTGGAAACCTGACGGCTGTCTTTCAGATTTTCAACATAAGTCAGATTATCAAACTCAAATTCATCACCAGACCTGTGGTAAAATTCCTGGGCTTCTTCGCTCAATAACTGATGATGTTTCCGAAAAATTCCGGTAGAAGAGTTCGCCATGGGGCTATCTACAAAAACCCGAACCGGCGGCAGCAAACCTTTTGAAAATATTTTATTCAGCGAAAAAACCAAAGCTTGCGTGCGGCCAATGCTGAATGCCGGAATAATTAACCGGCCGGATTCTTTTACACAACATTTTTCGATGGTTTCAGTCAAAACCTCTTCAATAGTTTTTCCTGTGGAGTGATTGCGTCCACCATAAGTAGATTCAGAAACCAGAAAATCTGTGGGTGGCAAAACCTGCGGATCAGGCAAGGTCGGATAGTTTTTCCGGCCGATATCACCCGTAAAAGTGATCGTTTTTTCTTCTCCGTTTTCCTGAATTTTTAAAATGGCTGAGGCAGCGCCAAGCAAATGCCCGGCTGGTATAAAAGTTAGTTCCACGCTACCATTGATACGGAAAGGCCGGTTAAAACCAATCGTAACAAAGCGGTCAATCGTATCTAAAACGTGTTTATGCAGATACAAAGGCTGAAAATTTCGGCTGCCATCGCGTCGTTTGTGCCCGCGGTGCTTCCGGCTTTTTTGGGCTTTACTCATAAAAATACTCACCGAATCCATCAGCAACAGTTCAGCCAATTCGGCTGTTGGCGGCGTGCACAAAATCTGTCCGGCAAAACCCATCCGCACCAGCGTGGGCAAATTGCCGGAATGGTCAATGTGCGCATGGGTCAAAATCACCAGATCAATTTCGCCGGGATTGAAGGGAAAGTCTTCATTTAGTTGTACGCTGTGATCCCGCTCGTAATCCAAACCACAGTCTATCAGTATTTTATAATTATCTTCTGTTGTCAGCAGGTGCATACTGCCCGTTACTTGTTCGGCAGCACCCCAAATCGTTAATTTCATTTAATATCTTTCTGCGTAATCGTTACGCTAATTTTTATAGGATAAAAGAAGCATCGCCAGAACTTTAAGTTTTGGCTAAACCTCAAATTGCAAGCCGCTAAGATAGCGATAAAGACCGCCTTCATGTGCAATCAGTTCGTTGTGCGTACCGCTTTCTTTCACTTTTCCTTTTTCTAAAACAATAATTTTATCGGCTTCGCGGATGGTTGACAAACGATGCGCGATGATGATGGAAGTTCGGTTTTTCATCAGTTCTTCTAAAGCTTCCTGCACCAAACGTTCTGATTCTGAATCCAATGAAGAGGTTGCTTCATCTAAAATCAGGATCGATGGATTTTTGAGTAAAGCTCTGGCAATGGCAATCCGCTGGCGTTGTCCGCCGGAAAGTTTTACGCCGCGCTCGCCCACAATCGTATCATAACCTTCCGGAAAAGATTTAATAAATTGATCGGCATTGGCACGTTCGGCAGCTTTAATAATTTCTGTTTCGGTGGAATCCAGTTTTCCGTAAGCAATATTTTCGCGGATCGTTCCGCCAAAAAGTAATACATCCTGCGGCACAATGGCCACCTGGTTCCGAATATCTGTTAATGAATAAGAAGAAGCCGGTTTTCCATCAAACAAAATTGTGCCGTTTTGCGGATGATAAAACTGCAAAATCAGACCGGCAATCGTTGATTTTCCGGCACCGCTTGGGCCAACAATGGCAATCTTTTCGCCAGACTGTGCGCTGAACGATACTTCTTTTAGCACAGTAATTTCGATGCGGGAGGGATACGCAAAAATAACTTGGTCAAATTCCAGGTTTCCGGTGATCGTTTGTTTAATGTTGTTATCTGCAATTTTGATAGAAATAGCTTCGCCTTTTTCAACCAGGATTTCCAGCACACGTTCGCTCGCACCAACTGCTTTTTGCAATCCGGCATACAATTCGGGGAAGCTGCCCATCGCAGCGCCCACAAAAATGGAATACAGAATGAAAGTGGTTAGATTGCCGACAGACATTTCTCCGCGGGAAACCAAAACCGAACCGTACCAGATGACGGCTACAATCGCCCCAAACAAACAAAAAACAATGAATGAAGCGAACAGCCCGCGAAATTTAGCTCCTCGCACCGCAATCCCGGCCACTTCACGGATTTTTTTCTCATATCTTCCGGCTTCAAATGCTTCGTTTACAAAGGCTTTTACATTGGATATTCCCTGCAAAGTTTCTTCCACAATCGTATTGGATTCGGCCAATTTATCCTGCGCCTCACGGGAAATTTTGCGGATAAACCTTCCGAAAAAAACGGCTACCACAATCAAAACCGGCAAAATCAGCAGTAAAGTAAATGTAAGTTTGACGGAGAAGATCGTCAATAATATAATTCCACCGATCATCAAAACCAACTGCCGGATCATTTCGGCCAGCGTGGTGGTGATGGCATCCTGAATTTGGGAAAGATCGGCAGAAATTCGGCTGTTTAATTCGCCAACTCTTCGGTTGGAAAAAAAGTTCATGGGTAAGGTAATCAACCTAAAATACGTGTCGCGCCGGATATCAGCCAGCGCATTTTCGGCAACTTGTACAAACCAAACCACCCGAAAATAAGAAACGGCCGCCTGAAAAAGCAACACAACAAAGGCCAGTGAACCAATGGCATTGACCGTTGGCGGCAAAAAAGCGTATCGTTGTTTGCCTTGCGCCGCATCAATCAGCGCACCCAAAAAGGAGGGAAAAGCCAAGCCGGTCAGGCTGGTTAAAAAAAGAAAAACCAGCGCGGCAAAAAACTTGCCCCGATATGGTTTGATGTAAACTAAAAGTTTTGCTATTTTATGCAGGTTTTCGCGGTTCAGTTTTGCTTTTGGCAAATCTTCTTCCTGCGTGCTGCCGCTATTTAATCGCGCTCTGGCCATTATTTTGTGTTGGAATTTGTATAAGCAACGAGTTTATCAAAATTCTTTGGCTTTGGCAATTCAGCGCGCTTTAGTTGACGTAAGCCTGATGATTGCCGCAAGCAAAATCAAAATCAGGCCGGTTGCAGCAATTAGCCAGTTTTTAAAATGTTCCGCTTGTTTGCTGCTTTCGTTGGTTTCAGCGGTCATTTTCTCGGTTTGATTACGCAGTTTATTTATGGTGTTGATAAAAGAAGTATTCCGGTTTTCAGATTCCTGCGATTTGCCGAGCACTTCCGTTTGCACAGTTGTCCGATAGTCCAGCAGCACTTTTAGCTCCTTAAAAACAGCATTGTCAGTTTTTACAATATCCATCAAAATCTCGTTGGAGCGGCGGATATCTTTCTTGGTTTGCAAACCAAAAATGCCAGTATGCAAATCCAGGCTTTGAAAATATTGGTTAAAAGTGATGCTTCTTTTAGCCAGTAAATTATTTACTTTTTCACGCTGGAGCTGATAAGCTAAGGAATCTGTTTGCTGCGCGAAAGAGTTTGTACCGAGAAAAAACAGGCATAAAAATAGTATCAGTTTTTGCATGATAAAAGAAGCATTTTTAGATGATGTTGATAGATAATAGTTCATGACTGATACCTGAAAACTAATGCCTCAAAGCTTCTTGCTACAAAAACTCAATCCGAACAATATCACCTACATTCAACCCAAGCAAACCGCTGGCGTTGCCTTTGTTGATTGCAATTTCCAAATGATCGCTAATGCCGAAAAGACATAGTTTTTCGCCTTCGGGTACTTCATTGTAATGCCAGCTCAGCTTATTGATGGATTCATTTCGTTTGAAATAAAGCACAAACTGCCTTCCGTTCTGTACTTCGGTAAAAAGTTCTTTGGTGATGTTGGTGATCACATTTTGGAAAGAATCAATATAAATTACGCTGCCTTTTACTATATTTTGATCTACAACGGGTTGCAGCGTCATCTTTTTTTCCAACCGGATCAGCGGAATACCAATATCCGTCAGTTTTCCTTTTTCGGCGAGATGGCAGGCCGCTTTTACAAAAATATCAGCCAGTGGGAAATGCAGGAATTTAAGGTCTTGCAAAATCGTGATCTCCACCATCTCGTCCGGAATATGATCAAAAATCAGAGAAAAGATGCCGTTATCCGCACCAACAAAATAATGATTGTGATAACTAATGGCCAGATAGCGCGTTTGATCGTTGTAAACTGTATCGATGCCGATCAGATGAACTGTTTCTGCCGGGAAATAATGATAGCTATTTTTAAGAATAAAGGCAGCTTGAGGAACATTAAATACTGATATAGAATGGGTTATATCAACGATATTCACATCAGGCAATAGCTTTAAAATACTACCTTTGAGGGCAGCCTGATAGATATCCTTATCGCCCAGATCTGTAGTTAAAGTTATAATTGCCATTAATTTTTTTAAATATTTATTACTAATCTTGTGGATAGCTATAAACTGCTGCAAATATTAAATTTTTAAGCATAAAAAATGACAACTAAAAATTCTTAAGTTTGAACGAATTAAAATTAACGATTGATGCCATTAACCCGGCCGTGTTGTGGGGATCTAACAATGACCATTTTGAGATCATAAAAAAACAATTTCCAAAGCTAAAAATCGTTGCCCGCGGCAGCGATGTAAAGGTGCTTGGAGATGAAACGGAGATCAAGAATTTCGAGGAAAAGCTGAACCAGCTGGTTGAGCACGTAGAAAAATTTCAAAAACTAAACCTGATTGATGTAGAACGCATTGTTGGCACAAAAGGCTTGCTGCCGGTGCCAGCAGAAGTAAACGGACAGGAAAAACCAGGCGCAGGCGAGGTAATTGTGTTTGGTAATAATGGTTTGATGATCAAGGCACGCACAGCAAATCAGCAACGGATGGTTACCAGCATCACTAAAAACGATATTGTGTTTGCTATCGGACCGGCTGGTACGGGTAAAACTTATACAGCTGTTGCACTGGCGGTTCGAGCTTTAAAAAACAAAGAAATCAAAAGGATTATTTTAACGCGCCCGGCAGTGGAAGCGGGAGAAAACCTGGGGTTTTTGCCAGGCGATCTGAAAGAAAAGATTGATCCTTATTTACGGCCTTTGTATGATGCGCTGGATGATATGATTCCGGCAGAACGTTTAAAAGCATATTTGGAAAACCGTACAATTGAGATTGCGCCACTTGCTTTTATGCGCGGCCGCACGTTAGACAATTGTTTTGTGATCCTGGATGAAGCACAAAATACGACAGATATGCAGCTGAAAATGTTTTTGACGCGGATGGGACCAACGGCAAAGTTTATTGTGACAGGCGACGTAACGCAAATTGATCTGCCCAAAAAACAACAATCGGGTTTGCACCTGGCTTTAAGAATTTTGCCTGATATAAAAGGTATTGATATTATATATCTTACTGGTGATGACGTAGTTAGGCACAAATTGGTAAGGCGCATTTTGGAAGCTTACGGAGATATTCAATAAGAAATCTAAGAGCCTGTTTAAATTTGTTCAAGGTCTTTTGATACGCTTAGGATTGATGCCAATGCTTCTTTTACCCTATAAAAATTGGTGTTGGCATCAATCTAAATAAAACTCAAAACCAAAAGCTTACCATTTTTTAGGTGATGAAAGAAGTATCGAAAACAAGTTGAACAAATTTTTAAACAAGCTATCAGTATCAAGAGTTTTCAAGCTGAATACTAATATACTTGATATTAATAAGTCATGGACGCAATTAAAGAAACGAACTTCCATTTTTCCGGTCAGACAAATTTTTACAGAGGAAAAGTGCGGGATGTTTATACCATCAATAATAAATATCTGGTGATGGTGGCTACAGACCGTATTTCTGCTTTTGATGTGGTGCTGCCGGAAGCAATTCCGTATAAAGGCCAGGTGCTGAACCAGATAGCAGCAGGATTTTTAAAAGCAACGGACGATATTATTCCAAACTGGGTTATTTGCGTTCCTGATCCCTGCGTTACGATCGGTAAAATTTGCGATCCTTTTAAAGTAGAAATGGTGATCCGCGGCTATTTGGCCGGCCATGCCTGGCGCGAATATTTAGCCGGTAAAAGAAGCATCTGTGGTGTAAGCCTGCCGGATGGTTTAAAAGAAAATGACCTATTGCCGAAACCGATCATTACGCCAACTACAAAAGCAGCTATCGGGCATGATGAGGATATTTCCAGGGAAGAAATTTTGGCGCAGGGGATTGTTTCAGAACAAGATTATGAGCAACTGGAAAAATATACACAAGCCCTTTTTCAGCGCGGCACAAATATAGCGGCAGAAAATGGTTTGATCCTGGTAGATACCAAATATGAGTTTGGCAAAGCAGACGGAAAAATATTCTTGATAGATGAAATCCATACACCCGATTCTTCTCGTTATTTCTACAAGCAAGGATATCAAGACCGTCAGGAAAGAAACGAACCGCAAAAACAGCTTTCAAAAGAATTTGTGCGACAGTGGTTGCTTGATAATAACTTTGCAGGAAAGGAAGGACAGCAGGTTCCGGAGATGACCAATGCAATTGTTTCTTCCATTTCAGAAAGGTATATTGAATTATATGAGCATATTACCAGTACCTCTTTTGAAAAAACAAAAAGTGAAAATACAACAGAAAGGGTAGAAAAAAACATTAAAGAAGCAATTGCACTTTTGCCTTGAAACTCTTTTTTTATTTCTACACGAATTATTCTATCTTTAACTATTAATAATTAAGGTATATGAAATTTACGGTTGATAAACATGAAAAATATGTTTTGATTAAATTAAATGAATCAAAATTAAATTCATTGATCTCACCTCAACTAAAATCAGAACTAATTCTGATGAATACGGATGGGCAGCGCAATATTATTCTCGATTTGTCGATGGTCAAGTTTGCAGATTCTTCTGGTTTGAGCAGTTTATTGGTGGGCCACCGCATCTGTAAAAATGCCGAAGGAACTTTTATACTAACCGGTTTGAGTGATTCTGTAGCACGGTTAATTTCGATTTCACAATTAGAAAACGTGCTTTCAATTGTGGGAACAACAGAAGAGGCAATAGATTTGGTTTTTATGGAAGAAATTGAAAAAGAACTTAAAAAAGAACCCAAGTAACTGGCTTTTGCTGCGAGATGAGATTTGATGTAACGATATTAGGGAGCAGCTCTGCCACACCTATTTACAACAGAAATCCAACTTCGCAGGCACTTAATGTTAATGAACGTGTTTACCTAATCGATTGTGGTGAAGGCACACAGCAGCAGATGTTGCGTTTTGATGTGAAACCCAGTAAAATTGACCACATATTTATTAGCCATTTGCATGGCGATCATTATCTTGGATTGATTGGTTTGCTATCTTCTATGCACCTTAACGGCCGGAAAAAACCAATGAAACTTTTCGGTCCGCCCGAATTGATCAAAATTATCAATGTTCATTTTGAGTATTCCTGGACGACACTGCATTACGATATAGAATTTTATCCTCTGCAAACTAATTATTCAGAAGTTGTTTTGGATAACAATGACCTAACAGTTGAAACGATTATTTTAAACCACCGCATTCCTTGCACAGGTTTTGTGTTTCGGCAAAAGAGGCCTTTGTTAAAATTAGATGCAGAGCAGCTGGAAAAATATCAGGTTGATCGGAGTCAGTTTTTTCAGTTGAAAAAAGGAGAAGATTTTATAAATAATCAAGGAGAAGCCATCCCAAATGAACTTTTAACCATCCAGCCGGAAGAACCCAAAAGTTATGCTTACTGCTCAGATACTTTAGCCGGAGAAGCGTATCTGCCTCAAATTAAAAACGTAAGCTTGTTATACCATGAAGCTACTTTTATGCAAGATTTGTTGTCTCGCGCTCAGGAAACGCATCACACAACGGCACTTCAGGCCGGAGAAATCGCAAAAAAAGCTCATGTTAAAAAACTTTTAATCGGACATTTCTCTGCCCGATATAAAACGTTGGAAGGTTTGCTGGAAGAAGCCAGAACAGTTTTTCCTGAAACTGAACTGGCCATTGAAGGAAAAGTATTTTTAGTTTAAAATACTTCTTTTAGCAGTCTTTTTTCAATACTTCTTTTATCAGTTGTTTTTCTTACCGCCAAATATTGAAAAGCTTACGTATCTTTTTGGATTAGCTTTCAAATCAATCATCAGTTTATCCAAGTTTCCTGCGGCGTCATTCAAATTATTATACAACTTATCATCGTTCAATAACAAACTCACGGATCCTTTTCCGTTATTGATCTTTTCAATCGCTGCCTGAAGTTCTGAGACCGCTTTATTGGCATTTGTTAAAGTTTCTTGCACATTTAATTTTGCCATTTGATTGCTCATTTGATCGAAATTGGAAACGATGTGTGAAATGTGCTCATTGTTGTTGCGCAGGTTTCCGGAAATTGATTCAAAATTGGCCAAAATCTTACTGATTCGGCCACCTTCAGACCCCACTAAACCATCCACTTTTTTTGTTGTTCCTTCCAAAGTTTCCAAAGTTGCAGCGATACTTTTGAAAGTCCGGTCGATATTTTTTTGAAAAGAAGGGTTCAAAATTGTGTTGACAGAAGTGAGCAAAGAATCCATTTTTGCAATAATCGTTTCCGCCTTTTTCTGCACCGGCTGCACAGATTCTGCCAGGCTTCTTTCTACATTTGATCGTAAAGTGTCTTTATTTTCAGCAAAAGTTTTGCTGTTGCCCAATTCAAATTCAATGGCTTTGCTGCCAAGTAAGTCTGTACTCATCAGCCGGGCAACAGAATTTTCGGGAATCGGATAATCTTTGTTGATCTTGAATTCGACAACTGTTTTACCACTCGGCTGTAGTTTCATATCAGAAACACGGCCAATCTGAAAACCGTTTACCAATACCGGCTTAGAAACATTTAACCCGTCAACATGGCCATAAACGGCATAAAACCTTTGCTCTCTGGACAAGATGTCGTTTCCACGCAAAAAATTATAACCTAAAATAAGTATAGTAATAGCAACGGCAGTCAATGCGCCGATTTTTGTTTCGTTAGATATTTTCAAAATATAGAATGTTAAATAAAATTAAATTAGGATTATTCATTTTCCTTGCGGTATTTTACGATGGCACGGACAATAGAATTTACAATCTCCGTTTGTCCTTCTTCGGAGTTTAAATATTTTTCATCATCCGGATTATTGATAAAGCCTGTTTCTACCAAAACAGAGGGCATTGCACTGTGGCACAAAACCAATACGCCTTGCTCAATCACGCCGTTGCTGTGGCGGCCATCAGTTGCAACGAATTCATTATTTACTAAATCAGCAAAACGGATGCTTTGTTTACGATACTTATTTTTATAAGCGTTCATCAGAATGGTTGATGTCGGATCATTCGGGTCAAAACCCGTGTTCATTTCAGACGATTCTTTGTCATCCATCAGGTTTTCGCGGATAGCTTTTTCTTCTTCTTTGGTGCGATGAAAACCATAAACCAGCAGCAAAACTCCTTTTCCGGAGCGATCCGGGATGCGGGTCCTTTTGCCGCGAACAGTAACTGTTTTATCCGGCAAAGAGTTGCAATGTATGGAAATAAAAAGATTCCCCTTGTTTTCGTTGGCAATATCCGATCTTTTTTGCCATTCCACATCATCGCCAGTAGTGCGCGTCATCACTACTTTTACGTCGTTCATTTCCTGCTGTATCGCTTTTTGTAACTTAAAAGCGATGGCCAGCGTTACATCCTTTTCCAACGAAAAAGAACCGGAAGCACCGGTGCGGCGGCCACCATGCCCGGCATCTACCACAATGGTTTTAAGTTTGAAACGTTTTTCGGCAACGGTATCTATCAATGATTTTTTATAGGCAAAAGAAGTAGTGCTGGTAAACAAGTTAAAAAATGTTAAACAATAAATGAGCCTTTTCAATGTTCTATTTTTCATTAATTTTGAGACCGTGCACAACATATATTTGCAAAAATAATATTCAAAATCAATTTTGAGATTTATAAAATTTCTTTTTCCTGTACTCATTATCATAATTTCTTTTTTTTCAGCTTTTTCTTTGTCAATTCCCCGTTTTGCTAAAAAATATAAGTTGCCTGGAGCCGATACAATTATCCAACTGGATTCCGCTAAAAAAAGAGACCGTATTTTTTTGAAGCAGGATACTATACCGGCAAAAGGAAAGAAAAGCAAAAAAACAGGGGTAAAAACAGCATCCTCAAAAACCGCTGCCAAAACCGATACTGCTGCAAAAGCCAAGAGCAATTTAGGTTCTACAGTAAAATATACGGCAGAAGATTCTATTGTTACGGATCAGGTCAACAATATTGTTTACTTATATGGCCGGGCGCGCATTACTTATGACGATGCTGCAATTGATGCTGAATACATCAAACTCGATCAAAAAAACCACAATGCTTATGCCCGCGGAAATGTCAATCCGAAAACAAAACGCTATTATGGCAAGCCAATTCTCAAGCAAAAAAATGACAGTCCGGTTACAGCAGATTCTTTAGTTTTTAATTACGTCACCAAGAAAGCAAAAATTTTCCAGGCGTTTTCAGAACAGCAGGGCAATTACATTTCCGGCGGACAGGCCAAAAAGCTGAACGAAGACGAAATTGCTTACCGCAACATTCTGTTCAGCACCTGTAATTTGCCCTATCCTGATACCCATTTCGGGATTGTAATCACCAAAGGGATTGCCGAAAAAAACCAGATTATCTCAGGGCCAGCTTATTTGGAGATTGAAGGCATCCCGCTGCCGGTCGCTATTCCGTTTGGCTTTTTCCCAAAACCCGACAAAAGAACTTCCGGTATCATTTTACCCAGTTTTGGCGAGGATGCACAATTAGGTTTTAACCTGCGGAATTTTGGCTATTACATGGGTTTTGGGGATAAGTTTGACCTCACTAATTACGGTTCCATTTATTCTAAAGGTTCGTTTGAGTTGAGCAGTGATGCACGCTATTTTGACCGCTATAAATATTCTGGCAATTTGGTGCTGAGTTTCGGCTACCATAAATATGGTTTGGAAACCGATCCGGCTGCAAAAGATTTCAACATCCGTTGGTCGCACACTCAAAACCCGAACGCTAATCCGGGAAGCACTTTTAGTGCTTCGGTAAATGCAGGTACTCAAACTTACTATAGAAATAATGCGAGTACAGTAAATTATAATTTAACTGCTCTAACCCAAAATAACTTGCGCTCAAGTGTTGCTTATAGTAAAACTTGGGCAGGTACACCTTTCAATTTTACGGCAAGTGCCAACCATAGCCAAGATTTATCTACAGGAACAATCACGTTAGATTTGCCAAGTTTTAATTTTAACGTGGCCAGTATCAATCCGTTTGATTCTAAAACCAGGGTTGGCGAGCAGAAATGGTATCAGCGGATTAATGTGCAATACACGCTGACCGGCGATAACCAGGTTTCAGCTATTCCTGAGTCTCAATTTTTGACCAAGCAGGTTTTCAGGCGTTTTCAAAACGGTTTCCAGCAAAATATTCCGGTGAGTTTGAGTTTGAATGTGTTGAAATATTTTCAGTTTTCTTCCAGCATAAATTACAGTGAAGTAGATTATCTACAAACTATCCGGAAACGGTATGCCCGCGGAAATACAACCGGTGTAGATTCTTTAGTTACCGATACCATTCCGGGTTTTCGCCGGGCAGGTTCTTATAGTGTAAGCACGGGTTTATCTACCAAAGTATATGGTAATTTGGTTTTTAAAAAAGGCTGGCTCAAACAAATCCATCATGTGATGACGCCTTCGCTAAGTTTCCAATACCGCCCGGATTACAACAGCAATTCCTACAGATACTTCCAGAACGTGGTCAGCAATCCGGCCATTCCTTACCCTTATTCTTCCACCCGTTATTCTATTTTTGACAATTCGCTTTATAGGGGACCATCAGGCGGAAGGTCTGCCGGTTTGGCTTTGAGCGTGGATAATACCGTTGAAGCAAAAGTACGGGCAAAAAGTACGGATACGACAAATACCGACCGCAAAATCCCAATTTTGCAAGGACTGTCGTTTTCTACTTTTTATAATTTTGTGGCTGATTCTTTAAAGCTTCAACCCATCAACGTTACCGGGCGGACGGCTTTGTTCAACCAAAAACTGGGGCTAAATTTTACTGCTGTTTTTGATCCATACACTACAATTATAAAAGATTCTATAATCAACGGGCAAATTAAAAAATATCAACTATTAACAAACCGATATACTTTAGAATCAGGAAAGCTACCAACGCTCACCGCATTTTCTATCTCTTCAAACTTCAGTTTAAACTCAAATTCGGCCAGAAACCAAAGCCAGCAGCGCAATCAAAATAACACCAATACTTTGCAGGGCATAAATGCACAGCAAGCCGGGCAATTGGCCATGATCAACCGCGACCCGAATGCGTTTGTAGATTTTAATATCCCCTGGAATGTTTCGTTGAATTATAATTTTACGTATTTCAATTCCGGCGTAACCACGAGCATCAACAATGCCGTAAATGTGAACGGCGATTTCAACGTAACGCCAAAATGGAAGCTGCAATATACCACCGGTTATGATTTCAGGCTGAACAAAGTCAGCACCACTTCCTTAAATATTTATCGCGATTTGCATTGCTGGGATTTGGCTTTTCAATGGATCCCGTTTGGTTATTACAAATATTACAGCGTTGATTTGCGGGTAAAAGCCAGCATTTTGCAAACGCTGAAGCTGAACAAGCGCAAAGATTACTACAACAATTATTAGCATGTTAGCAGAAATTATTACCATTGGAGATGAAATCCTGATCGGGCAGATTATCGATAGCAATTCGGCCTGGATGGCGCAGCAGCTCAATGCTGCCGGTATCCGCATCAAGCAAATTTCTTCTGTTTCTGATGACCGCGAGCACATTTTATCTGCCCTAAAAGAAGCATCCGGCCGCGCCGACATTATTTTGATCACCGGCGGTTTAGGCCCCACAAAAGACGATATTACCAAAACCACTTTGGCCGAATATTTTGGTGTCGGCATAAAACGCGACCAGGAAACGCTGGACAATGTGGCCGCGATTTTTGCCCGATACAACCGCCCGCTGCTTGAGGTAAACATCGGCCAGGCTGATGTGCCGGAAAATTGTGAGGTTTTGCAAAACAAAAACGGTACAGCTCCAGGCATGTGGTTTCAAGAGCAGGGAAAAGTATATGTTTCAATGCCCGGCGTTCCGTTTGAGATGATGTATCTGATGGAAGATTTAGTGATCCCAAAGTTGAAACAAACTTTTGATCTGCCAAAAATCATCCACCAAACTATTCTGACAGCTGGCGAAGGTGAATCTTTTTTAGCCGAACGGATTGCAGATATTGAAGATCAGCTTCCAGCGGAAATCAAACTGGCTTATCTGCCGAAATTGGGCGTGGTGCGTTTGCGGCTGAGTGCTTACGGCGAAGATGAAAATCAGTTAAAACAGGAACTCCAAATTCAAACCCAAAAAATTCTGGATCGCTTGGGCGATACGGTTGTCGCCACTGAAGATATTCCGCTGGAAAAAGCAATACTTCTTTTAATGGCAAAAAATCAGCAAACCTTGTCGCTGGCCGAGAGCTGCACCGGCGGTTATTTGGCGCATTTATTCACGAGTTTGCCCGGTGCTTCCAGCATATTTTTGGGTGGCGCAGTTTCGTATTCGTATGAGATGAAGGAGCGGATGCTGGGCGTTAATGCGGATACTTTGTGGGAAAACGGTGCCGTCAGCGAAGAAACCGTGCGCGAGATGGCGGAAGGTGCGCTACGCAATTTTTCTTCTGATTATGCCGTTGCCGTTACCGGGATTGCTGGCCCGGATGGCGGAACGAAAGATAAACCGGTTGGAACGGTTTGGATTGCTGTGGCCAACAAAGAAAAAACGAAGGCTAAAAAATATGTTTTTGGCAATAAACGCATCCAGAATATTGAGCGCACCGCTACCAATGCGATGATCGATTTGCTGAAACTGCTACGTGAATCAAAATAAAACGTAATTTTATCGACCAAAATACAAGAATGGCTTTATACGAATTGCTGCTGCCGAAAATGGGCGAAAGTGTTGCTGAAGCAACGGTGATCAAATGGTTGAAAAAGCCAGGCGATGTGATCGAAACGGATGATGCGGTGGTAGAAATTGCAACGGATAAAGTGGATTCTGATGTTCCGTCGCCGGTAAAAGGCAAATTGAATAAGCAGTTTTTTCAGGAAGATGATGTGGTTCGGGTTGGGGCCGTAATTGCTTTGATTGAAACCGAAGCGGAAGAAAATATTGATTTGGTGCCACAGCCTGCAACACCGCCCATAACTTCCCGACTGGAAAATATATCGGTAAAAGAAGCACCTACCGAAAAAACACCGATAAAAGAAGCATCGCCGGAAACCATTCCGGGGCTTGAGTTTTTACAGCCGAAAACTGCTGCTTCAATTTCTGCAAAAGACAATATTCGTTTTTATTCTCCGCTGGTGAGAAGTATTGCTGCTCAGGAGAATATCCGGCAGGAAGAACTGGACCAGATTCCCGGTTCGGGTGCTGAAGGACGCCTGACGAAAGATGACCTGCTGGATTATCTGCAACAAAAATCAAAAAACGAATCGGTTCAGCATCAACCTAAAAATGTACCGATAAAAGAAGCATCCGAACCGGAAACTCCGCCTCAACTTAAACCGGAAGATAAAAATACTGGTGCTGATTTTTCTTTTTCAGGTGGTGATGAGATCATTGAAATGGACCGGATGCGCAAAATGATTGCCGACCACATGGTGATCAGCAAACAAACTTCGCCGCATGTTACCTCATTTATTGAAACCGATGTTACCGATTTGGTGCAATGGCGCGACAGGAATAAAGCCGCTTTTGAAAAACGTGAAGGCGTAAAAATAACCTTTACACCGATTTTTATAGAAGCAGTTGCCAACGCTTTAAAAGATATGCCGATGGTGAATGTGTCGCTGAACGGTACGCAGATCATCCGCAAAAAAAATATCAATATTGGCATGGCCACGGCTTTGCCATCCGGGAACCTGATTGTTCCAGTGATTAAAAATGCCGATAATTTGAATCTGCTGGGTTTGGCAAAAGCTGTAAATGACCTGGCCAATCGTGCCCGCGGCAACAAGTTGCTTCCCGAAGAAGTAAAAGATGGCACTTTTACCATCACCAACATTGGTTCTTTTGGCAACATAATGGGCACGCCGATTATCAATCAACCGCAAGTTGCTATTTTGGCCGTTGGTGTGATTAAGAAAAAACCGGCCGTTGTAGAAACACCGTCTGGCGATATGATTGCCATCCGGCACCTGATGTACCTGTCGTTGTCCTACGATCACCGGATTGTGGATGGTGCTTTGGGCGGCATGTTCCTCAAAAAAATAGCTGATTATTTAGAAAACTGGGACACGAAGCGAAACATCTGATGCTTCTTTTACCAATGTTTTTTTGGTGATATACATTGATTTATTCTGATTCTACTTTTTCTTTCGCCACAGCAATCAGCTTTTTACTCATGGTGTTTTTACCGGAAATAAAAATGTAAAAAAGCAGTGCGCAGGATATGAAAAACAAACTGATATAATCACTTAAAAAACAAGTCCAAGCTGCCAAAATATAACAGATTGGCCCGATTGCTGCTGTTTTTGTGGCTGATCGATATACTTCGGGTGTTAATGCTTCATGTTTTACATCTTCGTTATGCAAAATATATTTCAATATGATAAAATTCATTATTGAAATTAAAAACAACGTTCCGGTGTAAAGTAGAATGGTGGTGGTGAGAAAAAAATTATCCGCCAAAATAGAAGCCGGAAACGGAATGATTGCAATAAACATCAGGTAAACAATGTTTAGCCACACCAGCGGCGTATCCACAACTTTTGCAAAACTAAATATCCGGTGATGGGCAACCCAAAAAACACCGATTATTAAAAAACTAAAAACAAAACTTACCAATTGAGGCAAGGCATTAACTAAAATTTGGTTTAGCTGCCCGTTACTAATATTTTGTTTAATTGGAACTTTTATGTTTAAAACTAATAGTGTAATGGCAATAGCAAATACGCCATCAGAAAATGCTTCGAGCCTGTTTTTATTCATTTATAAATTTTAACCAAATCCGGTTGCTGCTAAATGCGAATTTACTACTTTTTCGGTGCTTCATGCGGATACCTTTTGCTCCTTGCACGATATTGCTGTTTAGAACAGCTGCTGACGGTTAGTGAAATCAGCATAAGAAATGGAAGCAACTTTGATTGGGAGATTTTCATAGCACAATTGTATCAAAATAATAATTATACAAGAAACTTGTGTTATAAAAACAGCATTAATAAGAAAAACTAATTTTTCTATTTTCTATTACTAAAAAACTATTTATAGTAATTAAATAGAATTTTTATAGGTTTGTAAAAACTTAATAATCAAACTATGCCTAAAAACTTAAACTATCCTTTGGCTTCTTTTCAGAAAGCATTTGCTTTGGCTGATGCTGCTGATGCTTTAGGTGGAAACTGTTCAGTTGAAAATTGTGCAGAAAAGATGCAGCGAAAAATAAGCGGCGGTTTTATGGTGATTATATCTTCTGCCCAAAAATTTAATCTAATCGAATTTGATAAAAGTATTATTACTATTTCCGAGGAATATAAACTAATTAAACATTCTTATACCAATAGTGAAAGAATAGCATTTTTAAGAAAATCTTTTTTATCACCACAAGTTTTTTCTATTCTGTATGAGCGTTTTAAAGGGCGGGATTTGCCGGTTGAAATGCTTGATAAAATTTTGATTAGGGAATTTGGTGTAGAAGAAAATACTGCAGGGCGCATTGTGGGATATTTTTTGGAAGGTTTGAAAACTTGCGGTTTACTAAATGGTAATCAATTAACTGATAGTAATGAGCAAGAAGTTGTGGAACCAACTGTTAAAATGCAATCTAAAGCTACAAATGTTGCAGAGCAGCAAGCAATTGAAAAAGAAATACCAAAAAAACCTGATGCTTCTTTTACCACTATAAAATTAGAGTCTGCCTTGTATGAAATCCAACTAACTGGCCCAGGTATTAATACCAATCTAAATTTGGAAGTTGAGGAGGACGTTTTAATTCTGGAAGCAATCATCAAAAAAATAAGAAAAAATTTAGTTACTAAATAGTTTTAATTTGCTATTATATAGTAATAAACTATTTAGTAATTGTTTTTATAAATTCTTGTGTTGTACTGAAAGTGTAATTGTTTCTTTTCCCCCAGGAAATAAAATCTGAAATTCTTTTTACAAATTTCCCCCCAGAATTTTTAACGACATATTTTGGAAAATTAAAACGTTCCGGCTGGTTTAAATCTGTAAACTCCCAGGGATGAAAATACAGGTTTAAATAACCGTCTTTTTTGTACGTTCGTTTACACATCCATTCAATTAGCCTCAAAGGCAGGTTGTGAAAAGTCAACCAAAATAGTGGAAAGCGTACTAAAGGTGTAACAGAAGATGGTAATTGTAAAACCTGATCCTGGTAAAACCAAGTGCGCGGACGGTGGAAATTGTTGTATCGGCCAGGCAAAAAAGTTGGATTGATGGAAGAATTATAAGTATATCCGGCCTGAAAAATCTCCTTTTCATCTACCGGCATCATGCGCGCCATGCGAAAACCGGAAACTATTTTCCCGGTTAGTTTTTCCAATGCTTCTTTTGATTGCCTTAAATGCTCAACTTTGAAATCGGAATGGTAATAACCGTGAGAAGCAATTTCATGTCCGTCATTTACTATCTCAGCAATAACGTCCGGTTTATTTAAGGCAAAATTAGCTGTGCAATAAAATGTAGCTTTAACCTGATGCTGTTTTAATATAGCTAGAATTTGGATCGTTCCTGAGGTAGAAATAGACAGTTGGTCTGCAAAAGAAATGGTTTTGCTATATTCAAACGGCATATCAAATTCTTCAATATCAAAGCTTAATAAGATCATTATTGATTTTTATCAGGTTGGAAGAGCGTACAATATAGTTGGGCCGCTGTTTGGCCTGCATAAATAGTTTGCCCAAATAAAGGCCAATAATCCCTAAAACCATCAGTTGCATCCCGCCAAAAAATACAACGGTGGCCAGCAAAGAAGCCCATCCGGAAACTACATGTCCGGAAAAATAACTAATCAGGATGTAGGGCACGTATAAAATGGCTGCAATCGAGAAGAACAAGCCTATACCAATTGCAATGTTTAAAGGGCGCACGCTAAAAGCAGTTACGCCTTCGATGGCAAAATTGACCATTTTTCTGAAAGTATATTTGCTTTTACCTGAAAAACGCGGATCGCAAACATAATTGATGGCAAACTGCCGGAAACCCAACCAACGGATCAATCCACGCATAAATAAGCCGTTTTCCGGCATTTGCGACAATACATTCACTACTTTTCTATCAATTAAACGGAAATCGGCTGTTCCTTTTTCCAATTTGGTATCCGAAATAGAATTTAAAATTTTGTAGTAAATATCTGAAGTTTTTCGCTTGAAAAAAGTTGCTTCATCGGCATATTCACGGGTTGTGTAAACTACATCATAGCCCTGTTCCCATTTTTCTAAAAACTGCGGGATCAATTCCGGCGGATGCTGCAAATCGCTGTCCATGCAAATCACAGCATCTCCCGAAGCGTGATCATAACCGGCTTTCAATGCGTTTTGATGTCCGAAATTCCGGGAAAGCTCCAGATAGAAAAAATTATTGTCTCCCAAATCGGAAAGTTTTTTTAGCTTTTCCAATGTATGATCTGAACTGCCGTCATCCACAAAAATAACTTCAAATTGATAAGGCAGGTTGCTAAAAACATCAATCAGGCGCAAAGCAAGCGTTTCAACATTGCCTTCCTCATTAAACGATGGAACTATGATTGAAACAAGTTTTTTCATGCGGCTGTTAATTCTGGGTTTTCTGTTGAAACAGCTGTTTTTCTTGTCCAGGTTTCATAAACCACAACAAGCCAAACCAACAAACATGGCAGTGCTTTTAAGGCGTATTTGACTACATATTCCGTTCGGATACTTTTTGGGAATAAATCAGAAGGCGAAAGGCTGGTCAGGATAAAAGCAAAAATTAATAAAGCAATTTGCAAAGGTTTTACCGGTTTTTCGAGGTTAACAAACCAAATGGCTACACCCAAAAAAGCAATGATATAAGTCGGAGATTCTGAACCGGAACTAAACAGAACAGTAAAAAGCAAAGTCGAGCTTAAAATTAATAATTGGTAAGGCAGCTGCTTGTGTTTTTTGATGAACAAATAGGAAGAAGCAAAAATGGCTAAAGCCGGCAGCAAGATAATTCCGTTTGAAATTTGCAAATGAAAAATCCGCCGACCCATACCTATGACCGAAATATCCTGCATGAGCGATGCTGCGTTTTGTGCATCTTTTTCAACCAAAACATGGAACCAGTCGTGATAAGTTTGCACTACAAATGCCGGTGAAGAAATGGTCATTGGCAGTAAAAAAAATACAACCGACCAAAAAGCCAGGCTCAAAATCAGTTTTAATTTTTGTTCTGAAAAGAAAAAAAAAGCAAGTCCGACAATACCGTAAAGCTTGATGAATGCGCCCAAAATAATTAAACAAGCGGCCCAAAAATCTTTTTTCTGTCGGATTAAAATGAAACTCAACAAGATAATAGCCGTCATGCAGGGATTAAATTGTACGCTAAAAGAAGCAGTCATTAGCTCATGCGCACACAGCAATAAAACAATGATTTTCTGTTGATTAAGTAAAGGAAGATGATTAATTGCTTGATAAAGAATATAGGTATTGAACATCACCCAAGCAATAACGGCAACTTCATCCGGCAGCCATACAAAAGGTGCAATAAACAAACCGAACAACGGGCCGTAATGGTTGACATCCAAATAATGTTCCGGCTGCGGCAGGTACAAATTATGCTGATGGATGAGGTTGAAAAAAGTATATTTAAAAATCAGGTAGTTGTTGTAATGGTGGCCGAATGCTTGTTTTATCGCCACAAAAAAGCTTAGCCCAAACCATAAAAAAAGTGCAGTTCTCTTTTGTAAAAGAAAATCAGAAATAGTATATTTTTGTGTGTGTGGCATCAGCTGTTGTTGCAAACATAAAAAATTTGTTGCAAATCTGATTTTGAATTGGTGTGGCAACCTAAAACAAAAAAAGAGGGGCTCTGACCAGGAGCACCTCTTTCAACGCTGATTAAAGAAATCTACTACAAAACTTAAATCAGTGCTTTTAAAGTATTTACTAATGCGAAGACAAGCTTTGATTAGCAACCGCAATAAAAGCGTTGTCTTGCGATATACGGTGTTGATGTGCGATCAGATTTTTTAATTTGATTTTGCCGATAATAAATTTAAACCGTTCTGAATAAAACCGTTCGGTTACGTAGTCAAAACCAAGCGTTTCAACTAATTCTTCCCGGTTATAGCGTAAATAAATTTTCAAGATAATGTCATTGGTAAATTGCAAACCTTCGGTTTCAGCAGCTTTTTTGTATTCGTAATGATAATCATAACGCAAAGCTGTAATGTCTGAAAGTACGGCCGAACCCGTAGGATGGCCGCCTGCACCTTTACCAAAAAAGAACTGCTGATCTGCAAAGGCGGCTTGCACAATTACGCCGTTGTACTCATAATCCACATTGTACAGCAGTTCTTTTTTACTGACAAAACGGGGCAAAACATACATAGCAACCTGCTTGTCATTTAGTTTTTGAGCAAATGGTACTAACTTGATCTTCAGTTCTTTCTCCTTGGCATACTGAATGTCTGCTATAGTTATATTTTCAATTCCCAGATTAAAAATTTCTTCTGGTTTTACCACAATTCCGTAAGCATGATAAGCCGCAATCAGGAGTTTGTATTTAGCATCATCACCACCAACATCACTGGTTGGGTCTGTTTCTGCAAAGCCCAGATCCTGCGCCTGCTGCAAAGCTGTGGCATAATCCAAGCCATCGTTAAAACCTTTAGACAAAATGTAGTTGGAAGAGCCGTTGAAAATCCCATAAATAGAATGCAGCAACTCATTGTCGTAATATTCTTCCAGATTGCGGATAATTGGGATACTGCCGCAAACCGCACCTTCATACAGCAAAGAAGTTCCGTGTTGATGCTGCAAATCAAGAAGTTCCGACATATGTTCTGCAATCATTTTTTTACTGGCAGAAACTACATTTTTCCCGGCTTTCATTGCTGCGGATACAATTTCAAATGCGGCATCTGCATCATTAATCATTTCTACAACGGTGTTGATTTCCGGGTTTTGGAGGATACTGTTTTTATCGGCAGAAAATAAGTGCTGTGGTAAACTGCGTTTTTTGTCCGTATTTTTAATTACAAACTGTAGGATTTCCAGGTTCAGGTGCTTGGTTTTGATGATGTCATATAATCCCTGACCCACCACGCCAAAGCCAAAAAAACCAATATTTAATTTTTTACTCATGATGTCTTAACTATTTAAAATTACAGCGGATTTTTCTATAAATCCCTGTTTTAAAAATGCTTGTATAATTTTACTGATAGCAACCGTTTCGATTAAAAAACCGTCATGCCCAAAAAGTGAAGGTATTTCAGCAAAAACGGAACCTTCAATGTGTCGGTTCAATAACCGTTGTTCTTCTGGCGGAAACAAAATATCTGATGCAATGGCTATAACCAGCGTTCGTGCTTTGATTCGTCCCAAAGCACTTTCTATAGTGGTGCGGTTTCGAGCCACATTATGGCTATCCATTACTTTAGTTAGATACCAGTAACTATATGCGTTGAAGCGGTTTACTAATTTTTGTCCCTGATAATTCTGATAAGAAGAAGCATTGAAAAAATCTTTTTTTTGCATATCAATTTCAGATTGTGTAGCTCCGTAAGTTTGGTAGTTTCGGTAAGACAATAGTGCCAGACTTCGTGCTGCTTTTAGCCCTATATTTCCGCCATGTGGCTGGCTTTTATAAAAAGTTGAATCAGCACTGATACATAAACGTTGCGATTCATTGAAAGCAATTCCCCAGGGAGAATGCCTGGCATTGGTAGCCATGATGATCAGTTGGCTAATTCTTTCAGGCTCAGAAATCGCCCATTCCATGGCTTGTTGTCCACCGAGCGAACCGCCGATCAGGGTTTCAATTTTATCTATACTTATCTGTGTAGCAAGTAGTTGATGTGCTTTAACTATATCCCGGATAGTGATAGTTGGAAAAGATAAGTAGTAAGGTTCATCGTCTTTCGGATTGATGCTCAGCGGATTAGTTGTACCATAAGCCGAACCCAAAATATTGGCACAAACAATAAAATGTTCTTTTGGGTTGAACAGTACATTTTCGCCAAACAAGCCCGGCCACCAGTCCAGCACATCTGCATTTGCTGTGAGGGCATGGCATACCCAAATCACGTTGTTTTTCTCCGGGTTTAACTCTCCAAAAGTATGGTATGCAATTTCTAAGCCTGGTAAAGATTTGCCGGATTCGAGTTTAAAAGCAGATGGATAAATAAATTTTTGCAGGCTCATGTATGGAAAACTTCGTTTGAGAATAAAACAGATCAAAAACGAGGGAAGCAATCCCAACAAAAACTTATTGCGCAGTTGCCATCAAAAATCAATGGTTTCAATTTTGCTTTCGCACAGTTTTGCTGCTTAAACTGCCTTAAAATTGTATTGTTCATGTTGATTAATTTATATTCCCCGGTGTTATTTGCCGGGCCAGGAATTGGCACCTTCTTCGTTTACAAAGGGTTGCCAGTGGGTTGCAGAGCCTGATCTCTCGCCACTTCTTTATAAATCAAAGCCTGAAAAGGCTTGATTAGGACGGTATCGCTACCAAATATTATTTCAAAGATAAGATTGAAATAGGAACTCAGCCAAATTTTATTCTCTTTTAATTAGAAACAGCTTGTAATGCAGCCGTTAAATCTTCGATCAAATCTTCTGCGTTTTCTAATCCGACAGAAACCCGAATCAGGTTTTGAGGAGTTTTGGTATCAGGCCCTTCAACTGAAGCACGATGTTCGATCAAGCTTTCCACACCGCCTAAACTGGTAGCCTGAGTAAAAATTTTGACTTGGTTTACAACTTGCCGTGCTTCTTTTGCATCGCCTTTTACCAGAAAAGACAACATGCCGCCACCAGCAGACATTTGTTTTTGAGCGATTGCATATTGCGGATGAGAAGCCAATCCGGGATAAAAAACGCGTTCTACCTGCGGGTGGTTTTCTAGGAAAGCAGCAATCTTCAAAGCATTTTCAACATGACCTTTCATTCGATAAGGTAAAGTTTTAATACCTCTTGTAGTAAGATAACAATCAAAAGGTGAGGGGATTGCACCACCCATTTCTTGTATTTGTTTAAGTTTTAACCACCAATCATTTGCCTCTCGGGCAATCAGTGCGCCACCTAAAACATCACTGTGTCCGCCTAAATATTTGGTAGTTGAGTGCATTACCAAATCCACACCCAAATCCAAAGGCCGCTGTAAAATTGGTGTGGCAAAAGTATTGTCGCATACTGTTTTTATCGATGTTTTTTTGGTAATGGCCACGATAGCGGAAAGGTCTGTAATTTTTAGAAGCGGGTTGGAGGGTGTTTCCATCCAAATCAGTTTTGTGTTTGGTTTGATCGTTTTTTCAACCAAATCTAAATCGCCCAGATCAGTAAAATCAAATTCTAAAATATTACCGAAAACCTGTTTCAACAAATTGCGCAAACCGTGATACATATCATCCGGACAAATCAGATGACTGCCTGGTTCCAGGGATTGAAAAACCGTCATCCCAGCTGCGTTGCCAGCAGAAAAAGCTGCTGCTGCTGCACCGTTTTCCAATTTTGCCAGTACGTTTTCCAGCGAATTACGGTTGGGATTATTGCTCCGACTGTAAATATAGCCCGAAGGATAGGTGCCATCCGCAGCACGTTCAAAAGTGGTCGAAAGTGTGATGGGCTGGATCACGGCTTTATTGCCCTGATCGATCTGGTTTCCGGCGTGGACGGCAATGGTTTCAATCTTCATACTTCTTTTATCGGGTAAAAATTCGGTTTTGCAAACATCAGCATAATTGATAAAATTCAGGGGCACATCGTTCTCAAAATATTTTACATAATCCTGTTTGCATCAACATAATGTAAAAAGCAGGCCCAAAAGAAGCACGCACTTGTTCTGCATAGCCTAAACCGCTATCGGTTCATGGTTTTATAGTATTTTTGCAGAAATAATTTTTTGTTTATGCCTGATGCTATACAGGGCTTGCTCAACAGCCCGAGGCTTTCTCCGCAACATCGTGCTATTGCTGCAAAAGTTGCTCAAAATGAGCGGGTTACATTTGAAGAAGGTGTGTTTTTGTACGAACATGGCGAGTTGCCTTATCTGGGCGTGCTGGCCAATTACATCCGCGAAAAACGGCATGGTGACACCACGTTTTTCAACCGGAATTTTCATATCGAGCCAACCAATCTTTGTGTTTATGATTGCAAATTCTGTTCGTATTCCCGTTTGCTGAAACAGCGTTCGGAAGGCTGGGAATATACAATGGATGATATGTTCAACATCGTTAAAAAGTATGACGGCCAGCCGGTTACAGAAGTCCATATTGTTGGCGGCGTGCTGCCGCAATACGATGTTCCGTTTTATGCTGAACTATTTAGCCGGATTAGGAACCATCGCCCGGATTTGCACATAAAAGCTTTAACGCCAGTAGAATACCATTATATTTTTAAAAAAGCCAAGATCAGTTATGCTGAAGGAATGAAGCTGATGATGGATTCCGGTTTGCAATCTATTCCGGGTGGTGGCGCGGAGATTTTTCATCCCGAAGTTCGTGAACTGATTGCTAAAGATAAATGCACAGCTGACCAATGGCTGGCAATCCACGAAGAATGGCACAAACTGGGCGGACGATCAAACGCGACGATGCTTTATGGCCACATTGAAAAATTCTGGCACCGGGTGGATCACATGGAAAGGTTGCGCCAATTGCAGGACCGGACTGGCGGTTTTCAAACTTTTATTCCGCTGAAATTCAGAAATCAGGACAACCAAATGTCAAACGTTCCGGAAACTACTGTGATTGAAGATTTACGGAACTATGCCATTTCCCGCATTTACTTGGATAATTTTGAGCATATTAAAGCTTATTGGGCGATGATCAGCAGGAACACCGCGCAGCTTTCCCTTAATTTTGGGGTAGATGATATTGACGGAACTTTGGATGACACCACTAAAATCTACGCGATGGCAGGAGCAGAGGAACAGCATCCGGGCATGAGCACGAAAGAACTGGTGGAACTGATTAAACAGGTTGGCCGGGTTCCGATAGAGCGCGATACGTTGTATAATGTGGTGACCAACTACCAGGATTATCAGTTTGAGGACGATGTGAAGCCCAAATTTTATAAATTGCCGGTTCTGAACTAAACCTAAATTTTGGTTTACATCAGCAATAATTTACTATACTTCTTTTAATGACTAAAAAAACGCTTTACATTATCCGCCACGGCGAAACCGACTTGAATAAAGCAGGCATTGTACAGGGCCGCGGAATGGACACCAATCTGAATGAAACCGGACGCAAGCAGGGCGAAGCTTTTTACAGAGCTTACAAAAATATTCCCTTCGACAAAATTTATACTTCTACGCTGAAACGCACGCACCAAACCGTAAAAGGGTTTATTGATAGTGGCATCTCCTGGCAACAATTACCGGGTTTGGATGAGATGGCCTGGGGCAATTATGAAGGCAAAGCCGTGAGCGAGGAAACGCGCGGACGTTTTAAAAAGATTATGCAGAGTTGGAAAGACGGCGAGCTGGACGTTCGTTTTGAAAATGGTGAAAGCCCGAACGAGGTGCAAACACGGCAGAAAGAAGCGATGCAGGAAATTATGTCTCATCCCGAAGAAACTACAGTTTTGATTTGTATGCACGGCCGGGCAATGCGGCTTTTGTTGTGCCTTTTGAGCAATCTTCCGTTGACAGAAATGGACAATTATCCGCACCGTAACACCACACTTTACCGTGTAGATTTTGATGGTGAAAAGTTTCATATTGTGGATTTTAACAATACAGACCACCTAAAATTTTTAGCATAATTTTTTCTATTCAGACTGGAGAATTTGATTTTTCCGGTCATTTTTTTGATTGTATATTTTGAGATTTTGAAACATAATATCCGGGTTTCCGCAGTTAGTTATACCAATACAAAGCCTTTTATTTACGGAATACAACACAGTTCTATTTTAAAACAGATAGATTTAAGCTTAGATACACCTTCCGATTGCGCACAAAAACTTATTGATAATAAAGCAGATATAGGTTTGATACCAGTAGCAGCAATTTTGAGTTTGCCATATTGGCAGCTTGTTTCTGATTATTGTATCGGTTCCGTTGGAGCGGTCAATTCTGTTTTCATTTTTAGCAATTGTAAGATTGAAGAAGCAGAAATTATTCAGTTGGATCCAGAGTCCAGATCATCTAATAACCTGGCAAAAGTGCTGCTGAAAAACTACTGGAAAATCAACCCAAAACAAATTATCAATGCCCCGGATTATGCTAATTTTACTGGCATAAAAACAGCATTTGTACAAATCGGCGACCGTACTTTCGGCAAAAAAAATCAGTACACCTTTGTTTACGATTTAGCCGAAATCTGGCAAAAAATGACTGCTCTGCCTTTTGTTTTTGCAGCCTGGATCGCTAATAAACCCATCGACCCGGAATTTATGAAAAGCTTTAACACAGCTCTAAAAGCAGGACTTGATGCTCGGGAAGAATTGCTGCAAACGCTGCCGGTGTATCCGAATTTTGACCTTAGGGATTATCTCTTTAATAAGCTGGATTTTGATTTGACCGAACAAAAAAAGGAAGCTTTACACAAGTTTTTAAACTATATCAAAGAATTATAGGGGTAAAAGAAGCATTTCATCATGATGCTTCTTTTATCCGGTTTGATTGATAATTTCAATCAGATGCTGTTTTTACCACCTTAATTTTATTGGCTGTTCATCGGTAAAATCAAATCCTGGTGATTGTTGGTTGCTTTGTTTACTTCTGTAGAAACCGGGTACATTTTCATTTCTTCGGCCGGATATGGATCGCATAATTGAATCAGTTCTATCGGCGGAACATCGTCAGAAAGCCAAAGTTTTTCTTCTTCCTTGGTCAGGATCACCGGCATCCGGTCGTGAAGCGTAGCCACTTGTTCATTTGGTTTGGTGGTGAGGATGGTGAATGATTCGTATACTTCTTTTTGGTCTTCACTTTTCCACTGCGACCATAATCCGGCAAATGCAAAAGCTTTGCGGTTAAGCAAAGTAAACCGGTACGGAAGCTTCTTTTTGCCTTCGGTTTTCCATTCATAAAAGCCATCCGCCAGCACCAAGCAGCGTTTGTTATGCGTCATCAGCGGCTTAAAAGTTCTGTTTTCCAAAACTGTTTCCTGCCGGGCATTCATCATCGAGTAGCTGCTTTTTTTATCTTTCGCCCAAAATGGGACCAAGCCGAAATGTAATAGCTGGATCGCTTCCGGTTTTTGGGCGAGGATAACCGGGGCCAGCTGCGTAGGAGCCAGGTTATAGGTTTCTCGGTAATCCGGGTCAATGCTTTTTGCTTCAAATTCTGCCAGTAATTCTTTTTCCGACTGGCTGATGGTAAAACGTGCGCACATAAATCTTTCTAAAAAATGGTTTGAATAGCATAACAACACTTCAAACAAAGGTTTTGGTTTGATTTATTTCTTTCAAAAAAAACGCCATAAATTTGAAAAACGGCCTCTACATTATGCAGAAGCCGTTTTTCAATTTTTTTGTATAACTATTAGTATTTCAACATAAGATTGGCGGTTCAACTTTATACTTATTGAGAAGCTGTATAAAATCCTCAAAGTCTTCTGCCAACGTCATAATTTTAAGCTTTTCTTTACAACTATTGTTTTGTCCATTCTTTGTCCTTTGGTTAAGAATTGAGATATAAGAAAAGTTACAGCAGCAGCACGGTCTTTTACTTGCTTGGTTAACCAATATTCAAGATCGCGCTCTTCATCGTTTGCGTCTTTTAACATCACTTTTCTTACAACAGGAGCAATTTTTCTAACTTGCATATCAAGTATAATAAATACTGTAATGAATGTTGGTGTGGATAAACTATAAAAGCCAACAGCTATTATTAGTGAAGATAGTCATTTCAAAGCAAAACCCTCTTTACAAGCTGTAAAGAGGGCTGTACACCCATCAGGATTCGAACCTGAGACCGACGGTTTAGAAAACCGTTGCTCTATCCAGCTGAGCTATGGGTGCTCATCATGCTTCTTTTATCGTCATAAAATTTACTCGCTAAAAGAAGCATCAAAAGTATAAAAATAATTTTTTCCGGTCAATGTTTAAACGTGAATTTTTGTGGCGTGATCGATTCCATTTACAAATTGTTCAGCAATTTATTTTGTTTTGATAGTTGATCCGTTACGAATCTCATCTGTCGCCACTTTTATCAAAGGATCAGCTGGTTTCAATTTGCCATAAATTTCTACCTGATCGCCGGAGTCACGGCCTTTTTTCACATCTACCCATTCTGCTTTATGATCGGTTACGCGGATGACAAAAACCCTTTCTGTGGAAGAAACCAATGCTGTTTTTGGGATCACAAATGTGCTGTCTGACGCGGGCAGTGGGATGCTTACTTCTGCATACATGCCCGGAAGCAGCTTTTTATTGTCATTATAAACATCCATTTCCAGCCGTTCCGAACGCAAACGCTCATCCAATGAACCTGCCATCCGTTTCACAGTAGCGTTGAAATGCTGGCTGGGCATGGATTTCACACTAAAACTTACTTCATCTTTTTGTTTCAGCATACCGGTATAAACCTCGGGCACAGAAATAACCAAACGCAGCCTTTTCTGCTCCTGCAAAACAAACAGCGGCAAATCCGAACCTTTGCCCGATGGCCCAACGTAGGCACCGGTATTGATATTCCGCGCTGTAATTACCCCGCTAAAAGGAGCACGGATATCCAGATAAGCACGCGTTGCGGCCACAGATTGGTAAGCTGATTTTGCTGCATCCAGCTGTGCTTTGTCAGAATTTTTACGTGCCGCAGCCTGTTCAATATCGTTTTTGGAGATGGTTCCGGGCGTTTTGGCGGTTTCCATCAAGCGGTTGTAATTAGAATTGCTGGCTGTGTAAACCGCATCCTGGGATTGCAGTTTGGATTGTGCCGAGGCTACGTTGGAATTGATTTCCGGAGCTTCCATGGATACCAGTAGCTGGCCTTGTTTTACTTCGGAACCCACATCTGCATAAATTTTTTTTACAAAACTGCTTTCTTTGGCATACAAATCTACCTGCTGGTAAGGAATTAATTCGCCGGGAATACTCAAATTGGTGGATAACATCCCTTTTTTGAGCGAAAAAGTTTCTAAAGCCGGGACAACGGCGGAATCCTGCTGGTCATCATTGCCGGAGTTTGAATGGCAGGCACTGCATGTACTGATAACGGAAACCATTAGGATGCTTCGGAGCAGCTTATTCTTGAGCATTTGGATTATCATAAAGCGATGGAATATAATGTTTACTTTCTTTATCTTCTGGATCTAAAGAGACAGAATCTGTACTGGTTTTGCCTTGAACCCAGGCAAAAGCCAATGGTAAAATAAGCAATGCGGCAAAGGTAGAAGCAATCAATCCGCCGATTACTGCACGGCCTAACGGTGATGCCTGATCGCCGCCTTCGCCCAAACCGGATGCCATAGGTATCATGCCGGCTACCATGGCCAAACTCGTCATCAGGATTGGGCGCAAGCGCAAAGCGGCTGCCTCACGGGCAGATTCGAGTGCGTTGCCGTTGTGCATCCGCAAATGTTCTGCATTGGTAATCATTAGCACCGCATTAGACACAGAAACGCCGACAGACATAATCATGCCCATATAAGACTGCAAGTTCAGGGTAGAACCCGTTAGGATCAGCAGCAGCAAGGAGCCTGCAATTACTGCTGGAACGGTTGAAAGCACCACAAAAGAAACTTTAAAAGATTGAAAATTGGCGGCCAGCATCAGGAAAATTACCACAATGGCAATGATCAAACCGGATTGTAAACTGCTTAAAGTATCCAGCAAAGTTTCGCTTAACCCTTTCACCTCCACCGTTAAACCGCGTGGCAGTTTGCCCAAAGATTTAACTGCTTTTTGTACATCGTCTGTTGCCGTACCCAAATCCTTTTTGTTGATATTGGCCGTTACCGACAAGTAAGGCAAAGCACCAATGTCATCATTTTCGCCAAAAGTAGTATCTCTTTTTATTTCGGCCAGATCACCCAAAACCGGCCGCGATGAATTGTTCAGCACTGAAATTTCACTGATGTCATTCAAACTGGCCATTTTATATTCCGGGACTTCTACCTGCACGCTGTAACTTAGTCCTGCTTTCTGATCCAGCCAGGCGTTTTTTTCGGTAAAGCGTGATGAGGACGTGGAAGCGATCAATGAACGCGAAACATCCGAAACATTAACCCCAAGCTGGGCCGCACGGGTACGGTCAATATTAATATCGATAGCCGGATAATGTGTGGCTTGCCCCAACTGCACATCGCGCAAGTATCTGATTTTTTGTAATTTAGCAGCAATCTTATTGGCAAAAACTTCATTCTGAACTTTGTTTTTTCCTTCTACACGAACCTCAACCGGTGTTGGGGATCCCTGGCTGAGAATTTTATCCGTCAACTCGATCGGCTCAAAAGAAAGCTTCACATCTGGTAGTGCTGCCTTCATTTTGTGCCGGAAACGTTCTTTTAGCTCATCCAAATTCACTTTATAATCTTCACTTAAATTGACCTGCAAAACAGCTTCCTGTGTGCCGGCCATAAATAAATATATGGGGCTGGTGGAAAATTGCGAAGGGTGCTGCCCAACAAAAGCAGAAGTAACGGCAATATTTTTCTTGCCGACTAATTCTTCCAGAACCTGCAAGGTTTTGATAACATCTGCTTCGGTGCGTTCCAAACGTGTCCCGTCGGCCGCACGCAACCGTACCTGAAACTGCCCGCTGTTTACTTTCGGCAGTACATCACGCCCGATTGTAGTTAATAAAAGAAGCGCAGTGCCCAAAGCAGCAATAACATAAACAGTTACCACCAATTTGCGCTGATTAAAAAGCCGGTTCATCAAGTGCATATAGCCTTGCCGGAATTTATCAAAACGGGTAGGATGGGCTTGTGCTTCTTTTAGCAGTTGTTTTTTCTGGTCCCAGGTATCGCTTTCTTCTTCCGGGTTGAAATGTACTTTTTTATCAGCGTTATCCTCATGGCTTTTCATCATCCAGTTGGCCATAATCGGTACAAAAGTTTGTGCCAATAAATAAGAGGTGATCATCGAAAAACCGATAGCCATTGCCAGCGGCAAGAACAAGGCACCGGGAATTCCTTTCATCGTTATCGCCGGGGCAAACACCGCCAGGATACAAAACAAAATCAGCAATTTCGGGAACGCAATTTCTTTACAGGCATCCCAAATAGCCAATGCTTTGGGTTTACCCATATCCAGATGCTGGTGGATGTTTTCGATGGTTACGGTAGATTCATCAACCAAAATACCAATGGCCAACGATAAACCACTCAAAGTCATGATGTTAATAGTTTGATGAAAAAGGTACAAAAATAGCACACCTGAAATCAGCGAGATTGGAATGGTGAAAATCACAATTAAAGCCGCCCGCCGATCACCCAGAAACAGCAAAACCATCAGTCCTGTCAGCACCGCACCAATTGCGCCTTCCGTAACCAAACTTTTTACCGCGTTGATCACGTAAACGGATTGGTCAAACTCGTAAGAAAGCTTTACATCGTCGGGCAACAATGCCTGAAAACGGGGCAGTGCTTTTTTAAGGTTTTGCACCACTTCCCAGGTCGAAGCATCTGCGGATTTGGTTATGGGCATATAAACGGAGCGTTTGCCATTGACCAAAGCATAACTGCTGGTAATATCCGCACCGTCTTCTACAGAAGCAACATCACGCAAAAACAGATTTTGAACACCACCTTTGTACAACGGAATGTTGGCAAAATCCGGAATGGTTTTAATCGTAGTGTTGGTTGGGGTGAGGTAATTATAATCGCCGATCCGGACGTTTCCTGCCGGAGCTGTGATGTTGTTTTCCCGAATGGCGGTTACAATCTGGTCCGGCGTTAAATTGTGCGACCGCAGCAGTTCTGGGTCCACTTTAATCACCACTGTCCGGGTGTTTCCGCCAAAAGGAGCAGGCGAAATCAAGCCCGGAATGGAAGTGAAAGAGGAGCGGATATACACGTTTGCCAGATCAAGCAATTCATTATTGGTACGTTTCGGGCTGCTCAAAACCAGCTGGCCAACCGGTAGCGTAGAAGCATCAAAACGAATGATAAATGGCGGCTGCGTGCCTGGTGGAAATATCGCCTGCGCCCGGTTGGCAAAGGCTGTAACTTCTGCTGCTGCCTGGGCCATATTTGTACCTTCGTAAAAGGAAAGCTTGAGTAAAGTTAAACCGGTTATATTCCTAGTTTCTATACTTTTAACACCGGAAACATAAAGCAGCAGGTTAACATATTGTTTGCCAAAATAAGCTTCCATCTGGTTGGGTGTATAGCCACCAAAAGGATGTGAAATGTAGATAACGGGCAGGTTTAAATCCGGGAAAATATCGATCTTGATATTCCGCATGGCATTCAACCCAAAAAAGAAAACTGCTGCCACAATAACCAGTATGGTAATTGGTTTTCTGAGTGCGCTTCTGATTAATCCCATGCTGTTTTTATGTGCTAATTTTCACCTTGCTGAAAAAGGTAAATTTAAAATTCATTAAAAAATATCCCAAAATCGCCGGTAGCCGCAGCTTTATAAAGCAAAGCCTGCCAAACATTATTGTAGGCAATGTCGCGGTCAGTTTCTGCCCGGTTTAGGGTGTACAAAGCCTGCGTAACATCTACAATGGTGGCCAGTCCGTTTCGGTACAAAACTGTTTTTTGGTTGAAAGCATCCGTAGCTGCTTTTAAACCGATCGGTGCTGCCCGGTAATTTTTGAGCGCATTTTCAATACTGCTTTTAGATAGGATAAGTTGGGCTGATAACTGCTGGTTCACCAGTTCCAGTTCATTTTTTAAGCCTGCGGAAGTAAATTGCTGTGCCCGAACCTGCTCATGCACGCGCAGCGGAGAAGTCAGGTTCCAGCTCAGCCCGATACCCAGCAAATAATTAGAGCGCGTGGGATTGACACCGTTGAAATAGTTCTGCGTATAGATGGTTTGGTTGAGCGTATAACTATTGAAACCGGAACCTCTTCCTTGAAAAATATTGAATAAAGACAAGGTTGGAAAATTGAAGGTGCGGTAATATTTTTCGCGTTCTGTGCTGATATTGATTCTGTTTTGATAATACTGCAAAATCGGATGGTTGCTCAGGTTAAAGTTGGTAGCCGTATCCAGCGTTTTCGGGATCCGGCTCACAAAGCTACTATCCAGCGTAAAATCAACCGGAACCATGCTAATATATTGTGCCAGCTGGTTGCCTTGCTGCTGCACCACGTTTTGCGAATTGGTTAGCGCAATTTGTGCACTCGCCACTTCGGCATTGGCCAGCGATGAATCTACGCCAGGGTTTAGTCCGCTTTTTACGCGAGCCACAATTACATTGCGCAAAGCCAAAGCGCGTTTTAAATTATTTTGCTGGGAAACACCTAACTGTTGTGAAGCAAGCAGATTAAGGTAAGCTCCCGAAACCCGGATTTCCTGCTGAAACTGCTCCTGTACCAAATCGCTTTGATCCAACGTTTGCTGGCTTTGGGCTACTTTTATTCTTTCTTTGGCTTTCCCGAAGGAGAAAAAATCCCAGTTCAGGTTGGCCAGATATAAGCCACCAAAGGCAGAATTCCAGTTTTGCCCGGCCAAAATCGGGCCGCTGGAAGCCACTGCATATCCACCTAAACCATACAGCGGCCCGTATTGCGAGTTGACCGTACCAAAATCATTTTGAGCCGAAATATTTAAGTTAGGCAGATACTCCCGCTTAGCTTCTCTAACCAAAGCTGCCGAAGCCCTGGCATAATTTGCTTTTGCTTTGATCGTGCCATAGTTTTGCAGTGCATTTTGTACAGCTTGTTTTAAGGTAAGGATTTTTTGCTGTGCAAAAACAGCGGGACAAGTGCTTAATAGAAATATCAAGCATAACCCCCGGCGAAAAACAGTTCTGTGGAACATGTGCAGTTATGATGATATAAAACAGATACAAAAAATGGCCGGAAATGAAAAATTAATATCAACTGTATGCGTTTTCCGACCTTGCAAATATAGTTGTGCGCCGGTAAGTGATTTGTAACAACTTTATTATTTTGTTGCTGAAACCATATCCAAATACTGTTTTTATCGGGCAAAAATTGGTGTCGTAGTGATGGATTAAATATCAACAATGCAGATCTGTTAACAATTTCTTAACATCACTGTACTACCTTTAAAAAAACCATTAAAACCCGAGGAAATGTTCAGCACGCTTGTACAATATTTTACGCCACGCGGAAAAAAACTTTTTTTCCCACTGTTTGATCATGCAACTCAAAATGTGGTTTTGATGGCCGAACTGCTTAAAAAAGAAGTGAACGATGCGACTTCTATCAACACAAAAGACCTTTTTCAAAAAATAGACCGGCTGGAGAATGTTGGCGATGATATTACGCACCATATCAATGTAGAACTTAGCAAAAACTTCATTACGCCGTTTGATCGTGAAGATATCCATGCACTAACTTCTTCTATTGATGATGTGGCCGATTACATCCATGAATCAGCCAACCGCATGTTTTTATACGGATTGACGGAATTTACCAAACCAATGCAGCTGCTGGCCGATTTGATCCTAGAAGCCGCTTTTGAGTTGCAAAAACTGATCAATGAGTTGAAAGATATTGAAAACGTGGAAACCATTACAGGATATTGCGAGTCGATCTATGCTATCGAAACCAAAGCGGACCATGTTTATAATAAGGCAGTTGCAGATCTTTTTGACTATGAAAAAGATCCGATCCAAATGATTAAATACCAGGAAATTTTGCTCGGGCTAGAAACCGCTACCGATATGTGCAAAGACGTGGTGAAAGTGGTAGAATCCATCATGATTAAAAACGGATAACAATTTTATGCCGATAAAAGAAGTATTGGTCGTTGTCATGCCGAACTTGTTTCGGCATCCCACTAAATATTTATGATCTTGCATGAGGGATCCTGAAACAAGTTCAGGATGACAAACCCATTTTTATACCGATAAAAGAAGCATTGATTTTAGCTTTTGGCTATCAACTATTATCCATTAACTATAAAATAATTTTTCTACCTTTAAAGAAATAAACAATTCTTTAAATGGTTTTTGCTGAGGATTTTTTGCATTACATCTGGAAATTTCGCCTTTATAATAAGCACGAAATTGCCACAGCAAAGGGCGAAACGTTGCAAATCCTTTCTCCGGGTTTGCACCACCACCATTCCGGCCCGGATTTTCAGCAGGCAAAAATCAAAATCGGCGATACGCTTTGGGTTGGAAATGTAGAAATCCATATCCGCGCTTCGGATTGGACACGGCACAATCACAGTAATGATGCCGCTTACAACAACGTCATTTTGCATGTAATTTATAAAAACGATGTCGAAATTTGGAACGAAGCTGGTTTGCAAATGCCGGTTTTGGTTTTGGAAGACCGCATCCCGGAAGAACTTTTGCTTCGGTATCAAAAGCTGATGTTTGCCGAACAAGTGGCTTTTCCCTGCGAAAAAATTATTCATTATGTGGATGAGCTGACGGTGCAAAACTGGCTCGACCGAATGCTGATCCAGCGGCTGGAAGAAAAATCGGCACGCGTAAAGGAAGTTTTGACTTTGCTGAAAGGCAACTGGGAAGAAACTTTTTATCAGCTGCTGGCTGCAAATTTTGGTTTTAAGGTGAATGCTTTGCCTTTTGAGTTGCTGGCCAAATCCTTGCCGCTGCCGATTTTGGCCAAACATGCGAATAGCTTATTGCAAACCGAAGCACTGCTTTTTGGCCAGGCCGGTTTTTTGAATGACGAAATTTCGGATACGTACTTTTTATCCCTGCAAAAAGAGTATGCTTTTTTAAAACAAAAATATAATTTGGTTTCGGTGGAAAAACATCTTTGGAAATTCCTGCGTTTGCGGCCACCCAATTTTCCAACCATCCGGATTGCGCAGTTTGCTGCGTTGATGCACCGAAACAATAGATTTCTGGCCGAAATTATGCAAACCGAAAACGTAGAAAAGTTGGATGCTGTTTTTACCGGCATCAATCCGTCGGCTTACTGGCAGGAGCATTATCAGTTTGGTAAACTGTCAAAAAGCTGTTCCAAACTTCTCGGCCGGGCTTCCGTAGAAAATATTTTGATCAATACCGTAGCCGTCATGCTGTTTGCTTTTGGGAATGAAAATCAATCCGAAACCCATCGGGATAAAGCGGTTTTACTTTTAGAAAATTTACCTTGCGAAAACAATTTTATAATTAGTAGTTTTATCTCAGTAGGAATAAAAGTTGGTTCTGCGGGCAATTCCCAGGCTTTGATCGAATTAAAGAACGGGTTTTGCAACCCAAAACGTTGTTTGGAATGCGGGATCGGCCATAAACTTTTAAAATCAAACGGATATGTTGCAACGGATCTTAACCTTTTTTGAAAGATATTCTTTTGGCGTTTGCACGTATTTGGGCGAGCATTTCCATATTTCGATAGCCAAAATCAGGCTTTTTTTTATTTATTTATCTTTTCTGGCGGTTGGTTTTCCGCTGATATTTTACTTCTTCGCTGGCATCGTGCTTGATTTTCGCAACTACATCAAACGGGCCGGCAACCGCGTTACCGATCTTTAAATATCTTAATCAAATTTTGTCCGTAAAAGAAGCATTGTAAAACCATTGGCAACAAAGTAATTCTAAATAATTTCGCTGGAAATAAGGAGTTGTTTGTTTAATTAAAACTTAAAGATATACGCTTCTGCTTCCAAATATTTTAACTTTGTTGTGCAGAATTAACCTGTTGATCGTAAATGCCTCCAAAAGGAAATCAGTTTAAGAACACCACTTTAAAGGAAGAAAATAAATCCGGGGCACCGTTTATGTTCCCCAAAAACAAAAAAGCCAAACCCGAGCTGCCCGCTTTTAATTTGATGGACGGCCGGATTGTCAAAATTGCCGGTTTGTTTTTCCTGATCATCTGCCTGTATTTTTTAATTGCATTCACATCCTATTTATTTACCTGGCAGGACGACCAAAGCTATGTGCTGGAAGCCAATGGCGGCTGGAGCAATTTCTGGAAAACACCGCAAGAACTGCAAGATAGTGGCGTAACCAACCCAATTGTGCAAAACTGGCTGGGCAAGCTGGGCGCACTGCTTTCGCACCAGTTTATTTATGAGTGGTTTGGCCTGGCTTCCTTTATTTTTATCGTTGTTTTTTTGGTGATCGGCTATCGATTGCTGTTTAAAGTGAAGTTGTTTGCCGTTGGGAAAACGTTGGGCTATGCTTTTTTTGGCATCCTTTTTTTCTCGGTTGCCATTGGTTTTTTTCATAGCTGGATGACGGACACACCGCATTTTTTGGAAGGCGAATTTGGTTTCTGGACCAACCGTTTGCTCGATGCACAAATCGGGGCCGCCGGAACTGCCGGCTTGCTGATTTTTGCGGCGTTGAGCTTTTTAATCATCGTTTACAACATAGATTTCAAACTTCCGGAGCGTAAAACCAAACCGGATACCACGCCGGGCGAAGTTCCTTTAACGGATGAAGAAGCCGTTGCCGGATCAAAATTCGCCCAAAATTACCCGATAAAAACAGTATTGACTGGCCAAGAAGAACCGGAAATCCCGGCCCCGAAAATGATGCAGGATTTTTCTGCAAATACCATTTTATCCAACGAAAGTGAAGAAGAAATAACTGTTGCACCAACCGCCAAACTCACACAAAATTACCCGGTAAAAACAGCATTGCAGGAAGAAATAGTGGCGACGGATTATGAATTTAAAATTCAAAATAAAACTTCTCCTGAGCCGCTGAACATTCAAAAAAAAATCCCGCTGACAGAAGTTTTTCAGCCGATAACCCTCAACCCGGAACCTGAACTTGAAATTGTTGAAGAAGAAGAATTTGATAATGAGCCGGTTTTCACCATCGAAAAACCGATTGTAGAAACAACTGCCAATAAACTGGTGGAAGAATTTGGTTTGTACGATCCTGAGCTTGACCTGTCATCCTACAAAAAACCAACGCTGGAACTGCTGGAAAACTACGGCCCGAACAAAATCCAGGTGAGCAACGAAGAACTGGAAGCCAACAAGGATAAAATTGTTGAAACGCTGAACCATTACAACATTGAGATTGATAAAATTAAGGCGACGGTTGGGCCAACAGTTACTTTGTACGAGATTATTCCGGCTCCTGGCGTGCGTATTTCCAAAATCAAAAATTTGGAAGATGATATTGCCTTGAGCCTGGCTGCTTTAGGCATCCGAATTATTGCGCCGATGCCTGGAAAAGGGACTATCGGGATTGAAGTGCCCAACCAGCATTCGGAAGTGGTTTCCATGCGTTCTATTTTGGAAACCGAAAAATTTCAAAATACCACAATGGATTTGCCGATTGCGCTGGGCAAAACTATTTCCAACGAAGTTTATATTGCCGATCTCGCCAAAATGCCGCACTTGCTGGTAGCTGGGGCAACCGGCCAGGGAAAATCAGTTGGTATCAATGCGATTTTGATTTCGCTGTTGTACAGCAAGCATCCTTCTCAGCTTAAATTTGTGTTGGTTGATCCGAAGAAAGTAGAGCTAACTTTGTTCCGTAAAATTGAACGTCATTTTCTGGCCAAGTTGCCTGATGAAGCTGATGCAATTATTACCGATACCAAAAAGGTGATCAACACTTTAAATTCACTTTGTATCGAAATGGATCAGCGGTATGACCTGTTGAAAGATGCACAGGTTCGGAACCTGAAAGAATACAATCTAAAGTTTGTGAACCGGAAATTAGTGCCAACCGATGGCCATCGTTTCCTGCCGTTTATCGTGCTGATTGTGGATGAATTTGCCGATTTAATGATGACCGCCGGCAAGGAAGTAGAAACGCCGATTGCCCGTTTGGCGCAGTTGGCGCGGGCGGTTGGCATTCATTTGGTGATCGCTACGCAACGGCCGTCGGTCAATATTATTACGGGTACAATTAAAGCGAATTTCCCGGCGCGGCTGGCTTTCAGGGTTTTATCAAAAATTGATTCGCGCACTATTCTGGATGCCGGTGGTGCTGATCAGCTGATTGGCCGCGGCGATATGCTGTTATCCACCGGAAATGATCTGATCCGGTTGCAATGCCCATTTGTAGATACGCCGGAAGTGGAAAGGGTTTCTGATTTTATCGGCAATCAGCGCGGCTATCCTTCGGCATTTTTGCTGCCGGAATTTGTGAGTGAAGGCGGAGAAAGCAACCAGAAAGAGTTTGATGCCAGCGACCGCGATCCGTTGTTTGAAGAAGCAGCCAAATTAATTGTGATGCACCAGCAAGGTTCTACATCATTGATCCAACGGAAACTGAAATTGGGTTATAACCGTGCCGGCAGGATCATTGACCAATTAGAGGCTGCAGGCGTAGTCGGGCCATTTGAAGGAAGCAAAGCACGGGAAGTTTTACTGCCGGATGATTATGCGCTGGAGCAGTTTTTAAGTACCATCAATCCAAAATAACTGTATGATTCTTAACAAAATAGCTGTTTTTACCTTACTTTTTTGGGCAGGGATTTCTGCTTCACAAGCACAAAATGATCCGAAAGCAAAAGTAATTCTGGATGGCGTGAGTAAAAAATACCGATCCTTTTCGGCCATTAAATCTGATTTCAGTTATGTCCTGGATAATCCGCAGGAAAACATTAAAAGCTACAAACAAAGCGGCATGATCCTGGCAAGTCCGAAGACCAATAAGTTTCATTTGACAGTTTACAACGGTTCCGGTTCGACGAAAACGGTTGAACAAGAGATTATCAGCGACGGCAAAACGCAGTGGACTTACGAGAAAAAGAACAACGAAATTCAGATTAATGATGCTGATAACGGTTCGCAATCGCTTAATCCGGCGCAGGTTTTTACCATTTACGAGAAAGGCTACAAATATTTATTTACCGGAGAAGTGAAGCAGCAAGGACAAATTTATCAGCAAATTGAGCTGACGCCAGTTGATACCAAAAAGCCGTTTTTCAAAATTCGATTGCTCATTAGCAAAGCCAGAAACGAGATCTACAGTGCCGCGATTTATGATAAAAATGGCAGCCGTTATACTTATATTCTGAGTTCGGCAGCAACAAATTATACCGGTTCTGATGCTGTTTTCGGCTTCAACAAAAAAAACTATCCCGGTGCAGAAGTGGTGGATTTACGTTGAAATACGAATGCTTCTTTTATCGACCTAAAATTAAAAAGAACATTTTTCGCAGAATCTGTATTATCAATTTAAAAAGCAGATGCTTCTTTTATCGGCTTAAATTTTGAAAGGATATTTTTGCAGAATTTGTATTATCAATTCACATCTAAATAAATAGAGTGCGTATTACTTTTTTAGGGACCGGAACTTCGCAGGGCGTGCCCATGATTGCCTGCAATTGTGCGGTTTGCACTTCGGATGATCCGCACGATAAGCGATTGCGTTCGTCCATATTAATTGAAGAAAAAGGAAAAAATGTGGTGATTGATACTGGGCCGGATTTCCGCTTCCAGATGCTGCGGGCACAGGTAAAACATCTGGAAGCCGTCGTTTTTACCCATGAACACAAAGACCATACTGCCGGTTTGGATGACATCCGAGCGTTCAACTATTTCCAAAATTCGGCCATTGATGTTTATGCTAATTTGCGGGTGCAAGCTGCATTAAAGCGCGAATTCTCCTATATTTTCAGCGATTACCAATATCCCGGAATCCCACAAATCAACCTAAAAACTATTGATTTAGAACCTTTTATAGCTACCGGAATCCCGTTTATTCCGATTGAAGTTTTGCATTACAAATTACCGGTACTGGGTTTCCGCATTCATGATTTCACCTATATTACCGATGCAAAAACAGTATCAGCAACAGAAACGGAAAAGATAAAAGGCAGTAAAATCTTAGTAATCAATGCGCTGCAAAAGGAAAAACATCTTTCGCATTTTACGTTGAGTGAGGCGATAAATTTTGCCGAAAAAATAGGGGCGGAGATGACATATTTCACCCATATCAGCCATCGTTTAGGAAAATATCAAGATGTTTCTACGGAATTGCCAGCGCATATTCAACTGGCTTACGATGGTTTGCAACTGGAAATCTAAACGTGTTTTTGTGCCCGGAAGCGGATTCGAACCGCTACATCCTTTCGGACGCCACCCCCTCAAAGTGGTGCGTCTACCAATTTCGCCACCCGGGCTTTTCTTAAAAAAGCTGAAGCCAAATATAGCTTATTTTAAATTTTTCTGCGGAGGAATTCTGAATTTATACCGATAAAAACAGTATTGCTTATTTTCTCCTTAATAGCAGAAACCTTCTTCAGCAAAAAAATACTTAAACATCACCATTCACTTTCAAATAATTTAGGCTCAAAACTCTTTCCTGTGAAATCAAAATTTTTGTAAATAGTATTAAAACTAATTATTACTATTTTTATTTAATATTTTCTATCGTTGGTTCTCCTAAAAAAATTTGTACCATTTGCATCAGTAGCTTGTCCGGCCACTTATGTAGAACCCAACAAGTGGACTATATTGAAAACCATATCAGCATTTACCAGCTGCGTTTTAAAAAAGGTTTTTGTGTTGATTTTAAAACTGAAGGAAACATCGCCGGAAAACGGTTGGCTTAAAAATTCCGAAATATTAGTAAATAACTAACTGCTTGAAATTTTTTACCTTGGAAAAAAAAATATTCCTGCGAGAAAATGATGTACTGTTTTTATCGGTCAAAAAATTGCAGTAATTATGCTGAAAATACTTTTTAAATATGATTGCCGATTTAGAACAAACTTTCCGCTGGTTCGGCCCGTCTGATCCGGTTACGCTAACCGCCATCCGGCAAACGGGTGCCACCGGGATTGTGAACGCTTTGCATCACATCAAGGCGGGCGAGGAGTGGGGCAGGGCAGAAATCAACAACCGAAAAAAAATAATTGAAGATGCCGGTTTGCGCTGGTCTGTTGTAGAAAGTGTAAATATCCACGAAAGCATCAAAACAGCTTCGGAAGCGCGCGATGAATATATTGAAAAATACATCCGGTCGCTCAAAAACCTTTCTGCAGAAAACATCAAAACGGTTTGTTATAATTTTATGCCGGTGCTGGATTGGACACGTACCAACCTGGATTTCCGTTTGCCCAACCAAGCTTCGGCACTGCGCTATCATGCACCGGCTGTTGCTGCTTTTGACTTGTATATTTTGAAGCGGGAAGCTGCTTTCACAGATTTTTCTGCGGAACAACAGCAGGCGGCAAAAAATTATCTGGACAGTTTGAATGCCGAAGAAAAAGCGCAATTGATTAAAAATGTGATGGCCGGTTTGCCCGGAACAACCGATGTTTATACGATTGAAGAATTTCGCGGCCATCTGCAAAAATATGCACAAACGGATGCGCAGAAATTAAAAGAAAATTTAGCTTATTTTTTGCGTGCAATCATTCCGACAGCAGCAGAAATTGGCATAAAAATGTGTATCCACCCGGATGATCCGCCGTTTCCGATTTTGGGTTTGCCCAGAGTGGTTTCTACAGAACAGAACTTAACTGATTTGGTTAATGCTGCACCTTCGCCAAGCAATGGTTTGACTTTTTGTACCGGTTCTTTGGGTGCCCGCGGAGATAATGATTTGCCGGGAATGGTAGAGCGTTTGGGTTCACACATTCATTTTCTACATCTGCGGAATGTGCAGCGAGAAGTTGATGGCAGCTTTTACGAAGCAAACCATTTGGGTGGCAGCACGGATATGTATGCTGTGATGAAAAATATTATTCTGGAACAACAAAAACGTGAAAAATCTTGCCGTCAGGATGTTGCAATTCCGATGCGGCCGGACCACGGACATAAAATTTTGGATGATTTTAATTATGATACTTATCCGGGCTATTCGGTTTTGGGCAGGATGAAAGGACTGGCAGAATTACGGGGCTTAGAATTAGGTATCAAAAGAAGCATCTTGTAAGGACCTGTTTCAATTTTGCTTGATCATATTTCGATGCTTCTTTTATCACCCCAAAAACCGAGCGTTATATTTTTTATCACGCCGAAATCTTTTCGGCATCCCACAGGATTGGTTTGTTGTTTTGTCCTAAGAGATCCTGAAACATGTTCAGGATGACAACCGGATGCTTCTTTTATAAGGGTAAAATCTGTATCTTCTAATAGTTTTCCATAATTTCCAAAGCTTCTACATTGCCTTGCTGCACAGCCAGGTCAATTGCTGACAGTCCGCGGTTTTCCAGAATATCTTTATCGGCACCATGTTCCAGCATAATTTTTACTAATTTGTTTCTGCCAAACATTGTTGCAAACATTAAAGCTGTACCGCCATTGCCGTGCTGCATGTTTAAATCCGCACCATTGGCAATCAGCAGTTCGGCAATCTCCGGATAACCTTTAAAGCAAACGCCCATCAAGGCCGTATTTCCGCCAAAATCCTGCGCATTCACGTCTGCTTTAGCCTGGATCAAAATTTTTGCAGCTTCCTGCTGGTCATTATAGCAGGCAATAATTAGCGGTGTATAACCTTTGCCATCCTGGTAATTTATGTCAGCTTTTTGCCGCAATAAATCTTCAATTTGTGCAGTATCGCCCAAGCGTGCTGCGTTAATTAGTTGATTATTTATATCCATCTTTTAATAAATTTGGGAGAAGGTGAAATTTATTTCATAAAAAACGGAACTGTTTTTATACCGATAAAAACAGTTCCGTTAAGTTAAAATAGGAGTTTAATATGCTTTTGCTTCCATAGATTCCTCTATGGCTTCTTGTACCGCTTCATCATTGTGTGAAGTACCGTTGCTATTACCGGAATTTTTCATTGCTTTAAATTGCATTAAACCTTCCGAAACACGTTTTCCATAATCTGCATCGCATTGTGTAAACAACTCAACCATCTTATCCTGAATGTGTTGCTGCGTTGGGGCCAGTGTGCTTACCAAATTGTTGATCAGATCATTACGCTCCCAATCTTCAAGGTTGCGGTAAGTATCGCCTGCTTGTGCAAAATTGTTTTGCCGGCTAATCTTTTCGCGAATTAAAGCAGCGTGATACATCGGCGTATAATCTTTGCCTGTTTTTGGTGCTTCTTTTACGCCTCCCAAAGTTGATGGTTCGTAATTCACATGGTTATTCAATCCCGGCGTCAAATCTTGATTATAAGCCATTTGTCCGTCACGTTGGTTGGTTACCGCTTTTTTGCGCGGAGAATTGATTGGCAATTGCAGGTAATTGGTTCCTACACGATAACGCTGTGTATCAGAATAAGAAAAAGTACGGCCCTGCAACATTTTATCATCAGAGAAATCCAGTCCGTCAACCAAAACGCCTGTTCCGAAAGCTACTTGTTCTACTTCGGCAAAATAATTTTCAGGGTTACGGTTCAGCGTCATTTTACCTACCGGCAACCACGGGAATTCGTCTTTCGGCCAAAGTTTGGTATCATCCAAAGGATCAAAATCCAGTTCCGGGTGCTCGTCATCGCTCAAAATCTGAACAAATAATTCCCACTGTGGAAATTCGCCTTTTTCAATCGCATCATACAAATCCTGCGTGGCGTGGTTAAAGTTTTTCCCCTGAACTTCTTCCGCCATTTCCTGCGTCAAATTTCGGATTCCTTGCAACGGCTCCCAGTGATACTTTACCAAAACCGCTTTGCCATCGGCATTAACCCATTTGTAAGTGTTTACGCCCGAACCTTGCATCTGGCGATAATTTGCCGGAATCCCCCAGGGAGAAAACAGGAAAGTGATCATTTGCATCGCTTCGGGCGTATTGCTGATGAAATCAAAAATACGTTCGCCGTCCTGACGGTTAGTCATCGGATCCGGTTTAAAAGCATGAACCAGATCAGGAAACTTCATGGCATCACGTATAAAAAATACTTTCAGGTTGTTTCCAACCAGATCCCAGTTGCCGTCTTCGGTATACATTTTTACCGCAAAACCACGCGGGTCGCGCAAGGTTTCAGGAGAATTTCCGCCATGAATTACGGTTGAAAAACGCACGAACAAAGGTGTTTCTTTGCCTTTTTCCTGAAAAACTTTTGCCCTGGTGTAGGTTGAAGCAGGCTCGGTTCCAACAGTTCCGTAAGATTCAAAAACGCCATGTGCACCGGCACCGCGCGCATGTACTACACGTTCAGGCACACGCTCACGGTCAAAGTGGGAAAGTTTCTCTAAAAAATGATAATTTTCTAAAGTTGCCGGGCCGCGTTCGCCGATTGTACGCAGGTTTTGGTTATCGTAAACCGGATGTCCCTGGCGCGTTGTCAAAAGATTGTTTTCCGCGCTTAATGAATTGCCGTTAGCAGAATTAGTTGCTGACTGACTTTTTTTTGGTTCGATCATATTTAGTAATTTAAACGATACATTTTTGCATTACAAATCTAAGGCTTGATACTTTATTTATCTACTGATTTTTAAGATAAATGTTTTAACGTATTTTACTATTTTACCTTAAAAACTTAAAATATATAAATGTCTTATAATTAATATTATGTTAAGTAGTAAATGAAATTTGTTATGTAGGAGCTATTTAAAAATTTGTTTGGTAAATACGCTATGCTTCTTTTATCACCTAAAAATCATTGGGTTTTAATGCTTCGGTAATTGAAACAAATATAGAAACCAAATTTATAGGGATAAAAGAAGCATCCTGATTTTTTGGTAAAATTTTTTACCAGTAGCTATTGCAGTTAGTTAAATGGCAGCGTAAACCAAAAAGTAGAACCTTTCCCAAGTTCACTTTCTACGCCCATTTCTCCGCCGTGCTTTTTGATGATCTCTGAACTGATGTATAGCCCAAGGCCCAAACCGGAATATTGGATGCCGCTATAGTCGCCCCGGTAATAACGGTCAAACAGATATGGTAGCTTTTCTGCCGGCACACCGGGCCCTTTGTCCCCGACTGTTATTTTTAAAGTTGTAGTCATCCTCTCTGCCCTGATGATAATCCCCTTTGAATCCGGCGCATATTTGATGGCATTGTTGATCAAATTGACCATAACCTGTTCAATTTGCTGTTCATCGGCAAAAACCTGAAAGGCCATGTCCCCTTCCAGGCTAAACTGGTATTTACCGGCATCATGGATACCACTACAGCAGTCATCGATCATGTCCCTAACTGTAAAATTAGTTTTGTTTAGTTGTAGCTGTCCTTGGGCAATGCGGTTGGTATTGAGCAGATCACTGATCAGCCCGTTCAATTTATGCAGGCTTTTGTTAGATTGTTCAATCAATTTGGACAAGATGGCCGGTGAAGGAGCGTGCTTCATGCGGTCAAGCAATTGCATGGAAGCCTTGAGGCTGGTTACCGGGGTTTTAAGCTCATGGCTGGCCACATTTATAAATTCGTCCTTTTCCTTCAACATCAGCTCCAGCCCTTTTCGTGCGTTTACCTGTTCGGTTACTTCCAGGCATACTACAATGATCCCGGTAATATTATCATTATTATCCCTAAGCGGCTCATAGATAAAATTGATCCAGGTGGTGTCCAAAATTCCATTTCGCAGAAGCTTAACGGGAAGTTCAGTAGCCACCAGGCCTTCGCCGGTCTGTAGTACGTTCATCAGTAGCTCCTCAAAGCCCTGCCCACTAGCTTCTGGTAAAGCTTTAAACAGCGGGACATTTTTTACCTGTGCTGCTGTCCTGCCCCAGTACTCCAGCACTTTTTCGTTAAATTCTTCGATCACAAATTCCGGCCCGCGAAAAATAGCTATGGCTACAGGTGCCTGCTCGATGATACTACGGAACTTGGTTTCGCTCTCCCTAAGCATCCTTACGGCATTATTTAAATCCTGCTGGGTAGCTATTAGTGTTTCATTAGTTAACTGCTGCAAGTCACTATTGCTTAATACCTGGCTATTGTTTAAAGTCTGGATTTTTTGTTTTGATAATACCTGCTCCGTAGTTTCGTTGCAAACAACCAGTACACCGCCTATTTTTCCGGTGCCATCGTTCACCTGGCTATAACTAAATGTCCAATAAACATCTTCCAAGCGGCCATTACGGTAAATTGGGATTAACTGGTCTTCTTGCCAGGTTGATTCACCGGTGGACATAACTTGGTCGATCATTGGTTTGATTGTAGGCCAGATCTCCGGCCAACAGTCTTCGCCCCTTTGCCCCAATGCTGTAGGATGTTTTCCACTGTTTCCCAAACTCGGCCTGTAAGCATCGTTATAAAACTGGATAAGTTCGGGTCCCCACCAAAGAAACATAGGAAATTTAGCTTTTAAAATAATACTTAGGGTTATCAGCAAGCTTTGCGGCCAGTTTTCCGGGCCGCCAAGCACTGTTTTTGACCAATCAAAGGAGCGGGTCAGTTCCCCCATTTCGCCGCCGTCTTGTAAATACTGTTGATAAAGTTTAGGGCTATCAGGTAAAGGCATAATGGAAACAGTGTTCTTTTTAGACAATATTTATAGACTTGAACGGTTGTGTTAAAAAAACACATGCTGTTTCAACTTAAAATGTAAATATTTTGTTTAAAATAAAATAACGTGTGTTTGTTCTATAAATACGGCCAACAAGAAAAAAAGATGTTCATCGAGTTTGATTTTTTTAATATAGAGAGCAAACCTGTAATGAAACCGTTACTGAGCTGCTTTAGATGCAACTAATTACGGTTTCAACGCTAAAAAGGTTAACTTCGTATGGTTTTTAATAATACCATTTGATCCTCCTGCCCTTTATTTCCTTCCCGCTTTCACTTTTATTTTATAGCTCTAACCTTTTCTACCTATGCCAGATAATTACCCTGCTTCCTTGCTTTTTGCCCTGGCCGAACATGACCTGCGCATCCATTTTGCATTTGATTTAAGCAGCAATAGTTTTGTTTACGCCAACCCTGCCTTTGAAGCTTTTTTTCGGGTCGATGCTAAAGCGGCTACTCCTGAACTTCTTTTGGCAATGGTTCATCCCGAAGATGTAAAATACTTAGAAAAATGCTATACCGACCTTCGGCCAGGCGATTTTAAAAGCAATATAGAATTCAGGGTACTGCTGCCGGACAAAAAAGAAAGTGCTTTGTGCTTAAGTCTGTTTTTGGACAATGGGCAGAGCAACGGAAATGTGCTGAGCGGATACCTGGAAGACATATCCGGCTACAAATCACAAATTAACAAGCTGCACGAGTTTTCCAACAAAAAGAATGCGGTATTAAACATTCTTTCGCATGACCTGACCGGCCCTTTAGGCTCCATCCAAAACCTGTCGCAATTGTTGTTTAGGGAAACAAAGGCCCTTGAAAACACAGAAATCAACAAATGGCTTTCTTTGATAGAAAAGATCAGCAAAAAGGGCATACAACTGATCCAGGAGTTTGTGAAGCAGGAGTTTTTGGAAACAGTAGGCACCGCATTTCTTAAACAAAGGACCAACCTGGTCCAACCATTTGAATCTTTGATCGGAGAGTATATCGCATCGGCAAACGAGATGGGGCAAAACTTTCGTTTTAACTGCATACAGGCACAGGTTTTTGCAGAAGTTGACGAACCTAAATTTATCCAAGCCATTAATAATCTTTTGTCCAATGCCATTAAATTTACCCCTGACGGTGGCACGATTACCCTTGGCCTGGAAGAAAAAGAAGAAACCCTGCTTATTTCTGTTGCAGATACCGGCGTAGGCATTCCGCAAAAATTTCACGATGGCCTTTTTAATAAATTTAACGATGCCCGGCGGACAGGATTAAAAGGTGAGTCTTCCGTTGGCCTGGGCATGTCCATCATTAAAACCATTGTGGATTGGCACGAAGGCAAGATTTGGTTTGAAAGTGAAGAAAACAAAGGCACTACCTTTTATATCGAAATTGCAAAAAGCAGCTAAGCTTTTCAAAAGTATTGAACTGGTGGAAAAGCAGTCCTTGGTATTTACCGAAGTTGTAAAAACAACTTTTGGTTGCCTTTTTAAATGAGCTGTGGTTCTGTTCAATAAGTAATTTAAATACTAAAAATCTCCCTGAACCTGTTTACCTGTCTGCGGGAAACCTCAACTTCCTTGCCCGATATTAAAATTAGCTTCAGCCGGTCGCCAAACCATTCGGCAATTTCTTTGATGTATTTGATATTGATGATCTGTGCACGGTTAATCCGGATAAATTGTTTCGGATCGATGCTGTCTTCAATCTGTTGCAATGATCTCAAAATCAAAGGGCTGTTTCTATCAAAATAAATCTGTGTATAATTTCCTTTTGATTCAAAAAACCGAATACTGGCCAGCGGAATAAACCAGTATTTTTTGCCGTCTTTTACAAAAATCCGGTCATTTTCAAGCAGTTTTTCCCTGTGGTTGGTTTTTACCGTTTGCCTCAACTGCTCTTCAGCTTTCAGGACTGCTTTTTCCAATCGTTCCGGCGAAATTGGTTTTAATAAATAATCAATTGTGTTGTATTCAAAAGATTGTATGGCATATTGATCAAATGCAGTTGTGAAAATTACGGCTGGTACGCGGTCTAATTCCTGCAAAATCTCAAAACCGTTTTTTCCGGGCAAATGGATGTCTAAAAATAGCAAATCGGGCTTTAAGGTGTTGATCAGTACCAAAGCTTCATCGGCATTTTCTGCTTCGCCCAGAATTTCAATTTGAGGAAAGTTTTTCAGCAACGCTACCAATTCGAGCCGTGCCAGGCGCGAATCTTCTACCAATACTGTTTTTATCATACATTTTTTAGGTTGATACGCACCATAACAAATGGTTCTTCTTCTGTTATTTGCAAAGTTGCACGCCCGTTGTACAACAGTTTTAACCTGGCTTTAATGTTGTTTAAACCAATCCCAAGGCTGTCTTCCAGTTCATTTTTTTGTCGAAGTGAACCCGTGTTTTTCACCATCAAACAAAGCCCGCCAGCTTTCTTTTCGGCACGGACAAAAATTTCGCCGCCATTTGGCAACAATGCAATACCGTGTTTTACAGCGTTTTCCACCAGCAATTGCAAAATCATTGGCGGGATGGTTTCCGTCAGCACCAATTCGTCTGCATCAATATCATATTGTAATTTTTCTTCATACTGCAATTTTACCAATTCCAGGTATTGCCGCAAAATGCCCAGCTCCTCTTTTACCGTAATTTCCTTTTCTTCTGAATGTTGCAGCGCATAACGCAACAGATCTGAAAATCTGGTGATCATAACCCTCGCTTTTTGCTGGTCTTCCAAAATCAATGCCCTGATATTATTGAGCGTATTGAACATAAAATGCGGATTGATCTGCGCTTTCAATGTACCCCAATTTGCTTTTTGTACTTCTGCCTCCAGTTGCCAGCGTTCAATCTCTGCCTGATGATATTCTGTCAGCAGATGGTAAATCATATAAATTACCACCCAGGCCAAAGCCATAAAAGTAAGCGGGACAAGGTTCAAAATCAATATCGGTAATTTGATATGATACTGATTTATAACCGGTAAAAACAGTATCACAATCAATATCAACCAACAGACGGAAATGATTAGGGTTGAAAATATCAAAATTTGAATAAATTTCCCTGCTCTTAAGTTGAATGAAATACCCTGTTTTTTCAGATAAAAACGATAAGCAGAAGTTACCAGAAATCCTCCTGCCGAAGTTCCGGCCATATTAAGCCATAACAGTGTTTTGGGGATGTCCAAACTTATGCTTTGTCCTGAATAGTTGACTATTCCGACGATAACCCAGGTACTGCATTGAACTATCCAAAACCAAGATTTCTCTTTTGCTTCGTTCATAACCGGTTGATCCATCCGGAAACATCCTGCAAAGCAACCGGGTTTACGGTTTCTTCGCTTTGCGCATATTCTGCAACAGAACCGGTAGTTGCTTTTTGAAACAAGTGGTTTAAACCGGGCAAAGCCATTACCTGAAAGGTTTTGTTGCCTGCTTTTTGCAAACTGGTTTTGATGGCTGCCAGGTTTGCCGTGCTGTTCACCTGCATGTCCAGCGTTCCGTTTAAAGCCAAAACCGGGCATTTGATTTTGCTGATATAATCTGCCGGATCAAAAGCCAGAAAATACCGAAACCAAGGCGTAAGTACAGTGTTATTTTGCTCCACTACATCTTCTATTTTTTTACTGCTAAAAGAAGCACTTGATGATTTTCTGAGCGATTGGTACAACATGGTATCCAATATCGGTTTCAATTGTGCCGAAGTTAACTCGCCGTGTTGGTTTACCACATTGTAAACCTGCTCGTTTATTACTGAAGCTTGCTTTATTTCTGCCGGAGTTGAGCCAGCCAGCCGTGCCTGATCTTTGGTTTGTTGCAACATTAATTCTTTGATTGGTGTTCCCGGCCCGGCCAGCAAAACGATAAAACCAACATTTTTATTCCGGCTGGCTACCATTGGCGCAATCATCCCGCCTTCGCTATGGCCTATCAAACCGACTGACAAATTTTTGAGATCTTGGCGTGATTTGATATAGTTGACAGCCGCTTCGGCATCATCTGCAAAATCGGCACTGGTTGCTGTTCCGAAATCGCCGGTAGATTTGCCGATGCCGCGATCATCATACCGTAAAACGGCAATACCTTGCCGCGTCAGCCAATCACTCCAAACCAAAAATGGCCGATGGTTAAATTGCTTGATCTCTTCGTCTCGGTTTTGCGGCCCGGAACCACTGATTAGCACTACAATTTTTGAAACTTTTCCGTTAGGCATCGTTAAAGTCCCGGCCAATTTGTCGCCGGCTTTTGGGTTGATGAAATAAACATCTTCCTGCTTGTACGGGAAATCTTTCGGGTCTTGCGGCCGGGTTGCCGGCGCAAATGCAGCCGTCGGCTTACTGTGCGATAAGGTTAAAGGCAAATTTGCTGTGCCTTGTGTAAAAGTTCCTTTCACGTTGTTGCTATCCGCTTTAAAAGTGCCCGTATATTTCAGGCCGAACTTTGCAGCTTCAATATTAAGCTGATTGTTGCTGAACGTCGTATTGTCCGTTGCCAGTCCGAAAGCATTCTGGTCCGGGCTGTCCATCGTAGCGGTATAAGTTTCAGCGGTTTTGGTGATGTGAAAAACCAGATGTAGTTTGTTTCCCTGTATGTTCAGTGTACCGTACCAGTCGCCTGCAATATTTTGTGCAAATAAGGCTGATGCGAACAGAACCAGGATCAAGGTGGAGGTAAGTTTTTTCATGATATTTTTTTATTTGTTTGAACAAATGTGCAGAGCATATTCAACCAAATAAATATAAATAGGATGAGCGGCAATAAAAAATGATGAACGGCAATCTTCAAAAAAAACTTCAAAAAAAAGAAGCATGGATTTCCGTCATGCTTCTTTTATCGGTATAAAATTGGGAATGTATTTCCTCAGCAAAAACCTCAAAAAAAAGAAGCATGAATTTTAATCCATGCTTCTTTTATCGGTATAAAGTTGGGCGTTTATTTTTTGCTTATGGCATCCATTTTTTTCTGAACGGCCGCCGCTTTGGCATCTTCTTTTTTGCCGATGTAAACGGTTTTCAAATTTCCCAAAGCTTCCAATGAAGTTGGGTTAACTTCCGTAGCTTTTAAAATATAAGGTTCTGCTTTGGCAAACAAAGCATTTGATTTTGCAATAGCTGCATTGTATTCTTTTTGTTTACTTGCCGGAAGTTTATTTGCAGCATTAAACATATCAATTGCCGGGCTCATAATCACAAACCCTTGATTCAGGTTAGCTTCAAAATAGTTCGGATCGATTTCCAACGCTTTCTGATAATACTCGCTTGCTTTTGTGTAATCTTTTGCAGATGAATAAGTTAAGCCAGCATAATAGTATAAAGTTTTGTTTTTAGGATCATTGGCAATAGCCGTTTCAATCTTTTGGATCACTTCCTTTTTATTACCAGATTGAATGTTCAGCTCAATTTCGCGCTTGGCCAATTCTGCATTTTTCGGATACTTTTTGGTAGCCTCATCCATAATTTTGATGGCAGAAGCAGTATCTTTTTTCATCAGGTACATAGAAGCCAAATCAGAATAAACACCCAGAGATTTGGAATATTTGGTGGTTACCAATTTTTTGTAATTGCTGATGGCTGCATCATTGTTTTTGGCATTTGCGGCTGCCAATCCGGTGTACAAAATAGCATTGGTATCTTCCGGAAAATACTGGCGGTAATTATCAAAAGAAGAATAAGCCAGATCGTATTTGCCGCTTTGGTATTGTTTCACACCGGTTTGCAATTGGTAGTTGGCCAATGATAATTTGGTATCATCCAACAGCTTTTTGTTCTCCCCTTTTGTGTCAGCAGTTTCTGCTTTTTTGTACGCTTCTTGCGCCGTTGCAAGCAAGTTCTCTCTCGATTGCTGTGTGGTATCGCCAGCCAGCGAACCATAAATTGCTGCTTTTAAGGCATAAGTTTGCGGCAATTGCGCTGTTTTTTCATTTGCGGCAGCTTTATCAATTGATTCTTTTGCTGAATTTAAACTGGTAGAAGCCAGTTTACCGGTTCGTACAACGCTAAACTTGTCGTACTCGGATTTTGCATTGGCCAATTCTGATTTCTGCGCCATGGCAGCTGTAGAAAATGCAAGGGTAAACACACTTGCTATCACATACTTTGTTTTCATGGTTAATTAGTTAATGATCTGATTTAGTTGAGTAGTTATTTTATTTGATTGTTCTGTTTTGCCGGTTTTATTGTAAAGTAGTTTTAAAGTTTGCAAAAATTGCGGATCGTTTGGGTTCAATTCATTGGCTTTTTCTAAATAAGCAATTGCCGGATTATATTTTTCTGAGGATGAATCAGAATCAGCAAGTTCTTTTTTAAAGTACAAAATACCCAAATTGAAAACCGGGTCGTAATTGTTTTGGTTCAGCTGAATAGCTTTTTTATAAAACTTTTTGGCTTGTTCTGTTTGGTTTAAATGGTCATAACAAACGGCTGCCAAAAAATTTATATCGTAGTCGTCCGGGCCTGCTTTAACCAACGCGCTCAGTAAGCCTCTTAACGCCTCGTAATCTTTTTTGTTGTTGTAAATATTGGCCTCCTCATACAGCAATAGCTTATTTTCAGGATAAAATTTTCGGCCTTTTTGGATTGATTTTAAGGCTTTTGCAGTGTCGCCCAAGATTTTATATATCCGTTGTGCCGTTAGGATAACGTCTGCTCCTGCTTTATCGTTTTCCAGCAAATGATCGTAGTAAGCCGCCGATTTATTCAGTTCGCCCATCCGGTTGGCGGCATAAGCTAAGTAAATGGCAAGGTGCTCAGCTGCCGGTACAATACTTCTGGCTTTATCAAAATTGCTGATAGCCGATGGGTAATTGTTGCGTTGCAAATCAGTAAAACCCCGCCGAATGTAAGTATTGGCCAAATTCCGTTTGATGTAAGTGATTTCCGAAGAATAGGTAAAAACCTTTTTTCGCTTAAACAGCGTATCGGCATAAATATTCGTCGTCGTCAAAAAATTATCCGGCATTTTCAGCACGTTCATCGAATCTGCATAAGCAATAGTGGCGTAAACCACAGCTTTGTAAATGCCTTTATATAAATTGGCCGAATCAGACCGGGTAACAATAGTTTTATCGATTGCTTTTTTGGCTTCAACCAGATATTTAAAATCGTGTTTTTGATTGTAAAAAGCCAGGTTGTTAAACACATCCTTCAGTTCTTCTGCCTGAGAAAAAGCGAAGGATGTACTTGCAGTCAAAAAAAGTATCGATAAAAGAAGCTTACGGGCCATCTTCAATTATTATTTTTCAAATTCGTCTTCGTCAGCTTCTTCGTCAAAATCGTCATCATCGGCTGGTTCGTCTTCCGGTTCTGCTTCTTCCGGTTCTTCAAAATCAGCTTCATCTTCTGATGCTATTTCGTCATTTTCAGATTCAGTTGTACGCGGGCCATGATCAACCATCGGATTTTCTGCCTCTAAAAGAAGCTCCACTGCTTGTTCAATTTCGGCTGCAATTTCTTCCTCCCTTTCTATCGTGGCCACAGAAGCAATCGCATCGCCCTCTTTCAAAGAAATCAACCGAACGCCTTGTGTTGCCCTGCCCACCGAACGCAAATTATTCATCGCGATACGGATAATGATGCCGGATCGGTTGATAATCATCAGATCATCTTTGTCGGTTACATCTTTTATCGCTACCAGCAAACCCGTTTTCTCGGTGATATTCAGCGTTCTAACGCCTTTTCCGCCGCGATTGGTCACGCGATAATCTTCAATATCTGTCCGTTTGCCGTAGCCTTTTTCTGAAACAACTAAAACCGTAGTTTCCGGGTCATTCACGGAAATCATACCAACAACTTCATCATTGTTTGTATCTAAATAAATTCCGCGAACACCAGTTGCTGTTCTGCCCATCGGCCTAACTTTGCTTTCATTAAAACGAATGGCACGGCCGGAACGCAAAGCCATCAAAATTTCACTGCTGCCATTGGTTAGTTTTGCTTCCAGTAATTGGTCGCCTTCATTGATGTTGATCGCGTTGATACCGTTGGACCGTACACGTGAATAAGCTTCCAGCGAGGTTTTTTTGATGATGCCTTTTTTAGTACACATAATGATGAAGTTGTTTTCCAGGTATTCCCGGTCCTTCAAATTGATAATTTTGATGTACGCTTTAATGTTTTCTTCCTTCGGGATGTTGATGATGTTCTGGATCGCACGGCCTTTGGAAGTACGCGTTCCTTCCGGGATTTCAAAAACACGCAGCCAGAAACAGCGGCCTGCTTCCGTAAAAAACAACATGTAATTATGGTTAGAAGCAATCAGCAAATGCTCAATAAAATCTGCATCGCGGCTGTTGCTGCCGATAGAACCTTTGCCGCCGCGGCCTTGTGTCCGATATTCGGTCAGCGGTGTGCGTTTGATATAGCCTTCGCGGGAAATCGTGATCACAACATCCTCATTTTCAATAAAATCCTCCGTCATCATTTCTGCGGAGGAGTGCATGATTTCAGTTTTGCGCTTATCGCCGTACTTCTCTTTTACTTCCAGCAGTTCTGTTTTGATAATCTCCATCCGCAAACTTTCATCTGCCAAAATCGACTTTAGATGATCGATCTGCTTCATCAGTTCGGCATATTCTGCCTTGATCTTGTCGCGTTCCAGCCCGGTTAAACGGCGCAGCGTCATGTCCAGAATAGCTCGTGCCTGCACATCACTCAACTCGAATTGCGTCATCAAACCTTCGCGGGCTTCATCTGGTGTGCCGGAATTTCTGATCAGGCGGATCACTTCATCCAGATGGTCCAGTGCAATCAATAAACCTTCCAGAATATGGGCGCGTTTTTGGGCATCAGCTAGTTCAAAACGCGTCCGGCGAACTACCACTTCGTGCCGATGCTCTACAAAATGCTGGATCAGGTCTTTCAGGTTCAGCTGCATCGGCCTACCTTTTACCAGGGCAATATTATTTACACTGAAAGAGGTTTGGAGCGAAGTATATTTATACAGATTATTCAGGACGATAGCCGCATTGGCATCTTTTTTTATCTCATAAACAACGCGTATCCCTTCGCGGTTGGATTCATCCCGAATATCAGAAATGCCTTCAATTTTTTTATCGTTGATCAGATCGGCAGTTGCCTTGATCATGATCGATTTATTCACTTGGTACGGGATTTCGCTCACAATAATCCGTTCGCGCTCATTGCCATACGTTTCGATTTCTGCTTTCGCCCGCAAAACCACACGTCCGCGGCCGGTTTCCAAAGCTTCGCGGATACCTTCCACACCGTAAATAATACCACCGGTCGGGAAATCGGGCGCTTTTACATGCTGCATCAATTCGCTGATCTCAATATCGCGGTTATCAATATAAGCCATCGTGGCATCGATCACTTCGCTGAGATTGTGCGGGGCCATATTCGTAGCCATACCAACAGCAATCCCGGACGCCCCGTTAACCAATAAGTTTGGAATACGGGCCGGAAGCACGGTCGGTTCTTCCAGCGAATCATCAAAATTCAGCTGGTAATCGATCGTGTCTTTATTGATGTCAGCCAGCATTTCTTCCGCAATTCGGCGCAACCGGGCTTCGGTATAACGCATGGCTGCCGGGCTGTCGCCATCTACGGAGCCGTAATTCCCTTGCCCGTCAACCAACGGGTAGCGCAAACTCCAGTCCTGTGCCATCCGCACCATCGTATCATAAACGGACGAATCACCATGCGGATGGTATTTTCCCATCACTTCACCCACAATACGGGCAGATTTTTTATAAGGTTTGGTAGCGTTCAATCCCAAATCGAGCATACCAAACAGCACCCGGCGGTGCACCGGTTTCAAGCCGTCGCGCACATCGGGCAAAGCTCTGGAAACGATTACCGACATTGAATAATCAATGTAGGCAGATCGCATTTCATCTTCAATATTGATCGGAATTATTCTGTCTTCCGGCTGGTGTTCATTCCCTGTTTCTTCGGCCATTTTTGTGTTATAGGTTCTTAAAATAATACTCGGCAAGTGTTGCTAAATACCGCAATTTTACACGCGAAATTACGAAAATATACCGATAAAAACAGCATCAAAAGGGATTATCACAGCGGAAAAAGAAGATCGACTACTTCTTTTATCAACCTAAAATTTATGTAGAAAAAATCCGAAGAAAACTTTGAGAAATCGAGTTTGGTTTTTAATTGATACTTCTTTTATCAACCCCAATTTAGGTCGATAAAAGAAGCATCGGGTCAGCTGGCCCAGTCGATACCTTTACGCAGCAAACTGTTGGTCTTTTCTTCCTGGCTGCCTGGTTGTGGCTGGTAATTGTAAACCCAGCGGGCTTGCGGCGGCAAACTCATCAGGATGGATTCTATCCGGCCGTTGGTTTCCAGCCCGAATTTGGTGCCGGCATCATAAACCAGGTTAAATTCTGCATAACGGCTGCGGCGCTGGTATTGCCATTCCTGCTCTTCCAGAGTAAAAGTTTTATGTCGATTCCTATTTACCAATTCTGTATAAACCGGAATAAACGTGCGGCCTATGCTTTTAGAAAACTCAAAAATATCAGTCCAGCTCAGCTCATCATTGGCTGCCAGCCGGTCAAAAAATATCCCGCCGATGCCGCGTGTTTCGCTTCGGTGTTTGATACAAAAATATTCATCAGCCCAGGTTTTAAAGCGTGGATAAAACTCGGGGTGAAAAGTATCACAGCAGTTTTTGAGCTGCCGGTGGAAAAACCGTGCATCTTCCTCCACCACATAATGCGGGGTGAGATCGATGCCGCCGCCAAACCAGCGCAAGGGTTTATCGCCAAAAACCGACGATGGCATTTCAAAATACCGGATATTCATGTGGATGATGGGTACCAAAGGATGGTTTGGGTGGATAACGATGGAAACGCCGGTGGCAAAAAAATCATCCTGATCTACGTTTAAAGATTTTTTTAATACGTGAGACAGCTGCCCGCTCACTGCTGAAAAATTGACACCGCCTTTTTCAATAATATTTCCGTTTTGGAGGATCCTTGTCCTGCCGCCGCCGCCTCCTTCCCGCTCCCAGATCTCCTGCTCAAAATGCGCGTTGCCGTCCATCTGCTCCAAAGCTGCACAAATCTCATCCTGGATCAAACGGTATTCTTCTGCAATCTGTTCTTTAGTAATCATCACAATAAATTTTTAAAATTATCCCAACCGAAAATTTATTTTTTGGATACGTTGGCCGTAGCAGTTGTGTTTGGATTTAGTTCGTCATTTTCCATATAATCCAAATCTTTGCCGAAACTTTCTTTCAGCTGGTTGATCGAGAAAAAAGCAATTACCACCAAAGCCACCATCATGATGCGGGCACTATTGATAATACCATAATGTGCCACCAGTTTTTCAAAAATAAAAGTGATCGGGATGAGCGCGCCGCGAACAAAATTGGGAACGGTTGTGGTAACGGTTGCCCGGATATTCGTGCCGAACTGCTCGGAAGCGATGGTGACAAATGTAGCCCAATAGCCGCAGGAAAATCCCATAAACAGGCACAACCACACAAACTGCTGCTCGGTGATGCCTACTGTTTTTAGGTAGATAAAAACGCTGATCAGCGACAGCACATGGAAAATCATCATCGTAATTTTGCGCGATTTGGAGATTTGTGCCAATAATCCCGCCACCAAATCACCTGCTGCAATCCCGAAATAGGTATATAATATCCCGGTCCCGGCACTTAAAACGGTTGGCGATTGCAACGCTTTGCCAATTTCGGGGGCTTGCGTTACCAAAATCCCAACCACAAACCAAAGGGGTGCACCTATCAAAATGCAGTATAAATATTTGAAAAACCTTTTCCGGTTGTTGAAAAGCATCAGCATATTTCCCCGGCTTACACTGCTTTGTTTAACTTCTTTAAACATGCCGCTTTCAAACGTTCCGGCACGGAGCAGCAACAGAAAAAAACCTAACCCACCGCCCACAAAATAAGCCGTTTGCCAGCTGAAATGTTTGGCAACTGTTGCCGCAACAGCTGCACCAAACAAGCCCACAACGGCCACGATCATGGTGCCGTAACCGCGGTTTTTTTTGCTGATGGTTTCGCTGACTAAGGTAATGCCCGCGCCCAGCTCTCCTGCCAAACCAATGCCTGCTGCAAAACGGACAAAGCCATACATTTCTACATTAGTTACAAATCCGTTCAAAAAATTAGCTATCGAATACAGTAAAATTGAACCGAAAAGCACTTTGATCCGGCCAAACTTATCACCGATAATGCCCCACAAAATACCGCCCAGCAGCAGGCCGCCCATCTGCATGTTCAGCACAAACTCGCCGTCTGTACGCATATTTTCCGGCTTTACCCCAATATCTTTAAAACTTTGCAGCCGAACGATTGAAAAAATAACCAGATCATATATATCCACAAAATAGCCTAAGGCAGCTACGGTGACCAAAAAAATAATATTTCTGTTTTTTGCAGCTTCTAAATGCATTTTAAAAGTATATTTTGCGAAATAATATGGACTGTAAATATATTTATTTTCAAATGAGGAGCAGCAATTGCTTATAAAATTAAAAGTATGCTAAAAGAAGTATCGCTTTATCAACACTTTTTAAAAGCAAACTCTTATTATTCAAAATTCGGATTATCTTAGCCTGATGGAAAATTTTGTTCAATATAATCCTACTAAAATTATTTTTGGGCGGGAAGTTACCGATCAGCTTCCTGCAGAAATTTCTTGGAAAAAAGCATTGGTAATTATCGGTGAAAATTCTGCCAAAAAAAATGGCTTGTATGCACGCGTGGTTTCTTTGATGAATATGGCCGGATTGGAGCACATTACTTACGAAGGTGTAAAAGCCAGCGCCACGTATCAAAATGCAGATGAGGCAGTTAAGGCTGCAAAAGATTACCAGGCGGAAGTAATTATTGGTATCGGCGGTTGCTCCGTTATTGATACGGCTAAAGCAGTTGCGCTGGGTTATTACAGCAATTGTTCGGTCTGGAGTTTTTATATGCTAAAAGAAGCACCGCCGCAAAAAGCATTACCGGTTTTAAATATTCTGACCATTGCTTCCACCGGTTCGGCAATGAACAATATTTCTGTTTTATGCGACCATAAAACAGGTATCAAACAAGAATTCATTTC
>CAXSBZ010000007.1:0-119046 GCA_964236465.1 uncultured Sphingobacteriaceae bacterium | reverse complement strand
GGGTATTGTCATTTCGACCAAAGGGAGAAATCTTCATCGGATTACAAAGGCTTCAATACTTCTTTTAGCACCTAAAAATTGATGGCTGAAAGAAGATTTCTCCCTTCGGTCGAAATGACAAATTTAATAGACAATTTCTACTTCAACTCATCCAAAACCTTGAACATTTTGGCTTTGATGCCCGCAGTTTTACCGTTGTAATTATTGACAATGATGGAAAAGCACAATTCTTTTCCGTTGGTAGTTTGATAACCGGCATACGCCAGCACACTGTTGATGCTGCCGCTTTTCATCGTCATATCGTTATAAATGGGTAGGCTATTTAAAAAATCCGGAAACCAGCTTTCTTTTTTGGCGGATAACAGAATATGTGCCATGGTTGCAGTCGTTACACGGTCGCCGGGCGAAAGCCCGCTGCCGTCAAAAATATTTAAGGTATTTGGGTCGATGCCTTTTGCTTTCCAAAAATTCTGCAAAACTGTTACGCCATTGGTTGTGGTGATTGGTTTTCCAGCTTTCCAGGCCAAGGTTTTTAGCAATTGTTCCGCGTATAAATTGATGCTTTTTTTATTGAGCCAAAATATGATCTGACTTAATTTTGGTGATGAAATATTTACCAGAATTTGTGTGGCTACCGGCAATTCCTGCTGCGCAACCAGCAAGGTTTCAGTTGATTCTGGCGAACCGCTAAGTTCAATACCAACTCGCTTTAAAGTATCGGCCAAACGAAAAGCGGCATCATAAGCCGGATCCGGCAATGCAGCAGAAATACTGCGTTTGGAAAGATCGGCAGCATACGTGCCTCGCAAATACATCAGCTTATTTTTAACGGGCAGATATGCGAAAGACTGATCGCCGGAACCCGGACTTCCGGTAAGCAGTTCGTTGGAAAATTGAAGATAAGGTATTGCCGGAACAGTTTTGATTATTCTAACTGACTGCCCAACAGCGGTTTGCTGCAACTTGATGTCAAAAGTATTTTCACGCCAGCACAAACCTGAAGTACCGGCACCGTAATAATTGCCTATATCCTGCCAGATCCAACCGTCCGGGATTTTTTGTGTGCCAAAAATAGTATCATCGCCCACAATCCTTCCTTCAATTTTTTTGATCCCGGCTTTGCGGATCGCTTCAACCCAAGTTTTCAAAACGGTGTTTTCTTTAGTCGAATCGTAACGCCAGCTTCCGAGAGTTGGGTCGCCGCCGCCTTTGATAATGAGATTCCCTTTTAAAGTTCCGTCGGCAGTTAGCGTTCCGTTATAACCCAAAGTAGTTTGGTATTGAAAATCTTTTCCCAACAAATTAAAAGCTGTAATAGAAGTGATGGTTTTTAAGGTAGAAGCCGTTGCCAAACCCATATCCGGGTTTTTGGCGAAAACAGTTTCGCCGGTTTTGGCATCCAGAACGGTTAGGGAAACGGAGGCGTATTTGCATTGTGTATCCTGCTCCAAACGGGCAAAAGCGGTTTGCAATTTTTGGTTGAGGCTTTGCGGGTAGCTGTTTCCAAACCAAAAAAACAGGCATAAAAACAGTATGCTTCTTTTATCAGGCATTTTTTAGGTTGCGTTGAGAGAAAAAATAAACCGGGATCCCGGCCAGCACAATCAGCAATCCGTAACCGGCGGTATTAGTTTTGTAGATGAGCAAACCGACGCAAATTACTGCTGCCGCAACAATATATAAAGCGGGCAAAACCGGATATAAAAATGCTTTGTACGGACGTTCGGCATCCGGCCGTTTTTTGCGCAGGATAAAAATCCCGCCAATGGTAAGGATGTAAAATATCAGCACCACGAAAATTACATAATCCAGCAATGCGCCATAAGTGCCTGATAAACAGAGCAAACAAGTCCATAAACATTGCGCCCACAAACCCCAGCCGGGCACTTCAAATTTATTGAGATGAGCTGCTTGTTTGAAAAAAAGGCCGTCCTGCGCCATCGTATAATAAACTCTGGCCCCGGCCAAAATCAAGCCGTTGTTGCAGCCAAAAGTAGAAATCATGATCATCACGGCGATAATAATAGTTCCGGATGTGCCGAAAATATATTGGGAAGCCGCAACTGCTACGCGATCAGCAGGCGCATGCGCAATCTCTGCCATCGGCAAAACTGCGGTGTACATGATGTTGGCCAAAATGTAAATTACGGTAACAATCAACGTCCCCAAAAACAAACTCAAACCAATGTTACGTTTTGGGTTTCGGATTTCTCCAGCGATAAAAGTTACGTTGTTCCAGGCATCGCTTGAAAACAAAGAACCAACCATGGATGAAATTATGCCTGCAAACAGCGCGCTTCCGCCGATGGCAATTGCCGTGTTGGAATCCGTTTTCCACTGCATCATTTTCCAGGGTTCGGTCCAGTTAGAATGCCAGATTTCTGAACGAAAAGCTGTTGTCAACCCAAAAACAATCAACCCGAATAATGAAACTATTTTGGTGATGGTAAACAGCGTTTGGATGATCTTGCCGTTTTTTACGCCGCGGCTGTTGATCCAGGTCAGCAGAATAATCATCAGAATAGAAAGCGATTGCGCGGCATTGAATTTGAAACTGCCGAGGGAAAACAAAATATGATCCGGGCCGACAGCCGGAAAAATATAAGCCGAAAACTTGGCAAAAGCAACGCCAACCGCTGCAATTGTCCCGGTTTGGATGACCGTAAAAGTTGACCAGCCGAACAAAAAAGCTACAAATTTATTGTAAGCTTCGCGGAGGTAAACGTACTGGCCGCCTGCTTTGGGAAACATGGCCGAAAGTTCGCCATAACTTAAAGCGGCGGTTAAAGTGATCAATCCGCTGATGACCCAAATCAGGATTACCCAACCGGCACTGCCCACGCTGCGGGTAATATCGGCACTGACAATAAAAATCCCCGAACCGATCATCGACCCAACCACCAGCATGGTTGCATCGAGTAAGCCCAACTCGCGTTTCATTTCCTGTTCTATCTGATTATCCATCTGTTAAATCTAAATTTTCCGAAACTATTTAAAAATTTGTGGAAATAACTTATAAAGTTGGTTCGGGCAGCATATAATTATAATTAACCTTCAACTTAAAACCTATTTTTAAGATCGTGAAGCCTAAAAAGTAAAAGTTTAAAACACCTTTGACTAAATTTGTTAAACTTCATTTGAAAAAACACCTGCTAAAAGAAGTATTATCTCTATCCGTCATCATTTATTCCTACTGAACATACCACTTGTAATTTTTTAGTTGATAAAAGAAGCATTCCGTTTATCCTTTTCTTTTTATCAGTAAAAATAATTACGTTTGGAATTGCAGAGAACATTAACCCTATAACCAAAAAACATACATGAGTCTATTTTTAAAAAAACCTATCAGTACGCTAATGGCAGAATCGGCGGAATCTGAAAAAAGCCTGAAGCGCACGCTCACTGCCGGTTCTTTAATTGCTTTAGGGATCGGGGCGATTATCGGCGCGGGTTTATTTGTACGTACCGCCGCAGCAGCTGCACAAAATGCTGGCCCGTCTGTAACTTATGGTTTTATTGTGGCCGCGATTGGTTGCGCTCTGGCCGGGTTGTGTTATGCAGAACTTTCCTCTTCTATCCCAATTGCAGGCAGTGCTTACACGTACAGTTACGCAACTATGGGTGAACTGGTAGCTTGGATTATCGGTTGGGATCTGATCCTGGAATACGCTGTTGGAGCCGCAACTGTTGGCATTGCCTGGAGTGAATATTTAAATAGATTATTATCTGATGTGTTGGGGATCAATGAGATACCTTATCAATGGTGTCATTCGCCGTTTCAGCATTTAGGGGCTGCGCACGGTATTATTAATTTGCCGGCTTTGTTTATCGTAATAATTCTGACCATGCTATTAATACGTGGCACACAAGAATCAGCTTTGGTAAACGGTATTATTGTGATTACGAAAGTTTCGATAGTAGTGTTAATTATTATTTTAGGCTGGAGTTTTATCAACCCTGCTAATCATACACCTTATATTCCGGCAGCAACAACTTATGTTGATCCTGACGGAATTTCTCACAATTTCGGAGGTTTTTGGGGAATTATCGGAGCAGCTGGCGTAGTATTTTTTGCCTTCATCGGTTTTGATGCCGTAAGCACCACTGCACAGGAAGCAATCAACCCAAAACGTGATATGCCCATCGGAATTTTGGGATCATTAGCCATCTGTACTGTGTTATACATTCTTTTTGCACATGTATTGACGGGTATGGCTACTACAGAAGATTTCAGAACTTCCGGGAAGGAAGCTTCCGTAGTTTTCGCGATCAACAAATACATGATTGGTTATGGCTGGCTAAGTAAATTGGTAACAGTTGCAATTTTAGCCGGTTTTTCTTCAGTAATTTTGGTGATGCTTTTAGGCCAATCACGCGTATTTTACTCCATGAGCCGTGATGGTTTGCTACCAAAAGTGTTTAGCGATATTCATCCCAAATACAAAACACCTTATAAAGCAAGCTGGTTTATTTTGATTCTGGTGGGTTTGTTTGCCGCTTTTGTTCCAGGAGATATCGTGGGCGATATGACCAGTATTGGAACTTTATTTGCCTTTATATTAGTTTGCATTGCCGTAATTGTGTTGCGTAAAACCGACCCGAATCTTAAACGTGAGTTTAAAACGCCTTTAGTTCCTTTGGTTCCGATATTAGGAGCAGTTGTTTGTGGTTTGATGATTTTGGGTTTAGGCTGGACAAATTGGCTGCGCTTAATTGTTTGGCTGTTAGTTGGCTTTGTAATCTATTTTAGTTATAGCAGAAAGCATTCTGTACTTCAAAATAAAAGTAATGCTATGCCGGAAATTGATCCTTTAAAACCAAAATCGTAAAACACAATTAAAAATACTTTTTGTAAAAAGGTTCTGCCCAGCAGAACCTTTTTTTAGTTTTGATACTTTCTTTAGCTGTTAATTATATCCGATGAAAAACAACAAAAACTTATGGGTGCTGGTTTTTATATGCGTCATCAACTCCTTAGGTTTTGGGATAATTGTTCCGCTAATTTATCCATACGGCAAGCAATTTGGCATCACCGAGCAAACGCTGGGTTTATTAACTGCATCATTTTCCATCGCCCAGTTTTTTGCCACGCCGGTTCTGGGTGCATTGTCTGATAAATATGGCCGCAAACCCATCTTGATCATCAGCCTGATCGGTACCTGTATTTCTTTTATCCTTTTTGCACAAGCACGAAGCTTGATCATGCTTTTTGCTGCCCGGATTTTGGACGGCATCACCGGCGGAAACATTTCTGTGGCTCAAGCCATGGTTTCTGATACTTCAACGCCAGAAGACCGCGCCAAAAACTTCGGCATCATCGGCTCGGCTTTTGGTTTTGGTTTTGTAATCGGGCCGGCTATCGGCGGTGTTTTGAGCAAAGTAAGTTTGCAGGCCCCGTTTTATTTTTCGGCAGGGATAGCATTGATCGGCGTGTTGTGTGCCTACTTTTTTTTACAGGAAACCAATCCCGAACACGAACGTAAAAACGACAATAAGTTCAGCTTCAAGTCTCTGGTTACAGTTTTGAAAAAACCGGTTGTAGGCAGTGCTATTTTTATAGGCTTTTTATTAACTATGGCGCAGTTCACCATGATCATCGGTTTCCAAACTTTCACGGCAGATGTTTTAAAAATTACACCTTTTCAAATCGGCGTTTTCTTTGCCGGCTTTGGTATTTCCGGTATCCTGATGCAGCTGGCCGTCCCTTACATCACCAAGCTGATTTCTTCCCGAACACTGATACTTCTTTTATCACTTGTTTTTTGTTTTGCGGCGATGCTGATGTCCGGCTTTGCCACAAAACTTATTTTCTTTGCGGCCTGCATGTGCGGCTACGGCTTGTTCAATGGCGTGCGAAACCCGATGTTAAACTCCATCATTGCTGACCGGGTAGATCAGCAAGAACAGGGAGAAACTTTAGGTATCAACCAGTCTTACGCTTCTATTGGCCAGATTTTAGGCCCGATTAGTGCAGGCTTGATTTCCGGTTTTTCTGTGCATTATGTTTTCTTTCTATCTGCATTATTCATTTTAGCCGGTTTTTTATATACTTTTCTTTTAAGATCACAAGAAAAAAGCAATCCCGTCAAATCATGTTAAAATTCAACGCCAGAGAAATTTTATCTGTTACCATGATCCTGTTTGCCATCATCGATATCATAGGCACCATTCCGATCATCATTGATCTTCGCCAAAAAGCCGGAAAAATCGAATCAGAAAAAGCGTCTCTAACAGTTTTGGTATTGATGATTATTTTCCTTTTTGTGGGCGATCAGCTCCTGGCCATCATCAATATAGACGTTGCTTCTTTTGCCATCGCCGGTTCGCTCGTTATTTTTGTGATCGCTGTTGAGCTTATTTTGGGCATCAGGTTATTCAAAGAAGAGGAAATTTCTTCTACCGCTTCCATCGTTCCGCTCGCTTTTCCGCTGATTGCCGGTGCCGGAACCATGACGACTTTGCTCTCCTTAAAATCAGAATACCAGACGCAAAATATTTTAGTCGGGATCACTTTGAACACAATTTTTGTTTACCTGGTACTCAAAAATGTGCAAGTGTTGGAAAGATTATTGGGTAAAACCGGATTAAGCGTGCTGCGGAAAGCTTTCGGTATTATCCTGCTGGCCATTTCCATCAAACTTTTTAGGAGCAATACACATTTATAAGTAAGGTTTTTTCCTGAGTTTAGAAGGATTTTTATTTAAACCGAAATGCTTCTTTTATGCCACAAATTTCTGTTGAAGAATACGACCAACTAACTCCTGCTCAAGCGATCGAATTGCAGAAAGAGCTACGTGCGCAAATCAGGATCGAACCACTATCAAAACCCGTCCAAACCATTGCCGGTGCAGATATTTCTTTCAACAAATACGAAGAAACGGTTTATGCCGGTATCATCGTTTTGAGTTTTCCGGGTTTGCAGGAGCTGGAAAAATCCACCGTCATCAGCAAAACTTCTTTTCCATACATTCCCGGTTTGCTTTCTTTTCGAGAAATCCCTTCGCTGATAAAAGCTTGGAACCAGCTCAAAATCAAACCGGATCTGCTGGTTTTAGACGGACAAGGGATTGCCCACCCGCGCCGCATGGGCATTGCCACACATTTTGGGTTGATAACAGACACGTCCACAATGGGTTGCGCCAAAAGTCTGCTCACCGGAAAGTTTGAACTTTTGCCGGAAGCAGCCGGATCAGAAAGCTTAATTTATGACCGCGACGAAGTGATCGGTGCTGCATTGCGTACCAAAAACAAAGTCAATCCGGTTTTTATTTCTCCCGGCCATCGCATCAACTTAGATCAAAGTTTGGAAATCATCAAGCAATGTATAACCGGTTATCGCATCCCCGATCCTACGCGCAAAGCACATTTACTGGTCAACCAAATCCGAACCCAAAATATAGGTGATAAAAACAGTATGCAGCTGGGTTTATTTTGAAAAGCTATATTGTAGCTTTCTGTTTTTTCAATTTAAGCTGTTGTGTTTGTCATCCTGAATTTGGTTCAGGAGCCCTCTTCCAACATCACAATTTTTATGACAAGTACCGAAACAAGTTCGGCGTGACAAAACTAAAATTTTATAAATCAACGTAATTTAACCTAATGAAAACTATACAAATTTACCAAGCTGATGCTTTTACCGACCAGCTTTTTGGCGGAAACCCGGCTGCCGTTTGTCCGCTAACTGAATGGCTACCCGACGAAATTATGCAGCAGATTGCTTTGGAAAATAACCTGGCAGAAACAGCATTCTTCGTTCCTGATGGAGATGGTTTTATGCTGAGATGGTTTACGCCGGAACTGGAAATCGATTTGTGCGGACATGCAACGTTGGCTTCGGCACATATTCTTTATACAGAATTGGGTTTTGAGGGAGCAAGTATCAGCTTCAAAACCAAAGTTGCCGGAACTTTAGTTGTTTCTAAAACCGACGATCTTTATACTTTGGATTTCCCTTCGCGGCCGCTGCAACCTTGTGAAGTACCTGATATTTTGCTGGAAGCTTTGGGCGGAAATGCTTCACCTTCGATCATCCAAAAGTCCCGTGATTATTTTGTAGTGTATGAATCCGAAGCAGACATTGTTAACCTGAAACCTGATTTTGCTTTGCTTGGAAAGATAGATGTGATTGGCATTATTGTGACTGCTCCCGGCGAAGAAGTGGATTTCGTTTCCCGGTTTTTTGCACCTTCTTGCAGCGTTCCCGAAGATCCGGTTACGGGTTCTGCACATTGCACGCTCATTCCTTATTGGGCAAAAAGGTTGGATAAAAACAGCATGCGTGCTTATCAATTATCTGCCCGAAAAGGAGAAATCTGGTGCGAAAACAAAGGTGAACGTGTGCTGATTTCGGGCAAAGCCATTACTTATTTGTGCGGAGAAATAGTAGTTCCGTAAATTATATTATTTATAAAAACAAAAAGAAATAAAAATATTATTTTACAAACAAAGCCTTTCTGCGTTAATAAAGTCTTTTCAAGATATCGATTATTTATATGAACAAAAATCCTTTCCGCTCTTTTTGGATGGCGGGCTACGAATGCACAGATCAGCTTAACTTTTATGGAAACCGCGTTGACTTATTGAAGGAAACCGGACATCTGGAATTGATAGATCAGGATTACCAGGACTTAGCACAATTTAACATCAAAACCGTTCGCGAAGGTATCCGCTGGAGCTATATTGAAACGAGTCCTTACCAATACGACTGGACTTCCGTTGCTTATATGATTGAACGCGGCAAAGCAAACGGTATCCAGCAATTGTGGGATATTTGCCATTTCGGTTTTGCAGAAGATTTAACGCCGCTGCACCCCAAATTTGCCGAGCGTTTTGCTGCTTTATGCCGGGCATTCGTGGTTTTTTACCGCTCGGTCAGTCCTGATGATACACTTATTGTTACGCCGATAAACGAAGTAAACTTTATTTCCTGGTTGGGCGGCGATGTGCGTGCCACATCTCCTTATTGCATCAACCAGGGATGGGAAGTGAAATATGCGCTGATGCGTGCTTATATTCAAGGTATTGTTGCGATGCGCGAATTTGATCCTTCTGTCAAGATCATGACAACCGAACCGTTGATGCAGGTTGTGCCGCCTTTGGATGCAACTGAAGAAGAAATAATTTCTGCACAAAATATACACGAAAACCAGTACCAGGCTGTTGATATTCTTTGCGGACGCATGTGCCCTGAGCTTGGAGGAGCCCCTAATTATATAGATATTTTAGGCTTTAACTATTATTACAACAACCATTGGGTGAGCACTACCCATCAGTATTTAAAGTGGATAGACGATCCGCGAGACAACCGTTGGCGTCCGTTTAGTAGTTTAATGACGGAAGCATATCAGCGCTACATCAATTATCCTGTTGTGCTTACAGAAACCAGCCATCCTAAAGAAGACCGGCCCAAATGGATAAGTTATATTGCAGAAGAAACAGCCATCTTGTTACAAAATAATATTCCTTTATGGGGAGTTTGCATCTACCCGATCATTGACCGCCCGGATTGGGACCATCTCACGGTTTGGCATCATTCGGGTTTGTGGGATGTTGAGTTTTATCCGGATGAGTTGCCGCGCCGCGTGCTTAACCAGGAATATGCAGCAGCATTTTTGGCAGGCCAGGCAAAAGTTGCCGCTGCTTTAAATGAGCCGGCCTATCATTAATACCTTCCAATTAATCTACAAGTAAAAACAGATCAGCTTAAACCTGGTCTGTTTTTTTGTGCAAAAAGATGTTTAAACATTTATTGATTTCGATCAATAGCATGTGCGTTAACGTAATGCTACTTTTACCCCTGTAAAATCACAATCATTCAAAACTCACAATCACAAAAAATGAAAAAACTCATCCTTGCCGCTGCCCTTGTTTTAAGTCAATCGGCTTTGTTTGCACAAACCAAATGGAATGTTGACCCGGCGCACTCTTCTGCCAAATTCACGGTTACGCATTTGGTTATTTCCGAAGTAGAAGGCAATTTCAAGACTTTTAAAGGAACAATGACCAATACCAAACCGGATTTTACGGATGCCAATGTCGATTTTACCATCGATGTAAACAGTGTGAACACGGACAATGAAATGCGCGACAAGCATTTGAAAAGCGATGATTTCTTCAACACCGAGAAATATCCGAACATGGTTTTTAAAGGCACTTCCATGCAAAAACTAGCTGGCAATAAATATGCTTTGATGGGAAACCTAACCATCCGCAGCGTAACCAAACCGGTAAAATTTGATGTTACTTATGGCGGAACAGCCAAAGATGGTTACGGAAATACGAAAGTTGGTTTTAAAGCAACTACCATAATCAACCGTTTTGATTATGGTTTGAAATGGAACGCCGCAACCGAAGCCGGCGGTGCAACTGTTGGCAAAGACGTAACGATTGATTTGAGATTGGAATTTGCGCAAGCAAAGTAAGCTTCTTTTATCACCTCAAAAACCCTTTAAATCTTTTGGTTTAAAGGGTTTTTGTGTTTAGATAAACTTGTAAAAAAGATGCTAAAAATTTGTAGTTTTTTTGTTGAATAAAAATTATATCTTATCATTAAAAAAGCTTGAGGTAGAACGATTAACCCAAGTTGTTATACTTGCAAGTTTTTATGTGCTAAAAGAAGTATCTTGGTTTTCTTTAATTAAATGGGATTCATTAACTGACCTATAAGGTTTTGGAAACCTTATAGGTCAGTTAATGAATCCCATTTTAGCTTATGATTTTGTTAAGCAGTTCCCCAATTTTTACCCTATAAAAACAGCATCACCCAAAATATAAAAATTGTTAAAGTAAACACGTTGATGCCGATGCCTGGCGTTAATAGTTATATTTAGCCATCTTTTGAAAATACTTAAATTAAATATGCGTTCGGCCAAGTTTCTACTATCTGCATTGTTTTTTGTTGTTGTCAGTTCCGTTTTTGCCCAGGATACAGTCAGTTTAAACACGATCATCATCAAATCGGCCAAGTTTGCAGAAGGCCATCCGGTAGAAAAAGTGTACCTCCATTTTGATAAACCTTATTATGCCGTGGGCGATACCATCTGGTTTAAAGCTTATGTTACGGCCGGTTTGCATGAACCTTCCGTATTGAGCAAAATTGTTTATGTAGATGTTTATACCAGCCGGGATTCATTGATTGAAAGTTTGAAACTTCCTGTGGTCAACAGCATTGCTTCCGGCGATATTACGGTGCAGCCATTGGTTTACAAACAAGGGAATTACCATATCCGCGCTTACACCAACTACATGCGCAATTACGATCCGGATTATTTTTTCAATAAAAATATTGCCATTGGTGATTTGATTGAGAATACAGTTTTGACTAAAATTTCTTTTTCGGGTGCGACAAAAGACAATCCTTCCAAAGCCAACGCCGGTATTTATTACAAGGATGGAAACGGCGCGCCTTATGCCAATAAAAAAGTAAGCTGGCGTGTGGAAGTGGATTACGAAACCGTGGCCAAAGGCAAAGGCACCACAGACCAAAACGGTTTTCTGCCAATCAGCATCAGCACAAAATCAGGCACTTCGCTTGCTGCCGGAACGCTTTTTACCACAATCGCCAACGATAAAAAAGCTACAACCAATACGTTTTCTTTACGCACGGCAACTGCTACGCCGGATGCACAGTTTTTCCCGGAAGGCGGCGATTTGATTGCAGGCATCCGAACAAAAGTAGCCGTAAAAGCTTTGGCTGCCAATGGTTTAGGTATCGGCACAAAAGGGACTGTGGTAGATAACGATGGCAAAACAGCAACAGAGTTTTCCGGCTCCAGCTTGGGCATGGGCACTTTTATGCTGCTGCCGGAAGCTGGCAAAACGTATCGTGCCAACCTGATTTTTGCAGATGGCTCCAAATCAACCGTCAGCCTCCCGAAAGTGCTGAATGAAGGCATCAGCATGAGTGTAAACAATGCGGACGAGAACAATCTTTTTTTAAGGCTTTCGACCAATGATACTTTCCTGAAAAAATATCAAAACAAAGGTTTTTACATCATCGCCCGCTGCGGCGGCGTGATTTGCTATGCGGCGCAAACTTCTTTGCAGGCCTTGGTTTACAGTGCTTCTATCCCGAAAAGCAAGTTTCCGACAGGTGTTATCCAACTCACATTATTTGCTGCGGATGGTCATCCGGTTTCAGAACGGATTGCATTTATCCAGCACAATGATCAGCTGGGCATCAATTTAAGTGCGGTAAAAACAGCATACGTAACGCGGGAAAAAGTAAAGATCAACGTTACGGCAAAAAACAAAGCCTTGCCTGCGGAAGCCAATTTGTCTGTTTCGGTGATTGATGAAAGTAAAATCCCGTTCGATGAAAATGCGGAAACGACTATCCTAACCAACCTGCTGCTTACTTCTGAACTGAAAGGTTACATCGAAAAACCAAATTATTACTTTAAAAACCCGAATGAGCAAACTGCTGCCGAGCTGGATGTATTGATGCTGACGCAAGGTTATCGCCGTTTTAATTATCAGGCAATTATGGCCAATACTTCGCCCGAAATCACGTTTTTCCCGGAAGCTGGCATCGACATAAACGGCACCTTGCGAGACCTTTCCGGGCTTCCACTGGCACGGGGCGTGGTAAAACTACAAGTGCCGGATCATAATTTTTCTACCCAAGTGGTTACCAATTCTAATGGCGTTTTTACTTTTCCAAAAGTGCTGGTTCGGGATTCTTCTAAAGTAATTTTGACTGCTGGCGGAAGTTCCGGCAACCGGAACATGATGATTACCCTTAGCGGAACTGCTGCACAAACCGTTAATAAAAATCCGCAGCAACCGGACGAGGTGCTGAATATTGACAGTACGCTGAATGTGTATCTGCAAAATGGTAAAAAGCAATATTTTAACGGCCGGACACTGAAAGAAGTTGTCATAAAAGGTGTAGTTGAGGCTAAAAAACCCAGCCACATCGATTATCCAGCTCTGACAGGTTTAAGCATGGTTCCGGATCAGTTGATCCCGGGGACAAGACTGATGGATTGTGCTTTGTTTTTGGCCTGCTTGCAGGGTAACCTTTTCGGGCTGACTTACGTGGATAACAATCTTTATGTCCGGCGCGATTACCAGGCAGGAAACAGAACACCGGTTCAAACTTTTGTGGGCGGGATGCCGGTAGATATTTCCTATCTGAACAGTTTGCAATCCGCTGAAATAGAATCAATTGAGGTGTTTTTGAAAGATGATTTGAGCGGTATCAACCGTACTTATAATACAAATGGTGTGCTGGTGGTGAACATGAAAAAGGTGGAGCACAAAAAAGTAACGATGAAAGATATTCAGGACCTGATCCCAAATCCGGGCAAAGTAACTTTTGTGCCGAAAGGATATACCAGCAGCCGCGTTTTTTATTCGCCTAAATATGAAGTAACGCGCAGCACCATGCAAGGATTGGATTACCGGAGCACCGTTTACTGGAACCCACGTGTGCTGACAGATGAAAAAGGTAACGCTTCTTTTGAGTTTTACAATGCGGATGGCAAAGGCACTTACCGTGTTATCGCCGAAGGAATTGATAAAGATGGCAACATCGGCCGGACGAATTATCGGTATAAAGTGCAGTAAGATTAATTTTATAAGTTTATTAATGCCTGTTTAAACTTTCCTTTTCAGTTGCGGTTAAGTTTAAAAAGAAGTTTTATGGAATACTCAGAAGAAAACAAAAAAGAAGCTTACGATAAATTTCAGAATTTGGTCAACATGTCAGCTTCAGAAATTGAAAGCTGGCTGGAAAAAGACGAATCAAAAGAAGTTGGGCAGGATAGCGGTGACGGCGAATCCATCGGCAGAAAATCTGCAAAACATATTATTGCTATCTTAAAAAGTAAAAAACAAGATTTAACCGAGGATGATTATCACCACATCCATAAAGTAATTGCTTATATCAGCCGGCACAGCGCGCAAAAGCCCGAAGGTGATGTAAGCCACACAGCTTGGTTATACTCATTAAAAAACTGGGGCCACGATCCTTTGAAAAAATAAAGGTTGAAATGATTTTATGCCGATGCTTCTTTTATTGGCATAAAATCGAAAGTTTCCATCAACTTCCATGGGCCGCCCAAATACTCCCAAAGCGATAAGCCCAAACCCTGAATTTCAAAAGGTTCAAAATTCAAATCTAAACTTTGTTGCGTTTGCAAAGCTGTTGAACGGTCAACTTTATTTTGGATCGTGATATGCGGCCACAATGCTTGTTTATCTTGCGGCGTAAGCCATTGCTGCCATTGTTGTTGCAAGTTTTTATGCAGTTGTTTCAGCACATCGCATTCCAGTTTAAAAGCTACGCCTGCGCCAATGCTGACTACTTGTGCAACTTGTATTGCAAATGGTTTTTGTTGGGAAGATGCTGTTTTTATCACCTCAAAAATGGTGGCTTCATTGTACGGCAAATGATGAAATAGTGTAAGGTGTGCGTCCAAATAATTCCGTTCAGCGGGGAAATGCTGCGTGCGTAAACCAGTAAAATAAGCCGCAGCTTCCGGGTTTATTTTTAGGGTAAGAATAAGTGGGTTTTCAGTCATATTTTTTATATGAAGATAAAACCGGAAAATACGGATACTGTTTTTATAGCCCTAAAAACAGTATCGGCAAAAATCAAAATTAGCAGGAAAACTCTTTTACAGCAGCTTTTCTTTTAAGGCAGCTTTCAGATTTGTGGCCCATTCCTCTTTCAAAATACTTAAAATTATACTGTCTCTGCGGCCGCCATCAAGCTTTGGCAAATGGTTTCGCAGTACGCCTTCTATCTGGCAGCCAAGACTTTGCATCGCGGCAATACTTTTTTTATTGGCATAATCTGCACGAAATTCTACACGCTCCATGCCCATTGTTTCAAACGCAAATGCTAACAATAAAAATTTACAATGCTTGTTCAAACCCGTTCCCTGGAAATCTTTTCCATACCAAGTGTAGCCCAATTGCAAAGTTTGGTTGCTGAGTTGTATATCATAAAAACGGGTGCTTCCGGCATATTTTTGCTGCCGTTTATCATATACAATAAACGGATATTCTTTTTTCTCTTTGCGCGCAGCCAAAGCCGAGTCCAGATAATTCTTCCAACCTTCCGCTCCTGCTGCCGGTTTTAAAGAATATTTCCATATTTCCGGTTCATATAAAGCAAAAGGAAGCAGCAAATTGTAATCTTCTTTTTGCAGTGGCCGAAGTTGTACGAAATCATCTTCTAAAATATAATCGGCATCGAAATTGAAAGTTGGAAACATAAAATTGAATGAAAAGACAAATCAAAAAAACCAATAAATACAATTAGTAATAGCTAAACTTGGAATCAAATACTTCTTTTACTATTTACTAAATCAGCATCCAAGTTTGGATAACCAATCAGATAAGTTACCTGCAAACCTAATTTATTTTTTACACGCCCGGCTTTCCAAGTATAATTTTGGTTGGAGATAGATTCCGCCAATTGTAACAATTCTTTTGGCTGATACAATCTTAAAATCGAAACACAACCATCCCAAACAGTACAAAACGGAATCAATGGAATAAGATAAGTAAACACCATGCGCGAAAGTTTGAACGGGCGAAAAAACGGCGTAAAAACGAGGAAAATAAATGGTTGAAAAATAATTGCACCTAAAATCATCCACAAACTTTTATCGCCGCCATCAAAAATGCAAATGCCTTGTTGCTGCCGGATTGCTTCTTTTAGCATACTTTTTATTTGTTCCGGTTGAAAATGATGCGCTGCCGAAAACAAAGTCCGAACGCCATTTAAAGTAGCAGGAACGTGATTGGCATCCACCGGATCAGCATAAAAATCAATCTGATGGTTGGTTTTTTGCTGAATGTATTGCCAGGCTGCCGGGTTTGGAAATTTATCAGTTAGCGTGATCCGGATTTTTTGTGCCGTTTGCTTGCTTAAATTTTGATGGATTTGTTCGATTGCGCCGCCGCCGCCCGAACCCAAATCAACAATATGCTTTTGCTGTGTTTGCTCCAATACTTCCAGCAAAAAAGGCGTAACCGGCTGATAAACATTCAGCATCGGAATAAAATAGCGTAAAAAATCTGTCATCCCGGAACGGATAACATCAGGAAACCAGCTTAAATCTTCAAACTCAAATAATCGAAAGCGCATGGATAATGGGTAATGGTTGATCGTTTATAGTTGATAGTTCATGGTAGCAATGCGCAGTTATTTCCCATGATACTTTTTTGGTAAGTTCTTGCTTTTAATTTCTGATTCTCTCAAAATCATGATCGCATTTTTGCATAAACTAATGCTTTTATGCTGCTAACTATTCTTTGATAGCGGCTTGCCGGATTTGCGCTGCCAGCCATTCCGATACTTCTATCGGAAGCAAATGCCCTGCTTTTTTTATCGTAACTAATTTAGCATCAGGCAAATGTGGTATAGTTTCTTTTAAAGTGCTATCAAAACTAATTGCCGGATCATCTTCGGAAACAATGACTGTAATCGGCAAAAACAAATGTTCAGCATCATCGGCGATAGAATGATTGGAACCTTGCAAAACCCACCAATTCCAGGTTTTATCGTCCGCTTCCAGGTTATTTTTGATGATTAGTTCCCGCTGTTCTGCTGTAATTGGTTTCAGGGTGATGCTTGCTGCCGTGTTTTCCGCCTGCTCCCGGTTTGGATGCCGGAGCATTTGCTGTTTGTTTTCTTCGGAAATATTTTCGGTAGTTGGCGGTGAAGGTGCCACCAAAATCAGTTGTTTGATGCCAAAATTCGGATCATTGGCAGCCATATCCACCGCAATTTTTCCGCTCATAGAATGCCCGACCAACACATAAGATTCCACATTCATCGAATCCAATTTTTGCATGATAAAAGAAGTAAAGCCCGCAATCGAAGGTTCATCCAAAGCCGGTTCGCCGCCAAAACCCGGCAAATTGAGCGCAATACAGTCAAAATCTTTCTGCAAAAGCGGAACGAGCCATTGCCAGCTTTGTGCTGATCCGCCAAAATAATGCAGAAATACTAAAGTTTCTTTTGGGTTGATTGCTGTATGTTGAGGATCGGTATTGGTGATAATATCCATGAAATGTGTTGTTAAAACTGAGGAAGCAACAGAAGCCGTCAAAATTTGTGTGGCAGCTATTGGGTCCGTTTTTCCAAAATCAATATCCGCTCCTCAAAGCCGATTTTTAATTCTGCAATTAAAACTAGAATATTTTTCTGGCTCAGCCACAATCCGTAAATAGCCGAAGTTTGGGTTTCGAGCAACAGCTTTTGCAGTTTACGTTTTTTATCCTGTAAAAACAGCATCATTGTTTGCGGATCAATTACGGTTTCTGGCTGATTGGGAATGTAAGCCAGCGCATTTCCGCTGATGATGTGCTCATGCAAACGGTTCAGTTCTTCCAAATCTCCGCTTTTGTAAACCTCAATCAGCTGGCTTGTTACCGCTGTTGCCCGGTGGTTCAGTTCTTCGCTTGCATCCGCAAATTTATCAGGATGAATCTGCACAATTGCTTCTTTATACAATCGTTTTAACTCCTGCTGGTGATCCGCAGAAACCAAATTTGGTATGATAAAAGAAGGATCAGTTGTTTTCAAACCAACAGGTTCCCGGTAGTTTTTGCCACGCTTTTTTTGTTCTAAACGTTTTAGTTTTTTTGATTGCTTTTGATTTTTATACAAAATGGTCAACTCCTGAATACGCTGAATTTGGGGCGATAAAGCAGAACGGATTTGCGCCTGAAAAGTATTGATTTCCGTTTCAAGCGCGATCAATTCTGCTTCGAGCACAGCAATTTTTTGTTCCAGCAACAAGATTGCACCAGCATCAAAAGGCGGGTTTTTATCGGGTAAAAGAAGCATCATGTTGGATTCAACCTAATAAAAAAAGGCGGAAATACAAGTTATTTTCAGCATAAATTAAACTCAATTTTACCAAATAAAAAAAGGCCGGAATAATTTCCCGGCCTAAAAAGCTGTTTAAATTTTTCTTGGTTTTTTGGCTAAAGCCACATTTAAATTACCGGCTATCCATGGCCTGAAGGCCATGGCAATTTAGCCGCCTTGTTTTACAAACTTTTCATCTGCCGACAACAAACGTGGTTATCCATTAAACTCCCAATTGCCACGGCCTTCAGGCCGTGGATAAAGCTGACAAACTACAGGGTTTTAGCCAAAAACAAATAAAGATGCCAAGGCCAAGGTTTATGGCATAAAAAAAGTACTATAAATTTCCATGAGAGAAATTTAAACAGGTTCTAAGATCCTATCACAAAAAACCTCTTACTTTTTCAATTCATTGATCGTTTCCTGCGGCGTTAATAATTTGGTATCTTTTTTAACCACCATTTGTTTGGGCAGATTAAAGCTGGCCGTTTGCTTAATATCCGCCGAAGAAGCACCGATTTTTAAAGCATAATTTCCGGCCTCGGCAAGCCAGGAGGAAGTTTTGGTATCGTAAGAAGCCAAATCCAAAGCTTTGATATTGAAGGTTAATGTTTGAGATTCTCCGGGTTGCAGCAAGCGGGTTTTGGCAAATGCTTTTAGTTCTTCCGACGGTTTGTCCATCATTTTGGCAGGTGCCGTTAAGTACAATTGCACCACTTCTTTTCCGGCCACTTTTCCGCTGTTGGTGATCATGACAGATGCCGAAATATGATCGGTAAAAGAAGCATTACTTAGCTTTAAGTTGCTGTAATTAAAGGTTGTGTAGGATAATCCGTAACCAAAATCATAAGCTGGTTTTACGCTGAAAGTATTGTAATAGCGATAGCCAACATAAATCCCTTCTTCATAAATCACTTTTACCGGTTTGTCCGCAGGCGTTCCCGGAAAGTTTTTGGCCGAAGGCACATCCTGATAATTCATCGGGAAAGTGGTGGCCAGCTTACCGGACGGGTTCACGTTTCCGGATAAAACATCGGCAATGGCGTTTCCGGCTTCCAAACCCGGCTGCCAGGCCAGCAAAATGCCGTCCACCTGATCGCGCCAGCTGCCCACATCCGTTACGCCACCGATATTCAGCACCACAATTACTTTTTTATTTACCGCATGAAAAGCAGCGGATACTGTTTTTATCAATGTTTTTTCGGCATCCGACAAATAATAATCATTGTCCAGTTTCCGGTCTGCGCCCTCGCCGGCATTTCTGCCCAGGGTGATAATTGCAACGTCATCATTTGCTGCACCGAAACCTATGTTCTGGTTGTTGTTCAGCTCTGGAATTACGGCCAATAGTTCAAAAAAGCTTCTCGGTTTCGGGCGTTTGGCTTTAGCATCAGTTAAATAAGCTTTGTAACTATTTTCAATACTTTTATCTGCCTGATAGCCAGCATTGCTTAAACCTTGCAGCAAAGAAATGGTGTAGGCTTTATTCACATCGCCGCTGCCGGTTCCACCTGCAATAATATCGTAAGAAGTGTTGCCAAAAACAGCTACTTTTTTTCCTTTTTGAATAGGAAGTGCCTGGCCGGTGTTTTTCAACAAAACCATGCCTTCTGCTGCTGCCGAACGGGAAACTTGTGCATTGGCGCGCAAGTCCGGTTTATTGTTATAAGGATATTTGCGGAAAGTGGGCGATTTTAAAATGATGTTCAGGATACGTTCTACGTTTTCATCCAGTTGTTTAACGCTGAGTTTACCGCTTTTTACGGCTGCCATGATCAAATCAGATTGCTTTGGGCTTCCCGGCATGATCAGGTCGTTTCCAGCAGCCATTTGTGCCACCGGGTTATCGCCGCCAAACCAGTCTGTCATCACCAAACCTTTAAAACCCCACTCTTTTTTCAAGATGCCGGTTAGCAAATCCGGCCTTTGCGAAGTGTAAGTGCCATTTATTTTATTGTAGGATGACATCACCGTCCAGGGATCGGATTCTTTCACCGCGATCTCAAATCCTTTCAAATAAATTTCGCGCATGGCCCTTTCGCTCACTACTGTGTTGATGAAATTCCGGTTGCTTTCCTGATTGTTTGCTGCAAAATGTTTAATGGAAGTCCCTACACCATTGGATTGTATTCCCTGCACAATGGCTGCGGTAATTTTCCCGGCCACCAGCGGATCTTCTGAATAATATTCAAAATTCCGGCCACCCAGAGGGTTCCGGTGTATATTCAAAGCCGGAGCCAACAAAATATCCACGCCGTAATCGCGCACTTCACTGCCAAAAGCAACGCCTACCCTTTTTACCAGGTCAATATCCCAGGAAGATGCCAGCAGCGTGCCCACCGGAAAAGCCGTGGCATAATACGTTTTAGAGCTGTCATTATTCCGGATGGCTTCAATGCGCAAACCCGCCGGGCCATCAGAAACGGTGATGCTCGGAATGCCTAAACGCGGAATACCATGCAACCGGCCAGCCGCACCCGGAACTTTTTCGGGGATATTGTAAGCATCAGGATCCGAAGGCGGCAATTTAAAACCGCCGATATCAATACCGGAAGTATCACCTTTTTTGGGTGGCGGCATCCCCGGCATTTTAAAACCCATACCGACAACCAACTTCGATTTTTCTTCTAAAGTCATGGCGGCAACTACTTCTTTTACCGTACTTTTTCCGAGTTGCGGCACCGGGTTTTTGTTTGTTTGTGCCAAAGAAACCATCGGCAGGAATAACAACAAGGACAAAGACTTGAGGTATCTCATTATAAAGGATTTTTTAATAATTGGTACAGTAAAGTAAGCTATTAATTTTGGATTGCTCCCATTAGTGCCGGCTAAAGGAAATAAAAAAGCCGGAAATAACTCCGGCTATGAAAATTGTATGCTAAAAGAAGTATGCTGATTGCTGGGAAATTAATGTAGCGTGGCCAAAGCTTCTTTGCTAAAACCTTTTAAATCATTCATTCGTCCTTCGGTTACTTTTTTTATCCAATCAGGATCAGCCAATAAAGCGCGGCCAACGGCAACCAGGTCAAATTCACCTTTTTCCATGCGGTTTACCAATTCATCAATGGCTTTAGGCTGAGAAGATTCGCCTGCAAAAGAAGCCATAAACTCGCCCGAAAGGCCGACAGAACCCACGGTGATCGTTGCTTTGCCGGTCAGTTTTTTGGCCCAGCCGGCAAAGTTCAGCTCAGAATTCTCAAACTCCGGTTCCCAGAAACGGCGTTGTGAGCAATGGAAAATATCCACACCTGCATCAGCCATTGGGTTTAGCCATGCAGCCATTTCATCCGGCGTGGCAGCCAGTTTCACATTCAGATTTTGCTGTTTCCATTGTGATAAACGGATGATGATTGCAAAATCCTCACCCACCGCAGCACGCACGGCTTTGATCACTTCTACTGCAAAATGGCTGCGTTCTGCAATCGTTTTTCCGCCGAAGTTATCGGTACGCTCATTGAAAGCATCCCAAAAAAACTGATCGATCAAATAGCCGTGCGCGCCATGCAGTTCTACCGAATCAAAACCCAAACGCTTGGCATCTGCAGCAGCACTGGCATAGGCAGCAATGGTATCTGCAATATCGTTTTCGCTCATAGCTACGCCGCCTTTTTTTCCTTCGGCAATATAACCGGAAGGGCCTTCAAAAGGGGCAGCAGGCAACCACTTGGTTCGGGAGGCCATCACGCCCATGTGCCAGATTTGCGGGGCCATAGCACCACCGGCCGCATGTACATCGTCGATCACTTTTTTCCAGCCATTTAAAGCAGCTGTTCCGTAAAAATGCGGAATATTCGGATCGTTGGAAGAAGCTACGCGGTTAATCACGGTTCCTTCAGACAGGATCAACCCGGCTTCACCTTCTGCCCGGCGGCGGTAATAATCGGCTACATTTTGTCCCGGAATACCATCGGGCGAAAATGAACGCGTCATCGGTGCCATTACGATCCGGTTTTTCAGGTTTAAAGATTTCAGTTTGAACGGACGGAATAAAATGTCCAGGCCGGCAATATTTTCTGTTGTGCTCATAGTTGTGTGTTGTAACAGTAAATCTATTAACCTCGAATTAAAGCCAGCAAAGTAAAAGAACATGTTGCCGAAAACTGACAGTAGTCAGGCTGATTTACATGTTGCTGATATTTATGGTTTCTGAATCTTGATCTTTAGTAATTGAGTTTTAGTATTTTGACTGATGCTTCTTTTAGGGGCTGAATTTTGTTGCGCGGATAGCTGTTATCCCTTCAAACAAACACTCAGATTATACTAAATTTGCAGTTGATAAAAAGCAACATTGATTCCGTGATTACGGTGTAAACTTTGCAGAAAAAACACTTCTTTTACTACCACAATTTATCATTGATGCTACCGATCTTGCGAAAGTTATCAATCAAAATAATCAATAATGATATGTTATTAAGAGAAAAAGACAGGCAAGCACTGATACAAATTTTTTCATCTGCAACCATGCCATTGGAAGTTTGGGCTTATGGTAGCCGGGTAAACGGTGGGGCACATGACGGTAGCGATTTGGATTTGGTAGCACGAAGCCCTGATTTAAAACCGCTTCCGATAGCAGTTTATGTGGATCTGAGCGAGAAAATTACAAACAGTAATATTCCGATTTTGGTAGAATTTAGAGATTGGGCGATGTTGCCCGAAAGATTTCACCGCAACATTGAGCAAGGGTTTGAAGTCTTGTTTAGCAATTCAGAAGCCATTTTGAACGAAGCAAGTTTAGAATATCAAACCAAATTAACGAATGATAAAGACCCATCTACTTAAAACGTATGGCCTTAACCGGAGAAATAGAACTCACCAGCATAGAAGGAACCAAAAGCACGAGGATACAAACCACCAATGTGCCCAGGTTGAGCATTAAAACATCCGACAAGTTAAGTTGGATCGGTACAAAATTCATGTAATAAGACGCCTGATCGAGCTTGAAAAAATGGGTTTGGTTTTGAAAAAAACTAATGCCTACACCAAATAAATTGCCAAGCAATAAACCGGCAGCAATCAGGTAAAGTGCATTGAGCAGGAACATTTGCTGAATGCTCCAGTTGGTGGCACCCAATGCTTTGAGCATTCCAATCATACTGGTGCGTTCTAAAATCATAATAAGCAAAGCCGAAATCATATTGATCACGGCCACGATCAGCATCAAAATCAGGATCACCCGTGTGTTGACATCCAGCAAATCAAGCCACTCAAATATGGTTGGATAAGATTGTTTCACGGTGAAATATTTCAGTTCGACCGGCAAAATATTGCTGAGTGCGGTTTCCGATCCGTCCAGTTTGTTGAAATCGGGAACCTGCAATTCGTAGCCGCCAACTTCTCCGCTTTTCCAGTTGTTTAAATGGCGGATCAGTGGCAGCGAACCAATCACGAAAGTTTTATCTACTTCTTCTACCCCGATATTAAAAATACCAACGATTTTCAATTTCCGTTTTCGAAGCGGCTGCTGCACAAAATACATCAGGAAATCATTGCCCACTTTCAGGTTCAGCCGGTTGGCCGTGTATTGCGAAACCATGATTTGGCCTTGCACTTTTGCCGAATCCGAAAAATCTAAAACGCGGCCCGAAGCCATGTTTTTTTTGAAGAATGTGAAGTCGTAAGTTTTGTCAACACCTTTCAAAACCACGCCTTCTATCGCATCATTTGCTTTGATGATGGCCGGTTTGGTAGCAAAAGGCTCAATGTGAGAGAAATTTCGGTCGGAAGCAATTTGCTTGATCAAAGCCGGATCGACCGAAAACGGAGAATTTTCGTAGGAAGCGTTCAGGTCGTATTTTACAATCTGGATATCGCCCGAAAACCCTCTTACTTTTTCCCGGATTTCCTGTTTGAAACCTTTTACAATGGCCAGGCTCAAAATCATCACGCCCAAACCCAGCATAATGCCGGTGATGGCGATGCGCACAATCATTTTGGAAAACGTGCGTTTGCTGCGGAAAGAAATGCGGCCGGCGATAAAAGTGGCGATGTTCAAATGCGGTTCCTGATTTTTTTATACCTTGGCAAAGATGCAGTTTTAGGCTGAAATTGTGTGAACGATCAGCAATAAGGAAAAACAATAATCTAATTTTGGTTTTTGCTGATCCCAATTTTTAACCGATAAAAGAAGCATGGCTGATATGAATATAAACCTGACAATTTTTACTAAAAGCCGGAAGCTGCTTTTGATTTTGGGCATGATGCTTCTTTTATCGACTAATTTTTGTGCTGCGCAATCTTCTAAAATCAAACCCGGTGCCGATCAAACTGAATTGTATTTGCCTCTTTTAAAAGGTAAAAATGTGGCGATGTGTGTAAATCAAACTTCCGTCATCGGCAAAAAGATGGTGCCAAGTGCAGATAGTTTGCTGAAACTAAACATCCATATCAGCAAAATTTTCGGGCCGGAACATGGTTTTCGCGGCAATGCCAGCAATGGTGCAAAAGTGACGGATGAAGTGGACGCAAAAACCGGAATCCCAATCATTTCGCTGTATGGACAAAAAAGAAAACCATCCAAAAAAGACCTGGATTCGATCGATTTAATGGTTTTTGACATTCAGGACGTGGGCTGCCGTTTTTATACCAATATCAACACGCTGGCTGATGTGATGGAAGCTTGTGCCGAAAACGGGAAAGAATTAATCATCCTGGATCGCCCAAACCCAAATGATTATGTGGACGGGCCAATATTGGATATGAAGTTAAAATCCGGAGTTGGCAGGTTTCCGGTCCCGATTACACACGGCATGACGATTGGCGAATTTGCACAAATGATCAATGGCGAAGGCTGGCTGCCCAACAACTTGCATTGCAAAATCAGAATTATTCCGGTGAAAAATTATCTGCACGGGATGGAATATACTTTGCCGGTCAGCCCTTCGCCCAACTTAAATACGGCGCAATCGGTGCTGCTTTATCCGTCGTTGTGTTTGTTTGAAGGCACAACGGTGAGCCAGGGCCGCGGCACGTATATGCCTTTTACCGTTTTGGGCAGCCCGGATTTGAAAGGTTTATATGATTTTTCTTTTACGCCGGTAAGTATTCCGGGAAAATCCGAAACACCTTTGCATCAAAATGAGCTTTGTTTCGGGCTGGATTTGAGGAATTATAACACCGCCAAACTTCACAGAAACGGAAAAATAAACCTGCAATGGATGATGGATTTGTACAAAGCTTATCCTGATAAAACCCGGTTTTTTGATCGCACACAAAGCAAACAGATCGGCAATATTGATTATCTGGCTGGTGTTGCTTCTTTTAAGCAGCAAATTTTGGCAGGCACCAGCGAAAAAGAAATCCGCCAAAGCTGGGAGCCGGGCTTAAGTAACTACAAAGTGATGCGGCTGAAATATACTTTATATAAATAATCCTGAATGAAAATAATTTTTATGGGTACGCCGGAGTTCGCCGTAGCTTCCCTGGATGCTTTGATTAAAGCCGGAATGGATATAATTGCGGTGGTTACTGCGCCGGATAAGCCTTCGGGGCGCGGGCAGCAGCTTTCTGAATCTGCGGTAAAAAAATATGCCGTTAAAAACAGTATCAAAGTCCTTCAACCGGAAAAACTAAAAAATGAGGGTTTTATAAATGAGTTGAAAAACCTGCACGCTGACTTGCAAGTAGTTGTGGCCTTCCGGATGCTACCGGAAGTTGTTTGGAATATGCCGCCGAAAGGAACAATCAACCTGCACGCTTCACTTTTGCCGCAATATCGTGGCGCAGCTCCAATCAATTGGGCAGTTATCAACGGCGAGCATCAAACCGGCGTAACCACGTTTTTTTTGAAACAGGAAATAGATACCGGAGACGTAATTTTGACCGATAAAACAAGCATCCTGGAAACCGATAACGCCGGCGATGTGCACGATAAGCTGATGCAAATTGGTGCGGATCTGTTGGTAAAAACGGTAAAAATCGTTGCTGATAATAATTATAAAGAAGTTTCTCAGCAGGAAATGATTAAAAAAGATGAAGCTATCGAACTAAAACATGCGCCAAAAATTTTTAAAGATGATTGTTTGATCAATTGGTTGCAGCCGGTGGAACAGGTTTACAATTTCATCCGCGGGATGAGCCCGCATCCATCAGCTTTCACTTATATCAATGATAAAGTGTTCAAAATTTTTAAGGCCGAAAAGCAAATTGTTGAAACTGCTATTTACCCCGGCAGCTTCCTTACCGATCAAAAAACGTTTTTAAAGTTTGCCTGTACCAATGGTTTTATACTGGTAAAAGAAGTACAGCTGGAAGGCAAAAAAAAGATGGGTATTGAAGACTTTCTGAGAGGCGTAAAATTATAGCGCATTTAAGTTTTATTGCTTTGATTGGCAGAAGCAATTTGACTGTTGTGAACAATAAAAACCACAAAAATAACTCTTCGACTTTTTTACTTTATGGAAAAATTTTTAAAACCGTGGCCCGGTTTCATTGTTGAAGGATATAACAAATCAAACAATTTTTATTATGAAAAAGGTAAGTTTAGCAATGATGTTCGCAATGTGTATGTGGATATTTCAGGATGCATCAGCACAAACAAATCAAACAGGTTCAGGTAGTTCTACCACTTCTGGTGGATCAAGCACCATGGGAACAGGCAGTCAAAGTGGACAAAGCCAATCCGGCAGCAGCCAACACAAAAGCTCCGGCAAAAGCAAATCAGGTAAAAGCACAATGAAAAGCGGTTCTTCACACATGGGTACTTCAGGCTCCGGTTCAACTATGGGAACAGGTACTTCCGGTTCAACCATGGGAACAGGTAATTCTGGTTCAACAATGGGAACAGGTACTTCTGGCAGAAATGGTAAAAGAAGTGGTACCGGAAGCGGCACAACAGGCACTGGTACTGGAAGCGGCACAACAGGTACTGGAAGCAGCACTACTCCTCCCAGAAGATAAAAATCTGTATGGGTAGTATTGCAGATAGAAATCTGTAAACTAAAAAGGGTACCTCATTTAGATATGAGGTACCCTTTTTTTTATAATTATATTTTTGGATGCAATGCTGTTTTTAACACATAAAAATTTGTATCATAAGTTTCTGTTTAAATTTATTTTTATCGAATGAAGCAATACAAACCCGGTAAGAACTTCTAACAATTTCGGCGTAAAAAATATGGCAAGATCTATTTACAAAAAATCTTAAACAACTACTTCTACCAGTTGTGCCATTACCAAATCAAAGTGTGGCGTTTGGGTCCAATCAATAGTGCGATGTTTGGTTTGATTTAAAGGCGACCATCGTTCCGGTTCGCCATGCAAACTGATTACAATACTGGGTGTGCTGAAAGCTGCTGCAATATGCGAAACGCCGGTACAGTTGCAAATCAGTGCAAAAGCATCTTTAATTAAAACTGATAGGGCACCCAAAGTAGTTTTGCCCACTATATTATAGGCTTCGTGCTGCATGTGCTGCATCACTTCAGCCGCCAAATGCTCTTCGTTTTTTGTGCCGGTAATGATTACATCAAAACCTTGTTCCTGACAGTAATCTGCCAGCGCAGCAAAATAAGCAGGCGGCCATTGCCGTGCCAAACTTCGGGAACCGGGATGGATGCAAATGTATTTCTGCGGAATGATCTGCAAATTCAGCTGATCAAAAGCATCACGGTCATAACTGTTCAACGGAAATTCTAATTCCGTGCCAACTGAAGGAATGCCCAAATGGTTCATCAGCATCAAATGGCGTTCAATTTCCGGGATACCCTCCGGATATTTCAAAAATAACGGACTTGGGCGATAATCTTCTTCCCGATAAAAACCCGCCGTATAAAAAGCACCGAAAAGTTCTACCAGCGGATTAACAATAAAACCGTTTCCCTGCATTTGCAAAGCCAGATCAAACTTTTGCTGCTGTACTTCCTGCAAAAAAGCGGTTATTTTCTGCGGATCGATTTCCTGCTCCGGCAATCCCGGATAGCCCGGAAAAGCAATAAACCCATCAAAATAATCCGGGAAACGGGTAAGCAAACTTTCGGCCCAGGGCAAACCGATCAGCGTAATTTTTGCTTCGGGGTAAGTGGTACGTAAAGCGCGAAAAGCAGGAACAGAACACAATAGATCGCCCAATTGCAAGGCACGGAAAATAACAATTTTTTGTATTGGATGAGTAGTTAGCATAAAATTTACGATTGCTTTGTTAACTTCTTAGCTAAAATTATGTTTCAAAAACCAGCAATTTGATACTGCTTTTACCGGCATAAAAACAGTATCAAAAAGATTAAATATGCTTAAATTTTTCTTCGGAACTGGTAATATGTGTTTTGCCGTGCGGTTCCGGGTTGCCGTCTTGATTAACATTTACGAAAACAATTTTATCAATCGTTAGCAAGCTTTTACGGGTTACTTTGTTCCTCACCTCGCAACAAAGCGTAATTGAAGTCCGGCCAAAACCAGTAGCCCTTACGCCCAATTCGATAATATCGCCTTGACGGGCAGAACTTACAAAATTAATTTCCGACATAAATTTGGTTACTACATGCGGGTTATCCAGTTGGCAGATGGCGTAAATGGCTGCTTCTTCATCAATCCACATCAACAAACTGCCTCCAAATAAAGTTCCGTTTGGGTTCAGGTCTTCCGGTTTCACCCATTTACGTGTATGGAAATTCATGTTATGGTTTTAGTTTGCCTTTGTAGGTTTTCTTAAATTTTTCAAACCGTTGTTCCGATACATTTTGGATATAGGGATTATCACCGTTGTGCTTGGCATAATTCTGATGATATTCCTCAGCACGATAAAAATCTTTTAGCGGAGAAATTTCTGTAACAATTGCCCGCTGAAACACTCCCGATTTCAAAGCATTTGTTTTTGCTGTTTCTGCCAATGATTTTTCGGTTAGATTAGCATAAAAAATGACTGAACGGTATTGTGTTCCCATATCCGGCCCTTGTCCGTTCACTGTTGTGGCATCGTGCGAAGCGTAAAAAACTTTTAGCAATTCCGGGTAAGAAACTTTCTTCGGATCATAATAAACCAAAACTGATTCTGCATAACCAGTTGTTCCGGTGCTTACTTTTTCATAAGTTGGGCTCGAAGTATGGCCGCCGGCATAACCCGAAATCACGGAATCCACGCCTGCAACATCTTCAAATATTTCTTCGGAACACCAAAAACAGCCTTCTGCAAAAGCAGCAACTGCTTTTCCTTTTGGTGCAGTTACAGCTATTTTTCGAACGACATCTTTTCCAGGACCATCAGCACTGATTAAATTATTGGAAGAAGCTTGTCCGCAGGAAGCAAACAAAATTGAAGCAACAATTAGGTTGTAGGCTTTATTTTGAATTTTCATAAGTTTAAAAATTATATTGAAATTAGGTACGATTTTGAACTAACTTTTATTTTGAAAAAATTGAAAACTTGCATTGTTTTTACAAAATAAATCGGAAGAGAAGTGCTAATTTAAAGCGGTTTAAAGCTCTTCAATTTCATCTTCAGAAAGCCCTGTTAAAATGGAAATATCTTTAATAGATAAACCCATTAATTTGGCAGATATAGCTATTTTAATTTTACTTTCACGAATCCCTTCTGTGATGCCTTCAATTTTACCTTCTTTGATACCATCAATTCTGCCTTTTGTTATACCTTCATCATAAGCTTCTTGCTTGGCATAATCAAAAGTTGCTTTATTGTCTCTAAAAACTTTTAAGCTTGTTTCGTATTGATCCAGATCAGCCTGTTTCATATTCGCCAGTTCTGCTTTTTCAAAAGCTTTGGTAAATACATCATCTTTAAATATGGTTGGGATATGTTGGAAATCTTCTAGGTTTTTGATAAAATACAGCCATTTATCCAAACGGGTTTCCAAGTCTTTTTCAAGCTTATCAAAGTTAGGCATCTCTAAATAAATGTAAGTAAGCTTGTGATAGAAAATCTCGCCATACTGATTTTTTAATTTGATGGTATGTACAACCTCATTTCGTTCGGGTTCGTTATCGTAATCGTCAAAAGTAAAATCCAGGATGCCAATACAATAAACTGCTTTAAGGTTATAATTCCATCCTCCTTTTTCGGCTTGTTCGCGGATAGGGAAAGTAGAATAGTAAATTGTTCTTTCTATAAAATAATTTTGCTTGGCTTTTTGCAGTTCCACGATAAACTTTTCCCCTTTATCGTTTTCGCAATAAATATCATAGATGGCTTTACGGTCAATATCAGTCAGTCCTAATTGTTTAGTATTTTTAAAAGTAAGGTCAATGATGCTGTTTTGCTCAGGTAAAAGAGCGTTCAGGAAATCCATAAGCTGTGGCTTGCTTGCTTCTTCTCCAAAAATTTTCTTAAATCCAAAGTCAGTGTAAGGATTTATGTATTTGGCTCTCATCTGTTTTATGTTAACAATTGTAGTACAAATTTAACAAAATTGATGGTTGGACCTGCGCTCTACATCAGCATAAATACCACTAATCTACCTACTTAACCAGCTGCTTTAATTGTTCAGTTTCATAATCGGCCAGTTTTTGCAGCGGTGTTTTGGCCAGCATTGCCATCATCATGTTCATATCCGCAGCAATTATAAAATTAACTTCGGTTTGAATACCTGCTTCTTTTATCACCCATTTTAATTCCAGCGGAAAAGGTGGGTTTTCTACAGCGTTGATCAAAATTTCAGTTGGGTTTCGGCCTGTAATCTGCAAAACCAATTTAGCCATATTTTGGATCTGAAAACGCGCTTCATCTTTGGTAGATGTCCAGCCAATAATATTTTCGGGCATCAATTGCTGATGGTTGTTTAAATCAGCCAAAAAAGTGTAAACAACTGTAGCAGAAGCACCAATAATGGTTTTACTTTCAATAATTGTCATAAAAAGCAGTCAATAACTATTTGCCCCAAGCCGCTGGGTTGGCCCGCCATTGCTGCAAAACTCCAATCTGGTTTTCATTAATATATTGATGGTTGGCCGCATATTTTATCAAAGCCGCATAGTTGGATAAGGTTGCAAAACGGCAGCGTGCATCTTTAAAATTCTGGGTTGCCTCGTCCAGGCCATAAGTAAAAATCGCCGCCAGCCCTGCTACATCACCACCGGCTGCACGCAATGCTTCAACCGCTTGCAAGCTGCTTTTACCAGTCGAAATTAAATCTTCCACCACCACAATCCGTTGGCCCCGGTGCAATTCGCCTTCCACTAAATTACCAGTTCCGTGCTCTTTTGGCTTGGTACGCACGTATAAAAACGGCATCCCCAGTTCTTGCGCCACCAAAACGCCCTGCGGAATCCCGGCCGTAGCCACACCTGCAATACAGCTAACGGCACCAAATTCTTCCTGGATCATGGCCACCATTTGCTGGCGAATGTAAGTCCGGATGGTAGGGTGCGAAAGCGTTAGCCGGTTATCACAATAAATGGGTGATTTCCAACCGGATGCCCAGGTAAAGGGTTTGGTAGGTTCAAGTTTGATGGCTTTGATCTGCAATAAAAATTCGGCCACTTGTTGCTCAACTTCCGATTTATCAAACATATTTTAACTAAGAAATTGAAAAGAAAAAGGTTTTACGCTCAGGTTATAAAAAAATTCTGCTGATAAAATTTGTTTCCAAACGGAAGATATAATCATAATCATCAAGGAATTACTGCTGCTGGTTTAATGTAAAACATGCAATTTCAGCTTGACAAAGATAACCTTCTGCCTTGATTTTAAGTTATCAGGCTTGTTAAAAACAGAAAACATGTTTATTAAATAACTACCTCCCATTTTTAAAAACCTTGCCTAGTTACCCTCCGCAACAAAATTTTAAAAAAGCACAACCTAAATAAAACAGGCTGCGTACAAAGCACAACCTTTAAATTATTTATACATGGAAATTCAAACATTGTTAAAAACTTTAAGCCGGGACATTGAAGAAAAAAGCTGCCAGCTTGCTACGGCCGAAGCAGAATCACGCGATACATTTAAAGTAAAAATAGATCTCGAAATTGCAATTGAGAACTATGGCACAATTTTTAGTGCGCTGCCGATGCTGATGTAACCATCATTATTTTTGCCGAATTGAAGGTTTGTATTTGCTGGGTTATCCCGGTGATTACAAACCTTTTTTCAGTTAGAGGATTTTGAAGATTTTTTTTAGTGGTAAATATTATTCCGTTATTTAGTATTCGGTTTGTGTTCGATGCTTCTTTTATACCATCAAAATTAGGCTTGGTTTGAAGCAAAACATCAGTACATTATCGTTCAATTCTCATTTATACACATTATGCAAAACGCAGTTTATAACATTTATATCGATGAAAAACGTTTGATTGTTGCAGAAACCTTGCCGGAGGGACTAAACAACTACCAGGACATCAGCCAGGAAATTACCGACCTAAAGCTGATTTATGATCTGATCGAAAAATCAAACCAAAGCCAGTTTTTGTTTTTGTGTAAAAATGCAAAAGCCACTTTAAAAAAATTTTCTAAAAGTATCAGGCTGATTGCAGCTGCCGGAGGTTTGGTGCGAAATGAACGCAAAGAATGCCTGGTGATTTTTAGAAACGGTTTGTGGGATTTGCCGAAAGGGAAAATTGAAGAAGGCGAAAAAACCCGAAAAGCAGCCGTACGTGAAGTGGAAGAAGAATGCGGCATCAAAGTAAAAAAAGCTGGTCGCAAAATTTGTAAAACTTACCACGTTTACAAGCAACGCAATCAGGAACTGGCTTTGAAAAAAACGCATTGGTACCGCATGAAAGCTGAAGGACAGGACAAACTGAAACCGCAAAAGGAAGAAGGCATCACCAAAGCTTGCTGGTTTACCAAAGAAAAATTAAGTGTGTTGACAAAAAATACTTATCCTTCCATCATTGATGTATTAGAAAATATGGGTTTGCTGGAGGAGAAAGAAACGCTGATTTAAAGAAACGGCAATGCCTCTTTCGGGATAAACTGACTGACATCGCCTTTGTATTTTAAGATTTCCCGTACGATTGTGGAGCTGATGGATGAATATCCCGGTTTGCTCACGATAAAAATACTCTCAATTTCAGGTTCCAGCGCGTGGTTCATCTGTGCAATTGCTTTCTCGTACTCAAAATCCGAAACGGTACGGATGCCTCGAATCATGTAATTTGCCCCGATTTGCTTGCAAAATGCTACCGTTAAACCTGCATAAGCAACCACTTCTATTCGCGGCTCATCTGCAAAAACAGCTTTCAGCATTTGTTCACGTTTTTCCGGCGGAAGCAATGGTTGTTTAGTGCTGTTCAAACCAATCCCTACATAAACTTTGTCAAACAGGTTGACGGACCGTTCCAAAATATCCACATGTGCTTTGGTAACCGGATCAAAAGAACCTGGGAAAAGGGCAATTTTCATGATTCAACAAAATCAAATTTAATAAGCCTGAACTAGAACTTCTGTTGGAATCTTTAAGCCTTCATGCAATAACCGGATCATTTCTAAAGATAGCTTCCGCTTTCTATTTAAAATTTCACTTGCCCTACTTTTCAACCCAACCATTTTGGCCAGATCTTTTTGGTTGTAGCCCATTTGTTCCATCCGGAATTTTATGGCTTCGATCGGGTCTGGTAAACCGATTGGAAAATGTTCGTTTTCATATTTCTCAATTAGAATACTTAACACTTCCAATTCATCACTTTCTGGAGTATTTATTTCTGCGTCAAATATTACTTCAAGCCTACTTAAAGCTTGTTCATAATCCTGTTCAGTTTTGATGGGTTTAATGTTCATATTAATTAAATTTCTGTTGCATTAATTTTATCATAAGCTGCATGTGTACCAATAAATCTTATCCAAAGCATTTGATGTTTGTATAAAATTTTTACAATAAGACGGTAATTATTTCCTTTGATATTAAAAACTACACGGTCATTTATCAACAAACTGGCACTTGGATATTTTATTTTGATGTCGGCCGGACTATTAAACCTACCGCTGTCCATTTCCTGATGCCAGGATTTTAATTGCTGCATGCAGTCTGGATGTACTTCCCAAAATTCACGAAGTATTTTTTTTGAAATAACTCTCACTTATATTTAATACAAATATAATTAGAAGTTCCCCATATGGGAATTGTTTGATTGAATTAGTTCAAATACTTTTTTTATCCCTTAAAAAACGAAAAAGCCGTATTCCCGTAAACCCGTTTCTCACTAAAATTAGGCTGATTACTCAGGTTTTGGTAAGATGGATGCTCCACGATAAGTAAACCGTCGGGCACCAATAATTGCCTGGTAAAAACAGCATTCGGGATTTGCGGGATTTTATCGAGATCGTAAGGCGGATCAGCAAAAATCAAATCGTATTGATCGGTTTCCAACTCCAGAAATTTAAAAATATCAGCTTTAAAAGTTGTAATTTCTGGCAAGTTATGCTTCGTTGCCATATCTTTTAAATAAAAAATACATGGCGCGGCACGATCAACTGCGGTTACTTTTTCTGCATTTCGCGAAGCAAATTCCATGGTAATATTTCCGGTCCCGCTGAAAAGGTCAAGCACTTTTAAACCTTCAAAATCCAGCAGATTGTTCAAGATATTGAACAAAGCTTCTTTTGCCAGATCCGTTGTTGGCCGTACAGGCAAATTGCCGGGCGGGTTTAACCGCAATCCTTTCAACCTTCCTCCGATGATTCGCATCAGTTTAAACCTAAAAATTGAACAATCTGGTGCTGTTGAAGTACATCATTTTGTGCAAAACCTAAAGTAGAAAACAAAGTAACATCCTTAAAAAACCCTTGTAAAAGAAGCATCGGCTCACTTCCGACTTCTATCCTGCCGCACAAAATCAAGTTTGTTTCTTCGGGTTTTAGTTTGAGCTGATCCGAAACTAAAGCTGTAAAATAAACAACTTCATCTGCAGTTGTACAATCAAACCGGTTATAAAAACGGATATTTTCTTGCGTCGGAAACATAATTTGCACAGAATTTTCTTCCAAAAACAAATACAAATTCTGGCCGGGAAGCCTGACATCAAAAACTGTTTTGATCCAGCTTTTTGGGGCAAATCGTATCTTTGCAGATGGAAATTGTTTTTCTACTTTTTGAATCAACGTCTCCGGAAAAGTAAAAATCACAGTGTTTTCTCCGTTTGAAACTTGATCTGTCAAAATTAAATCTGCTTCTTTTACCAATAAAAAAGCAGCGAAATCCAGCAAATTTTTATGGGTAAAAACAGCATCCGGGATCAGGCAAAAACTATTTGTTTCCGCAGCGATAATAATTTTTTGATAGTTAGAAGCAAAAACTCCTGCACGATAATGCGGATCAAAAAGGTCGTCCAACAGATTCCCGGTACTTATCCGAACCAACCGATTTGTAATGGAATGACGGACGGCATAACTAAATTTCTCTGAATCCAAAACAATAATCAACTGATAATCAGCTGTGTATTCAGGATTAAATCCAGGATCGGAGAAGTTTATCGGGACGAAGTGCATCGGTAAACAAAAGTAAAAATTTTCGGCAATAGACTTTCAGCGTTTTTGTTTCATTTTTGAGGATGATGAATGAAGACCTGATCCGCAAAGCTTTTCCGCACACGCCAACCCTGCAGCAAATGGAACTTTTTGGTTTGCTGCACCAGTTTTTGATCAGCACCGATGAGGATACCTGTTTTGTGTTGAAAGGTTATGCCGGAACCGGGAAAACCACGGTGCTGGCCGCGCTGGTCAAGCTGCTTAGAAACTATAATTTCCAATCGTTTTTGATGGCGCCAACCGGCCGCGCAGCCAAAGTGATGAGCAGTTATTCGGGTCGGAAAGCTTTCACCATACACAAAAAAATATACCGTAAAAAGAGTGCCGTTACGCCCGACATGAATTTTTCGACAGCTGATAATTTGCACGAAAACACGCTTTTTATTGTGGATGAAGCCTCGATGATTTCCGGGGAAAGCGGCGGCCACGGGAATAGTTTGCTGCACGATCTCATCGAATATGTTTATAATTCGCGCAACTGCAAACTGCTGCTGATTGGCGATACGGCGCAGCTGCCACCGGTTGGATCAGAACAAAGCATCGCCCTGGAACCCAATATTTTGAAAGATTTTTTTCAACTGCAGATTTTCAGTTACGAGCTGACCGAAGTGATGCGGCAGGAAAAGAATTCGGGCATTTTGGAAAATGTAACGGCTATGCGAAACCTGATCCGAAATGACGAAGCGGAATATCCGCAGATCATTACCAAAGGGTTCAAAGATATTTACCGCATGACTGGCGAACGCCTGGAAGAAGGGTTGAGTTACGCTTACCAAAAATATGGGATGGAAAACACGCTGCTAATTTGCCGGTCTAACAAAAACGCAAATTCTTACAACCAGCAGGTGCGCGCCCGGATTTTGTATCGCGAAGAAGAACTGACCGGCGGCGATTTTGTGATGGTGGTGCGCAACAATTATTTCTGGATGAAAGACCAGGAAGAAAACAGCACTGATTTTATTGCCAATGGCGATATCGGCCAGATCAAACGCGTGCGCAATATCCGCGAAATGTATGGTTTCCAATTTGCGGATGTACAGTTGGAATTTACCGATTATGCAGAGGGTTTAACTTTGGATTGTACGGTGATGCTGAACACATTATACACGGAAACGCCAAGTTTGTCCCAAGCGGAAAGCCAACGCTTTTTTGAGGAAGTGATGAAAGATTACGAGCACATCGGCAGCCGGCAAAAAAAGATGGAAGAACTGAAAGCCAACCCGTATTTCAATGCTTTGCAGATTAAATTTGCTTACGCGGTAACTTGCCACAAAGCGCAGGGCGGCCAGTGGGACGCGGTTTTTGTGGACCAGGGCTATTTGACGGAGGAAATGCTGAACACCGAGTTTTTGCGCTGGTTTTACACGGCTTGCACGCGGGCATCCAAAGAATTGTTCCTGATCAATTTTAACGAAAAATTTTATCAGGAGAAATTGACGGAGAGTTTTTAGGCGATAAAAGAAGCATCGGCTCAAAGCAACCCTACAACTGACTTTTTGTCGTTTAAATGAATTTTGACTGACAAATCTTCTAATCTACTTTTGTAGAAAACATTGGTAACGGATTTGCTATTCTTCATTCATATGAACTTAAACAACTATACCATAAAAGCCCAGGAAGCGATCCAGAAAGCCTCTGAGATCACTTCCGGAAACCAACAGCAGGCGATAGAAAACGCGCATTTGCTGAAAGGAATGTTGCTGGTGGATGAGAACGTTGTCAATTATCTCTTAAAAAAACTCAACGTTAATATCAGCCGGTTAAATACTTCTTTGGATGAACAGATTGCCTCGTACCCAAAAGTTAGCGGCAGCAATGTGTATTTATCGTCTGATACGAATTCGACACTGCAAAAAGCCTTATCGTATGTAAAAGAATTTAAGGACGAATTTGTATCCGTAGAACATCTTTTACTGGCTATTTTAGGTGGAAAAGACAAAACCGCCAACTCATTGAAAGATTACGGCGCGACAGAAAAAGACCTTAAAAAAGCAATTCTGGAACTTCGCGGAAACAGTAAAGTAACTGATCAGAATGCAGAAGCAACCTACAATTCTTTGAATAAATACGCTCGGAATCTGAACGAATATGCAGAATCCGGCAAATTGGATCCGGTGATTGGCCGGGATGAAGAAATCCGTCGGGTGATCCAAATTTTATCCCGCAGAACAAAAAATAACCCAATTTTAGTTGGCGAACCTGGCGTTGGCAAAACTGCTATTGCTGAGGGGATCGCCTTTAGAATCATCAAAGGCGATGTGCCGGAAAACCTGAAAACCAAAACCGTTTTTTCGCTGGATATGGGCGCGCTGATTGCCGGAGCCAAATACAAAGGTGAATTTGAGGAGCGCCTAAAAGCAGTGATAAAAGAAGTAACGGATGCAGACGGTGAGATCATTATGTTTATTGATGAGATCCATACGCTGGTTGGTGCAGGCGGTGGCGAAGGCGCGATGGATGCGGCCAATATTTTGAAACCGGCTTTGGCCCGAGGCGAGTTGAGGGCAATTGGTGCCACGACTTTGAATGAATACCAAAAATATTTTGAAAAAGACAAAGCGTTGGAACGCCGTTTTCAAAAAGTAACGGTGGACGAACCAGATACGGCCGATGCAATTTCGATCCTCCGCGGTATCAAAGAAAAATATGAAACGCACCACAAAGTGCGGATTAAAGACGAGGCGATTATTGCTTCGGTAGAAATGTCTCAGCGTTATATTTCTGACCGTTTTTTGCCGGATAAAGCCATTGATCTGATGGATGAAGCGGCTTCCAAATTGCGTTTGGAAATGGATTCTGTGCCGGAAGTGGTGGACGAACTGGAACGCCAGATCATGCAACTGGAAATTGAACGCGAAGCCATCAAACGGGAGAACGACGAAAAACGGGTGAAAGAACTGAGCGAAGAAATTGCCAACCTTTCCAACGAACGCGATTCTGTACGTGCGAAATGGCAAGGCGAAAAAGATTTAGTGGACAATGTCAACACTAAAATCGAACTGATAGAAAACTATAAATTAGAAGCTGACCAGGCTGAACGCGCCGGAGATTACGGAAAAGTGGCCGAGTTGCGTTATGGCAAAATCAAGGAAACCGAAGCGGAAGTTGAAAAGCTGAAAAAGCAAATTGAAGATGAGCAAGGCGACGGCCGGATGCTAAAAGAGGAAGTTACAGCTGATGATATTGCTGGCGTAGTAGCTCGCTGGACAGGTATTCCGGTTTCTAAAATGATCCAGAGCGAGCGTGAAAAACTATTGAACCTAGAAGACGAACTGCACAAACGTGTTGCCGGTCAGGAAGAAGCCATTGAAGCTATTTCTGATGCGATCCGCCGTAGCCGGGCCGGTTTGCAAGACCCGCGGAAACCGATTGGTTCCTTTATTTTCCTCGGTACAACTGGTGTTGGTAAAACAGAATTAGCGAAAGCTTTGGCAGAATATCTTTTCAATGCTGAAGCAGCTTTGGTCCGGATTGATATGAGCGAATACCAGGAACGCCATGCGGTTTCGAGATTGATCGGCGCGCCTCCGGGCTATGTGGGTTATGATGAAGGCGGACAATTAACGGAAGCTGTGCGCCGCAAACCGTACAGTGTTGTTTTGTTGGATGAAATTGAAAAAGCGCACCCGGATGTATTTAATATTCTGTTACAAGTTTTGGATGATGGCCGGTTGACTGACAACAAAGGCCGCGTAGTGAATTTCAAAAACACGATCATCATCATGACTTCCAATATTGGATCTAACATCATCCAGGAAAACTTCACTTATTTGAATGATGAAAACCACGATGAAGTAGTAGCCAAAACCAAGAATGAATTGTTTGAACTGTTGCGCAAAACCATTCGTCCGGAATTTCTGAACCGAATTGATGAGATCATTATGTTTCAACCATTGAGCCGAAATGAAATTGGCGCGATTGTAAAACTGCAATTTAAACAATTGCAGGACACCTTATCCGAAATGGGAATTTCTATTGAAGCAACAGATGCTGCTTTGGATTGGCTGGGACAACTGGGTTATGATCCGCAGTTTGGTGCCCGCCCGCTGAAACGTGTTGTTCAAAAGAAAGTATTAAACGAACTTTCCAAACAAATTTTGGCTGGTAAAATCAACAAAGACAGCCACATTAAATTGGATGAATTTGACCACAACTTTGTGTTTTTGAATTCTTAAAAAGTATTGGTAAAAGAAGCATTATAAAAAAGGGTTTCTGATAAATTGGAAACCCTTTTTTATAAGAAAAAAATTATCTAAAACTGTTCATTTAATTCAAATTATAAAGATTTTATCCAACCTTCACTATTGGTTACTTTTGCTTGCATTGGAAAAATTTTCTCTACCAGCATTTGATGAACTTCCCGATCGGCGTTTGCACAACAATCGCTAAGTATAGTAATCTTGTAATCTTCGTCTGCGGCAATACGAAGCGTTGAAAGGACTACACCAGAAGTTGAGACACCGCCCATAACCAGATTATTAATGCCCTGGGCATGCAAAATTAAATTGAGGTTACTGCCTGCAAATGCCCCAAATCTTTTTTTATTGATAACGATATCACCAGCTTCGACATTAAGTTGTGGAACCAATTTGCTTTGATCGCCGGAAAAGAGGTTTTTCGTTTTTGCCTGTTGAAAATAAGGTATGGTATTGACCCCAATTTCCGGGTATCCGGTTTCAAAACAAACCTTGGTAAATATAACTTTGATACCGCTTTTACGTGCAGCATCAATAGCCTGGTTACTATTTGCAATTAGAGTATTAAATTCCGGAGATTTATCCGCAATCCCTACCTGATAATCCATGATAAGTAAAGCAGTGTGATCATTATTGTTAGTTTCCATTTTGGTATTATTATATCTGTTAACCTACAGTACAAATGTTTTGTTTAGTAGACACAAAGTTTTATCATAATAATGATTTTTAGGATGTAAAAGAAGCATGCAAAATGGAAGCTGCCGATACAATTTGCAAATCAATTCTTATTAGCTTAGGGTCTGTTTTGATTTCAACATAAGAAAAATTAAAATGTTATGCTTCTTTTATGCCATAAAAATTGGTGTTACTATCCAAGTTTGGATAGATCAATTTTTAGCCGATAAAAGAAGTATCTGCAATTAGATTATAAAACAAACGGTTTTCCAATGCTCAATATATCCAGTTTTCCTTCCAAGTTGAGCCTTGTTGCCGCTACTTTTAAATCTTTCAAAGGTTGGCTCAACGGTTCGTCCGAAAGATCAAAAGTACCGTAATGCATCGGTATAAAACGGGCGGCATTCAATTCTGTAAACCCTTTAAGCGCATCGGCCGGCGACTGGTGGTTGGCACTCATAAACCAAACAGGCTCATAAGCGCCGATACCTAAAATGGCATAATCAAAGCTGCCAAAAACTTCGGCTAATTGTTTGTAATGTGTATCATAACCGCTATCGCCTCCAAATAAAATATGCTTGCCTACCGTTTCCATTACAAACCCTCCCCAAAGCCGCTGGTTGGTATCAAATAAACCGCGCGTTGACCAATGCCTGGAAGGGATAAATGTAATTTTTAAAGAGCTGTTCCCGGTATTGTATTGCTGATACCAGCCCGCTTCTTCTATGTTGTCAGACCCGGTGAAATCGTGCACAATTTCTTTCATACCTAATCCGGTCAAATATTTAACAGTTGGGTTTTGCTTAGACAGTAATTTCAAACTTTTATCATCCAAGTGGTCCCGATGGTCATGCGATAATAAAATGTAATCCAAGTTTGTTAAAAGATGAGGATCAACAGGAAATTCAGACCGGCGTTTAACAGAAAGGATATCGCCAAATACAGGGTCTGTTACTATTTTGATGCCATCCAAGCGGATATAATAGGTACTGTGCCCAAGCCAAACAATTATGTTGTTACTTTCCTTTAACCAAGAATCATTTTTAAAAACAGTTGGGTTCCAAACTTCTGCTTTTTTTTCTTTTTTGAAAGGGCTGGCTTCCAACTTCCAACGAAATACATCTGTCAAATTTGGGACAAAAGGATGGTTCAAGTTCAGAAATTTACCTTTTTCATCAACAGGTGTCCCCTGCCATCTTTCCGGGGCTTTTGGTGTTTTTAATTGCGGGTTGTTTTGGTAAGCTTTGATTGGGTTGTTTGTCATTGTGTTTATTATAGCACAAATAAAGGCAACTCGATTTGAATTGCCTTTTAAGTTATTTAATATTTACCACCTTATTTTTTAACTATCAAACGTTTATTTTAAGCTAATTCAACAGAGGTTTCATTTTGTTCTATACCAAGCAGGTCAATCGTTGATGTCCAAAGAATATTTTGATACTCTTTATTATAAGAATCAGTTGAAGAATTAATTTCCTTGTCGCCTTCAAAATATTTCCCTTTAAAATTTTTGTATTGGTCAGCATAAGCAAGGTTCGCCAGGCGTTTACCCGAAACTTGCGCTGTATTTACATTGTGTACAAAAAATCTAAGTACGGGCAAAATTTCATTCGATATGAAGCGCAAGAATGGCGGATAGTTTCTTGCAAGTCCCGTACCTGGCACAAACCCTGGGTCAAAAGCGTTTACCCTGATATTGGTTTCGGATAACTTTCTTTGCAATTCGTAGGTCATTAGTATATTGCATAATTTTGTAGTAGTATATCTGCGTTGTCCTACGGTCAATGGTTTCTCATTTGTTTCGGTTGGATAGGCCAATTCCTTGGCACTTTTAAATATGGGCGGTTCCATACCTGTTTTTTGTTTTGGATCGTGCGTGCCACTCGAAGTAAATGTTATACTTGCATTGTTGTCCATAAATGGCAAAAGCAATAAAGTAAGGTAAGTAGAAGCCAAATGGTTTACACCAAAAGTAACTTCAAAACCTTCTTTTGTATATTGTGTTTTTGCAACATTTTGGATGCCTGCATTGTTTATCAGTGCAATTATTTTGTTATTAGGTTGCTTTGAAAACTGCACTATAAAATCCCGTACAGATTGTAAAGATTCCAGATCCAAAGGCATACTGATTATATTTTTATGTCCTGTTTTTTGTTTAATATTTTGAATTACTTTGTCGCCTGATTGTTGGTTGCGGCAAGCAATAATTATCTGCTCGTTTGGTGCAATTTCGGCCATTTGCATAGCACATTCATAGCCAATTCCTCCTGTTGCGCCTGTAATAATGATTGATTCCATTTTTTATCTTTTTAAATTGTAACCCAAAGTTCATCATTAAAAAATTGAAACCATTTGCCATTTGGCAAAAAACAATTTAGCCACTGATATTTTTTCTGATCCGGCTTAACGAAGATTGTGTAATGCCCAAATAAGAAGCTAAATACGACAACGGGATCCGGTTTGCAAGTTTGGGGAATTTTGTCAGGAAACTCAAGTAACGTTCGGTAGCATCTTCCGGCATCATCGAACTAATTTTATTAACTTTTTCTATCAATGCCTTGGATGTTATTTTATTGATGATTTCGTCCCAGGGAATAATCGTCATAGATAGTTCTTGCATCGCTTCCTTTGAAAAAACGATATACTTGCAATCTGTAATTGTTTGTGCATATTCCGAAGAAGGTATATTTTGATTGTAACTGTTGATGTCAACTACAAAATTATTTTCATCAATAAAGTATTTGGTAACTTCCTCTCCTTTGTTGTTGTAATAACAAATTCTAAAAATACCTTCCGTTAAAAAAATAACTTCACGGGGAATTTTTCCAGCCTCAGCATAATATTCATCCTTTTTTAATTCCTTTTGGATGCCTTTACTTTTTACCAGGTCGATTTGCTGTTGGTTCAAGTGTCCGAATTGTAATAGATAATTAATAAGTGCTTCCATAGGTGCAAATTAGCAATTGTGCTTTGGGTTAAATTTGCCATTTGGCAAAAAGCGCAAGACAGATTAAAATTATTGAAAGTTTATAGCTGAAGATAGATTTAAAGTAATGCTTCTTTTATGCCATAAAAATCATCAATACTTTATTTGGTTTTGTGATAAATATAAAATACAAAGACCGTTTTTACAAGGATAAAAGAAGTATCGTTTTAAAATATGCTTTTCAATCCTTCACATCCTCAGCCTTAACTTTTTTGATAACACCGTTTTCAGAAAAAACAAAAACACCGCCTGTTTGACGTTTGGATTTTAACAGCTTTTTAAAAGTTAGATCCAAACCTTTTAAAATTTTCTCTTTTAATTCTTGATTTACCGGATCACTTAATTTCATATGCTGTATCTTTTATTTGTTCGTTGCAAGGTTCTCCTGCATATAATCAGCAACAAGGTTCTCACTACTATATTTACTTTTTGAAAGGGAATCAATAATTTTTTGCTGTTCAGCTTCAGTTTTGTTTTGACTCAATTTTTTCTTCGCTTGCAAGTCTGTAACAACAATTTCAAATGCAACAATGCCTTTTACCAATTTTAACTTATAATCTTCCGGCAAATTGTCCCATTGTTGTTTATATGAACTTTCATAATTGTTGATAGTTGCTTCCAGTACTGCAAAAGTATTCTCAGTTTCCAAAATTAATTTGCCTTGACCATAAGCATGGACCGAAATATAATTCCAAGTCGGTACGTTTAATTCTTTATCGTAGTTTGTTGGTGAGATATAAGCATGAGGTTCGCTAAAAATTGTTAAAACTTTATCAGTTTCAATGTCTGTCCAATGTTCGTTTGCTTTTGCAAAATGTGAAGTTAGAACAACGTTGTCGTCTCTAATAGAAACAAGAAAAGGCAAATGTGTTGCAGTAGGAAAATTGTCTTTTGCAGTAATGATGGTTGCAAAACTAAATTGTTTCATAAAGGCAACAATTTCGTTTCTATCAGTTGTTAGATTTATTTTTGGAATATACATTATACAATCATTTCGTTTTTGTAATCCTATAAAATTACAATTAATCTTTAATTGCTTTTTTAAAAAACCAGCAAAAAAGCTGTTCCCTCGCCATCCACAGATTGCACCGAAATATGCGCTTTATGCAGCAGCATAATTTGCTTGCACAAACTTAAACCAATTCCGCTGCCTGTTTTTTTAGTGCTGAAAAACGGAACGAAAATCTGTTCCTGCACATCTTCGGCCATGCCGGTGCCATTGTCTGCTATTTTTAGCACTGTTTTTTTATCGTTCAAAATTGAAGCAGACAATATAATTTGCGGTTCAGCCTGATCTTTTACCGCTTCAATCGCATTAACCAGCAGGTTGATCAACACTTGTTCCATCAAACTTGGGTCAACTTCAATCGTTACAGCCGGATCTTTCAAGATGATGTCCAGCTCAATGTTTTTCTGGTTTAAAGTAGGTTCCAGCAAAGTATTCAGGCTCTCAAACAAATCCCGCACAAAAACTTTTTTCACATTTAAAGTGGTGATCTTGTTTAAGTTACGGTAAGTTTCGGCAAACTTGAGCAAGCCTTCGCTCCTGCGTTGGATGGTATCGATGCCCAGTTCCAAATCCTCCAGCAAAACCGATCCTGATTTTTGGTTGGTAAAAGAAGCATTGGCTTCCTGCAAACGGTTTTTCAAGGTGTGCGCCAGCGATGAAATCGGTGCAATAGAATTCATAATTTCATGCGTCATCACACCCAGCAGTTTTTGCCAGGCGCGGGATTCGGTTTCGTCCAACGCTTCGTCCACATTCTGGAAAGCAATCAGCCTGAAAACCTTGCCTTCAGTTTGAAAAGCCGTTGCCGAAAGCAGTATTTTGAAAGTTGATTTTTCGGTCCGGGCCGTTGCAATTCTTGTTTCGCTACCTTTTAGGTTGATGATTTCCAAGTACAGCTCTTCGTCCCGTTTTTGCATCGAATGGATGCTGCGGAGGTAAGGCAATTGCAGCATATTTTTTAGCGATTCGTTCATCCACTGCACGTTACCAGTCAATGCCTCGTAAGAAATTATGCCTGTGCCCACCAGCTCCAGTATTTTTTGCAGGTATTGATATTGCGTTTCCTTCTCCCGCGAAATCATTTTAAACGTACTGTTGATCTCGTTAAAACCCTGCCGCAACACTTGCAGATTGGCCGACGTATGTTTGGCATCAAAATGCCGAGAAAAATCCCGGTAATGGATGGCTTCTACAAACTGCTCCAGCTCTTTGTGGGTTTTATGCTGAAAATAATACAGGTTGGCCAACTGCCAAAAAAACACTGGTAAAAACAGCATCGCGTAGTGATACCCAAAATGAAAAGCCACATAGGCCGCCGCACCAAAAGTAAGCGGCAAAAGCAGCAGCCGCCACAAAATATTCCATTGATAGGGTTTCATCCGGGTAGATTGAAGATTACAAATTGAAGGATAAAGTTAGGATTTGAAACGTAAATTTTGGTTTCGATATTTACACGGCAATCCAATCACTCACAATTTTTGCAGATAGCAAAGCCAGCGGAATGCCGCCGCCCGGATGCACGCTTCCGCCGCAAAAAAATAGGTTTTTCACTTTGGAAGATTTGTTGGAATGCCGCAAAAAAGCTGCAAACTGGCCGTTGGAACTCGTGCCGTAAAGCGAACCCTGATAAGACGAGGTTTTGCTTTCGATGCTGCGCGGATCCAAAATACTTTCGCAAACAATCAATTTATCAATGTCTTCGCCCAAAGTTTTGGATAGTTTTCGGATGATGTTTTCCCGGGCCTCAGCAATCAATTTGTCCCAATCCTGGCCTTGGTTTGAAGGAACATTAATCATCGTAAACCAGTTTTCGCAACCTTGTGGTGCATCGTTTTGCTGATACTTTGAACTGATATTAAGATAGACAGTCGGATCGCTACTGATATTTTTTTGCTGCCAGATGTGCTCAAACTCCTGCTGATAATCCGCACTGAAAAAAATATTATGCAAATCCAGCTGCGGAAATTGCTTCTTGATCCCCCAATAAAATATCAATGCCGAGCTGCTCCGCTCCTGTTTTAAAATCCGTTTTGGCAGTAACTTTGGATGATCTGCCAACAGTTTTTGATACGTGAAATACACATCCATGTTAGAAACTACCAAGTCGGCTTCTATCATTTCCAATTCCCGCTCTCCGCTCCTTTTCAACAATACTCCTTTTACCACCTTTTTTTCGATCACAATTTTTTCTATCAAAGAATGATAATGAAATTTCACGCCCAATCTTTCTGCCAAAGCAACTAAGGAAAGCGTGATCTGATAGATGCCGCCATCCGGAAAATAAGCACCAAAATGCTGCTCCAAATGCGGAATGACATTCAAAGTGGCCGGTGCTTTGTACGGATTGGAACCATTGTAGGTAGCAAACCGGTCCGCATACTGCACCATATTTGGGTCGGTAAAAAAAGCATTATTGGCTTGGTGCATCGAGCGGAAAGCATCAATTTGCGGCAACCGTAAAACTGATTTTAAAGTTTTGAAGCTGAGGTAAGTTGATAAACGATGCAGTGACTTTTCGAGGAAAACATGATTGGTAATATTATAAATCTGCTTGCTGTTTTGGAGATACTTTTTGATCGTTTCCGGTTGATCTTTGGTTTTTGCACCGATTTTTTGAGCAAAAGCTGCCAAATTGGTTGAGGCATCAAGTTCTGTTCCGTCAGGATAAAAATATTTACAAACCAAGGCTAATTTTTGGTAGGTAAAAGAAGCATCCGGTTTTTCTCCGGCCAGCTGAAACAACTCGTCCACATATTGCGGCATCGTAAACAAACTCGGGCCGGTATCAAACCGAAAACCATCCTGTGTAATCTCTGCAAGTTTTCCGCCGGGGTAGCCGTTCGCTTCAAAAACTTCTACCTCAAAACCTTGAACCGCCAAACGGATAGCAGTTGCAATCCCGGCAATCCCGGCACCGATGATAATGGCTTTTTTCATAAGGCTGTTAGCTTTTAGCAATCAGCTGTCAGCCAATAGAACCGCAACGTTGCCAATTTGAAAATCAAAATTAAACCTTTTTACAATGATTTGAATTAAAAAACCTTCGATACCGTTGCAGTATTTGCAACTGTTGGGGCTTGCCGAAGTGGAGGAATCAGAAACACAAATGTTCAATTTGGCACAAATGTTTATTAGAGTTTCTAATGGTTAATTTAGCACTTCCACCCCATTTTGGCAAACCCATATTTGCATTCCTGCTGGTTAGTTTTGATTTGTCAATAATTCATTTTTTAATTGTTTCTTGCCCCAATTGTGTAAATGTTCTATAAAAGGGATTAATTCCTGCCCTGTGCCGCTTAATGAATATTCTACTTTGGGTGGCACTTCGTGAAATATTTCTCGGATTATCAATTCGTCGTTTTCTAATTGCCGTAAAGTTTGGGTAAGCATTTTAGTAGTAATATCAGGCAAAGTCCTGCTCAACTCGCCATAACGCAATACCATTTTTGAGTTTAAATGCCACAAAATGCGTGCTTTATATTTTCCGCCGATGCATTTAAAAGCATATTCAACTCCACAATTTTTTATCTCCTCAAGAATTGCTAATTTGTTTTTCATTTATACTTTAGGCTAAATCGTTGATAATCAACAATACATACTTTTTAGTACGTAACATACAAATAAGTACATACTTGCCAAAAGTATTTAAATAAGTTAGTATTGCAGCTCATTAAAAAAAGTAGAATTAAAATGGACTTAAAATTAAAAGATAAAGTAGCGGTAGTTACCGGTGCATCAAAAGGGATTGGTGCCGGAATTGCAAAAGCTTTTGCAAATGCAGGTGCAAAAGTTGTTGTTAATTATGCTTCGGATAAAGAAGGTGCAGAAAAAGTTGTGGTTGAGATTACAAAAAATGGTGGTACTGCCATTGCTGTTCATGCCGATGTTACAAAATCAGCAGATGTAATAAGATTATTTGAGGAAACAAAGAATGCTTTTGACAGGCTGGATATTTTGGTAAATAATGCCGGCGTTTTCACATTTGAATCCTTAGAGGCCGTTACAGAGGAAAGTTTTCATAGACAATTCAACACCCATGTTCTGGGCAATTTATTATGCTCACAAAATGCAGTTAAAATGTTTGGAGACCGTGGTGGAAGTATCATCAATATCAGTTCTACTGTAAGCATAAACCCGATACCTAGCCTAATTGTATATTCTGCAGCAAAAGCGGCCGTTGATACTTTTACAAAAGTATTATCAAAAGAATTGGGAGGAAGAAAAATACGGATAAATACGATTGCACCGGGTGTTATAGATACGGAAGGAAATCATACTGCTGGTATAATTGGTAGCGATATGGAGAAACAATTGGTTGCTAATACGCCTTTAGGCCGAACAGGTCAGCCGGAAGATATTGCAAAAGTTGCCGTTTTCTTGGCTTCTGATGATGCCGGTTGGGTAACAGGTGAAAGAATTACGGTTGCTGGTGGTTTGTTGTAAAGCCCCGAAATTGATTAAAAGTGCTATCTGTAAAGGACAGCATTTTTTATTTTTTTTAAGTATCCTTAGTATGATACACAACAAACTGAGAGCCAAATGCCGACGGTTAATTGCTTTAATCAACAAAAAAGCAGAACCATTATTGATTCTGCTTTTTTGATACTGTTTTTACCTATGTTTTTTTAGATTTCCTGTCCCGGAGAATGGTGTACTTCCGGTACGTCGTGCTGGCCTTCCATAATTTCCTCAATCATTTTTTGGTTGAAAGCAGGCAAATCCGCCGGCGTACGGCTGGTTACCAAACCTTTATCGGCAACAACTTCTTCGTCAACCCAATTTACACCTGCATTTTTCAAATCAGTTTTTAAAGATGGATAAGAAGTCATTGTCCTGCCGCTGATCATACCCGTTTCGATCAGCGTTTGCGGACCATGGCAAATCGCTGCTACCGGTTTTCCTTCATCTAAAAACGCTGATACAAAAGCTACAGCATCTTTGTCCTGACGCAATTTATCCGGATTTAGCACGCCGCCTGGCAACACCAAAGCATCGTAGTCATCCGGGCTAACATCGGCCAATTTTTTGTCGGCCGTGATCGTAATTCCCCAATTCGTTTTGTCCCAGGCTTTGATTTCGCCGCCTTCCGGAGAAATAACGTGAACCGTTGCACCTGCTGCTTTTAAAGCTTCCTGCGGACTGGTTAATTCCACCTGTTCAAACCCTTCTTCGGTTAATATTGCTATTTTTTTATTACTAAGATCAGTCATAATATTTCTGTTTTTAATTTAATACAAACCAATCATTGGGTTTGAATGGTGAGAACAAACGATCGGAAATTTTGATTTTGGAATTTAAAATTTAAATATTGTTTTTAGGGGCATAAAAAAAGCGTCGAAAAAAATTTCCGACGCTTCAATATTCAGTTAAAGAATATTATCCTGCTACGGCTTCCGGCTCGCCAATTAAATGATTAGCCATTAAATATTCTGCAATTTGTATCGCGTTAGTTGCCGCGCCTTTGCGCAAATTGTCAGACACAATCCAGCAGTTCAGCGTGTTTGGCTGCGTTTCATCTCTGCGGATTCTTCCTACAAAAACTTCATCCTTTTCGTGTGCATCCAGCGGCATCGGATATTTTAAGTTGGCTATATCATCAATCACAACCACGCCCGGTGCTTTTTCCAATAGTTTTTTTACTTCGGATAAATCAAAATCCTTTTCAAACTCCACATTTACAGATTCCGAATGGCCGCCCATCACCGGCACACGCACGGTAGTTGCCGTCAGCCGGATGCTGTCATCGCCCATAATCTTTTTGGTTTCGTTCACCATTTTCATCTCTTCTTTGGTGTAGCCGTTTTCGGTAAAAACATCAATTTGAGGCAAGGCGTTCATATCAATTTTATATGGATAAGCCATTGGCCCATCAATTCCTTTGCGCTCGTTCATCAACTGTTCCACTGCTTTTACGCCAGTTCCGGTTACAGATTGATACGTTGAAACGACCACGCGTTTTATCTTGTAAGCATCGTGCAAAGGTTTTAAAGCGACAACCAATTGTATTGTTGAGCAGTTTGGATTGGCAATAATTTTATCATCCGCAGTTAAAACATCAGCATTCACTTCTGGCACAACTAATTTTTTTGTCGGGTCCATTCTCCAGGCAGAAGAATTATCAACCACGGTAATACCAGCTTCGGCAAAAAGCGGTGCCTGCTGCAACGATGTGCTTCCGCCGGCAGAAAACAAGGCAATATCCGGTTTCATGCTGATGGCAGTTGCTGCTGAAACCACTTGGTATTGCTTTCCCTTAAATGTAACTTCTTTGCCGATGCTCTTTTCTGATGCCACGGGAATCAATTCTGTTACCGGGAAGTTGCGTTCTGCCAGAACTTGCAACATTTTCGTTCCCACCAAGCCGGTGGCGCCTACTACTGCTACTTTCATTTTTCGTTTAGATAGATATATTAAATTGAGTTTATTTTTGGTTTTAAAACGTTAGATAGAAAATCTAATAATAAGGGTATAAAGATTAATGTAAAACCAAGTCCTTCCAACTTTTTAAAAATATTATCAGAAATTGTCGTAAAATAGTTCAAGCCAAAAGCAGAAATTAAACATAACAAACCTAATATGAAAGTATACTTAAACCAATTTTTATTTTTCATTTTTTTAGCTCTCTAATAAATACGAAAACTTTCTGGCTGTTAGGGGATTGATGCTTTACATTAAAAGTTGAAAGTTTCAATATTTTGCAAAGAAGATTAGGATGTTTGTATCGAGCAACAAGTTCATTTGCTTCGGTTAAGTGTTTCCATTGCACGTGTAAACTCATCTTCTGTAAGAAAAGCATCATCAGGCAATTCATTCAACCGCTCTCCAATTAATTCTGGACGCTTACCTAATTTATTGGCAAAAGCAGTTGTACCACCGGCTGCCATAATTTCTTCAACAGAATAAGATTTAAAATCAGAAAACAATGATTTAGGTTCATCAGAAGTTTTAATGCTTTATTTGCTCATAAAATGTTTTTCCTTTTAAAATCAAATCGAATTTACAGATTTTTTAATTGGAAATTAACATGACGTTATAAAACACCAATTTTTAGTGCATAAAAGAAGCATTGGCATTTATTCTAAACCCAAAACGTTCAACACAAATTTTTAACTTTGAAGCTGGTTGCTGACGGCTTTGAACTACGCACTATCAGCCATAAACTATTAACCATCAACCACAAAAAATGGGAAGAGCATTTGAATTCCGGAAAGAAAGAAAATTTAAAAGATGGGCCAAAATGGCCGTACAGTTTACGCGTTTGGGCAAAGAAATTGTAATGGCGGTGAAAGCTGGCGGCGGTAGTCCGGATACCAATTCCAGGCTAAAAACGGTAATGCAAAATGCCAAAGCCGTAAACATGCCGAAAGACCGTGTGGAAGCAGCCATCAAACGGGCCACCAGCAAAGACGAAGGCAATTACGAAGAGATTGTGTATGAAGGCTATGCGCCGCATGGCGTTGCTGTTTTGGTAGAAACCGCTACCGATAATACCAACCGAACGGTGGCCAACGTGCGCAGTTATTTCACCAAAACCAATGGTTCGCTGGGCAAAACCGGTTCGCTGGATTTTATTTTCAGCCGGAAATCGGTGTTTACATTTGAGCCGAAAGAGGTGGATTTGGACGAACTGGAACTGGAATTGATTGATGCCGGCCTGGAAGATTTGTTTGTAGAAACGGATGAAGAAGGAAACGATTTGGCCGTAATTCATACTGCTTACGAGGATTTTGGCAAGATGCAAAAGGCGCTGGAAGAAAAAGGTATCGAAACAAAAAGTGCCAAATTAGAACGGATTGCACAATCGCACCATGACATAACGGAAGAACAGGTGGCCGATGTGATAAAACTGATTGACAAACTGGAGGAGGACGATGACGTGCAGGCGGTTTACCACAATATGGTGGAGTAATTGTTTAATGATTTTTGTTCGATAAAAGAAGTATCTTGGTTGTTTAAAATAAAAATATATGGCCGATAAAGATTTGCTTGAAATAATTGCTGAAATGTTGAGAAAGCTGGACCAGCACTCTGAACAGTTAAATAAACATTCTGAAACGCTCGAATTGCAAAATAAAGCACTACAAAAACAAGGAGAAGTGTTAACCGCTTTTATGGAAGGTTCCCTTAAACAGTTCGATCAACAACTGCTCATAAATGAAAAGATTGTTAACCGATTGGATAATTTAGAATCAAGGTTTAATCGAAACTGATCGGTACTGAATTGTTAAATCGCTTCTTTTAAATGCTAACTTTTGAAGAATTTTTCAAGAAAAAAAAGATAGACCTGCAGCAACTGCAACAGGCAGAGCCAGTTTTGTTTGCAGAATTTAATAGCCATTATCCTTTGATGGGCGAAAAAAGTTTTGATCATACCAAAAAATACTGGTTCAACAATTTGCGCCGTATTTACCCTTTGCAGCAGGAAATTAAACCTCATGCAGTGCAGGTAGAAGCTATTTCGCAGATGGCTGTACAGGCTATAGCTGTGGCGGCCGCACAAAACATAGCTGTTGATATTGAAAGGCCAAAGTTTAAAGAAGATAATCTGCCGGAACTGGTTGAAGCTAATGTACCCGAACAGGAAATATCTCTGGCCAAAGAAGAAAAATCAATAACAGAACTGGAAAGCAGTACAGCAGCAACCGCAACAAAACCTGCTTTTAAGCCTCGGTTCAATCCAAAAAATCTTCCAAAACCTGTAGAAGAAACCATCCCGAAAACAGAAGTCCAAACGCCTGAAGCCATAATTGAACAACTTAAGCCTGCTTTTAAGCCTCGGTTCAACATGCAGAACATTAAAAAAGAACCGGTAAAAACAGTATTAGAAGATGAGGTTGTTATTCCAAAACAGGAAACTATAGACCAAGCGAAATCAGAAGCAGAACTTTCGAAACCAATTTATAAACCTCGTTTTCAAATGAAAAATATGCCTAAACCTCCAACTGAATAAACCCCAATTTTTTAGACAAAAAATACTCCTAAAAGCAGCATCAATTATAATCGCTACATATATTAAATTCCTTTGGGATCTTTTTCGTTAACCTCCAATCTGATTTTAGTTTAATGTAAATATTTATTGTTTATGATTGAAAAATTTTGAAGAACTAATTACAATTTCAATTGTGTATAATACTTTTACAATTAAATTTATCAGCATAGTTAAAACATCAGTAAAGCGCGTTTTTTTGAATCTTAATTTTGGTTAATAACGTATTTACCCTTTATATAATTTGATAAGCAAAAGCTTTTGGATTGTGTTTTGATTTTCAGAAATTAGATAAATAAAATTACCTCAGATGGACCAGCTTTTAAGTAATTACGTGGGATATGATTTATTTTCAAAATCTTTAGATGATTTGCCCAAATTGCCTAAAATAGTTGTCAACACAATCAATCAATACTCTTTTTGCCTAGCAGAAAAAGATTCTGAATTTAAAAACGCTTTATTAGAATCTGATGTTTTGTTGCCTGATGGCGTTGGGATTGTTGCTGCTGTGAGATTACAAAATGGTGAAAAAATTAAAAAAATTTCAGGTTCAAACTTACACGTTTATTTACTTAACAAACTCAACAAAGAATACGGAAGTTGTTTTTATTTAGGTTCTTCTGATAAAACCTTAAAAAAAATTAAAGCCAAGTTGGCAATTGAATATCCAAATATCCGTGTAGGTTGCTATTCCCCTCCTTTCAAATCCTCTTTTTCAAAAACTGAAAATGACCAGATGATTTCTGCGGTAAATCAATTTAAACCGGATGTACTATTTGTGGGTATGACGGCTCCGAAACAGGAAAAGTGGGCAGTTGCAAATCACGAAGAATTAGATACAAAACTAATTGGTTCTATAGGTGCTGTTTTTGATTTTTATGCCGGAACGATGAACAGGCCCAGCAATTTTTGGGTTAGTATGGGTTTTGAATGGTTGGGCCGCTTGATCAATGAGCCACAGCGTATGTGGAAACGTTATTTGTATTATGGGCCTGTTTTTGTTTATACTTTACTTAAATATAAAATTAAATATTAGTTAGATTTCTACTAATTTAAAGACTATTTATTTTCAATATTTAAGGTTTTGTTGGAATATTTTATACCAGCTTGAATCATTTTAAAACAAACAATTCACTAATTTTATATATATTTCAAAATTTATTATTATTTAAATTTTGATTGTTTTAAAAAACTTTATGCTTCTTTTATCACCCAAAATTCAGCATTTAGCATTTGTCCTAAACGAAATCAAACTTTCCATTTAGATAATTTAACGGGATGGATATACAACTTATCCATAGGAAAATTTTGCATCAATTCTTTTAAGTTTTGATGATAAGGTTTCATATCTTCCTCATACTTATTTATTTCTGCTGGTGTGTACAACCAGTATATATTTCCTCGCTTACCAATCTGTTTTTCTGTAATAACGGTTTCTGATGCTAATAATAATGAAGTTGGAATAGCAAATTCTACAAAAAGTTTGTTGGTTGCAAATACACCGCAATAATGACAAAATTGTTTAATCGAAGATTTGGAAACAATTACAATATCAGAATAAGAACCAACAACAGGATAAGCCAATTGGAATTTTCTAAAAAATGATTTCAAATTTGTTGCATATTTTACTGTTGCAGAAGTTAGCGGAAACACATCTCCATACAAATCCTGATAAGAAACAGGTTGTACATCGTAACCGTGCTTTTTAATGATTTCTCTGGCTTGCAAATACGACGGCATTTCGTCTGCATTTTCCACCCCGTAAGCTTCATGTTTGTAATGATCTACCAACTCTTTAATCTTGCACCAATGCCATCTTGGTTTCCCGGTAATGCTTTTTACGGGCAAAAAACGCAACGTATCATTATTGGTAAGATTGTGTAATGAGTGTATTTCAGGGATGTAACTTGCATCTCCGGAGAGATGGAAATATTGCTGATAATTATTCTCATTAATATTTGGATTAAGAATTAAATCATCACCCAGAAAAAAATAATGTTCATATTCTTCTTTAAAATATTTTTTGAAACCTTGAGCCAAATAACCCTGAAAGTGTTGCGAACTTTCGTAAACCGGTATAACACTTTGCTTGTTTCCTTCGTAAAAAGGAACCAAATGATAAATATTAGAAAACCGCTCTTTGTACAGGTTTTCTAATATTTCGATGTTTTTATCATACTTGTGATTGAAAACAAAAATAAGCGCAACTTTGCCTTGCATCAGTTATTATAAATTGATATTTTGAAATTAAATATTTTAAAGATAGTAAAAATAAACATTTTATTTGTTTAAAATATTATTATAAATATTTAATAGTTGGTGTGTATTTTGCTCGGCAGTGTAATAATTTAGATAAGTTTGATAAGCATTTAAGCAATATTGTTCTTTTTGCTCTTCATTTAAATTACTCCAGTTATCCAATTGCTTTTTAAAATCTGATTCATTCCGGGCTTCAAAATGCAATCCATTATAACCTGATACAATCATCGTTTCCATAGCACCTAACTTGGAAGAAATGACCGGCGTACCACAGGCAAAAGCTTCGATAATTGTTAAAGGCATCCCTTCAAACCAGATAGAAGGAAACACAAGTGCCGTACAACTTTGCAATAAAGTAAACACTTCTGTTTTATTTAAAATACCTAAAAATTCTATGTTTGGATATTGAGTGCTGCATCGAATCACTTCATCTTTTAGCGGGCCATCTCCGGCAATTTTAATTTTGTGCCGACAAGAAGAAAAGACTGATAAAAGAAGCATTAACCCTTTTTCTTCAGAAAGCCTGCCAACATATAGAAAACTTGTTTCTCTTCTTTGCATCGGCAATGTTGGAACAGAACAAAAATTTGGTTTAATGATTAATTGATTTACAGCTAAGTCTAATTTAGAATTTAAGAATAATTGTCTGGCATGTTCACTCAAAACAATATACTGATTACAATTTTTCCAAGTACCCAATTTATTATGAATATACAAAGATAAGCTCAGCCAAAATGTAATTAGCTTGGAACCTTTATAAACACCGAGACACACTGCTTTCCATGGAAAATTTTGATGTAAAGAATCTAAAAAAATTTGTCCGTTATGAAAAAGAATTCCTGAAGGACACAAGAGCCTAAAATTATGCAACGTATTTACAAACGGGATTTTGCTTCTTTTAATGGCATAAATTATAGATGCAGACCCACCAAAATGTAAGTTGTGAATGTGAACAATGTCAGGCTCAAAATCTGCTAACTTTTTTTTTGTTGTAAAATAAGATTGAAGATTGAATGGTAATTGTAAAAGTTTCAGTAACGCGTTTTCATAATTATTAAACTCCAGCAATTCTACTTGTACACCAGCATTTTGCAGCAATTTAATTTCTTCTGCTACAACGGTATCTTCGCCTCCCTTATACTTATAACTGGTATGAATTACTAAAACTTTCAATATCAATTGAATTAAAGTTTGATCAGGTTTCGGTTCAATTCCATTGCTGATTCTATTGCTTTATCCATATTGTAATATTCCCATTCGGCAAACCGGCCTAACAAGTAAATATTATATTTAGCAAGTTGCCCTTTCAAATTTGTGATTTTACTTCTGGTTTCTTTATGTTGGATAATGTACGAATTTGGTTCATAATTAAAGGCTAAAGGCTTCAAGTTTCCGGGCAACTTTTGCAACTCTTCCAGCATTGTTTCCTGATCCTGCTTTCCCGAAAATTCTACCACACAAGTTTTCCTGCTGCTACCTTCATTGTTGGTATTACTAAAATTACCTGTATAAATAATACGATGCGCTTTAAATTGATCCTCAGGCAGATACAACCAGGAAATATCATTATCATCTGTTTCGCACAATACATTTGAAGTACCGTTGGAAGGAAGATCAGCAACACTTTCGAGTGTATTTTTTAACTCGGCATCTTCAATATGTATGATATTATGGAGCTGCCTTACATCTCCGCAATAAACAATTATATCCGTTAAAATGTTACCATTGTTGATAGATAACAAACCGTTTTCAGCGGTAGAAATACTTGAAACCGTATAAGATAATTTGATGTTTTGATGTTCGGAAAGCCGGTTTACAATAAACTGCGAACCATCTCTTTTTGGATAATAAAAAGAAGCATGTACCATTGTGCTTTCTTCTTTTTTTACAATATTACTGATGATAACTTCTTTAATTTGCGGCATTGGCAACTTGCCATCCAACCATTCAAGCGGTACTTTACTAATATCTGTATGCCAGATTTTAGAATTATACGGGCCAAAATAAATCCGGTACAAGTTTTCTCCAAAATTGCCGATCAGGAAATCCTTAAAGTTGTCATACTTCTCTGTTTTATCTTTTTCATTGATCAGCATTTGGATCAACTCATCCACAATTGCACGTGTTTCATGTTCCGGTAGTTGGTGCAGATAGTTTTCAAGCGGATAACCGATCAGCTTTCCGCCAAGCAAAATTTTAGCATTTCGGGTTGCTTTCAAAAACTCCTGATCGCGGTCAAAATGTTGCCAAAACCAATCCAGCACAGTTTGATCTTTACTATTGAAAACATGGCCGCCAACTCTATGAAAAAGATTGCCATCAATCCGGTCACATTTAATTAAACCACCGGTTTTGTCTGATCTTTCTAAAATTTGTACTTCATAATTATCAGATAACATTCTGGCAATGCTCAATCCCGAAACACCGGAACCGATTACTGTAGCTTTTTTCATATTAGGTTGATTGTAGTATTGTTTATGATGAATGCTTCTTTTATAGGTATAATTTCAAGATCACAAAAAATCAATTCAAACCAAATTTTTGTATGATAAAAGAAGCATTCAATTTCAGTTACTTTTTTTAAACTTTGATCCTAATTTAATCAGATCATTTAAGATTTTTCTTTTTGCTAAAACGGGTAAACTATAAGGCCTTTTAAGTTGCTTTTGTAAGGAAGGCTCAATTAAACCCGCAGGGCAAAATTTAAATTCCCGCTTTGTTCCCGGGTCCTGCGGCGTTTGCAAATAATCAATCCCGAATGTGTTGGTAGATTCCTGATCAAATCCAATATTGGTGCCTTTGGAAATAATTGGATAAACAACTTTAAATTGATTTTCGGAAACATGAACTTGCATTTGTATGTCCCAAGTTGAAATTGTTCCGTCAATTTCTTTCAAAACCATCCGGTACAAGTCCATCCCTTCTTTGTTCAAACGGGTTTTAAAATTTGGTGAAGTATTTACTATTTTTTGCAAACCTTCTTTGTCCCAAACTACATGTTTCACCCGATCAGACCAGCTTGCCCAACCGTAAGAACAAAACCGGTTTGCAATAATTGTATCGTAAGGATAACTTCCGATTTTTAGTGGAAAAGCAAAACCCGTAACACAAAAAACAGATTTTTCATTCTTGTAAAAATCCAAACCATCCAGCAAATACTTGATATAATTTGGCGTTACAACCAAATCATCTTCCACAATAATAAACCGGTCATAATTACTGGAAAGATAACTTAAACCAGTATGAAAATTGGGACCTGTACTGAAATTTTTATCACGATAATGTTTGTAAACATTTCTGAATCTGGTAAGCGAATCAATGTAAGAGCGCGTTTCCAATACACCTTGCTTGTCTTTTTCACCTTTGTAACCATCTGCAAAAAAAATAATATCCAGGTTGGCACACTCCGGGTTTTGCAGCAATGCTTCCATGGATGCCTTTAACTTTGCAGCCCGTTTGTAGCAAAAAACGCCTATAATTGTTTTTTCCATTCTTTACTTTTTGAATTTGTCCCAGATGAAAGGGAACAATGTTTTTAACCAAAGTTTTACAAAAGCAGCCGGATAAGATTTTGGAAAATGCTCTTTTATAAAACCTAAATATTCGTAGTAAGCCAATCCTTTTGGGCTTTTAAGATAGGCTATTCGCTCTTTCAAATTTGTATTTGCTGATTTCCAATTGTTGCCATGATCATCCATACAAGTTCCTAAAAAACCGGGTGCCACAACCAAACCATGGCCTGCTTTTTTTGCTTTCAAAGTATAATCATAATCTGCCAAGCCGTGCGTAAAAGCAGTTGATAATATTCCCAAATCTTTTACAATTTCTGCCGGAACCAACAAAATATTTGCATTTGCCACATCACAATTTACAAATTCTGTTTCAGAAAATACAAAAGAACCTTCGCCCCAACTGTTTTTATCATGCAATTTTCTGCCTCCGTAAGAAATTTTTCCGGTTTCGTCATCGGCTGTGCTTCCAACACAAACGGCCGGTTTTGATCCTTTACTTTTAACATAATTACTGCAATTTAAAAGAGCAGCAACAGCAGTGTTTGTCAGTAAAGTATCGTCATTAAGCAACAAATAAAAATCGGCTCCCGTTGATAAAGCCTTTTGCCAAGTATTGCGCATCCCTCCGGCCCAAAATAAAGAACCGTTTCCATGATAAATATTTACCTCCGGAAACGCGGTTTTTACAGCATCAGCCGTTCCATCCGCAGAATGATCGTCTGTTAAAAAAACTTTCAATTGTACATCTTCGGGCAATTGTTGTTTGTATAGATTTTGCAAACAGGCCAGCGTTTTCTGTTTTCGGTTGAAAGTAGTAAGCAATACGGCAATCGTCATATTTTGGTTGATGATGCTTTATTTAGAAATTTTTTTGACAAGCGGCAACTTTTTAAACCTTTTTTTCAAAGCTTTAAAATAGCTGACGGCATAATATTTCAACCGCATCCTGAAAGGTAAACGCGGAACATTGACTGCTTTTTCTACAATACTAATAAAATCCTGATTGGAAATATCGAAACCATAATTGCGCAGTTTATTAAAAAATAAGTTGTACAAAGTATGGATACCAAATATTTTTTCGGCAGGCAAATGCCATAAAATCAGTTCTGTATCAGATTTTCTTACTTCGCGATAAAAGACCGGGTTCGTCCAAATTCTCCTCATAAAAGAAGCATCGGTACTTGCCCGAAATCCGTTTTTGAAATACAGATAGCTTAATGTATGCGCTTCTTCATTAAATTTCATCTGGCCTTTTTCGTTTCTTTCGAGCAATTGCGGCCAAAGTTCCTGAAAATCAGCATAAATTTTTTGAATATTTTTGACGCTGCAAAGCAAAAACTCGCCTAAATGATAGGAAGGGATTTCTGTTATTTCGGTTCCGAGCAGCTCTTGATAAATGGTTTTTAAATCGTTCCTGCTTAATCCGTTAATGACATAATTAGGCTTCACCGGATCTTCAAATGAGATAAAACCTTGCGGTGTTGCTGCTTCAAATAACCGCTGAACCGGCTTGATAAAAATGCAATCAGAATCAACGATTAAATAGTTATCCTGCAAGTTCTGATCATTTTGCGCTATATGTTCTAAGATAGAAAATTCGTAAAATTGATTTTGGAATGAGCCGAAATAATTGCCCGGCGTTTTGTATTTGAAATCAGTATGGATAACTTCTACATCCAAATCATGCAATATATTTTCTACAGACTTTCCATCTACAAAGGGCAACTGCTGGACGTTGGTAAACAGCAAATGCTTTTCCTGCTGATTAAAACGCTTGCTGGTAATGTAAAATAACAGGATACAACGCCAATAAATATTCTGATGTTTTTGGGAAGATGAAAGTTCGCCAGTTTGAAAAAACACGCTTTCTTCGCCTTTTTTATCCGCACAAAGCCAGGTACATATATAGTTCATACAAAATCTTTATTGATGGGCATCCAGTTCTAAAACTTTTCTGCCTTTAAAAATTTGCTTTGGCAAAGTTTCAACTTTTTGTTCTTGTTCTGATTCTTCTTCTGGCTGTTCCTGTTTCAAATCATCTTTTTCCAGATAATACAAACATAAACCTACGTGGCCCCAGAAAACAGTTTGCGGCACATAACTCAAAGAAAACAACAAACCGGAAAGGCAAAACGAAATTAAAATAATGGTTTCTTCAGATAATTTTTTGCTGAATGCGCGAAAGGCCAGGTAAAACAGGAATGAATATTTGAACAACAAACCAACGATGCCATGATAAAAAAGAATTTCCATAAAGCCTTCGTGAAAATGTTGGCCGGTTTTTTCGGGCCACCAATCAACCATTGGATTTGGCATTTCAAAACCTTCAAATGTCCAGCCGAAAAAAGGCCGCTCCAAAAACAAAGCTCCGTAAACTTCCCGCTGTTCGATGCGAAAACGCCCTGTGCTTTCCTGCTGATTGGGATCGAAAATCTCACTAAAACGTTCTCCCATAAAATCCGTTAGTTCCGGGAACAAGGTTGATACGAAGAAATAAGTGAAAAATAACGCAATTACACCGCCCACCGCCAAACCCCAGATCCGTGGGATGCTTTCTTTATTTACCCGCATACTGATGCCCAGATAAATAAACATCGCCACAATAGCACTGCTCCAAACTGAGCGGTGCTGATGGATTAGAATGACTACAAAGCAAAAGGCTAACGGGATAATATCTTTCCCTTTTTTCGTTTTGATAAATTTGTTAAGATACCATATAAAAGGCAGCACCATCATAAAAATAGAAGTGGCATGGATGATGCGGCCATCACCGGAAAACACGCCTAAATCTTCCAGGTCCAAACCTTCTAAACTAAAGGAAAAGCCGCGGCCATAAATAGCCATAAAAATAATATAGGTGTATAAATAAAATTTTGCCATAAACTCCAGCAAATCAAAATCATAAGTGCGGCATAGGTTTTTGATGAAAAGCGCATATACGGCCGGGAAAAGCACGTAATACATGGTGAGCTGCTGGAAAAATGTATTGTAAACGTATAAAGATTCTAATACCAACCGGAGCAAGATCAACGCAAATATGCCCATAAACAGCTGTTCATTAGGCTTATACTGCTTGATGTTGACGAGCATATAAGCATAAACCACAAAACCAAAAGCTTTTTGATAAGGCTGAATGATGGCAGAAGTGGGTGCAAACAACCAAGAAAATATTTGCTCCATAAACAAATACCCAAAAAACAGGATCAAAAATTCTTTTACAGTGAACCTATAATTAAATATTTTGATAACTGTGTTCATCGTGCTTGTAATGATTGATGCTGACTGTTTTTGTTGAATGCTGTTTTTATCATACCAAAAACCTTGTTAAATAATCTTGACGGTAACGTTTTTAACCGGAGATAAGATAAATACCAGTTTAGTCTGCGTACTTCCAAACTACTTCTTTTATCAACCCATTTTATCTTTTTTTCGTTTTGCAAATACATTTCCTGAAACGTTTCTTCCTTTTCCGGGATGATGGCACGATAAATATCTGCTTTCCGATCAACAATGGCTTTATTGATATAACCCAAGTGTTTGATCCTGAAATTGGTATTGATCTGAATACCACTTATGCCCTTCACCATCGGCGAATCAATAATGAAATCTTCAAAATATCCTGTTGGAGATTCGCGCCACAATACCCGGTCATGCCCGGCAGAATATTGTAACCGGGCAAGCGAACCTGCAAAATGTTCACGATCAATAAAATGGAACCTCCTGAAACGGTACTTATTAACGGCTTTCCGCATCATCAACCGGTCAAAATCTGCCCTGGTCAGTTCCGGTTCAAATATTTCATCAACATCAATCCAAAGGCACCAGTCCGGTTTTCGTTTTCTGGCCATGGCATAAACCAAGTTTTTATCGCGGCCTTCATTAAAACCTTTTGTCCGAACAAGATCAACAACTTTTGGATGTGCTTGCAACAATTCAAAAGTACCATCAGTAGAACCATTATCCACTACCACAATCTCGTCAACCAATTTTTCTATATTATCCAGCCATTCCTGAACAAAAAAAATTCCGTCTTTGATGCGAAGTAATAAAACCAGTTTTGGCATATTCAGCTAATTGATACTACTTATTAGATTTGTTAAACAACAGATTCAGTTCTTTTCATCTTATAAAAAGGACTTGTTAAAAATTTATCTTTTAAATCTTTAACAGTATTTCGCATTTCCTTATCAAACATTAATACAACTACTGCAAAGAAAATTGTAAAAATGGAGCCACTAACCAACAACTTTAACAAGTACACATTTGAGGCAAAAATATGGCTCGTTAATAAGTTACAACCCCAGCCTGCTAGCAGACTTAGTGGAACAATGATCGTCCAGATACCAAAAATATGTTTAATGACTGCTGTTTTTAAAAACCCAAGTTTGAAAAGCCGGTATGAGAAATAAAAAATATCTGTAAACGAACCAATAAACAGAAAGACACATAGGGTACCAATGATACCATATTTTTGAGCAACAAAATACATGGTTACACCCAGCAATGCGCCTTTTACCATGTTAATTAAGCTGTTCATTTTGATGTCTCCTAAAGCATAACACATGTTGGACATAAAATAGCCAATCAAACCGAGAAAAAAGTTGGCAATCAGAAAATATAAAATAGTATCTCCGGCAAATTTTGAACTACCTGTCCAGGCAGAAATTAAGTTTCGATAAGTTAGCCAGAACATCAATGCCGCAAATAAAACGGCGTACGAATAAATTTTGAACTGACTACCAATAAACTTAACAACGCTTTCGTCATCACCTATGCCTTTGCCATGCGAAATTAAAGGCATTAATGCTACAGAATGTCGGCCGATCAAACCCGAAGTCATGTTAATCGGGCGTTTATTAATTTCATAAATGGTGATCATACCGGGAGGTATAAAACGGGCAAGCATAATCATATCAATGCTGCCGGATAAACCTGTTATAATCCGTGAGATGGATGTAAAAGAAAATATTTTGATAAACTTTTTAAAGAATGGAAAATCGAATTCAATTTTAATTTGATCAAACTTTAACACTTTCATCATAGAAACAAAGTTGTAAATATTGATAAAAACAGACCTTGTTAGATTAGAAAAAGCAATAGATATTACCCCAAAACCTTTATACAACAGGATAACATTTGTAATCAGGAACAAAACATTTGCCAATATTGTAGCAATGGCAACGTCAGCAGAATTTTGCAAACCCTGATTAATACCGGATACACTAAATGAAACTAAGGACATACCAATTGCAATAATGGATAACATTAATGCAGTTTGTAAATTTGGATAAATTGATACATCCTTATTGATAATTGTACCTAAAAGAAAATAGAATACAAAACCAACAATTATAGAAATCAGCAAAATAATAGCGGATGCAAACAAGCCAGACCCAATGGTTAAGCCAACTTCTTGTTTTAAATTTTTACCTTTAAGTTCTGCGATTTTTTGTTGTAAAACGTCTCCAACTCCTGGATCTGTGAGGGTGATCCAGTTCAATACATTTCCGGTTGCCAGCCAAATCCCTAAAGTTGCCGAATCAATATGTTTTACGTAAAGCGGAAGTAATATAATAGAATTAAAAATATTAGTTAATACATAACCATATTGAAAGACAAAATTCCACTTTAAAACTTTTTTATTCATGAATATAAATTAAGAGCCTATTTAAATTTGGTTTGGCCTGTTTTCATGCTTCTTTTATCACCTTTAAACTTCTAATACTTTTTTGATAAAAATGGATGAAGTTCAACAATTATTTATAGGCTAAAAGAAGCATTAAAGTTTATCGGGATTTCAAAATAGACAAAAGAAAATGTACTATTTATTCGTCACTGTAATTAAGAAGTTTATTAAAATTAACTTATTGAATTTTTAAATATTAGAATAAGCATCTGAAATAATTACAACCCTCATGCTTCTTTTACCATAGTAAAATTGGCATAAGCATCTGCTAAAATTGTATCTATAAATACTATCCAACAAACAAATCCAAATACAATTATTTTTTTGAAGTAGTCAGAAGTTTATTGCTTTTTTTATCATCATAAGTATAACCGTAACCATATCCGTAGCCGTAACCATATCCGTATTTGCTTCCTATTCCTCTGCTGGATACCCCATTAAATACAATGGCCGCATTGGTCAATTTATTCAGTCTATTGTTCTCATCAATTCTTTCTATAAACACTTTTGGTGTGTAGCCGTGCCTTACAATATAAAGTGTTGCATCACAAAAAGGCGAGAGAATATAAGCATCTGAAACCGGGCCAACTGGTGCTATATCGATCACAATATAATCAAATATGCCATCCAGATAATTCAATAAATCTTCTGCTTTACCGTTCATAATTAACTCTGAAGGGTTTCTGGGAAGGTTTCCGGTAGAGATAAATGATAGGTTTTCATCAATTTCAGTTTGTTGGATAATTTTATCCGGGCTTACAGTTCCCTGCAAAAATTCTGTGATACCAACATGGTCAGAATTGATATTTAGTTTGCTTGCTAAAGATGGGTTGTTCAAATCAAAATCTAGCAAAGCCACTTTTTTGCCGGTCAAAGCAAGGCTGATTGCCAAGTTTGCCGCTACAAAACTTTTTCCTTCACCAGAAATAGCGGATGTAATTAGTATTCTTTTCTGTTTTGCCCCGATACCTAAATAATTTAGAGTTGTTCTTAATTTTCTAAATTGTTCCGCAATTAATGTTTTTTGATTGTTACCAATAACAATAGAATTTTTTGATTTTTCCGCAGTAATTTCTCCGATCACAGGCAGTTGTGTTAAGTCTTCAATTTCTTTTTGAAACATTACTTTGCTTCTTAAAGTCTCTTTTCCAACCACCACACCAAAACCAGTAATTAAAGCCATCAAAATAGCACTCAGATAAACAAACTTCTTTTTCGGACTAACTGGGTTTTCACCACATTCTGCAGGGTCAATTACTTTATTACCAATCACATTTGAAACATAAGATAATTCTGTTTCTTCTTTTTTGTTGAGTAGAAAAGTGTATAAATTACTCTTTTCTGTTTGTTCCCGATTGATGTCAACCAGCTGCCTTTGTGTTTCCGGCATTTCCTGTAAAACTGAAGAGTAGGAGTTATTTGTAGCAGACAAATTTTGCTTACTTGCTTCTAAACCTTGTCTTTGGTTACGGACGTTTTCTAAAATTTGTGGTCTGATTTTTTTAATCTGATCAGTGTATGAAACAATTACCGGATTATTTTCTCCTGTGGTCTTTTTTAAACTTTCAGCTTGGATTTCTAAGTCATATAAGTTTTTCACCATTTGTGTCAAACTTGGATCATCTACTCCAGCCATCGATGGTACAATACCACCAGATAAATCTCTGGATTTAACAGAATTTTCAACTTGATTTAAAACAGAAAGTTTAGTGTTGATTTCGCTTACTTTCTGATCATTGCTACTTACGTTTTCAAGAAACAATTTTCCTTGCGTATCCACATCAACAGCACCTTTGTTTGCTTTATATTCCTGTTGCTTGTGTTCAATTTTAACAAGTTCATCTCCAACTTGTGCTAAGCGTTCTTCTATAAACTTGGAAGTATTTTGTGCCAGTTTATTTTTATCATCTATAATAGATTCATTATAAACTTTAATCAGTTCATTTACAATATCTTCTCCTCTTGTAGGGTTTTCATCTGTAAAACTAATATTGATGATACTTGATAATTTATTTGCAGCCGTTACTTTTATTCTGGAAGACAAAGAGGAAACAACTTTTTTAGGATCAATGATAGAAAAATAAAGCTTTTTATCAGGTTCTAAAACAGAATGGTACTTGTTTGATTTGAATTTTATCCTGCCAAAAGGAGTATTTACCCATTCATTAATCAGGTAAGAATTGTTGCCGATTTTCACATGGTTACTATCCGTAGTAAAGTAAACCTTTGCAACTTGCTTAATATTACTTGTATCAGTAACTACCGTTATCGGAGAACTTGCATAAGCAGATATACTGTTAAATCTTTTTTCTTCTGTAACCGGTGCATACAGATTCAGATTTTTAACAACATCACTCAACAATGTTTTGGATTGGATTACTTCCATTTCATTGTCAATAATTTTTTTAGGTGAAATTAAATCCAAAGATTCAAGCGTTTTAGAATCTTCAGAACCTTTCTTTTCATCTTTAATTAGGATTCTTGCATTGGTTTCGTAAACAGGAACAGCCATTTTCAAATAAAACCAAGCCCCTGCCATTGCAACTATTGTTAAAAGTAAAAATAGCGGCCAGTAAGGCAAATATCTAAATATGAAACTACTGCTGAAGTTAGAATCCTTATTTTCAGAAATTTTTCTGTTCATTGTTGTAATATTATTTTCTTATTATGTTGGAAACTATAATTGCAATAAAAGACAATCCACTCAGAATAATTGGTAATATAACTACCGTTTGGCCTGAACTTGATACTCTGGCTTTATTTGCTTCAACATATACAATATCGTTGGATTTAAGGTAATAATAAGGTGAATAAAAAAGCTGACTTGAATTCAGATTTAATCGCTTAAATGTCTTTTTTCCATTTTCTTCTCTAATTATTAAAACATCATCTTTTCTGCCATAAACCGTTATGTCACCTGCCAAACCCAAAGCTTCCAACAATGATATTTTTTCACTTGGAACATTCAATACTGTCGGATGGGCAACTTCACCCAATACACTCACTTTAAAATTCAATTGTCTTACGATCACAACCGGGTCAATCGCTAATTTTCTAACAAGCAATTCTTTCGCAATATGATCTTTTAATTGTGTAGTAGTTAAACCTGAAACTTTAATATTACCAATCAACGGAAACTGAATATTACCATCTGAATTAACCAGATAACCGGGAGATTGTAGATTTATGCCAGAGGCAGAAGAAGAGCTAACGTAGGAGTTGTTTGGCGCATTAAAAATTGCTGTTGCAGCCGGGTTCAAACTACTTACAGCTATGCTTAACAAATCATTTGGTTGGATGTAAGTTAACGGAGCCTCGTTTTTTGAGTTGATCGTTGTATCTTTCTGGTTGGCAAAATATACAGTTTTTTTGACATCAACGCAGGAAGAAAGTGATAACTGGTAAAGCAGAAACAAAAAAACAAGACTGAAATTTAACTTCATTTTATTAATATTAAAAATTTGATTGCAGAAAATCTACACAAAAGTAGTTTAAAATTTGATAAGGCAAAGAGCAAGTTTTTAAAATTTTTTATCAATATAGCAATATCTCCTGGTAGAATTTTTAACATATCAGGTGTTTAATTGCTAAATACTAAATGTTGATATTATAAATTATAACTACAAAAACCAATTTGCCTTTATTGTGAATTTAAGAAAGTACATGCTACTTTTATCAAATAAATATCGAATTTTAGGTAAACGAATTTTAATACGATAAAAGAAGCATGAGGGTTCTGATAAAAAATTGTATAATTCGTTTATTACTGATTATTTACTGATTTCCTTTAATTTAATTTCTACCCTTCTATTTTTTTGTCTTCCCTCAGCAGTTTTATTTGTTGCAATAGGAATTGTACTTCCGTATGGTATTGCTACGATCCGGTCTTTTTTTACGCCTTTTGTAATCAAATAATCCTTTACTTCTACGGCCCTTTTTTCTGATAATACCCAATTAGGTTTGTACTGACCGATAGAATCTGCATGGCCGCGAAGCGATATTACATAGTCATCATCGATTGCAAGTTTGGCCAGTTTATTCAGGTTACTATAATAATTTTGTTTGACGGAAGCTTTGGCAAAATCGTATTCAATGTTGCGGGTCACTTCAGCAATCAACGCACTTTTATCATCAGCATTGGTTTTGTGGTAAGCTTTTTTGGCAGCATGGAAATCAATTGCTTTCACACCCAAAAAAAATAAAAATAAAGCTAAGATTGTGGAAAATAATAATTTGGTTTTCATAAAATATTGGTTTTAAATAGTTAATGCGAAATATACATACATGAATAATATTTGTTTGGTTAAATTAAAATTCATTTTTTAATAATTACGAAAGTTTAGGTTAAAAGATTTTAAGAAGACAATCTGTTTTACAGGGCAGGGATTTGTTGATAAATAAACAGCTTTATGAATAGCTGCTTCTGCATGTTTATAGCTATTAAATTTTATTGCCTATTATACGCTGTAGAACTTGTTAAAATTTTCATTTGGAATTACCTCAATGCTTCTTTTATTACCAAATTTTTACACCTGTCTTTACAAAAAGCAATTATTAGAAAGCAATTTTATATGCCTAAAAGAAGCATTTTATAGTTTTGATAAGAATTAAATAACATCACTTCTGCCACAATAATTTTTGAGATAAATAACTTTTTGTGCAAATCAGTCGTTACAGAGATTATACTTACCAAGTAATTAGCAGATCAGTCTTGTAATAAAAATAATTAATTTTTACGAAATTATTTGTTTTCTTGCTAAGAATTTTATAAAGATGATACTGTTTGATTTTTAGCATAACGTTATTAAATGAGAATATTTTACTACTTGTTATTATTAATTATACCTTTTAAATTAGAAGCACAACAAGTTAAAAAAATTGATTGTTGCCAGGATGTTACCCCAAAATCAACAATTATAATTAATGAAAACACAAGTAGCGGCACCACATCTTCTACAACTAGCACAAATCCAGGTAACGGTGTCTTTAATTTTGAGTTAAAAAGCTCTTTGAATACTTCTGCAGGCGTTTACAATTCTTCCGGTGTGCTGGTTCGCATGCTGTGGGGCGGTGTACGTTATGATACCGGCTGTTATAATGCCGTTTGGGGCGGACTGCTGGATGATGGGACAACCGCGCCGTTGGGGGATTACACAGTGAGGGTATTAACCAATAATGTTGTAGCAACGCACGAAGGCGGGATCGGGAGCACTTCGGGTGGTACGGTTAATGGTTTTGGTCAGATAACAGGCTTTTGTTTTGTAAATGGCCGGGCGTATTATGGTGACTTTTTTGCAGAAGGGGGCCAAACACTGCATTATATTGACCTAAACAATATCAACCAGGGATATGCCTATTTACCTGGATTTTCATCTATAATGATCGGGAATTGTACTGATGGTATAAAGGTGTACGCTATAGCCGAAGACCAATACGCCAGCCCCTACAATAATTTTATTATTGCAACAAATGTAAGCGATAACAGTAATTATACCTTTTCTGCCGGTACAACCATTACAGCGGGCCGCGGAGGGACTTTGCCGGTATCCGCAACCGGGCTATTTTCTGACGGCACTGCAGCTGTTACAAACGGTTATTCTGGTATCGCAGTCCAAAAAAATGGTATTTTACTTTTTGCTACACGAAATCAAACTAACGATTTATTAGTATTTAATAAAAATAGCGGCTTTCTACTAAAAACAATCAAAACATCAGGAGCAAATGCAATTGCAGTTACCTCGGATGATGCTAAATTGTGGATAAATGAAAACACGGGTCTAAACCAATACCGGATTAACACTGATGCAACTGTAACACCAACCGGCCTATCTCTCCCTACAGGGAATATTGGTTTTTCCATATCACCTATAACCGGGGAGCTGGCCGTGGCAAATGATGCAACCTGCCAGATCGGCTTTTATAACGGGAATACCGGGATTTTAAACAGTACCTTTGGCAGGCTAAACGGTTATTCAGGGAGTCCAGCAGTTGACAATACTAAATTTCTTTTTCACGACGAAAAAACTTTTGCCGGCACCCCGGTTATCAACTTCCAACCTGACGGCAGCTTTTGGGTACGCGATGCCGGTACTTACCGCTGGGTACATTACAATGCCGACAAAAGTTATAAGGAATACTTTATGTATTTGCCTTCATCACGCTCGTGCAATATCGATGCAAATATACCCACCAGCTATTTTTCCGACGAGCTTGAATTTCAGATAGATTACAGCAAACCACTTGACAACGGTGTTAACGGCAGCTGGAAACTAATAAACTGCTGGAAACCAAACACCAACCTTAACCTTTATGGAAAATTTGAACGTGTTGTAACACTATCAAACGGGCACAAATATGCACAAGGCAATGCCAACCTGTATGACCTGACTGCAAACGGGGCTATTTATTTAGGACAAGTTTATGGTATCATAGAAGCAGACGGAAGCTTGTGGAATAGGAGTTTTCCAAATGAACAAGCCGTGGTTACCAAGCAGCCGCTTACCGGGTTCGACGGCAACAACAAACCGGTTTGGGGGGCATCTGTAACAGTAGCGACTACACCGCAAGCTACCCCAACTTCACCATTTTATTACAGGAACAATACTATAGGCTCTTCAACAAACCCGGACAGATATTTTTTTTATAACCCCATCCATCATAATAAGGATTTAGGTGACCATAATACCGACTTTGGCGTTGGTTACCATTTGGGTGCTATTAAAACAGGTGGCAATACTTTTGACTGGCAGGCTTCAAAATCAACTTATTTTGATTATCACGGAGACTTTCCGCGAAATGGGGATTTTGACATCGGGAACAATGACTATAATTTTCAACATAGTGAAAACTGTACTGCTTTGGTCAGTGGAAAAATCATCTTGTGGCACGTCAACGCAGAATTTTGGCAGGCCAACGCCGGGTCATCGGGCGTAAACATTTCCAACCTTTTTTACGAAGACGGGCTACCGGTCTTGACCTTTGGCAAAACTAATTTTGAAAGCAATTCTACCGGCGATAAAACATGGATAGCTATCAATAGCTATTCCAACGCAATAACTAAAATCGGAGGGGACATGTATTTTATTTACTGTGATGAAACTGCCTGGGGAGAAACCCGCAGGGTTAAAATTACCGGCTTAAATACAATTGCAGAACAAATAATCCCTATTAAAATTACCATTCCGATAACAGTAACGCCAGACCCTTCAGACATGATGGCCGGCCTGCCTTTTAAGTCCAATACTTTTACCGGTGGCAATGGCTGGAGCTTAAACTCAAACGTAAAGGCTTTAACAAGCCTTTATCAGTACCAGCGCGATTCGGTTGATATCGATGTTGGCGGAACAGGTGTCCAAATCCTCACCCGGCAACTGAATAATACAGCTTCTTTAAGCTCATGGACTTTAACAGGGGGTATGTCTTTCGCGCGGTATGGAGAACCGGCTATCGGTCCAGATAATTATAATTATTTGGAAATGGTCGATGCAAACGGTAAAATAATCACTAGGTTCAACGATTATGCCAATACCGGTAATAGTTATTATCATACAACTTATTTAAACGATAAAATAATTAAGCAAGGTAGCCCATTTGATGGCACTTACCCTTTCTCTAAAAACTGGTTTAATAACTTTTCATTTAGTTATAATGCAGGTGTGTTACTTTTTAAATATGGTAGCTACCCAGCGGTAGCCATAACGACCGGTTTTGAGGCAGGTGCAGACCTTTCCAAACCAGTTTACCTCCGGGTCAGTCAGGGTAGCCCAGGCAATCAAAATCACGAAATGAGTTTATATAAGGTGCGATTTGTTAAAAATTGAATAACCATAGGTAACCTTTTAAGTTATTAAAATTTTATTCAAGATATTTTTATGCTTCTTTTATTGCATAAAAATTGATAAAACTTTCTTTTTGCAAGAATTTAGTACAACCAAAATCTCTACGTACCAAAAAAGTAGTATTGTTTTTTAAGATGTAAATTGAACAAGCTGTGTAAACGAAATTTAAATAGCCAATAACTCTATTTATACAAATTTAGTATTAAATTGCCCTTTTTTAACTTAATACATTATGTCAAAACTTATAAAATGTAAAACATTATTAGGAACTTTGGGATTAGATTTCTCAATTACATGTTTAAAAAGTTTTGTTCAACATGCAGAACAAGAAATACAATTAGAAATATTTGAAGATGGAACACTAACGCAAGATAATAAAAACCAGCTTTTAGCTGCTTTTTCTAATTGTACCCTGATTAACAAAACGGATAGGAATAATGTAGTCGTTAAAAAATTAACTAAATATCCAAGTTGTTTAAACTATAGAAATAGTACAGGCTATGCACAAAAATTATTTGACATTATTCTGTATGATGAGCAAGATATTTTTTACATTGATAGCGATATTCTGTTTTTAAAAAAATTCAAATTACCTGAATTTAAAGACATTCCCATCTTTATGTCAGATACATTTAATGCTTACTCTTTTACACCACAAGAATTTCTAAAAATCAGTTTTCCAATATTTCCATATATTAATTCAGGTATTTTTTATTTCCCGCACAAGCTGTATGACTTAGATTTCATTGAACAATTGTTAAATGACAAAACCATTATCAATGGTTTAATGAAAAAAATACCCTGGTTAGAACAAACACTCTGGGCTTTCCTTTTGGCAAAATCTAAAACCATTTTTTATTTTGATCATAACCAGATTGTAATGGCACAACAGATTATGAAAATTCCAGTTAATGACAATATTACTGATGAAATAATTGCAGTCCACTTGGTTTCATCTTTAAGAGGACATGTATTCCCTGAATTGTTAAAAATTGATGCTCAAATTCTTGATAGTGCTTCTTATGAAGAAATTAAATTAAAAGTAACAAAAGGATATTTAAGTAAAATAAGCTTTGCAATTGACCGGTTAAAAAAGAAGTGGCGACAGATGAACCCAAAAAAGTATTCTAATTTCAGTGTAAACGTAACGAGATAATATTTATACTGGCTTTAGTTATGCTATCATATATTTTTTAGAGTCTGTTTAAATTAATACCAGAAAAAACACCAATACTTCTTTTACCCTATAAAAATTTGGTGTTTGCATCCATTTAAATCAATTAAAAATAAAATGCTTGCAAATTTTTAGGTGATAAAAGAAGCATCGAAAATAAACTGAGCAAAATTTAAACAGGCCCTTATAATAATATTTTTTATAATTTGCAGAAATTTTTATTGCCCGGTTTAAGTAGAGGCTCCAAACTTGCAATGCTTCTTTTATCTGTATAAATTTTGTTTTTTGGAAATTGATACCTGTAAAAAACATAATAAGGTTCAAGTTTTTAGATGGTAAAAGAAGCATATAAAAACCAGGCGAAGTTCAAAGAGATTCTAATTACTCAACTTTATTTGAATAAGAATAATACTATCAATTAGCTTATTAAACATGAATAAGAAAGAAAAAATTGTTATTGTTGTGGCAAGCGACAATCAGTATGCTGTACTAACTGCAGGATTGATAAAATCAATAGAGATCAATCATAAAACAGATGAACTGCTTTCTTTTACAATAATTAATGATGGGATTTCTAAAGCAAACCAGGAAAAATTAAAAAGATCCGTAAATGCCAGCATTACGCAAGTAAATTTTGTTGAACCTAAAAGCATCATTCCACCGAATGTTAAACTTCCTTTAGACCAGTCCACCTATCCTATCATTGCTTATTTAAGATTATTTGCACCTTTTGCTGTTGAGCAAAGCTGTAAAAAAATCATATATATGGATGTTGACATGTTGATGTATGACGATATTTCTAATTTATACAATATAGATATTGGTGAAAATATTATCGGTGCTGTACAAGATTATCAGTTTATAGTTAGTTCTCCTTATGCTATCAAAAATTATAAAGAACTTGGGATTCCGGCTGAAGCAAAATATTTCAACTCAGGTTTGCTTGTGATAAATCCTCAAAAATGGATAAAAGAGGATATTGCCAATAAAGTAATCAAATGTATGGTTGATAATAAAGGTTACTATGATTATCCGGATCAGTATGGGTTTAACGTAGTTTTATATAAACAGTGGTATGAGCTAAATTTACGTTGGAATTGCAGTGATTACTTTGATGAAGTAATCAACCCGGGTCTTATTCATTTTTTAAACATAAAACCCATTTTTAAATCCTGCCCTTCTATACAAAAGCACAAAGATGAATTTTACAGGGTTTTAAGTATGACAGAATTTAGAGACTTCAAACCAAGAAGTGATTACCACAGGCTGTTCAAAAAAGGCCTTACCAAAGCTAAAAAAATAGCACAAAGTTTTATTTCTCTTAGCTAAATTACATAACAGATAATGAGGATGTTTAAACTTTTTAATCAGGTTTATTTTAAAGCCAAATAAACGGATGAAACCCATTTTTATAAAACCGACAAAGCCTACAGCTCATTGAAAACTGCAAGTTGGAGAAGGGTAGCTTCGGTACATTTTGTAGCAACGGGTTTAAACCCGTTAGTTTTAGTAAGGTAAAAGAAGTATTCTGTCTTCTCCATAATATGTTTAAACAACTTCAATTACTTATTCCAAATTTCTACAATTATTGATGCTTTTTTTATAAGCAAATTTCACTTAGACTAAATGAGAGCTATTGGATGCAATGATAAAAGTATTGGTTTGAACCAATGTGACTTCTGTTCTCCACAAGGTTCTTTAAATCCGTTACTGATAACTTTTCTTTCAATTTCTCGTACAAACAAAAACAGGAAGATTCAATTATCCTGTGGCTTGTTTTGCTTGTAAACTTTATCCTATTATCTTTACCCGAAAAATATAATTACTGATATGATTAAAAATTTCCTCTATGGCATAATGCTTATTTGTTTAGCCTCTTCCTGTGCTACAAATAAAGATCTGGCTTATTTTCAGGATGTTAGCCGTACTACAATCACCGTTGAAAATGCCGAGGCATATACGCCCATTACCATTCAGCCGATGGATATTTTAGCGATCAATATCAGTAGTTTAAACCCGGATGCATCAGCTGTTTATAATCATGGTGTTGTAAGCAACAATGCAACTACCGTTACGGGTGCTACCGATGCAACTTCAGCAGCAACAGGCTATCTGGTTAATAAAGAAGGATTTATCCAACTTCCGATTTTGGGAAATATGAAAGTTTCAGGATTGAGCATTCCTGAATTTAAAGCTTCTTTGACTAACATGCTGCTCAAATACCTGAAAGAGCCTTATGTGACTGCAAGCATCAGTAATTTTAAAGTAACTGTAATGGGTGATGTAGGCAGCCCGCGAGTAATCAGGGTGCAAAATGAACGTTTAAATTTAACTGATGCCATAACCCTGGCAGGAGATTTAAACCTTTCTGCTGTACGGAGTAATATTTTACTAATAAGAGAACAGAACGGTAAAAGAAGTTATATACCAGTAAATTTAAATTCGAAAGATATATTTAACTCTCCTTATTACTATCTTAAAAACAATGATTTGTTGTACGTTACACCAGGAAAGTATAAAAACACACTTGCTTTGGATAATGTAAACAGAAATATAGGTATTATAGGAACTGTCCTATCGTTGGGCATAACAATTATTTACTTCATTACCAGGAAATAAATATTATATGAATAACGACAATTCAATGCCATACGACCAGTATGAAAATATTACGGAAACAGATAATTTCAATGGCCTTAAATATTTTTTATCCCGTTGCTTGTATCATTGGCCGCTGTTTGTAATTGGTGTATTGCTTACTACGGGTATTGCTTATTACAATGTCCGTTCTCAAAAGCCATCCTTTGAAGTAAGCGCAAAACTGCTAGTTAATGGTGATAAACCAGGCGGCGAAAGCACTGCTTTGGAAAAATTGAATGTTACTGAGCTATCCAAAGGCATTGATAATGAAATTGAAATATTAGAATCAAGGCCATTGGTAACTGCAGCAATCCTCAATCTAAACTTGTGGGTAACTTATGAAGAAAAAGGCAAGTATTATCAAAAGGATGTTTATGCTACCACTCCAGTTCTGTTTAAATTTCTATCAAAACAGCCATTTAAAGGAAACCAGGTTTTTGAAATTATCATTCTTGCTGATAATCATTTTGCTTTGTTGAAATCAAACGGAGAAAGTATTAATGCTTCTTTTAACAATACTTTTTTAAATAATTTTGGTAGATGGCGGTTAGTTGCTACTGCTAATACAGACAAGTACATCGGCAAAAAAATACGGATTACATTAAACGACCCAGATAATATTGCCAGTAATTACCAAAGCCGCATTAAAGTATTAAGCACCACTGTCGGATCTAATTTGCTAAACGTTAGTTTTAGTGATGAAATTCCGGAACGGGGAAGAGCTTTTTTAAATGCTTTATTTGTTAATTATATTGCTAAAACAAAGGAGAATAAAAATTTGGCTACTGCAAATGCACTAAAATTTTTAAACACAAGATTGGATACACTTTCCAATGAGTTAAATCAGGCAGAAAGAAAAGCAGCCAGCTATAAAAGCAGTAACAAATTTACAGATATTTCTGCCAAAGGTGGTGCTTATTTGGGCAACGTACAGACAAACGATGCTAAATTAGCTGAATTAAACATTCAACTGGACCTGTTAAATGGGGTGCAAAATTATGTTAATTCTGCTCGTAACGATGATAATGTTCCGGTAACAGCAGGTATTACTGATGGAAGTTTATCAGGGTTAGTCGCGCAATTATCTACAGTAATACAACAGCGAAACAAATTGCTTGCTACCACACCGGAAAGTAATCCAATTTTTGAACCAATCAACAAACAAATCCAATCCATCAAAGCTGCCATTAAAGAAACCATTAAAGGTGTAAGGTCTTCATTACAAATTACCAGAAACCAGTTACAATCCAACAATTCCCAATTTGAATCATCATTTAAAGAAGTCCCGGCTCAGGAAAGGGAATTTGTAAACATGACTCGCCAGAAATCTTTGAAAGAAGATCAGTTCCTGTACTTATCCCAGCAACGCGAAACTATTGCGCTCAATTATGCCTCTACCCTTTCCGACGTGCAAATTGTAGATGAGCCACACGATGCAGGCCTTACACCTTCCAAGGCACCAATACTATTATCTACCGCATTTTTATTAGGCTTACTGCTGCCGGCCGGATTTGTATATGGCAGGAATGCAATCAAAAACCAAATTACAGATAAAAAAGAAATTGAAAACAGCACCAATACGCCGGTAATTACCGAGATTAATTATGAAGAAGATAATTCTCTGAAATCAGTTTTGAGCAGAACCGGAAATATCTTGGGTGAACAAATCAGGGAACTGAGGACAAAACTATTGTACCTGCATCAGAAAAAAGATAAAGGAAGGGTAACAATGTTTACATCCAGCACTTCTTCAGAAGGGAAAAGTTTTATCACCAGTGTTTTAGGAACCGCAATAGCGGCATCTGGTAGGAAAACTATTGTTTTGGAACTGGATTTAAGAAGACCTAAAATTTCAAAAACTTTCGACCTGAATTCCGAACATTTAGGAGTTAGCGATTTTCTCTCCGGAGAAATAAAAGATGTTCAGAAAATAATCCAAACCACTACTATTCGTCCTAACCTTTTTGTAATTGGTGCAGGAACCTTGCCTGAAAACCCATCTGAACTTTTGGAAAATTATAGAATGTCTGAATTAATAGATTTGTTAAAAACCGAATATGATGATATTTTATTAGATACACCTCCGCTACATTTAGTAACAGATGCCATGATCCTGGCAGATCTTTGTGATGTTACGCTATATATCGTCAGACAAGGATACACTTCAAAAGAAGAACTGGAATTTATAAAACGCTTATCACGAGAAAGAAGGCTTCCAAAGTTAAACATCGTTTTTAACGGTGTTCAAAATCAAAAATACGGAAACAGCTATCATTACGATAACAGTTATTATACGGAAAACACTAAAAAGAAAACGGCAAAATCAGTATTAAAAGATTTTCTTTCCAGGTTTTAACTTGTAATAAAAAAAACTATAAAATGAAATTTTCAAAACTACGATTACCAAACAGTTTTTATAAGTTGAGATACCAACAACCTTCGTGCTTTTTTTATCTGGTAAAATATAAGCTTGCTTAGAGCTTGTTTAATTTTCTATTAATAAAAACCAGAATGCTTTTTTATCGCTATAAAATTTGTTTTTTGTATTTAAGATGATGTTAAGCATGGACATTATATGGTTTTTCAGTTGATAAAAGAAGCATAGAAAACAAATTAAACAAAATTAAACAGCCTTTTAATTTAATAAAATTTTAAACAATACTGTTTTTAGCAGGGTAAAAACAGTACCAACATAACTGAGCTCCATTAGTACATTATAGAAATTTCAGTATTTATTTTTTAGTAAAATTTGTTTAAGCAAGTCGTAATTGGGACTGAAAGGGCGAAGCTGTAAATTCTCCACTTGTTACTCAATAAAATTATACAATATGCAATTCCTATTCAATAATCCCCGCTAATATTACTTAATTAAATACTATTTAATTTTACAACATTGGTAACATTTTTTTAAGTTTTTAATCATTATCTTACTATATTAGCCAAATATTTATTAATATATCAACTAAAAAATTAATTTATAATTGACTTTTAATTAAGATAATTACATTAAGAATGCCTTTTATTATTATCCTATCATATAAAATCTCTCAATGGAAAAAAGTTTAAGTTTAGATAATCAAACCTGGGACCTCGAAATTAAGCCTCAAAACAGTGCGTTTGATTTGCACCTGAATGATGTATGGAAATATCGTGATCTATTGGGTTTACTTGTCCGAAGGGATTTTGTAGCATTTTACAAGCAGACAATCTTAGGGCCAATCTGGTTTTTTGTGCAGCCATTGGTTACGACTATCATGTTTACTTTTGTATTTGGTAAACTGGCAGGTATATCAACAGACAAACTACCTCAACCGCTTTTTTATATGGCGGGAATTACCGCATGGAATTCTTTTGCAGACTGCCTCACAAAAACATCAACTGTTTTCAAGGATAATGCAGATATTTTTGGTAAAGTATATTTTCCCCGGCTTATTATGCCCCTCAGTATTGTTTTAAGTAATTTGGTCCGATTTGCCGTCCAATTCTTGCTTTTTTTAATAGTAATGGGCTACTACGCTTATGTTGGGGCTACATTTCATCCTACCTGGGCCATTTTTTTATTTCCAGTAGTAGTGGTTTTAATGGCAGGTATGGGTTTGGGCGCAGGTATGATTATTTCTGCTATGACCACAAAGTATCGAGATTTGGCATTTTTACTTGCGTTTGGAGTGCAGTTACTGATGTATGCTACTACAGTTATTTATCCTTTATCAGCGGCTCCTGCAAAATATAAATGGCTAATTACTTTAAACCCTATGACGGCATTGATAGAAACTTTTAGGTATGGATTTTTGGGAACAGGAAGTTTTACTTGGTTATCATTAGGCTACTCAGCTTTGGCGACTATTATTTTTTTAATCTTTGGTACGATCATTTTTAACAAAGTTGAAAAAAGCTTTGTTGATACTGTTTAATGTTTATATAATATAGTAATTTCTATAATAATGCTTAGTAAATCTGCAGTTGAAAGTTTGAATGCTTATTTTGATAAAATACTTCTGTTAACAATTGAAAGAAATTTATATAGGTTAACTGAAATTAGAAAAAACTTTAATGGTCTTAATTTTGAAGTTTTTATGGGTGTTGATGGTAGCAAACTCAACATTCCAGAATTACAACAAAAAGGAGAAATTGCAAATAACATTAATGATATTTATAAGGAGGACAATATTAAATACATGAATTTGGAGGTTGGCCCTCTTTTAAATAATCAGATCGCTGTAGCATCTTCACATAAAAAAATGTACCAATACATTAAAGACAATAAACTAAGCAAAGTATTGATATTAGAAGATGATGCTATTCCAGTAGAAAAAAATTTACATTATGTAGCAGACACGCTGAGACAAGTTCCGGACGATTGGGAATTTCTATTTTTAGGACATATATATAACAATGATTTCAGTTTTTGGGGGAGGATTAAATATTATCATTTGGTTAATTTCCTATACAAAATTGGAGTTAGAAGTGAAACTGTCCTTAGAAAAAAAAGAAGCTATCCAGTTGATCATTCATCTCTAATAAAAAAACAGGGTGGTCACATTGGAACGCATGCTTATGCGTTGCATGGTGATGGGGCTGCAAAGTTGTTAGAAATACAAACTCCTTTAACACATGGGGCATCTGATATGCTAACTATGGACGCAATTGCTACCAGCAAAATACGCGCTTATACATGTAAGTATATGTTTTTTGAACAAAACCAGCAATTGCCCTCTTCGGTTTATAATAATTAATACAGGTTCACTTTGATCAATAAAAATTTAAAGTATCTTTAGTTTGACCTCTAACAAGCTTAAACTTTATACAGATCTTAGTTTACTTAAGATAGATCAGCCTGTGGTTGATCTATTAATACCTTTTTGCGGACAAGATAAAAAAGAAAGAAACTCAGAATTAAATATTACTATTGGCCGGTTTGACAATTATGAAAAAGAAGGAAAAGATTTTATCGAACTTACTCCGTTAGATGACGCTGATGCCTGCCTGTTACCCATTAGATATACAGAGCAAAAAGCAGATATAAAGTTTGAAGAAGAAATTAAACCTTTTTCGGAAGCTGCAGAACAAAGCGGGAAAAAAACATTTGTTTTTTTAGGTTCAGATGTCGACTTTTTTGATGTTAAAATTAAAAATTCTATTATTTTCTGTAATACTTTATATCAATCTAAAAGAAAAAGTAATGAACATGGTTATACTTTTTTCTTTGAAGATTTTATACAAAAATACTATCAAAATGAGCTTCCAATTCGATCGAAACAGCCTGTTCCGGTTATAGGTTTTTGTGGTTATGCTCCTCCCCTGGCACAAAAATTTGGAAAATACAAGGTAAAAGAAGCATTCAGACTATTAATTAATTACATGGGTTTTATGAAAAGGTTTCCATCTTTTTCAGCACATTCCTACCGTGTGAGAGCACTTTTAGCTGTATTAAAAAGTAAAAAAGTAAAAAATAATTTTATCATACGATCCAATTTTGGGTTTGGCGGCCCGGTTGGTGGCTTATATCCGGGTGGCATAAAAGAACTGAACGATTCTTTTAGGGAAGCTTACGTTAAAAATATTATCGACAGCGATTATACCTTGTGTGTAAGAGGATATGGCAACAACTCCATCCGGTTTTTTGAGGCATTGTGCTGTGGCAGGATTCCAGTATTTGTAAATACTGATTGTGTTTTGCCTTTTGATTTTATCATCGATTGGAAAAAATATTGTGTTTGGATAGAAGAAAGCGAGATTAACCGGATACCGGAAAAAGTATTGACTTTTCACAACTCCAAAACACCCGAAGAGTTCAAAGAATTACAAATAAATATCAGAAATATCTGGAAAGAGTATTTTACACCTGAAGGCTTTTTTAGCAAACTTCCTTTGTATCTGAACATTTAAGTCCGGTTGAGATCAGTTAAATTATAACATAAATCAGAAAAAATATGTCAACAGCCATCAAGGTTGAAAATCTGTCAAAAGCATACCAATTAGGTACGATCGGCACAGGCACACTCTCTCGTGATTTGGAACGCTGGGTTGCCAAAATGCGCGGCAAAGAAGATCCGTTTATGGTTATTGGAGAAGCAAATGACCGGTCTGTAAAAGGCAGCAGCGATGTTGTTTTGAGTTTGAACAATGTTAGTTTTGATATACAACAGGGTGATGCCGTAGGAATTATTGGACGAAACGGTGCAGGTAAAAGCACTTTATTAAAATTGCTAAGCCGCGTTACCTCTCCTACTACCGGAACGATAAAAGTAAAAGGCCGGATTGCAAGTTTATTAGAAGTAGGGACAGGTTTTCACCCAGAACTGACTGGCCGTGAAAACATCTTTTTAAACGGTGCCATTTTAGGAATGCGTAAAAAAGAAATAGCCCGAAAATTTGACCAGATTGTAGATTTTGCAGGTGTAGAACGATATATTGATACTCCGGTTAAACGCTACTCTTCCGGGATGTACGTACGTTTGGCTTTTGCCGTTGCTGCACATTTAGAATCTGAGATATTGATTGTAGATGAAGTATTAGCTGTGGGTGATGCAGAGTTTCAGAAAAAGTGCCTGGGCAAGATGGGGGAAGTTAGCCAGGGTGAAGGACGTACAGTACTTTTTGTTAGCCACAATATGGCAAGTATAGCAACATTATGCACAAAAGGGATAATACTTTCAAATGGGCAATTAAAATTTTCTGGAAGAATTGATAAAGCACTTGATATTTATACTAACAAAGAACAAGCTGTAGTTACAGATAAAGCTTTTTCTTTTGAAGAAGCACCAGGAAATCATACTGCTAAAATTTTACAAGTTTCTGTTTCATCAAGTAGTTCAATAAATAATTTTTTTGACATTACAGATGAAGTTAAAATTAAAATAAAATATTATGATAACAATATGGATAATAAAAATACTGCAATTATCCATGTTAAAGATTCAAAAGAGAATGTTTTGTTTGCCTCTAATGAATTTAATAGTCCTCAATGGGATAGCATACATGATGGAACCCCAAACATAGTTAGTGCAACTTGTATTATTCCCGGAAATTTCTTAGCAGAAGGCAAATTTAGCGTTTTGGTTGCAATAGGTTCATATTCACCTAATATTATTCATGCTATTTTAGACAATATTGTCTCATTCGAGATTATAGATACCAACAAAGGCAGATCGGTAAAACGTGATACTACTACTGAATGGCCTGGATTGGTGCGGCCAATGTTAGATTGGAACGTGTCAAAAAATGAATACAAAGCTCTTTAATAAAACCCTTAAAGCATAAGGTTTCTATATCTTTATTACAATACCAAATACTTAACAAGTAATAATACAAACTAACAATTAGTAATTGAATTAATTGTATGATCAAAAAACAAATTTATAGATTATTTAAAAGCTATTATTTAAAAATTAAAGACAAAGTTGAAATAGATACATGGATTACTCTAAAATCTGAATTTAACAATATTGGTGCAAACTCGTGTATCCAACAACCATATCATATTTTCAATCCTAAATATATTTCTATAGGTGATAATTTTAGAAGCTTATACAATTTGCGCGTAGAAGCGATAGATAAATATTACGATCAAACTTTTGAACCTAAAATAATCATAGGAAACAATGTACAGTTTAATTCTGATTGTCACATAGGAGCAATAGATAGGGTGACAATTGGAAACAATGTTCTTATTGCGAGTAAAGTATTTATTTCTGATCATTCACACGGAACAAGTGAAAAATTAGATTTAGATATTTACCCTGAACGAAGAAAATTAATTTCAAAAGGTCCTGTAATAATCAATGATAGTGTTTGGATAGGTGAAGGTGCTTGTGTCCTTTCAGGAGTTACAGTGGGAAAGAACTCCATTATAGGTTCTAATTCCGTTGTGAATAAGAATGTACCTCCTTATTCAATTGTAGCTGGTATTCCAGCAAAAGTCATAAAATCTTATTTTGAATCTCAATGATCTCTATAATTGTTTCTTCCTATAATGTGGAAAAATTTAATCAATTTGAAAAAAGTGTAAAAGAAACAATTGGTATTGCTTATGAATTGATTCGTATTGAAAATCCTGGATTAATGGGTATTTGTGAAGCTTATAACTTAGGTGGCAAAAAAGCACAGTTTCCTTATTTATGCTTCTGTCATGAAGATATTATTTTTGAAACAAAAGATTGGGGAAGAAAACTTATAGATCACTTTTTAAATGATGAACAATTAGGCTTAATTGGAATTGCCGGTGGCTCCTATAAACCGTACGTATTTTCAGGTTGGGCATCAAGCTGGGGCGGAACTATGGCAAAAATGAATATTAACCAAGCATCAAAAAAGGATAAAGAACCATCACTTTTAAATATCAATCCATCCAGTAAAACGTCCGACCGTGTTGTTGCATTAGATGGATGTTTTTTATGCACTAAAAGCAGTATATTTTCTTCTATTAAATTTGACCAAGTTAATTTCCAACATTATCATTGTTACGACATTGATTATTCTCTATCAGTAAATGAAAAATATCATGTCGAGGTAGTATTTGATATTCTTTTTACACATCTATCTACTGGTGGTTATGATAAAAAATGGTTAACAGAAACAGTTAAACTCCATGAAAAATGGAATAAAAAACTGCCCTGTTCAGTTTCCAAAACTTCACCAAGTGAAATTCGCATTCAGGAAACAGGTGCATTCTATTGGTTATTGAATAAAGTGTTAGAGTTAAATTATGGTTACAAACATTTATTAAAATTGAATTTTTCAAAAAAATTCATAAAGCTCGTAGGATTTAAAAATTGGTTGTGGATACAAATTAAATTACCAAAAAATATATTACAATCTTTTTTAGGAAAATAAAAAGCACACTTTATTCTTAGCGTCTGTTTAAATTTATACAAAAAGTGATGATGCTTCTTTTACCCTATAAAAATTGGTATTAGCATCAATTTAGATAGATCAAAAACTAAGTTATCACCATTTTTTAGGTGATAAAAGAAGCACAGACATTAGATTGAAAAAAAATAAACATGCTCTTATTGAAAATCGTTTTATTTTATCTTAAGCTGATTTTTCAATATTCATAATTCAATTTTTATTCAATTTATAAAAACACACTTTTTGTAAAAGATGCCAAATCATGAAGTTGTAATTGTTATTCCTATTTATAAAGAGTATGACCATTTAACTTCAGATGAGAAAATAAGTCTGTTACAATGCTTCAAAATTTTAAGTAAATATCACATTTGTATTGTTCATCCTTTAAGTTTAAAAATAGATGCATACAAAAAAAACTTATGTATAGATTTAGGCTACAAGTTGTTGAATAAACCCTTTGATAACAAATATTTTAGCAATATATCCGGGTATAATGATTTCATGCTAAGTGTCAATTTCTATATTACTTTTCAGGAGTATAAATATATTTTAATATATCAATTGGACTGCTGGATATTTAGGGATGAACTTGCGCATTGGTGTAGTTTGAATTATGATTATATAGGTGCGCCAATATTTAAAAATTTTGGAACTTTTGAAGAAGGAAATAAATTAGATGTTGTTGGAAACGGTGGACTTTCTTTAAGAAAAGTTGACAAGTTTATAGAAGTGCTTTCCTGGAAGAAAAACATCAAAGGTTTTAAATACTATTTAAAAAAATTCAAACAGAGCCATAAAACTATTGATCTTTTACGATTAGTAGTAGGATCGTTAGGCTATCATAACACGGTCAAGTATCTTCTAAAGTTTTATAAACAAAATTTAGTAAATGAAGATATCTTTTTTAGCTATAATTTTCAAACTGGTTCTAATATTTACTTAAAAGTTCCAACGATTTCCTTAGCGATTGATTTTGCTTTCGACAGATCGCCTCAATATTTATACCAACTGAATCAAAACAAACTTCCTTTTGGATGTCATGGATGGAGCAGAAATGATAATGTCTATTTGATAGAAGACAACCAATTTTGGAAACAATTTATTACTAATTAAATGAAATTACTTTCTTTACAACCAGGTTCACTGTATACAAATGGTGGTGCTGGCAGGGTATTAAGAAGATTGTATTTTGGGCACGAAGATTCAATAACTTCTATTTATGTTTCAGCAAATGGAGAGAAATTTTCTGGTTTAATTAAAGAAATACAAATTAATGCTTGGCCATTGCAAAAACAATGGATGCGTTGGAAACTAAGGCCTTTTTTCACTTACTTACGTGATGATGTTTTTAAGAACAGAACATTACAAAAGTTAAAGTTGCAAGCAAAAAAAATTGACTTTGATATTTTACATGTCATCAATCATGGACCTTACAGTTGTACACTTATTGAGCTTGATCTTTTAAAGGATAAAAAGTTGTGGGTATCTTTTCATGATCATTATATCCTTTGTAGTACAAAACAAGATTGTGAAACACTATGGCGCAAAGCAAACAGAAGACTGGTGATATCTAAAGAATTGGGACAAGAATATCAGAAAATGTTTGGGAAAGAGGACTTTGAAATAATAACAGATGGTGTTTATACAAATGAAATATCTGTAGCAAAAAGTACTGACCCTGATAAAATTGTGCAAATTTATTTTGGTGGTTTGCTCCATACAAGTTATCTGCCTTTGTTTACCGTGTTAGCAGATGCTTTAGATGAACTTTTTAAAACAGGATTAAAATTTAAATTAGTAATTCGTGGAGTGCAAAAAGTGGAAATTTTGGAAAATCGATCTTTTCAAGTTGAGTTTAAATATAATTTTGTAGATGATAATCAGATAAAAAGTGAACAAGACCAATCTGATATTCTATATTTACCTATAAAATTTAACGATCCTGAATTTTATTTGTACAGTTTATCAACAAAAATGATAGGCTATTTAGGAGCATGTGGAACAATATTATATCACGGTCCTAAAAACAGTGCTGCGTTAAATTTATTAAAATCTTATAATTCTGCAACGGCTTGTACAGGTTTAGATGTTGATGAAATGATAACAACAATTAAACAGGCAATTACTAATGGTCAATTTTACTCATTAAATGCAAAAGAATTAGTCAAAAATCATTTTTTACTTGATATAATTAGGGGAAATTTCTGGCAGAATTAATAATATAAGAGATTTTAATGATACAAATCATTGTAAAAATTAAATCACCGAATACTACTTGCGTTGAAAATTTTGAATGAAATTGCTCTAATCCTACTAAAGCTCTACGGGATATGAACGATTAATATTGAAAGTATAACATCGTTTTATTTAAATCTTCTTTAGTAACTTTTAATGCGGCACGACTTCAAAGTTTATCTATGTAATTTCTTCATAGGCTATGTACCTTTTCACTTTATTAGATTATTCTATTACAAACATGTAATGAAATTTCAAATCGGCAAAGGCAGTTCTATCCATTTAGGTTGCAAATTTACTGCAGTTACCGAATTTTATATGGGTAAAAACAGTACCATCAACCAATATTGCAGATTGGATAACAGAGGAGTAATTACCATTGGGGACAATGTTTCTATTTCCCCTCTTGTAAATTTAATTACAGCAGATCATGATGTCCATACTGTTGATTGTATAGGAAGACAAAAAGAAATTTTGATAAAAGATCATGTTTTTATTGGGTCTGATGCAATGGTTTTACCTGGTGTAATTATGGAGGAAGGATCTGTTTTAGGTGCAAAATCTTTACTGACAAAATCTACTGTTAAGTTTGGTATTTATACTGGACTGCCAGCTCAACTTAAAGCAAACAGACGGAGTGATTTAAACTATCAGACATCTTATATCAGGTGGTTTCATTAAATTTAATAGAACATGCAATTCATTAATGCATCAGTTACAAGTATTAACAGCTGAAAATAATTTGCAAAAAATAATTCAACGTTTAGGGTTTGCGTTTCGGTTTAAATTATTCAACAGCTTTTTCAGTTATACCAGACGTTTTTGGTTCTCGTTTTTAGGAATGAAAATCGGTAAAGCAACCCATCTGCCAAAACTTTACATCACTTGGCCCCATCAACTTTCTATCGGAAAAAATTGTAACTTGGAAAGAAACATCAACTTCAAGTACGACGGGCCCTGGCTTCCCGGCCCGCGAATCATAATTGGTAATACTATTTTTATCGGCACAAATTGCGAATTCAATATCAATGAAGGAATTACAATTGGCGATGATTCGTTAATTGCTTCGGGTTGTAAATTTATTGATCACGATCATGGAATTGATATTGGTGAACCTATGTATAAGCAATACGGTAGCAGGGCACGTATAGCTGTTGGCAGCGATGTTTGGTTGGGTTGTAATGTAATTGTTTTGAAAGGCGTTACTATTGAAGACGGAGCTATTGTAGCAGCCGGAGCTGTAGTAACCAAATCTATTCCTGCATTCGAAATTTGGGGCGGTGTACCTGCAAAAAAAATTGGTCAACGCAGTTGATCAACTTATTTAAATAATTTATGTCTACAGCCATCAAGGCAAACAATCTTTCTAAAGCTTATCAGTTAGGGCAATTCGGTACAGGTACAATTTCAAGGGATTTGGAACGATGGCTTGCACGCATCCGGGGCAAGGAAGATCCTTATTTAAAAATAGGTGAAACCAATGACCGGGCCACTAAAGGAACCAGTGATGTGGTTTGGAGTTTGAAAAACCTCAACTTTAACATTGAACAAGGTGATGCAGTAGGTATTATTGGCCGCAATGGTGCGGGCAAAAGCACTTTGCTGAAACTTTTGAGCCGGGTTACCGCTCCTACTACCGGAGAAATTAAAGTTAAAGGAAGGATTGCCAGCTTGCTGGAAGTGGGCACAGGTTTCCATCCGGAGTTGAGTGGGCGTGAAAATATTTTTTTGAATGGTGCCATTTTGGGAATGCGCAAGCGGGAAATTGCATCCAAGTTTGACCAAATTGTGGATTTTGCAGGCGTAGAGCGATACGTAGATACTCCTGTAAAACGTTATTCCTCAGGCATGTATGTACGCTTGGCTTTTGCTGTTGCGGCACATTTGGAGTCTGAAATATTGATTGTGGATGAAGTGCTTGCTGTTGGCGATGCAGAGTTTCAGAAAAAATGTTTGGGCAAAATGGGAGAAGTCAGCCAGGGCGAAGGTCGGACAGTTTTATTTGTAAGCCACAACATGGCTTCTGTAAAACAGTTGTGTAAAAAAGGCATCGTGCTGGATAAAGGCACCATCGGCTTTAATGGGCAGATAGAAGGTGCCATCAATTTTTACAAAGAACAAGGCATTATTAAAGAAAAAAAGACGCTAAAAGAACTGATAAAAGTTAAACATGCTACACTTACAATCGAAAGTATTTTAATTAATAACAAAGAAGATGCTTCAATTGAAATAGACGCAGAAGAAAGTAGATTGGATATCGAAATTAGTGGTTTTACTTCGGAAGCACTTCAATTTAACATCGAAGTAAAAATATTTACTTTGGAAGGTGTTTTGGTTTCATTTTATAGTCCGGCTCATCTTTATGCAGAAATTCTAACTATTGGAAAAGGTAAGTTTTCATTCAAAGATAACTTGCACATTCCCTCCAATTTTGTAAACGGAGAATATTATATGAATATCGAGCTTGATTATCCAAACATGGAAAGGTATCTTACTATAGATGGAATTTCGGTGGTTAAACATGGCAGAACTACTGCAGCTGGTAAAGACCTGACTTATAATGAATATGGTTTTTTTCTAATCAACAGAAATGGAAAGTAAGGATTGGATCAAAAACTATCATGATCTGAATAATTCATTTACCAAGACTTTGGTTTTTAGAGTTGGAATACAAGCCGGGCTTTTTTCTGAACTGAACCACATGTTTCTAGCTATTCTTTTTTGCCTGAAAAACAACATTAAATTTGTATTATCTTCCAGAGATAATAATTTTTCTTATGATAAAGGTTGGGAAGATTATTTTCTCCCATTTTGTGAAGAAAGCACTTCAAAACTTCATTTGAAATACAATGCAAGAAGCTATCAAATTAAGCCAACAATTCCCAATATCATTAAAACAAAATTGGTCAGGAAATTATCAGGAGCTGATTTTTTGACCCAAGACATCTGGACCTTTATACGAGATGCTAAATTTCAAAGTGAAACTTTTGATATTCCTTTACTAAACATTTCCGGAAACTTAGTAAGTGCTTTGCAAACCGTTGTAAACCATATCTGGCAGTTTCAGCCAGCAATTCAAGAAGAAATAATTACAAGGATTGGATCTTTAAATCTCCCTTTAAATTATGTTGGTGTACACCTTAGAAGTGGCGACAAGGCAACCGAAGCCAAAATCTCTCCGGTTCAAAATTATATTGATTACATAAATGATATAACACAGTTGAAAGAATTGTTTGTGCTTACAGACGATTATAAAAATATTAAAGAAATACAAGGTTCTTTTCCTGAATACAAAGCTTATTCTTTTTGCCAGGAAAACGAAAAAGGTTTTAGCGAAGGTGCATACAACAAACTAAATAAAGAAGATAAAAAAAAGATTACTATCAAGTTATTAACAGATATGGAAGCTTTATATAAATCCACAACTTTCGTAGGGACATTTAGTTCCAATGTTGGTTTGTTTATTGGCATGAGAAGGAATGCAAAACAGTGGTACGGAATAGATGCAAATGAATGGCGGATGTGGTGATCGGACAATTTAGCAATACTGTTTTTAGCATACTTTTTTCAGAATCGTTATACTAAAAGATCAATCTGAATTATTGCAAACATGCTTAGATTGTTGAAAACACTTTTGGTAATTCTAAAACATACTCACAATTCCATTTCGTTAAATTCTGATATTTCTACAGATATTCAGATTGGCAGAAATAATATTATTAAAAGTTCTACCATTTACAATTCTACACTTGCTAATAATTGTGTGATAAAAGAAGCATCTATTTTTTCTTCTCAACTTGCAAATTTTGTTAAGTTATATCCTGAAGTTATTCTTTTTTCAGCTAACATTTCGGATCATGTTTACACAGGAAACCGAACAGCAATTTCAAATAGTAGCATTGGCCGGTACTCTTACCTTGCAGGCAATAATCGTATTTTTAATACCAGTATCGGATCGTTTTGCTCCATTGCAGAAAACGTTTGCATTGGCCATGCAGAACATCCGTATCAGCAGTTTTCCACCTCTCCTATTTTTTATAAAAAAGATAATCCTTTCGGAACAAATAAATTTTTTCAAAAAGAGACCAATGAATTTTCTACTACAATCATTGGCAATGATGTTTGGATTGGATATAATGCTTACATCCGATCGGGAGTAACTATTGGAAATGGTTGTGTGATTGGAACCGGAGCAGTAGTAACCAAAAATATCGAACCTTATACAATTATTGCGGGTGTGCCTGCAAAAACTTTAAAGAAAAGATTTGATGATAAAACCATATTAAAGTTAGAAAATGATAAATGGTGGGACTTAGAGGATGAAGCGTTGTTACAATATGCTAAAGAAAACTTTTTAGATTTATCTAATTTGCATCATCCTGATCATGTTTAAACTATACACAGGATCGGGCTATCCATCCAAATATGGAGCTGAAAGAATTGTAACCCAATTAGCCATAAATTCTACTATAACTGATGATCCAAGTACAGCCGATTTTTTTCTTTTTCCAATCACGTATGAAATTTTGTACGGTTATACAGCACATGAATACAAACATTTTAATTATACTTCGACAGAAATTGATGCATTGAAAAATGACTTTGCCGGAATGACAAAGTTGGCAGAAAAGTATAACAAGAAAATTATTTTGTTTTATTATTATGACCCTGTTCAAAAGATCAACGTTCCGAATGCGGTTATTTTTCGTACTTCAATTTTAAAAAGCAAGAAAGATAAAAATGAATTTGCAATGCCAGCTTATGGCGATGACCTCAGGAACCGAAAAGAAGTTTCTAATTCTGATTTATACCTGATAAAAACAGCATCGCCATCAGTAGGATTTCGAGGTCAGTCTGCCCCTGTCAAACTTCCTTTGAAATTACAATTAAAAAGAAAGTTGAACCAACTATTAAAAGTAATAAGTATCGCCAAACAGTTTAATTTACATTACAACTTTGGATATTTGGCAAGGCGCGATGCAATAGTTTCTTGCCTGAATAATAAAAAAATTAAAACAGATATACATTTTACAACTATAGAACAAAGTTGGGATCCGATAAACGGTAAACAACCATTTGTAAACAATGTATTCAGCAATCAATACAACATTTGTGTAAGCGGACATGGTAATTATTCATTCCGATTGTATGAAATTTTGAGTGCCGGCCGCATTCCGATTTTCATCAATACCGATTGCGTTTTGCCTTTTGAAGAGTTTATTGATTGGAAAAAACATGTGGTGTGGATAGAAGAAAAAGATGCCGACAAAGCCGATCAGTTTTTGTTGGATTTTCATCAGTCTGTATCTGCTGAGGATTTTTTAAAATTACAAGAAAATAATAGAAACTTATGGTTGCAATATTTTTTTAAAGATGGATTTTATAGCAATCTATATCAGTATTTTCCTTTGATCAATAGCATCACATCGTAAATCAATTTTATTTAATTTAATCTGTAAAATTTTTGAAATTTATAGATTTTAATCTTATGCAAAAACCTTTACTTACTATTGGTATTCCAACTTACAATCGTGCAGGTTATTTAGATCGTTGTTTAAATTCAATATTGATGCAATTTGACGGTATCGAAAAAGATATTGAATTAATCATTGCCAACAATGCTTCCACAGATCATACAAAAGAAGTAATTGATAATTATTCCAAAAAAATGAATATCAATTACTATGAAAGAAAAACTAATCTTGGCCCAGATTCTACTTCTTCCCTATGTTTTGAAAAAGCAAATGGCAAGTATGTTTGGGTTTTGGGTGATGATGAATATTTGATAGCAGGAAGTTTAAATATCATTTTAAATTTACTTAGAGATAAAAATTATGGCGATGTTTACTTGCATTGTATCCCTTTTCATAAAGAGGAAGATGTAGATGAAACGCCTGTAAAAGAAGCAAAAACAATTACTTATAAAGAGCCGGTTGAGTTTGTAAAAAGCATACATTACTATGCTACTTTTATCAGTGGAAATATTATAAACAAATCAATTTTGCAAAATGATATTGGTTATCAAAAATACATGCACACCAATATTGTACAAATTGGATGGACGATCAAAGCCATATTTGAGGCAAAGGAAAACTTATATGTAGAAACACCGCTATTTGCAGCAAAGCAAAATAATTCCGGCGGCTACCAGTTTGTAACAACGTTTGCTAAAAACTATAATTTTATTTTAAAGTCGTTAGTTAAAGAAGGTTACGACAAAAGGATAATCGATATTACCAATGTAAACTTAATTAAAAGTTATTTCCCGGCAAATATTATCAAATTACTTTATTACGAAAACCGGTTTGATACGGAAAAACATTTTTCTGTTTTGTTCAAATCTTTTTGGAAATATAAAAGTTTCTGGACTGATCTTTTTCCCATTTATGGAAAGTATTGGATAAAAAAGCTTTCGGGGAAAAAGATCATTAAATACCAAAACTAAATTTATTAAATGAAAATTTTGTTGTTTGGAGATGCACCAATGGCATTAAATGAAGGCGGAATCAATCAAACATTGTATAATCTCTTTTCCTTTATCAAACCAAAAGATTTCTTAGGAATTACTGAAGTTAATTTAAAAAACTTAAAAAAATTAGGCTCTACAGAACCTTATACAGATCGATACAGAAGTTACAAGTTAAATGCAATCAGTTTGTCAGGTAACCGTTTCAATAAATTTTTACAGCCCTTAATTAACAGAATTAATTTTTACTTTTTTCAAAAAAATAAATATCGAAAGCTAAAAAGTGAGATTATATCTTTTAACCCGGATGTAATTATTTCCTGCTCTAATACTGCTGCCGGAATATTAATGCACGATAAACTTTTTAACAATCCAATACTTTCAATTCCAATCATACCTTATTTTATGGATGATTGGATGTATAAACTAAAGCAAGACAAAACAGGGAAACTTGTAAATTGTATTATCCAAAATATGTTGCAAAAAAACAAATATTGGATGATGATTGGGGAGGAATTAGGAGACATTTTAGCTAAACGTTATCAGGCAAAACCAAAAGAAGTTTTATACATTAGGAATCCGGTTGATTTAAATGATGCACCAAAAGACAGGCCATATATAAAGAATGATTTGTTTAAAATTGCATACGCTGGCGCGCTGTGGCCAATGCACTATGATAGTTTTCTTGCATTTGCAAAAGCTGTAAAATTAGTATCGACTATTCAAAACATTGAGCTGATAATTTATACACAAGAGAGCCAATGGAATTGGAGAAAAGCTGAGTTAAAACAATTGGACGTAAACTACGGTGGACATTTACCTTACAACCAAATTCATCAAAAATTGAATGAAGCGGATGCCCTTTTGATTACTGCTTCTTTTACACAAGAAAATTATACACATTCTACTGCATCGTTACAAACTAAAATTACAGATTATTGCAAGTCGAAAAGATTGATTATAAGTTGTGCCCCCAATTATGCTGCCAACAATAAATTTATTAAAGAAAACAATTGTGGTGTTTGTATTGAAACAAATAATGAACAGGAAATTGCTAAAAGATTAATTGAAATTATAAATAATATGGATAACTATCAAAATTGTATAATTAATGCCTGGAACACTTTGCACAATTTCTCTAAAAATACTGTCCATCAGAAAATCACTAATTTCATCCAATTAACAATCCAATAAATTATAAACTAATATATCACTAATTTTATTTAAATACAATATTTGATTATTACAAAATTAGTTAGTGGCTTAGGAAACCAATTGTTACAATATGCAATGGGCCGGCAATTATCATTGTTAAAAAAAGTACCACTTAAATTAGATATTAGTTTTTTTAAAGATCAAAGCCTAAGAAGTTTCAAATTAAATCATTTTAATATCCAAGCAGAAATAGCATCTGCTTATGACATTGAACCTTTTAAAAAAGATATTGTCACCTATCAAAACTTACATCGACAAACTTCATTATTTGCTAAAGTATATCGCAATTTGGAACCTTTAGTATTTCCAAAACATACTAAAAGTTATTTTAAAGAAGCAACTTGGTGGATTCTCGACCCGGCAGTTTATAAAACACCAGCAAACGTTTACATAGAAGGTTATTGGCAGCATTATAAGTATTTTGAAAACTTGCAGCCTGAGATTTTTGAAGAACTTACTTTAAAAGATCCTCCTAATTTGCAAGCTAAAAAATGGTTATCTTTAATAAACAATAGCGGATCTTCTGTTGCCGTTCATGTTCGGCGTGGTGATTATGTAACAGATTCCGGGGCAAATTATTTGATGGATGTTTTACCTGTTACCTATTATAATCAAGCCATCAGTTATATCAAAGAAAAAGTTTCTGGTCCAACTTTTTATTTTTTTTCGGATGACTTGGACTGGGTAAAAGATAATATTAAAACAAATGCAACAACTTATTTTGTGGAAGGCAATTTTGATTATGTTGACCTGGATTTGATGCGCCATTGCAAACATCAGGTTATTGCCAATAGTACTTTTAGTTGGTTTGGTGCTTTTTTGAATCGTAATCCAAACAAAATTGTGATCGCCCCACAACAATGGTCGCCAAGGGAAGATGTGAATAAAAATATCCATTTACAATTTCCCGATTGGATAAAATTATAAATGAATACCAATTTTATAGTGCTAAAAGAAGTATTGGATATTAACAATCAAAATACAACAAATAAAAATGGTTGATTTGATTTCTGTCATTATTCCAAACTTTAATCACGCCAAATATCTGAACCAAAGAATTGATTCTGTTTTGAATCAAACTTATCAAAACTTTGAAATAATTATTTTGGATGACTGTTCTGTAGATGACAGTAAAAGTATTATCGAAACTTATCGAAATCATCCAAAGCTCGCAAGTATCCAATATAATACTGTGAATTCCGGTAGTACGTTTTTACAATGGGAAAAAGGGATCAACTTGGCAAAGGGAAACTATATTTGGATTGCAGAAAGTGATGATTATGCCAGCGATCAGTTTTTGGAATCTTTAGTCAACATCATCAACTATAATCAAAATATTGGCTTGGCTTATTGTGGATCTAACACAGTTGATGAAGATGGTAAAACTATCGGAAGTTTGACGTTGGATGTTGTAAATAATAAAGATAATTATTACCTGAACAATGGTTATGACGAATGTAGAAATGCTTTCTTTTTTCATCCGATAGTTCCTAATGCAAGTGCCGTATTATTTAAAAAAGAAAACTTTTATAAAATTGATGCTTCTTTTAAGCAGTATAAAATATGTGGCGACTGGCAGTTTTGGATTGACATTTGTTTTGATAACAACCTTGTTTATTTACCACAATGTTTAAATTACTTTAGGCAAACCAATACATCTGTTAGCCGGTCCGATCATTATAGAAAAGATAGTTATAAAACTTTTTTACTGGAAAAACTGAAAGTAAGTTTACATGTTTATCAAAAGGTAAACCATCATATTTCATTAAAACAAAAGTTACGATATTTTAATGTTTACTTGTTCAGTGTATTATTAGAATTATCCAGAAAAAGGATAACATTAACCAAGTTAGAAATTGTATATATAACCAAATCATTATTCTATTTGTCTCCTGCCTGTTCAATTGTATTTTTTAAATCTTTAGCAGATGTGGGTTTGTTTGGTTTCAGAAAAATCCTTCGAAAGATCACTAAAAAAACTATGGTAAAAACAGTATGAATGTTTTTATAGTTTGTACTGGTTTAGGCCATATCAATCGTGGTTATGAATCTTTCACCCGAGAATGTTTTGATGCTTTGAAAGATACCAATCAATTTAACTTGTACCTGATAAAAGGCGGTGGAAAAAATATTGGTAACGAAATTGCAATCCCAAACTTACCCCGACGAAAAAGAGCTGTTCAATTTTTATCTAAAATTTTTCCTACGGATGCTTATACAATTGAACAAATTACTTTTTGTCTTTCACTTTTACCTTTAATCATAACTAAAAAACCTGCTGTTATTTATTACAGTGATTTTACTTTGGGCACTTATTTATGGCACTTGAGGAAACACCTAAATTTTAAATATAAATTGCTGTTTTCTAATGGTGCGCCAAATGGTCCTCCGTTCAAAACAGAAGACCATGTGCAGCAACTTTTACCTGTTTACTTGCAACAAGCAATTCAGCAGGGAGCTGTAGCAAGTATGCAAACGTTATTACCTTATGGCTTTAACATTGGTATTAAAGAAAGATTAATTGCAATTAATCAGAAAGAAATTGTCAGAAAGCAGTTTGGATTTTCTTCTTCTCAAAAAATAATCCTTTCGGTTGGCGCTGTAAATAAGCATCATAAAAGAATGGATTATTTGATTGAAGAAGTTGCAAAACTTGACACCGATTTTTATTTGGTTATTTTAGGGCAATTTGAAGCAGAAACACCTGAATTAATTGCATTGGCAAGTGCAAAATTACCCGGAAGATTTATTGTAAAAAGTGTTCCGCTGGAAAAAGTAAAAGATTATTATGTTGCTGCGGACTATTTTGTTTTGGCTTCTTTAAATGAAGGTTTTGGCCGGGTTTTGATTGAAGCTTTGAGTTACGGTTTGCCTTGTATTGTACATGATTATATCAATGCCAGGGAAGTTTTGGGTGAAAATGGTAATTATATTGACATGAAAGTTGAAGGTAAGTTGGCGCAAATACTTTCAACATTTAAACAAAAACATGACAAAGAAAAACTAATAAAAGTGGCTTATCAATTATACTCTTGGGATATTTTGAAAGAAAAATATTTAAATATGATCATCAAAATTTCAGCTTGATTTCATTAGCATGACTATTTTTAAATATACATTCATCTCGTTTTCTTGCTATCCGTAATTATTCCTACTTATAACCGTAATGATTTATTAGGCAAATGCTTGCAATGCCTGGATCCGGAATTTCAAACCATTCATGCGAGTAGTTATGAAGTTATTGTTACTGATGACACTAAACAACAGCAGTCAAAGCAATTTATTCAGGATAGTTATAGTTGGGCAAAATGGGTTGCAGGTCCGCAGAACGGACCGGCAGCTAATAGAAATAATGGTGCAAAACAGGCAACCGGAGAATGGCTGATATTTATAGATGATGATTGTCTACCAGATCAAAATCTACTTAAGAATTACCAGAGTGGGTTATTAAAAAATCAGGGGATTCAAGTATTTGAAGGCTGTATAAAAGCAGACCGGGAACAGCAAAGTTTTGCAGAAGAATCTCCGGTTAATGAAACCGGAGGTTATTTGTGGTCATGTAATTTTATGATCAATAAAAACTTGTTCCTGAATATTTTGAATGGTTTTGATGAAAAATTTCCGTTTGCGGCTATGGAAGATGTGGAGCTTAATTATAGATTGAATAAGCTAAATATTCCTAAATTATTTCTTAAAAAAGCTTACGTAATTCATCCATGGCGCTTGCAAAAAAACATGTGGCAAATTACAATGAACCGTTTTCAATCAACATTGTATTTTTTGAAAAAGCATCCTGAGAAAAAAAATGAAATCAATAGTCGGTATTACTTAATAGCTTTTTACAATTCCCTCGTAAAAACAATGCAAAACAGTTTCAAATTTAGATTTAAAGGTTTTCTAAAAAAAATTACCTACGATGTCTTGCAATTATACTTTTCATTATATACCTTGATGCGCAAATATTAATCAATAGTTAAACAAAATATTTTACAATTTAACAGTAAGAACTTTTTTGCCTACCATATTACTTCAATATAGAATAACTTTTTGCAAAAAAGACCGTAGGCAAGAAAGAGCTGAACAGCTAAAAAATCATAAAAAACATTGGTATCAGGATTATTTCAACAATTGAATATTTTAACCAAAAGTCGTATTTTAAATATCTTTAAACCTGGCATTTCAAAGTTACGTAGCTTTGCATCTTCTTCAACAAAACTATTAAATGCTTTTATAATTCATCCGCTCAGAATAAATTCGAGGAATTTTGGAGGGCCAAAAGAAGCATTGCTTTCTTTTAAAGATATTGATGCTTATGTTGAACGTAAAAAGAAACAAGGATTGAACTATTTTTCCTGGCATTTTTTTGATAAAGAAATAAAAATAAAGGAGGCGAAATACACAATCGGAACGCCTTTGCCGAGTGCAGCTGTCCCTGGTTATACCACAAAAAGCACTGAATATGTATATTTAATGCCCAATGTCAGAATTTATAGTAAGAACTTTTTTACACTGACAGAAGATAATTATTTGCTCGCCCCGGTTTCTAATTATTACGGCGACAAAAAAAAATCACACCCGGCTTTCGGAATGCTATTTTTGCCAAAATGTAAGGTTTTAAAAGGTCGTTCGATCATTATTCGTGGCGGTGCATACTGGCATAAAATGCAGGATGGTTTGCCTGCCTTGTACCTGGCAGAATTAGCGGGTTTTGATTTCAATAAAATTGATCATTTCATTATCCAAGACCCTGCCTTAGATCAAAACAGTATATTTACAAGGGTAGGAATCCCAATTGAAAAACAGGTTAGGCTTCACGATGATCGGGAAGGTTATTTGTGTGAAGAGTTGATATTTTCTTCCTGGTATGATCGAAAAGGAAACTGGTATAAAGATTACTTGGATAAAATTATTAAGCCTAAACCAGTTACAAGAGATTTTCCAAAAAGAATATATTTAAGCAGATCAAGGGTCAATACTAGGAAAGTTTTGAACGAAGCTGAGGTAATTTCATTTCTGAAGAATTATGGATTTGAATGCATTCATAATGAAGATTTATCAACAGATGAACAAATAGCTTTGTTTAAAAATGCAACTCATGTTATTTCCTGCCATGGTTCACAACTTACCAATATTATATTTTGTGAACCCGGAACAAAAGTTTGTGAAATAAGGCATATTACGCATACAATCCATTACCGAAAAGCATTTCATGATCTGTCAAACGGGTTTGGTTTGGATTATTACTTGCTTTATACAGCAATGGGTGAAAAGTATTTTGATGAAAGTAATACTGTTATTGAAACAGATACGCACATGTATATAGATCTTGCAGATATGCAATTGATGTTGGAAAAAATGGATTTAAAAAAAATCAATTAGTTAATGCCAGAACCTTTAGTTTCCGTTATCATACCAACATATAATTACACAGATTATATAATAGAAGCTATTGATAGTGTTTTAAAACAAACTTATCCGAAAAATAAAATAGAAATAATTGTTGTAGATGATGGTTCTACTGATGATACCTATTCCAAGTTAGAAAAACTGATTGAGCAAAACACAATTAAATACTATTTCCAAGAAAATAAAGGAAAGGCAAATGCTACTTTTAATGCCATAAAAAAATGTACCGGAAAATACATTTTTAATTTAGATGCAGATGATTACTTTTTTGAAGACAAGATTACAGAATATGTTAAAGTTTTTGAAAACGACAATGAAATTGTACATGTTGGCACAGCCGCAAAATTTTTATACCAAACACAGAACTTATTAATAACAGAAAAACTTCCAAAAGATATTTTGGGGAAACCTTTGTATGGAAAATGGCTTTTACACCGGTTTTATAGCAGTAATATGTTTTTTGGCGGAGGGACAACTTATGCAGCAAAAGCATCGGTATTGAAAACGATTATTATCCCGGACGCTGTTGATATGTATATTGACGAGTTTTTGTTGCTTGCGGTATTGCCTTTGGGAAAAAGTTTTTTTATAGAAAAACCATTGTCAGTTTGGCGGATCCACAAAAATAACTTTTCTGTTTACGCAGATTTTAAAGAGAACCGGATTAAAAAAGATGAAAGATTACTAAAGTCATCAGCAGCTGTTTTGAAGTATCTTTTAGAAAATAATTTTGATGATTACTTGGTCAAGATTTACCAATTGCAGGACGCAACCAGGCAGATAGCTTTTAAAGAAATTTCCAACAATAAGAAAATTAGTGATATTTATAATTATGCAGTAAAGGTTTTTTTCAATATAAAACCTGGCTTAAGATTGATTAATAAATACCATGTGATCAACAGGTTAGTTCCGTTGAATATGTTGAAATTAATTAAAGGTGCACAACATCATAATAACTTAAAAGGTGTATAAAACATTATTGATTAGCCTTTTAAAACCTTTAATCTTTCGTTTAAATAATTTATCATCTGTGATTATCTTTAGATGAAAAGCACTTATTTAGTAACACCTAATTTTCCGCCTGATATTTGTGGCATTGGAGACTACAGTAATTTCCTATATCAAAACTTGGAAAATAACAATTTTGATACCCATGTAATTACTTTTTCAGATAATATCAACTCAAACAATAAAATACATTGCATAAAAACAACCGATAAAAGAAGCATTGCTGCCTGGTTAAAATGTTTGAAACCCCCTGAAGAAGTTAATACAATTATTATCCAATATGAGCCTTATTCTTTTAGCAAAGTTGGAATTCCTTTATATTTAATTTATATATTTTTAATTCTTAAAATCAAAGGGTATAAAATTTCAATTATGTTTCATGAAGTTGCAACAAGATTGTATATTGCTAATCCTAAAAAAATAATAATTAGTTTACTGCAATTATCAATCGCTTATTTTCTTACAGTAATTTCATCTGTCAGGACTACTTCTACCAGTTTCAATGCAAAACAGTTAAAACCTTTTGAATTTATATTACTGCCTATTCCAAGTAACTTTTCAAAAAAGAATCCACATGTAAATACTAATAATAAGATAGTTATTGGTTGCTTTGCAAACCGAGTGGATGCTTTTTTTGCAAATGTAATTGATCAGATTTTAGAAAGGAATATTGGAATTGTGTATTTTATCGGGAAACAGAACAAAGCCAATGATGAAGTTTGGAGCAACCATCATTTTTACAATAATGAAAAGCTTTTTTTAACGGGTACTTTATCTTCTGCGGAAATAGAAAACGTTTTTGACCGGTTAACTATTTTTATTCACATGGAAAAAATAGATTTGGCAGGAAGAGGTGGTGCATCTTTAAAAAACGGAACATTGGCAGCAGCACTTAATTGGGGTTTGCCGGTTATCACATCAAAAGGTGATATGACAGATGAAAGATTCCTTCAACATCAAAGAAATATTTTTTTTGTAAAAGATTCATTTTTAGTTACCGATTGGGCCGATGCCATTCAATTTGTATCCGGGCAGGATGATTTAAACACTCGAATGAAACAAAATGCAGCAGAATTTTATCAAAATAATTTGAGCTGGGCAACAATTACCAAAAAGTATGTTTCACTATTTGCTAATGTTTGAAAATAGTGAACGATGCGTAGCTGATAAAATAGTATTATTTTTACACCGATTGATGAGTTGTTAAACAGACTTTTTACTATACCTTCTTGAAAATACTCTTTTTATCACATAATTTTTATCCATTTATCGGAGGTATTGAAGCTAATTCGGATATCCTTTCCCGTGCTTTTTTTAAAGCCGGACACGATATTCATATTTTGACTTGGACAAGAGAAATGGGTGAAGATATTTTTCCATTTCCAATCATCAGAAATCCATCTTGGAAACAATTGTTTAAAGCACATCAATGGGCTGATTTGGTTTTTGAAAACAACCCCTGTTTGAGGTTGGCATGGCCTAATTTATTTTTTAACCATCCTTCTGTAATTGCATTGAATACCTGGGTTTCACGGATAGATAAAGAAATTGGCCTTCATGGAAAAATCGGGATACAAGACAGGATTAAGTTTTTATGGTTTAAACGTGCAAGCAGGGTAATTGCAGTTAGCAATGCGATCAGAAAACACAGTTTTCCGTCTGCTGTTGTGATTGGAAACCCTTACAATGCTACCATTTTCAAACCTATACCGGAAGTAATAAAAACCGATTCTTTTGTATTTCTGGGTCGGTTAGTGTCAAATAAAGGTGTAGACCAGGCTATAAAAGCTATCAAAAAATTGTTGGTGGCTGATGAAAAAGAAAAATTCCTGACTTTTAAACCAACGCTTACCATTATAGGTGAAGGACCTGAAAAACCCAAATTAGAATTATTGTCTGCCGACCTTGGGTTAACAGATTATATAACTTTTACCGGTTCTATTTCAGGCGAAAAACTTGCTCAAATATTAAACAAACATCGCTATATGCTGGTGCCCTCTTTATGGGAAGAACCTTTTGGCAATGTAGTTTTAGAGGGAATGGCTTGTGGCTGCCTGCCCATTGTATCAGATGGCGGCGGCTTGCCAGATGCCATCGGTGATGCAGGGATTAGTTTTATACGTGGCGATACAGATGCCTTAGTTGCTGCTATACGTACAGTTATTTCAAACCCTGATTTAGAAAAAAAACTCAGAAGTGCTGCTCCTAATCATCTAATAATGCACCAACCGGAGATTGTTGCAAAACAATATTTAGAAGTTGTAGAAGCAGCTATGGCAAAATCATTTAAAGTAAATTAATGAAAGTAGTTATTTCACATCCAACTGGTAATGCGTTTTTTCGGGCTGCCGCCGAAGGGCTTTATCATGCAGATATGCTTTCCGGCTTCAGGACAACTGTAGCTACGTTTCCGGGAAATATTTTTGACAGATTAAGTTCTCTTAGTTCTTTTACTGAGTTTAATCGCAGAAGATATAATCCTGATTTAAAACCATTGACCAAAGCATGGCCATTTTATGAGTTGGGCAGAATTGCTGCATCCAAAGCTGGTTTAAAAAATCTGATCAAACAGGAAACAGGTATTTTTAGCGTAGATTCGGTTTATCGAAACCTGGATAAAAAGGTAGCAAAAAGTTTGAAATACATGGCTGAAAACGGAACCAACGCTGTGTATGCTTATGAAGATGGTGCACTGTTTTCTTTTCGGGAAGCAAAAAAACTATCGCTGCAATGCTTGTATGATTTACCCATTGGATATTGGAGGACAGCAAAACACTTGCTGGAATTGGAGTACGAACGATGGCCGGAATGGCGCCCAACTTTGTTAAGTTTTGGAGATTCTGAAGCTAAGCTTGCACGCAAAGATGAAGAGCTTCGTTTAGCCGATAAAATATTTGTTGCCAGCCAGTTTACAGCTAATACTTTAAAAGACTATCCGGGGAAACTGGCCCCGGTTGAAGTTATTCCTTATGCTTTTCCTCCCGTTGTTGGCTCTCGTGAGTACACTACCATTAGGCAATCAAAACCCTTAAAACTATTGTTTGTAGGAGGATTATCGCAAAGAAAAGGAATTGCAGATTTGTTTGCTGCTGCTGAAAACCTAAAAAAATATGTTGAATTAACAGTAGTTGGGAAAAAAGTAAGTGATCAGCCTTGCCCTGCTTTGGATGCTGCACTTGCAAAACACCGCTGGATACCCAGTTTGCCACATGATGCTGTTTTAAAATTAATGCGGGAGCACGATGTATTAGTTTTTCCTTCTTTGTTTGAAGGATTTGGTTTGGTGATAACAGAAGCAATGTCGCAAGGTACTCCGGTAATTACCACGGACCGGACTGCTGGCCCTGACTTGATTCAGCACGGCGAAAATGGCTGGCTGGTAGAAGCCGGTTCTACTGTTGCGCTTCAAAACGCAATTAAAGAACTCATTCAAAAACCGGATCATATTGCAGAAGTTGGCCGCGCAGCAATGTCCAGCGCAAGCAAAAGGCCTTGGAACGTTTACGGACAAGAACTTGTGGCTGCGATTGGTAAAAATGCTTCTTAGTAAGTTTATTTACTTGATTTTCATTTAAAAATTATCATGCTTCTTTTATGCCTATAAATTTTACTTTTGAAATAGATGCTTCTAAGACTTAAGATAAAAAACTCAAAAATTTTGGTACTAAATAAGCGTTTGTTTGAATTTCTGTCAATGTAGCATAATGCTTCTTTTATGCCAGTAAATTTTCATTTGTTACGATCAGCAAAAAGTATAGAAATTCCAAAATTTAGGTAATAAAAAAAGCATAGGAAAAAGCCGGAACAAAAAATCTATATAGGCTTTGAGGCTATAATAATAGCCGCAATTGTTTTAATTAATTATAAACTAATATTATCTTTTTGCAATGGTTGAAATTGAAAATACACCTGATTTTGCTTTAAACAACTCAAAACTGATCCAAACAAATAAGCAATCAGCATTGAATAAAGACCTTAAAATTGGCATCTGGATTTATTTTTTACTGTTAATTTTTGAAGGGGCTTTAAGAAAATGGTTTTTACCAGCACTGGCAACACCACTATTGGTTATTCGTGATCCTGTTGCTGTTTGGTTGGTGCTTAAATGCTGGCAGCGAGGTTTGCTTCCGGCATCTATATATTTAAACGGTGTTGTTATAATTGGCATAATAAGCTTTTTTACAGCTATTTTTTTTGGCCATGGCAATGCCTATGTGGCACTATATGGTGCCAGGATTTTATTATTTCATTATCCGTTAATTTTTGTGATGGGTAAAGTTTTCAACAGAGAAGATGTAATAAAAATCGGGAAAGCTACATTATGGATAACAATCCCAATGACTATTCTTATTGCACTGCAATTTTATAGTCCGCAATCAGCATGGGTAAACCGTGGGGTTGGTGGTGATATGGCAGGTGCAGGATATAGTGGTTCGGGAGAATTTTTTCGTCCGCCGGCCACATTTTCTTTTACTACCGGAACTACTTCATATTATTGTTTTGCTGCCTGTTTTATTTTCTATTTTTGGCTTGATACAAAAAAGGTTAAGAAATTAGTGCTAATTGCTGCAACATTGGGTTTGTTTGCTGCAATTCCGCTTTCTATCAGCCGAAGTTTATTTTTTCAAGCTGGCATTACTTTGATATTTACTATGCTGGCCGTTTTGAGAAAACCAAAATATATTGGTAAAATGTTGGTAGCCGTTTCTGCAGGAGTAATAGCTTTAGCCATTATGAGCCAAGTTAGTTTATTCAACACCGCAACAAAAGCTTTTACAGACCGCTTTACAAGTGCAGGTGTTTCAGAAGGCGGGTTAAAAGGGACACTTGGTACCCGTGCTGTTGGTGGTACAGTTTCCTCAATAACGGAATCCATTAATCAACCAATTTTAGGCTATGGCATAGGAATGGGGACAAATGTTGGAAGTATGCTACTATCTGGTTCTAAAAGATTTTTGATTTCTGAAGGGGAATGGGGAAGAGAAACCGGAGAACTCGGACCTATTTTGGGTTTACTGATTATATTTCTACGCGTAGGTTTAACCATTAAAATTGTTTTAGCAAGTTATAAAAGTCTCGCAATAAATAATTTTTTGCCTTGGATCCTTCTCAGTTACGGAATCACAACTTTATCAGAAGGTAACTGGGCCCAACCAACTTATTTGGGTTTTTGCATCTTAATAGGAGGGTTGATGTTAGCATCGCTCAATGTGCAAAATCCTAAACTAATATTCAACAAGTAAAATAATCTTTTTGAAAAAATGGATTCTCCCAAGAAAATAACAATTGTTGTAGTAAGTGATAACCTTTATGCTGTTTTAATTGCCGCTTTAATTAAATCAATTGAGATTAATCATAAAACCAGTGAATTAATTTCTTTGTACATTATTGATGATGGTATATCCAAAACAAACCAAACGAAATTACAAAACACAATTGATCCTGAAATTACTACCATTCACTGGATAAAAGCTATTGATATTATTCCTCCAAATATTAGAATGCCTTTTGATAAAAGTAGTTACCCTTTCACTATCTATTTACGTTTATTTGCCCCTTATGCAATAGATTTGGATTGTGAAAAACTCATTTATATGGATGTGGATATGATGCTTTATGCTGATGTTTCAGAGCTTTATAATATAGATTTAGGAAATAATATATTAGGTGCAATACAAGATTCACAGGAAACAGTTAGTGCTCCTTTTGCAATATCCAATTACAAGGAATTAGGGATTCCTGCTGATACAAAATATTTCAACTCAGGTTTGATGCTCATCAACCGTAAAAAATGGATTGAACAGGAAATCCCGTTAAAAGTTATGACTTGCCTGCATGATAACATACAATATGTTCATTATCCTGATCAATACGGACTAAATGTTGTTTTAAATAATAAATGGTTAGCAATAAGTAATTTATGGAATTTAAGTGATTATATTAAAACTACATCTAATCTAAAACTTGTTCATTTTACAAATATTAAACCCATTTTTAAATCTTACTCAAATTCGGAAAAGCACAAAGATGAATTTTATAGAATTCTGAATTTAACTGCCTTTAAAGCATTTAAACCTAAAAATGATTACCACAGAAAATTAAAAAAAGGGATCACAAAGATTAAAAAGTTATTATATAATAAACTTACAAAGTCCGGCTAACTATAAATTCTTAAGCTTATCACTAAATATAACGTATAAAAACAGCACTACTTCTTTTGCACCTAACCTTCTTCACCCACCCCACTTTTCTTAAACACCAAAGTATGCCGCGTTTTGCCAAAATGCTGGCAGAAGGCATGAAAAAACGGGGACATCAGGTGGAACTTTGGTCACCAAAACCAAAGTTTTATAACTTGCCGCTTCCCAAAGTTTTTAAAAAATGGTTAGGGTATTTAGATCAATATATTGTTTTTCCTGCTCAGGTACGAAAGCGTTTAAAAATTACTAATCCTAATACTTTATTTGTTCTGACGGATCATGCGCTTGGCCCTTGGTTGCCGCTGGTTGCTGACCGGCCACATGTTGTGCATTGTCATGATTTCTTAGCTCAGCAATCTGCATTAGGTTTGATTCCTGAAAATCCAACTTCCTGGACGGGTAAGCAATATCAGGCGTACATACGCAACGGTTATTCCCAGGGGAAAAATTTCATTTCTGTTTCCAACAAAACGCAGCACGATCTTCATCATTTCCTGGATTCATCTGTCATTAAATCTGATGTAGTTTACAACGGCTTAAACCAGTCTTTTGAAGCCAAAAATTCTATAAATTCCAGGTTGGCTATCAGCAATAAAACCGGCTTGGATTTAAGTCAAGGCTATTTACTTCACATAGGGGGAAATCAATGGTACAAAAATCGCTTGGGCGTAGTTGAAATTTATGATGCCTGGCGGAAGCAGCAAAAAATGGCTGTTCCGCTTTTACTTATCGGCGAATCACCAGATGTTATGCTGACTAAGCGCATCAATCAATCCAAATACAAGTCAGAAATTCATAGCTTTAATAACATTCAAGATAACTTGATCAGTGATGCTTATTCCGGTGCAATCGTTTTTCTGTTTCCGTCCTTAGCAGAAGGTTTTGGATGGCCGATTGCCGAAGCGATGGCTTGCGGTTGCCCGGTGATTACAACAGATGAAGCACCGATGACAGAAGTTGCAGGAAATGCAGCTTTCCTGATCCCAAAACAACCCAACAATAAACTTGAAATTATAACTTGGGCAGCAAACGCAGCAAAAATCGTCGAAGCTATTTCTTCTTTTTCACCTGAAAAAAGAAAAAATGTAACGGATGCGGGAATTGAAAACTCAAAACGTTTTAATGCTGAACATGCTTTGGATCAGATTGAAAACATCTATAAAAGTATTTTGCAGAAGGAGAATATTAAATGAAAATCCTCCATATCACGGCCAGTATGAACCCCAAACTGGGAGGCGTTTGTCAGGCTTTGAAAACGATGGTTATCGGCTTAAATGCAAATCCTGATGTAGCAAATGAGATTGTAAGTTTTGATGATCCCGATGCTTCTTTTATCAACCTAAATTCTTATTGCCTGCATGCCTTGGGTGCGGGAAAAGGCCCTTGGTTTCAAAACGCAGCTTACATTCCCTGGCTGCTGCAAAATCTGTCAAAATACGATGTTGTAATTTTACATGGCTTATGGAATTATCAGGGTTTTGGGTTAATTAAAGCTTTGCGTAAATTAAAAAAAGATGCAGCTATCAGCCATGCTTCTTTTACCATTAAATTTTTTGTCATGCCGCATGGCATGTTAGATCCTTACTTCCAAAAGGCTGCCGGCAGAAAGTTGAAAGCTGTACGCAACTGGATTTATTGGAAGTTAATTGAACGAAAGGTTGTTAATCAGGCAAACGGCTTGTTGTTCACTTGCGAGGCAGAACTCCAATTAGCACGGGAAACATTCTCACCATATTATCCTGAAAAAGAATTGGTTGTAGGTTTGGGCGTGGAAGAACCGACTGCTTTTACAACATCAATGGCAGAAGCTTTTGCACAAACTTGTCCGAATTTAAGCAATCAGCCCTATCTCCTATTCATCAGCCGTATCCATGAAAAAAAAGGTGTTGATCTGTTGATTAAGGCTTATTTTGAAACCAATCGTCCTCCTGATGATGAAACGGATAATGCTTCTTTTATCGAGCCAAAATCTGCCTGTGAAAAACTCATCGTAGCCGGGCCGGGTTTAGAAACGCCATACGGACAAAAAATTAAATCTGCTGCATCAAAATTATCTCAAAGTGAAGACCAAGTTTTTTTTCCGGGAATGCTGACCGGAGAAGCAAAATGGGGCGCTTTTTATGGTTGTGAAGCTTTCGTTTTACCAAGCCATCAGGAAAATTTTGGTATAGCAGTGGTTGAAGCTTTGGCTTGTGGCAAACCGGTTTTAATTTCCAATCAGGTAAATATCCATACAGAAATAAATGCTGCAAATGCCGGTTTAGTTGCTGCTGATACTACTGAAGGCACCAAACAGTTATTAGAAAAATGGCATCAAATGGATCAAAACCAAAAAATGGAGATGGGCAAAAACGCACGCAAATGCTATGAAAAATATTTTGCTGTTGGCCCGGCTGCAAAAAAATTATTGACTGCTGTTGCAGAAAATTAATTGCTTTTTTATGGTGCCACTTGCTAAATTTATCCGTATTAATCATGTTTAAATGATTGGATAAAGTAAATTGGTTAATCTTAATTTGTAAAAAATAAAGCTTATCATTGCTACTTTTACGTAGATATAAGCTTTTTTCTTGTACTATTAATAATAAGATGATAATTTGAAATTATCTTAATCTTTAGTTTGAAAAAGTATGTATAAAAGAAGTATGATTATTTTTAATGCAAACTGAACTTTCAAAATTTACAATTGGTGATTATGTTGCCGGGCCAAAATGGAAGGTTTTTATATGGCATTTTGTAAACTACTTTATCTTTAATAGTGCTTTTCCCTGGCCTTATAGCATCAAGAGAAGTTTATTGCGCCTATTTGGTGCAAAGATTGGTCAAGGTTTAATCATCAAAATGAAAGTACGCATCAAAAACCCGTGGCGGCTAACTATCGGAGAACATTGCTGGATTGGAGAATCCGTGTGGATCGATAACCTGGAAAACGTATCTATTGGCAACAATGTATGCTTATCACAAGGATCAATGTTACTAACCGGAAACCATGATTATACATTAAGTGATTTTCCTTATCGGTTAGGAAAAATCACTTTGGAAGATGGCGTTTGGATAGGTGCAAAATCTGTTGTATGCCCTGGCGTAATCTGCAAATCTCATGCTATTTTGACCGTTAACTCTGTAGCCACCAAAAAGTTAATGCAATGGACTATTAATTCGGGCAATCCGGCAGTTTACATTCGAGACCGCAAATCTGTAGGTTAGTTTATATATTAATGACGCAGAAAAGAATTTTATTGATCGGAGGAAATTTTTATCCTGAACTTACCGGAATAGGGAAATACAACGGTGAAATGATGAACTGGCTAGCAGAGCAAGGCAATATTTGTACGGTGATAACTACTTATCCATACTATCCGGATTGGAATATCAAGGCACCTTATTATAAAAAGTCTTTTTGGTTCAGCAGAGAATACAAGGCTACGGATTCCGGCCAGGGTAATGCCATTAAAATTTACAGATGTCCGCATTTTGTACCTACCAATCCTTCTGGCTTAACACGCATATTGTCAGATATTTCGTTTTGCCTTTCCTGCATGCTGATGGTGTTTTTAGCTCTTTTCAAAAAGAAATATGATTATGTGATCACTGTTTCACCTCCGTTTTTGACAGGGATTTTGGCTGTTATTTATAAAAAAATTAAAGGTGCAAAATTTTTTTATCACGTTCAGGACCTTCAAATTGATGCCGCTGCAGATTTACAAATGATCAAATCTCGTACGTTGATAAAATTTCTTTTCAGCATTGAAAGATTTATTATGGATCAGGCAGATATGATTAGCAGTATTTCTGAAGGGATGATTGCCAGGATCAAAGAAAAATCTCCAGGCTCAAAAGTTAACTTTTTTCCGAATTGGGTTGACATCAATGTGTTTTATCCTATTGCAAAAAAACAGGTGCTAAAAGAAGCATTTGGTTTCAATAGTCAAGATAGGATTATTTTGTATTCCGGTGCAATCGGAGAAAAACAAGGACTGGAAGCAATTTTATATACTGCGGATTCACTAAAAAATATTCCTAACCTAAAGTTTATCATTTGTGGTTCTGGCCCGTATAAAAAGAAGCTGGAAGATTTAAAAAGCTCATTGCAGTTAAACAATATTATTTTTATGCCTTTGCAACCGGCAGAAAAATTAAATAATTTTTTAAATATGGCTGATATTCACTTGGTGATACAAAAAACCAATGCCAGTGATTTGGTTATGCCATCCAAACTTACTGCAATATTGGCCGTTGGAGGCTTGGCTGTAATTACGGCACCAGCTTTATCCAGTTTGTATAAAATCATTTACAACCATCAGATGGGTGTGCTGGCAGAACCGGAAAACCAAGTTGCATTAACAACTGCAATTGAATCCGCATTGAACCAGGTTGACAATAAAATAAACAATAATGCCCGTAATTATGCAAAAAAATATCTTTCTATCAATGAAATACTGAAACAATACCTGGAAGATATGGCAATTGCATAAATTACCATCAGCAACCAACTTGATAAAATATTATATAAATTTAGCATTTCATAAACCTTGCTGCAAGGTTAGCCTCCAAATATGGAAAACCGTTACATATTTTTTTTAGTTGTTTTACTCTTTCTGGGCGATCTGATTGCAATAAATTGCTCTTTTATGATTGCTTATTTTTGGGACAGCCAGAGCAATGCAATCCTTCAATCTTCCCACTACAACCTTGATTTACTAATATTTAATGCTACCTGGATTGTATCTGCTTTTTTTATGCAATTATACCATCGGGAAACAGCGCAACGAGCCGAATTCATATTTCAAAAAAGCTGGCGGGCAATTGTTTTGCATGCTCTAACTTTCAACGTTGTAATTTTGCTAACCAACTATGCATCTTACACAAAAAGTTTTCTGATCTATATTTTTGTGTTTGAAACCTGTGGTTTTATAATCAGCCGGTTTGTAATTACCGCTTTTGAACAATATCATATCAAAAGAGTAAAGTTTAAGAAAAAAATTGCGATCATTGGTTATAATGAAACTGCAAAAAGGCTGGCAGATTACTTTATAAAAAACCAGATGTCATATAATTTTTCCGGTTTTTTTGATCATACAGAAAAAAGTTATATTGATAGATCCAATCAGGAAGTCATCCGGCCGATCAATACTTTGATGGAATTTGCAGCTCAAAATGAAGTTGCCGAGGTTTATTCAACATTATTTCCGGAAGATTATCACGATATGAGTAATTTGCTTTCGGTAGCTGAGCAAAATTGTGTCCGTTTTAAATTCATCCCGGATGTTACCAAAATCATCAATTCCGCCTATTCCATCGATACTTATTTTGATGAAATACCAGTTCTAAGCACACGTTCCGAGCCGTTAGAACATATTACAAACCGGGTTTTTAAACGTTCTTTTGATATACTGTTTAGCCTTGGGGTGATATTTTTCCTGCTTTCATGGCTGATTCCGATCCTTAGCATCATTATTAAATTGCAATCCAAAGGTCCGGTGTTTTTTATGCAGCTGCGTTCCGGCAGGGATAACAAACCTTTTTGGTGCTACAAGTTTAGGAGTATGACCATGAATGAAAACACAGAGCATGTCCAGGCTACAAAAGGAGATTCGAGGGTGACCAACATTGGTGCGTTTATGCGGAAAACAAGTATTGATGAACTCCCGCAATTTTTTAACGTATTAATGGGAAATATGAGTATCGTTGGGCCAAGGCCACACATGCTAAAACATACTGATGAGTACAAAGCAATTGTGCATCAGTATATGGTGCGCCAGTTGTTAAAACCCGGCATCACCGGTTGGGCACAAGTAAGTGGCTACCGCGGAGAAACCAAAGACCATAAACAAATGGTAAAACGGGTAGAGCATGACATCTGGTATATCGAAAACTGGTCTATCATGTTGGATATTAAAATAATATTTTTGACGATTATCAATACTGCAAAAGGTGAGGAAAATGCTTATTAATAATTTTGACCCTCAACACAATCCATGTTTAGCATACTGTTTTTACAATAGTTTTTTAAAAATCGAACAAAAATTTATTAAACTTTAAAATAATTTCTTAATTAAAATTCAATCAAACTAAATATGAAAAAAAAAGCCTTGGTTACAGGGATCACTGGTCAGGATGGTGCCTATCTTGCAGAGTTATTATTATCTAAAGATTATGAAGTTCATGGTATAAAACGCAGAAGCTCTTCATTTAATACAGATCGCATTGATCATTTGTATCAGGATCCGCATGATGAAAATGTAAGTTTTTTTATGCATTACGGAGACTTGTCTGATTCTACAAACCTGATCCGTATCATACAGCAGGTACAACCCGATGAGATTTACAATTTAGGAGCGATGTCTCATGTTAAAGTGAGTTTTGATACACCAGAATATACGGCAAACGCAGATGGAATTGGTACGTTAAGAATTTTGGAAGCCGTTCGGTTATTGGGTTTAACCAAAAAAACAAGGGTTTATCAGGCTTCCACTTCCGAGTTGTACGGCTTGGTTCAGGCCGTTCCGCAATCAGAAACTACACCTTTTTATCCACGTTCTCCATACGCAGTTGCAAAATTATATGCTTATTGGATCACGGTAAACTATCGCGAAGCTTATGGCATGTTTGCTTGTAATGGTATATTATTTAACCATGAAAGCCCTTTGCGCGGAGAAACATTTGTAACTCGTAAAATTACCCGCGGCGTTGCAAAAATAGCTTTGGGTTTACAAAAGAAGCTTTATTTAGGAAATTTGGATGCCCGCCGGGATTGGGGCCATGCCAAAGATTACGTAGAAGCAATGTGGCTGATCCTGCAACAAGAAGTTCCGGAAGATTTTGTTATCGCAACCGGCGTAACTACAACCGTGCGCGACTTTGTAAAAATGTCTTTTAAAGAAGCCGGTATCGAACTGGAGTTTAAAGGCGAAGGTGCCGATGAAAAAGGTTATATCCTTGCTTGCAACAACCCGGAGTATCAGGTTGAAATAGGAAAAGAAGTAGTTGCCGTTGATAAAGCTTATTTCCGCCCGACTGAAGTTGAATTATTGATAGGAGACCCAACAAAATCAATTGAAAAATTAGGCTGGAAAATCAAATATGATTTGCCAATGCTGGTGCAGGATATGATGAGTTCTGACATTAAACTTTTCAAAAAAGAAAGATCTTTGAAAGAATTGGGTTATACTATCAAAAACCAATATGAATAAACATTTGTTAAATTTTATATTCAACTAAAACACAAAGCATTGGAAAAAAGTGCCAAAATATATGTAGCCGGGCATAATGGAATGGTTGGTTCGGCTATTGTTAGGAAACTTGTTGCAGAAGGTTATGAAAATATAATTACCCGTTCTTCCAAAGAATTGGATTTGCGTAACCAACAGGCTGTTGCTGATTTTTTTTCGGAACAAAAACCAGATTATGTGTTTTTAGCAGCCGCTAAAGTTGGCGGGATTATAGCTAATAATGTTTATCGGGCAGATTTTATTTATGAAAATCTTTCTATCCAAAACAACGTTATTTACCAGTCATATCTTAACAAGGTAAAAAAGCTGATGTTTCTGGGGTCAAGCTGTATTTATCCAAAAATGGCTCCTCAACCTTTAAAAGAGGATTATCTTTTAACCGGCCCGCTGGAAGAAACAAACGAACCTTATGCTATTGCAAAAATAGCTGGTATAAAAATGTGCGATGCTTATCGTGCGCAATATGGCTGCAATTTTATTTCTGTTATGCCAACCAATTTGTACGGCTACAATGATAATTATCACCCGCAAAATTCGCATGTTTTGCCGGCAATGATCCGCCGTTTTCATGAGGCAAAATTAGAAGGTAAAAATGAAGTTGTGATCTGGGGTTCGGGTAGGCCAAAGAGGGAATTTTTGTTTGCAGATGACCTGGCCGAAGCCTGCTTTTTTTTAATGGAAAATTACAACGAACCCGATCCAATTAATGTTGGTGTTGGTACAGATTTAACCATTAAAGAGTTAGCCAACCTAATTAAAAATATTGTTGGGTTTGAGGGCGAAATCACATTCGATTTTACCAAACCAGACGGTACGCCACGTAAATTAATGGATGTAACCAAACTACACGCAAAAGGCTGGAAACACAGTATTGAACTGGAAGACGGAATTCGTTTGGCTTATCAAGATTTTTTGTCCAAAGCTGAAAACGTAGCTGTTCGATAATTAATAAAACAGAATGCTTCTTTTATCAGGTAAAAATTTACCCGGTAAAAGAAGCATTTTTTTGTAGGATCATTTCGATACGTGCTGCATCAGCAGGCGTATTGGCATTAATTAAAGCATCGGCATTCGGTGCTTTAATTATTCTTGCCTCATTTTCAATTAATATCTTTCTTAAAGATGTGTTTTGGTTTTGATGATTTGATCGAAGCAATTCATAACTTTTGGCTTCCCAAATAGCAGTAAGCGGTTCGGGCAATCCGTCTAAAGGACTTTCAAATGCGGTTGCAATTTTGGAGTGGTCCCTTTGCTCAACCAAATAACGCAACGTTGGCTCATCCAGCAGCGGCACATCACAAGCCACCACCATCCAACCATGGTTCGGATATTTTTCAAAAGCAGTTAAAATAGCTTCCAAAGGTCCGGATGTACCATACAAATCCGAAAGTACCTGGTAATTTTTATCAATATTTTGTTGCTGATCTTGCCTGCAAGAAATAAAAACTTCCTCACAAAAACCAGCCATTAAATCTGCCAGGTAATATTGCTGCTCTTTTCCGTACCAGCAAATATGGGCTTTGCTCCTTCCCATTCTCGTACTTTTGCCGCCCGCAAGTACAATTCCTTTCAAAACCTTGTTCATCTTCTGGATCAATGAATCTGACTAACAATCACTTCACACAAAACCTGAAAAACGGTTCGGTTATTAAACATGCCCACAAACCCTGTCGAAACATTGGGTAGTTCCAAGTTCACTGTTCGGTACAAGATCCCGACAATTGCAAGTATAAAAACAGGTACTAAAAGAAGCATGTACAGATTGGCGTTAGATAGATTTTTTTTCATGATGATGAGATTATTTTGGACATAATTTTAGCTTACTTAATTTCAGTTTGATTTAGGAATTTTCCGCCCATAGAAACAGTTGCACTATCTGAAATTATGAAATCTTTTTTGGTGATCTTTGGATTTTCAAACCGCAATCCATTTCTTCCTAAAACTTTAATGGTTGCCGTGTTAATTTGATTGTTTGAATTGATTGTCAGCGTTGCATTTTGCGACAAATTATCTCCAACCAAAGCTTGCAACTGTTCAATTTTATTCTTTTCTAAAACAACGCCCGAACCTTTTGCAATATGCAAATCCAAGCTCCGTAAATCAAATCCTTTGATCGTTATTTTGCCGTCAGAGCTTATTTCTTCTTCTTCAGATTTTGAAGTTTGATACGGCTTGGTAACTACCTGCTCTAACGAAGAACAAACGATGGTGATGCTATTTTCGTAAGGACTTAAATTTGATGCCTGTTTATCAGCTGCTTCGATCACCAATGTTGTGCCGATTTTAGAAATTTTGATGCGGTCTTTCCAATCACTTTTCATCCAGATTCCTGGTTCATTGCCGTGTTCCACCTCTATAGAAATTAGGTTTGCTGCGCGATTATCTATCTTGGTAAAACCACTGAAAGCTGTTGTTTTATCAAAACCGTAAAAACGACTTTTATAAGTGCCTTTCCGGTATTCTGCCCGTAGAGCCAAGTCGTAGCCAACCATTGAAACAATGATAATCAATACGGCTGCGATCAATAATTTATTACTTGTTTTCATGATGCTGTTTTTATGCCTGATAATTTTGTGTTTTAAACTCCTGGTAACGTTTTTCTATTTCTTCCAAACTGATGTCGAGCAAGAAAATATTTTTGAAAAACTCTGGTAATTCCTGTTGCAAAAAGCGTTCTTTCCGATAGCTTTTTACTTTACTTTTGGCATCCGCATTTACAAAATAACCGATACCGCGCTTGTTAAAAATCACTTCCTGGTTTTGCAAAAAATCATAAGTGCGGGCAACGGTGTTCGGGTTTACTTGTAATTCTACTGCCAAATCCCGAACGGAAGGTATTTTTTGTTCGGCAGCCCATTTATCCAAAGTTATGTTTTCGCTCACGTACGCTGCAATTTGCAGGTAAATGGCCTCATTGTCTCTAAAATCCATAATTAAACTTCCTTTTCTTTTAGTTTGTAATAAGCACTGATCCATAGCATTATCACCACCAAACCTGTTACAATCGACAACTGATAATTTGTTGTATCAGCCGCATAAATTGTCCAAGCACGATCTCCTTCTGTAACACTAACCGGACTAAAAATAGTTGTACCAGGAGTTTTTTTATCAATCATTGCAGATATAATCGGCTTATTGATCAACCCCAACAAAAAAACACCGATAAAAAAAGCAAATGCAGTTTTGATGAAATGGAGTTTTTCAAAGTAAATAGCACCGAAAAATATGATGGCGTGCAGGATTGGATAAATAATTAAGGCGATATAAGTTTTCCGCTCCTCCGAAAATAAATCCAGCAAAACGTTTTCGCGGCCCGGACTATTTTGCCCTAAGTTGATTACAATTGCACCAATCAAATAAAACAATCCAATAAATAACAATTGAAAAAGGACGAAGGAATAAAGCCAGGCAACAGCATATTTTTCAAAATGAGAGGCTGGCAAGGTTAATGCTGGGATGGCTTTCTTTTTATCGCCCAGTTCTGCAAAAATCATACTGCTGAAAATAGATCCGGCAAGCAGTAAAAACACCACAAAAATACCTTGCTGCGATCCTGGTGATAAATAACCGCCATTGGCATAAGAAGATACGCCCAGAAATAAAAGCAGCATACCGGCCAGCACGCCGGCAGACATTAAATAAGTTTTATAATTTTCGACAGTATGCTTTTTAAAAAGCATAGAAAACCGCCGGATACTAAAAAATTGGTTCATGGTTTATCGGTTTAAAATTTCAGTAATGGTTTGGTTTTCGTTGATAATGGCATTGAAAAGCAGTTCCATATCTACTTTACTGTAGCTGCCGTTGGTATTTTGGCTAATGGTGTTCATCCCGCGAACGCTTTCTTCGGCATATAAAACATCTGTGCCGGCGGTGGACACGGTACTGAATTTTAGCTGATCGGCAATATCATCCAAGCTTTTGTTTAGTACAATTTTTTGGTTGTGTACAACCAGCAAAGTATCGATCAGATTATCCAAATCCCGGACCTGATGCGTTGAAATAATGATGCAGCGCATTTCCGTTAAAGCCGAAGCAATAATTTTGCGAAACTGACTTTTTGAAGGAATATCCAAACCATTGGTCGGTTCGTCCATAATTAGCAGCGAAGTGTTGGTAGATAAACCAAACGCGATCATCACCTTTTTTTGCTGACCGAAAGACAATTTGCTCAGTAAACGATCATTCGGAACATCAAACTCAGCCAGCATTTTGTCAAAAGCATTTTCA
>CAXSBZ010000006.1:0-134632 GCA_964236465.1 uncultured Sphingobacteriaceae bacterium | reverse complement strand
CCGGTAGTTTTTGCTTTGGATAGCGGTTTTTTAATAGGTCATTATTCTCCTCCTTAGCTCTTCACCGGATTGGCCAATGCTGCTTTTACCGCCTGAAAACTGATGGTTAAGATGGAAATTACAATTGCTAAAATCCCTGATAAAGCAAAAATCCACCAACTGGTGGTAATGCGATAAGCAAAATCCTGCAGCCACTTTTGCATGGTAAAATAAGCAAGTGGCGAAGCGATAACTATTGCCAGCAAAACCAATTTCAAAAAATCTTTGGATAAAAGCGAGGTGATTTGTGTAACTGTTGCACCCAGCACTTTGCGGATCCCGATTTCTTTGGTGCGTTGTACCGTCATCAACGAAATCAACCCCAACAAACCCAAACAACTGATCAGGATGGCAACCACCGTTCCTGCTATAATCAGTTTGCCGATCATCTCTTCCTTTTGGTAAAAATTAGCCAATTGCTCATCCAGAAAATGAAATTCAAAAGCATTTTGCGGATAAACTTTTTTCCACTTTTGTTCGATCAAATTAATGGTTTGCTGCTGATGGTTGCCAGAAATTTTTATGGCGGCGTTTTCATAATATTCGCGCCTTTGTGCAATTAATGCTGGTTGTAACGGAGCATTTAGTGGCTGAACATTGAAGTTTTTGACCACACCGACAATGATTCCTGCTTGATCCCCAAAATCACCAGCAACAAGTTTATGGCCAATTGCCATTTCGGGGCTTTTAATATTTAGTTTTTGAAGTACCTGCTCGTTAACAATATAAGCATTTGCGGTATCGGTAGGATAGAGGTTGCGGCCCGCAAGCAATTTTAGTCCAAACGTTTTGATGTAATCCTGATCACCAATGATACTGGAAACAGTAAATTTCTCCCATTCGTGCCCATCGTATTTGATGCTGCCACCTTTTTGCGTTAGTGCTGTGGGTGGTTTATAACAAAAACTTATACTTTTAATTCCGGTTTGATTGTTGAGTTCATCGCGCAAAAAAGATAGTTTATTCACATCATGTGCAGGAATAGGCACCATAATCACGGCATCTTTATTAAACCCGAGGTCAACATTTTTCAAAAACCTTACTTGCAAAACAATAACTACGGTACAAACAATCAAACTTTGAGCAATTACATTTTGAAAGATGATTAGCACATTTCGCGATATTTTGGAGGAAGAATTACTGTTGCCGATTTTGTTTTTTAAAGCATCTACTGGTTTGAAATTACTCAGGATAATGGCAGGATAAAAACCAGCCGCAAATACAATGACAATCAGCAAGCCGATCAAAAATAAAACGACTTGAGTATTAATGGTCAACGATAATTGCAGCCACTGATTTATGGTCGGTAAAAACAGTATCGCTAAAAGTAAAGCTAATGCACCTGCTGTTACAGCTACAAAAGCAGTTTCGATGATAAACTGCCAGAAAATTGCTCTCCGGCTGCTGCCCAATACTTTCCGGGTGCCAATTTCTTTTGCTCTGGTTAAGCTTTGGGCAGTTGCCATATTGATGAAGTTGACACATGCAATCAGGATTAACGCCAATCCAATAACGGCCAAAATGAGTAATAAAGGCTTGGAAATTTTGCCGCCATAACGACTGTTAAAATGAATGTCTGCCAAAGGTTGCAAGTGAAAGTGAAGCGCATCATAAACTTTAAAATCCTTTTTTTGAAGTTGTTCAATTTCTTTATCAACCTGATCTTTTGCTTGTCCATTATTCAGTTGTACAAAAACGAAATTTTTAGAAGAAATAAAATCGAGATCTGTAAAGAATTCTTTCGGATCAGGAAACATCGTATGAACAGAAGCTAATGATAAAAAAAGTTTTTGCTGGAAATCAGTATTGGTAGGATTGTCCTTCAAAACGCCTGTAATTGTGAAGGTGTATTTGTTTTCTATGCGAATGGTTCTGCCAACTACCTCGTCTGTATTAAAGTATTTTTTTGCAAGATTGGAAGTAATTACCGCTGTAAACGGATTAATTAACGGTGTATTGGCATTGCCGGATTGCCAACGATAAGTAAACATTTTAAACCAATTGTTATCAGCAAAAGCAACATTTTCGGGTTCATAAAAAAGGCTTTGTTTATCCTGTTTTTTTTGTGGTACTGAAACAGTGAAACTACGCCTATTTAGTAGGGTTGTTTGGTTTTTTACCGTGGGAAAATTCTTCAGGTACTGCCCTAAAATATATGGCGAACCCTGGTCGTATTCAATGCTGCCATCCGGAATATGCAAATCAGTTACCGTTCTAAAAATTCGTTTGGCGTTGGCATGATAACGGTCAAAACTTGAATGATAGGAAATAAACAGGAACAGAATAACTGTGCAAGCGATGCCCAATGCTAAACCAAATATATTGATACCGGTATAAAATTTTTGCTTGTAGAAATTGCGCCAAGCGATTTTGATGTAGTTTTTAAACATGGTTTGATTCTTTTGCTGATGCTTCTTTTATCGATGTTTTTTTGGTACGAGGTATGAGGTTTCAGGTACGAGGCTTGCAATTCGCTGATGCCTCAAACCTATTCACTCCTCAAACTCTTCACCGGATTGGCTAATGCTGCTTTTACCGTTTGTATGGCAATTAAAAGTGCAGTAACGAACGTGAGCAAAACGATAGCAATCAAAAACGGATTTGCTGTAATCGTGATCCGATAAACATAATCGCTTAACCATTTTTGCATGATAAAAAAAGCAATCGGGCAAGCCACTAATCCTGCTATCAACACAATCCCTAAAAACTCTTTGATAAACAGCAGGATAATCCCGGCAACCGAAGAACCTAATACTTTCCGGATACCAATTTCTTTTGTCCGCTTTTGGATGCTTTGTGCAATCAACCCTAATATTCCAAGCAACACAATAATGATAGCCAGAGCTGTAGCCATGTAAGATGCTTTTTGTAATTGGATTTCTGTTTGGTACAGCTTTTTCAACGCATCGTCCATAAAGTTGTACTCAAAAGGGGCATCAGGCAAAAGCGTTGTCCATTTTTGCTGTACAGCTTCCAAATTCTGCTGCATGTTGCCTGGCTTCAACTTTATCGAGAAGTAGCGGTAGAAGTTTGAAAAATTGACGTTGACAAAAGTAGCTGGCTGTATTTGCTGTTGCATCGAACCAAAATGGAAATCGGCAGTAACGCCACAAATGGTAAACGCGTTTTTATTTCCGGTAATGCGGATTTGTTGGCCGATTGCCATCTGCGGGTCTTTCCAACCCATCGCTTTTGCTTGTGTTTCGTTGATCACCACTTTGGCAGAATCTGATGGCGTATAGACATCGTTAAAAAAGCTACCTGCTTTTAACGGGATGCCATAAGTAGCGGCAAACCGATTATCCGTTGCCAATACTTGCGTAATGATTGCTTTTGTAGAATCCTGGCTTTGCTTATACACCTGAGATGCACCACCATTCATTCCATCAGGTATTTCCCAAGAAAGCGAAACGTTGCTTACTTGAGGGGTTTGGGCAAGTTGCGCACGTATCTGCTCCATCTTCTGCACGCCTTTGCGCGACCAATCCCGAGGAACAGAAGCATAAACCACATAATCTTTATTGTAACCCAGGTTTTTGCTGAAGAAAAGTTTGACTTGTTGAGAGATAATCAGCGCGCCAACAAAAACGATAACTGCAATCCCAAACTGGAAAGCAACCAATGATTTCCGCATAAAAACACTTTCTTTAACCGAACTTACTTTTCCTTTTAAAGAATCAACAGATTTTAAAGAAGACAAAACAAAAGCAGGATAAACGCCGGATAGTAAACCTATAAAAAGTGCCAGGAAAAAAGGTATCAGGAAAAAGTAAGCCGGAAAAGCAATTAGGCCTAGGATTTCTTTCCCTAAAACATTGTTAAAAAATGGCCTCGCAATCGTGTAAATCAACAGTGCAAAAACAGTAGCCAGCATCACCAGCAAAGTAGATTCGATCAGGAACTGCCAAACCAATTGCTTCTTCATTCCACCCAAAACTTTACGGATGCCCATTTCTTTCATCCGCGTAGAAGACTGGCTGATACACATATTGATGAAATTAACGACTGCCATCAGCAAAATGAAAAGCGCAATGGAAGAAAGTGTGTAAAGCATTTTTTTCACCACACCATTATTTGCAGATAGGTAATAAGTTTTTAGCGGAACCAGATATGGTGTTAAGTTTTGTTGGATTTGGACTATTGTGTTTTTTTTAAGTAGGCTCTTTATTGGTTTTTCTAAATCCCCTGGTTTTACGCCAGGCTGCAATTCCAGGTAGCCCACCAAACCGGTATTGCTCCAATCGTCAACCGTTCTACCCATAAATTTTGCAGCACTTATCGGGAGGAAAAAATCGTTGTTATTATTGTCGTTTAGGTTGAGGACCGAGTTTTTGTTTGCTTCTTTTAATACACCGGAAATAGTAAAACTATGTTTCGACCCGGAGAAGTTTTCGATAATAATGGATTGTCCCACCACATCCGTTTTACCAAAGTATTTAATGGCTTTATCTGCTATAACCACTACCGAAAAAGGGTCGGTAAAAGCAGTATGGGCATCGCCGTGCAACAAACTAAAACCATACATAGTAAGCAAAGTACTATCGCCAATTTGGATGTGTTCCCGAAAATGTTTTTCACCTTTTGATATGGTTGAAGTAACACCGTCCCAATGGTAATAATTGGCCACCAGGTTTGGATAATCTGTTTTTAAAGCTTTCGGCAATTCCGCCAAAGTAGCAAGTTCGTAACCCATGTTTGGGTCTTTCCATTTACTTTGGATGATGTATTGTTGGTCGGTATTTTTCAACTGGCTGTTTACCTGCAACTCGCCCCAAACATAAGCGCCAATTAGTAACGTAAAAGCAATACCGGTTGATAAACCAATGATATTCACCAATGAGAAAACACGGTTTTTAACGATGTTGCGCCAGGCAATTTTGATGTAATTTTTGAGCATGATATTTAGTTTTTAGCTAATGCTTCTTTTATGGGTACTTTTTTGGTATGAGGTACAAGGTTTCAGGTATGAGGCTTTGCAATCCGCTGATGCCTTAAACCCCGAACCTATTCACTCCTTAAACTCTTCACCGGATTGGCTAATGCTGCTTTTACCGCCTGAAAACTGACGGTGGCAATGGCAATCATCAAAGCAATGCCTGCTGCAAAAGCAAAAAGCCACCAACTAAGTTCGGTTCGGTAAGCAAAGCTTTGCAGCCATTTGCTCATCATCAACCAGCTAACAGGCGTGGCAATGATGGCGGCAACGGCAACCAGCAAAATAAAATTCCCCGAAAGCAGTTGCACAATATCACCGGTGCTGGCGCCCAATACTTTGCGGATGCCAATTTCTTTTACCCGCTGCCTTGCAAAAAGCGCAATCAAACCGAACATGCCTATGGCAGCAATAAAGAGCGTAATTACGGCTACATAATTGGTTACTTTTAAAATGCCGTTCAACAGCGCGTATTGCTGGTCTGCCAGATCGGCCATGTATTTGTAGGAAAAGGAACGCCGCGGGTTCATCGCGTTGATTTCCTTTTGCAGTTTTGCAATAATGCTTGCTGCATGTTTCGGGTCAACCCTCAAACTTAGATAGTTATAATTTATACTTTGCTTGCCGGCATAACTATGGATAATCGGTTCGATACTTTCGCTGAGCCTGCGGTAATTAAAATCTTCCATCACACCAATTACATTATCTACTTCTTTGCCGCCGCCTTTTGGTTTTAACTGTTTACCGATGGCCGTTGTCCAGCCTAAAGCTTTCATGGCCGAACGGTTGATGATGACATTGCTTTTTTCGTTGGTGTCTGCAACGTTTCTAAAATTTCGCCCTTCTACCAACGGAATTTGGTAAGTATCTATCAAACCTGCATCGGTTCCGGCTTGTCGTAAATTTACTTCTTTGCCCGTGGCCGGATCATAGTAAGTATTGTAGTTATGTTGATAAGTAGTTGGAATAGTGTTGCTTGTAGAAATGCTTTTAATGTAAGGATTGTTGCGGAGGTCATTTAAAAACGCATCAAAACGGGCAGTTGCCGCGGCAGGGTTTTTAAAAGCCAGGTCAAGCGGGACAACCAAAACATTTTCCTGATTGTAACCCGGAGAAGCGGCTTTCATAAAAGACATTTGCCGGTTTAAAATCAGCGTAACGCCAATAAAAATAATGGCAAGCGTAAATTGCAGCGTGATCAAGGCATTTCGGGTGATAAAGTTGCTGTTGTTATTGGTCAGTTTTCCTTTAACCGTATCTGTTATTTTGATCGATGTTAGGTGCAAGGCCGGATAACTTCCCGCAAGGATCACAACTAAAGTTCCTGTAAAAAGAATGACCAATGTTAGCGGAAAATCTTTCACCAGATCAAAAGACAGTTCCGAAAAATTGCTTTTGACCATCTGGTTGATTTGGGCAAGCAACACAAAACGGAACAGCAAAAAGGCCAGCAACAGCGAAGTAAATACGAGGATGGCGTTTTCCACACAAAATTGCCACACAATTTGCATTTTGCTGCTGCCCACTATTTGTTTTACCGCTACTTCTTTTGCCCGGTTAAACATGGTGGCCATATTTAGGTTGATGAGGTTGGCTACAATAATTAGCAGGATAAAAACAGCACTGCCGGTAGCGCCTTTGATGATGACATCGATGGTGTTGCCAGCTTCTGCTTTAACCAAATTTTCAAAAGGCGCCAATTGAATGCGCTGGTTTTTATTCTCGGGCGTATAATTGGTTTTTACCAATTGGTTAATTTGGTATGTAAAACTTTGCCTGTTTGCGCCCGGTTTCAGCAATAAATAATTCTCGGCAAAAGAGTTGTACCAATTGGCCATACTTTTAAACCCAGAATTTGCTTTAAGTAAAGCAATACTCAGGATTACCGTGGGACGAAGCGTGGCATTGGCTGGAATAGGGGCCAAAACACCGGTAACTGTTAACTGCGTGGTATCGTCGGCTGTTATGGTTTTGCCAACCGGGTTCAGTTTGCCAAACAATTTTTCGGCTGTTTCGTGGCTCAATACCACATTGTATTTTTCGTTTAAAGCAGTAGCCGCATTGCCGGATTCAAACGGAAAAGAAAAAACTTTAAAAAAGCCTGTTTCACCGTAAATGGTATTGTCCTGAAATTCTTTGTCCTGATACTTTAACCAGGGCCGATTAAAGCTTTGCACATGTGTCGCCGCTTCAACATCTGGGCTGGTTTTTAGAATTTCATCCAACAACGGAAAAGGGGTTTGATTGGAACCGTCCCCAGATTTACTGTAAGTTTTTAAATACACCATCCGCTCCTGGTTTTTAAAAATACTGTTTGCCGTCAGATATTCATAAACCAGCAGCGAAAGCACCATCACGCTGGCCAAGCCCAACGAAAGGCCAATCAGGTTGATCAGCGTAAAACTTTTGTTTTTTACTAGGTTGCGGTAGCCTGTTTTTAAGTAGATTTTGATCATGATATTTAGTTTTTAGCTGATGCTTCTTTTATCGATACTTTTTTGGTGCGAGGTGCGAGGGTACGAGGCTTTGCAATTCGCTAATACCTCAAACCTCTTGCTCCAAACCTATTCACTCCGCAAACTCTTCACCGGATTGGCTAATGCTGCTTTTATGGCTTGAAAACTGACGGTGGCCAGTGCAATCACCAAAGCAATCAGCGCAGCCAAAGCAAAAATCCACCAACTGATGTCGATACGGTAGGCAAAGCTTTGCAACCAGTTGTGCATTACCCAATACGCAACTGGGAAAGCCAGCACGCTGGCCAGCAGCACTAACTTGATGAAATCCTTAGAAACCAGCACCACAATGCCCGAAATACTGGAACCCAACACTTTGCGGATGCCGATTTCTTTGGTGCGTTGTACCATCGTCATCATCGCCATTGCTAGCAAGCCAATGCAGGAAATGAGGATGGCAATAATGGCCGAACCGATAAAAATATTCGACAGCCGTTTTTCGCTTTGGTACTGGCGTTCGGTGTTTTCATTTAGCCAGGAACCTTTAAATTCGGTGTTTGGGAAAATTTGGTGCCATTGCGATTTTAGGTGGTTAAAAGAAGCATTGAGGTCAACGGGTTTTATCCGCACAAAAACATATTGCAACGGTTTTGTTTGGTTGATACCGAGGGATAAAGGTTCTACTTCTTCATGCAGAGATTTGAAGTTGTAATCCTTTACTACACCAATTACTTGCATTGGCGGTTTATTATCCTCAAATGGTAAGAATGTACCAACAGGATTTTTGCTGACGATTTGAGCCGCCATCTTTTCGTTAATGATAACTGAATTACTATCGGTGGCAAAATCCCGCGAAAGATCTCTGCCGGATAACAATTTGATTCCAAGTGTTTTTAAATAGTCGTAATCAATCAATTGAACGTTAGTCCTTACTTCATGACCATTATAATTAAAGCCTGTAACGAAAGTCATAATAGAGCCATCATTTCCTACACCTAAATTACTACGCGAGCCGGTAATGCTTTCCACTTCCGGCGAACCCTGTAATTTCTGACGTAAAATCTCCAAAGCATTGGTGCCCGCCAAATTGCCCAGCGGAATACTGATGACCTCGCTGCGGTTATAGCCCAACGGACGGTTTTGCATATACTGCATTTGCTGCCAGGTAACCAAAGTGCAGATAATTAGTAAAGTAGAAAGCGCAAATTGCGTAACCAGCAAAATGTTGCGCACGCGGCCAGGCTTCGTCGTGTTTACCGTTCCTTTTAAAACCAAAACCGTTTTGTATTGAAGCATGAGCCAGGCTGGATAAAAACCGGCAATAATGGTTATCAAAAAAAAGGTGCTAAAAGAAGCAAACAGCAAACCCGGATGCAACAGCATCTTTAAATGGATTTGGCTTTTAAAATTTTGTGCAAACAGCGGTAAAATGAGCGACGAGAGGAGCAAACCAAAGCCGAAAGCAATCAAACAAACCAAAGCCGTTTCTACCCAAAACTGCACCAGCAATTGCCATTTTCCGGCACCCAAAGTTTTGCGCACGCCAACTTCGCGGGCACGGTTAAAAGCGCGGGCAATGTTGAGGTTGATAAAGTTGATGCAGGCAATCAGCAAAATAAAGATACCGATGGCCAACAGGGCAATGACATAAACACGGGAAATCGGGCCACCTTCCAATCCGCTCAATTCGTTATTGAAATGATTGTTGGCGAAAGGCGTCAGGTTTACGGTAAACACGTTTCCGTTGGCATCCGGTTTCGCGCCATCGCGTTTAATATTGCTAATGTCTTCCTTAAAATGGTTTTTTGCAAAAGGGATTAAACTTTTTTCAAAAGAAGCCAGATTTGTACCTGCGTTTAACTTTATATAAGTAACATGGTTTTGTACATCCCATTTATCTAAGTTTTGCTGATAGTTGTTATAGTTTTCAAAACGCATCAACACATCAAAACCGATGCTCGAATTATTGGGGAAATCCTTTGCCACGCCACCAACCACAAAGCTTTGGTTTTGGTTGTACAGGTTTAATTCTAAAGTTTTGCCAACCGGGTTTTCTTTTCCGAAAATCGCTTTGGCAACATATTCGGTAATTACAATGCTATGCAGATCATGCAATGCTGTTTTTACCGATCCTTTTTCAAGTGGGAAAGTAAAAATCCGTAGGAAATCCTCGTCCACAAACCTGATGGATTCCATGATCTTTTTGGTTTTGTAGGTAATTTCTGCGCCGCCATTGCCCAACCTCGAAATATGTTGCACAATTGGATATTCTGCTTTCAAAGCTGGTGTCAGCGGTTCGGGCATTGCCGTGCCGCGTTCAACCCCTTTTGCCCGGTTTTGGGTAAGGTAAACCTGGTAAATATCCGGCAGGTTTTTGTGGAAACGATCAAAAGAAAACTCAAAATTAACCGTCAGAAACAGCAAAATGCAGCAGGCAATCGCCACACTTAAACCAATAATGTTAATCAGGTTGAATGTTTTTCCTTTTAGCAAGTTGCGCCAGGCAATTTTTAAGTTGTTTTTGAACATAGGATTTTGAGTTTTCTTTTGATTGTAATAGGCTTCTTTTACCGGATAAAATTTGGTATCAGTATCAGTAATATATTGATAATCAATAATTTACTTTACCTGCAATGAATCCGTAATATGTTTTACCAATGCCTCTTTTTGCTGCTTGCTCATGCCTGCAACGGCATAAGTATGCTCGTAATTCACTTCCTTTCCGGCTTTGTTGCTGTTGATCGTAAGGTGCAAAGTTTTACCATCATCTTTTACACTTTATTTGATAGCAGATGTGGAAGTATTGGTTTGGGTTGAAGTTAATGCCTTCGTCATCCCGCGCGGTGCAGGCGGTGCTGGTGCTGCCGGTGGTGGCGGTGGTTGGGAAACGCCCAAGGAATCAGCTATTTTTTTAACCAGGGCGTCTTTTTGCTGCTGGTTAATGCCCTGCACGTTGAAAGTATGTTCGTAGTTGACGGCCTTTCCGCCTTTGTTGCTGTGGATGCTGAGATACAAGTTTTTGCCGTCGTTGTCTTTGACGATAACTTTGGTTTCTGATTTTGAAGTAGTTTTCCGGCTTTGCGCTGCGGCACACAAAGAAAAGGTTGATAAAAGAAGTATGGTTAATGTTTTCATAATGTTGGTTTTTTGTTGATCCTGTATCAAATCTGTGCCGTTGAAGTAATTAATTGTTTATTAGATATTTACAATAATTTACACTGTTTAATCCGTTCGGAAACGATACAATTTGTGTACTGTTGTGATACAGGTTTTTAGGTGGTAAAAGAAGTATGGGCAACAGGCTGTTAGCAGTTAGCAATCGGCTTTCAGCATTTGTATAGTTGGAAAGTATTTTATTGACGAAAATTATCAAACCTTAATTTTTGTAAATTTGGCTTGTAATTCTAATCATTCAAAAATGGAACGGATTGTAATTGAAGTGGAAGACGCGACGGCGAAAAAATGGCGGTTTGCTTCGCAACAGACAAAGAATAAAGTATCTCAGCAAATAAATATTAGGTTGGCCAAAGAGTTGATGGCTGATCCAAAAGAGGAATTTAAGCAATTCCTTGATGAAATAAGAAATACAATGGAGGAGCGCGGCCTGACAGAAGAGATATTGAACGACATCTTGAAAGATGAAGACTGATTTTTTTGTTTTTGACACAAACGCATCAATCAGCTCGGCACTTATCAAAAACTCTACAAATAGCAAGGCAATAGATAAAGCTATTGCCATAGGAACTATTGCAGTTTCACAAAGCACTTTTGAGGAGTTTACTGAGGTATTGTTCCGTAAAAAATTTGATAGATATTTTTTAGGCATGAGGAGTGTTGGTCTATATTAAATAGATTGGAAGCCAATTCAAAACTGTTCACACCTGATTCAATTATCACGGATTGCCGGGACCCTAAAGACAATAAATTTTTTGAACTGGCCATTTCTGCAAATGCCTCTTGTATCATTACCGGCGATAAAGATTTGCTTGTCCTGCATCCGTTTCGTGGCATCCCTATTTTAAACGCTGCTGATTTTTTGTCAAGTTTTTAGCGGATGCTTCTTTTATCGGTACTTTTTTAGATTAGAGGTTTGAGGCACGAGGCTTTGCAAGTCGCTTAAAGCCTCATACCTCACACCCCGCACCTACATCCTCACATTAATCCCGCCAATACTCGTGCTCACCGTAACCGGGATGCCGCCGCCGTTCAGTTTGCCTACCATTCGGCTATCGTCTTTTTCGCCGTTAAAATTGCTGGTTACGTTGGTGCTGATGCGGTTTCCGTGCAAGTCCAAATCTAAACCTTTGCCGCTTGGTAGCTGCAAATCCACATGGCCAACGCTGCCGTTAATTTTGATGTACTTGCCCAGTTTTTCCATCTGTACGTGTGTGCTGCCGGCACTGGTCGAGGTTTCCAAACTACAGGCCATTTCGGTTAAGTTGATGCTACCGCCGGAAGTGCCGGTAATTAGTTCGCCCGAAATATGGTCGCCGGTGATGCCGCCGCCGCTGGTCCGGGCGTTGATCGTCCCGTTGAGGTTGGCCAAATGCAAAGAGCCGCCGGAAGTGCTTAGGCTGATCGTTCCCTGGCAATCCGCCGCGGTAATACTGCCGCCACTGGTGCGCAAATCAATGTTGCTTTTTGAATTGGTTACGTTGATAGAACCGCCGGAAGTACGCCCTTTTACCAGGCCATTCAACTGGTCAATGTTTAAACTGCCGCCGCTCGTAGTAAAGTTTTGCTCACCGTTTAAATTGCTTAGCTTGATGCTGCCGCCGCTCGTGGTTAAATTCGTTGATACTTCTTTTGGCACATAAATTTTAAAGGAAATGCTCAACGATTTTTTCCAGTTGAAGTTGAAATTGTTTTTAGCTTTTGCTGATACTTCCAGCTCATTGCCGTTTAAAGAAATATTTAAGTCATAATTCTTTAAATCCTCGACCAGCTCTTCTTTCGAGAGGTCTTGGTTGTTGTTGTTGGCGTTGATGTAAACCTCAACATGAGCATCTGAAGCATTTCCGCCGCTCACCATAATGCTGCCGCCGGAAGTTTTTACATTCACATTTTTGATGGCCGCATTGGCAAACGGTTTGTTTAAATAAGGCTGTTGGTTGTTGTTTTGTGCCGAAGTTGCCAAAGCCTGGCCAAGCAGGAACAAAACGAAAGTGGTTTTAAAAGTTTTCATATAGTATTTGGTTTTAGGGGATTACGAGATTTGCTTTTCACCTTTGTCCCCTCCCAAAAAAGGAGGGGGTTTCAGGCTTCACTTAACATTGAAATTTAACTAAAGAACAACAGTACTCCTACTGCAAGTTATATCGTACATCAGTCGTACCAAAGTACTAACTATTTGATTATAAAAGAAGTACGGATAGGAGAGTTGGGCTGATGTCCGGTTTCGTTACAAGTAAGTGTACGGTAATGGGCAGGGAAGGAGGTGCGGGGTTTGAGGTATGAGGCACGAGACTATGCAAACTGCCCATATCAATAATCTCATACCTTAAACCTCATGCTTCTTTTATCGATACTTTTTCCGCCCCAAAGGGGAGGAACCCAAGCGCAGGCCTTTTCTATCCGCTATGCAAAAGCCCTCTCTTTTGGAGAGGGTTTGGTAAGGCTTTTTGGAATTAGAGGTACTAGGTATCAAACTTGCAAATCACTGATAACTGAAAGCTGATTGCTAACAGCTTATTCCGCCCTCAAACTCTTTACCGGATTGGCCAATGCTGCTTTTACCGCCTGAAAACTGACGGTGGCCAAAGCAATTACCAAAGCAATCAGCGCAGCCAAAGCAAAAACCCACCAACCGATTTGGATGCGGTAGGCAAAATCCTGCAGCCATTTTTGCATCAGCCAGTAGGAAAGTGGGAAAGCAATAACGCAGGCAATCAGCACCAATTTTAAAAAATCTTTGGAAAGCATGTTTGTTATCTGCAAAACACTTGCGCCTAAAACTTTGCGGATGCCGATTTCTTTCGTTCGTTGTTCGGTGGTGTAAATAGCCAAGCCAAACAAACCGAGGCAGGCAACAAAAATGGTCAACGAGGTAAAAATGTTCAGGATTTTTCCGGTTTTTTCTTCGGCCGAATAAGTTTTGTTGTACAGCTCGTCCATAAAAGAATAAGTGAAAGGTTCATCTACATTAAACTTTTCCCATTGCTGTTTCATGGTTTTGAGCAAACCGGAAACATCGCCCGTCCTTACTTTAAAAATCAACCCGGATCCCGGGTTCAGCACCATTAACAAAGGTGTTACCTGTTCGTGCAACGACTTAAAATTGAAATCTTTTACCACACCAATGATATGATAATTCACCTTTTCGCCTGTATGGCCTGTTGCCCAAGTGATGCTTTGCCCGATGCTTTTATTGGTTAATCCGAAAGCTTTTACGGCTGCTTCATTAACGATGATCGCAGAAGAATCTGTTGCAAATGCTTTTGAAAAATTTCTTCCGGCAGCCAGTTGCATCTCAAATGTTGGAAGGTATTGTTCGTCCACATCGTAGCGCAAAGTTTTCATCATCTGGTTTTCCTTGCCTTCGGGATAAGCCAACGAATTATTGTTGTTGGTTGGCCCGGCAGGTTTATAACCAGAAACCGTGGCATTGACCACACGTGGGTCTTTCAACATTTCCTCTTTAAAAAGCTGCTCGTTTTTTCCTAAAGCCCCGGAGTTGGGCAGCACCAGCAATTGTTCTTTGTTGTAACCTAATTTTTTGTTGTGGATAAATTGCATTTGCTGATAAACCACCAACGTGCTGATGATCAGGCTGACCGAAATAAAGAATTGAAAAACCACCAAACCACTACGCAAACCCATGCTTTTGTTGGCCGTGCCCAATTTCCCTTTGATGATCGAAATTGGTTTCAAGGAAGACAGGTAAAACGCCGGATAAATTCCAGCCAAAACACCTACGAACAAACCCATTCCGATAAAAGCCGCCCAGGGTTTCAGGGCATAACTCAAACTTAAACTTTTGCCCGAAAGCTGGTTGAAAACCGGCAAGGCCAGTTGCACCAATAAAAAGGCGATAAACAAAGCAATAAAAGTGAGCAGGACAGACTCCAGCAAAAACTGTTTAATTAGTTCGGTTTTATCAGAACCCATTACCTTGCGGACGCCAACTTCTTTGGCCCGTTTGGATGCGCTTGCGGTAGAAAGGTTGATGAAATTGATGCAGGCAATCAGCAATACAAAAACAGCGATGGCGCTAAAAATATAAACGTACTTGATATCGCCGCCCGGCTCCAATTCGTAATTGCTGTTGGAACGCAAATGAATATCAGTTAAAGGCTGCAAAGCAAAACCAAGACTGTTGCCTTTGGTACGAAATTGTGATAAAGTCATGCCCAAAGTTTGTACAATTTGTGGGCCCATGTATTTTTCTATCAAGGCCGGCATTTTAGCTTCTAATTTTTTATAATCGTAACCATCTTTCAATAACAGGTATGTAAAATAGTTAGAAGACATCCAGTTGGGATCTTTTGCGTCGGGCAAACTTTGCATCGAACCAAATAGATCAAAATGAAAATGTGAATTGGTTGGAATTGGGGCAATCACGCCGGTTACTTTATACAATTTGTTGTTGTTTAAAGTAAGCACTTTGCCGATAGGTTCTTCTCCGCCAAAATATTTCTTTGCCATTTCCGCGGTAATGACAACTGAATTGGTTTGAAGCAATGCTGTTTTTGCATCGCCTTTTATCAATGGAAGCGTAAACACTTTGAAGATATTGGCATCGGCAAAAGCAAAAGTCCCCTCTTTAAAAACTTTGTTGCCGAAGGTAACTTTTGGTTTGCCCATATCGCGCAGCCGTGTAGCTTCTTCCACTTCCGGGTAATCGTTTTTTAAAGTTTGCGCAGTCGGCGGCATTACCATGGCTTCAAAAATCTTTCCGCCATTAATATCGGCTTTAAAAACAACCCGGAAAATACGGTTGGCGTTGGTGTTAAAACGGTCGTAACCCAGCTCGTCCTGCACAAAAAGCAGGATAATAAAGCACACGGCAATGCCAATAGCCAGTCCGAAGATATTAATGGCAGCAAAACTTTTGTTTCTCCAAAAGTTCCGGTAAGCAATTTTGATGTAGTTTTTAAACATTTTTTTAAGCTTTTAGCTGTCGGCAATCGGCTTTCAGCTTCTTTTATAGTTTGTTATTTAGGTTTTAGCTGTTAGCAATCAGCCTTCAGCTTTTTGTATAATTTGTTATTTTAATAAGAAGTTTTAGGTATGAAACTTGCAAATCGCTGATAGCCGAAAGCTGATTGCTGATAGCTTTTTTCCTGATGCTTCTTTTATCGATAGTTTTTTAGCCCCACCTAACCTCCCCAAAGGGGAGGAACCAAAGTTGGAGACTTTTATGGTTTGCCCTGCAAAAGCCCTTTTTTGTGAAGAGGCTTCTAGCTGTCAGCAATCGGCTTTCAGCTTCCTAAATAGTTTGTTATTTGGTATCTCGATTTGAGATTTCAGGTATCAAACTTGCAAATAGCTGATAACTGAAAGCTGATTGCTGATAGCTTATTCCGCCCTCAAACTCTTCACCGGATTGGCCAATGCTGCTTTTATCGCTTGAAAACTAACGGTGGCCAAAGCAATCAAAATGGCAACAGCACCTGCAATTAAAAATATCCACCAGTTGATTGCTATCCGATATTGGTAACCTTGCAGCCAGTTGTGCATCATCCACCAGGCCAAAGGGAAAGACAGCAGGCAGGATAAACCGACCAGTTTTAAGAAATCTTTAGACAACAAACCAGCAATCCCGGTTACACTTGCGCCCAAAACTTTTCTGATTCCGATTTCTTTTGTCCTTTTTTCGGCGGTATAAGCAGACAATCCAAACAAGCCCAGGCAGGAAATCAGGATGGCCAACGCTGCAAATACGCGGGACAATTTGCTGATCAACGTTTCGCTGATGAACATTTGGTTAAACTGCTCGTCCACAAACTTGTAGTTGAACGGATAAGCCGGATTGTTCTTTTTCATTGCCGCTTCAATCCTGGCCAAAGCTTGTTCGATGTTGCTTTGCGGTTTGAGGCGCAGGTACATTTTATTGGCATGTTCCGGAGAAGTTGCAGAAAACAAAACCGGATCTGGCTTGCCGTACATGTTACCGTAAACGTAATCGTTCACAACGCCTACAACCGTTAATTTTGTTCCGCTGGTATCGCCGACACCCCATAATGTTTTGCCCAAAGCACTGTTATTGCCCATTAATTTCTCCAAGGATTGGGTAATGATCACATTTTCTTTTTTTGAAGTAACAGAATCCGTCGAAATAAAATCCCTGCCTTCTAAAAGTTTTAATTGTGAAGTGCCAATAAATTCCGGTGTAACGTTGCGGTTAGATATCAGTATTTCGGCACCCAATATTTTGCCCTGCCAGGTATAACTGCTTGTATTGTTGCCGCCGCGAAGTGTGGAATGATCAGATAAAGCAACGTTTTCTACCATCCCGGTTTTCAATAAGTCCTGTTTAAGTGCATCATAGTATTTTGCCCTGTCGCCTTGCGCATCTGCTTCGATCAGGTTGTTTTTGTTGAAACCCAATTGCCTGCTTTTTACATGCTGAATTTGCTGGTAAATAATAATGGTGCTGATAATCAATACAATCGAGATGGTAAACTGCAAAACCACTAAACTTTTGCGGATAAAAGAAGCACTGCCGTCTTTCAGCTTCACGCCTTTTAAAACAGCTACCGGGTTGAAAGATGATAAATATAAAGAAGGATAACTGCCTGCTACCAATCCGCAAACCAGCGTTATCAACAACAATGCAGCAAGGTGTGCAGGTTGGTTAAAACCTAAGGAAAGCTGTTTTTGCACCAGATTGTTAAACGCCGGCAACACCAACGCTGTAATCACAACAGCAACTATGGCTGCCAGCAAAGCCATCAACAAAGCTTCGGCAATAAACTGTGTAATTAGACTTCGTTTTAAGGCACCCAACACTTTCCGTACACCAACTTCCTGTGCCCGTTTTTCGCTTCGCGCGGTAGCCAGGTTCATAAAGTTGATGCAGGCGATCAGCAGGATAATCCAGGCGATAATGGAAAATAAATGAACGTACTGTATTTGTCCGCCGCCGGTTGCTTTACCGTTTTCAAAGTCATCGTATAAATGCCATTGGCCCATGTTCCATAAAAACGGACGGGCATTGGCTTTCGGCTCTCGTTGCTGAATGAAATTGTATAATTGCTTATTTACCGATGCCGGGTCTACGCCTGGTTTTAATTCAACATAAGTGGTTAGAGTGTTATTGCCCCAAGTATGCAACCATGGGCTTTGATCGTAAATGACTTTAAAAGGCGCTGCCCATTCAAATTGTAAAGTGGAATTTTCCGGCAGGTCTTTTAATACGCCGGTAATTACATAATCCTGTTTGTTGTCAATCCGTACTGTTTTGCCAACCACGTTTTTTTCATTTCCGAAAAATTTCTTTGCTGCTTTTTGGGTAATGACCAAGGAATACTGCTGGGCAAAAGCTGCTTTGAGGTTGCCTTGTACAAAGGGCAAAGTAAACATGCTGAACAAAGACGGGTCTGAATATATGCCGCCAGCATACATATTTTTATCACCAATAGAAAAAAGCGTTGCATCTTCATCATATACCCGGCAGGTATTGGCAACGCCAGGGATTTCTACCTGTATTGCCGGCCCCATCACTCCGGGTGTTGAGCCGAAAGTAGCCACATAAGTATCGTACTTCTGGTTCTCGCGGATTAAATACAGGTTGTCTTTTTTCAGGTTGAATTTGTCCCAGTTCACCTCGTCTTCCACCCATAAAAAAATAAGGGCCGCGCAGGCAATGCCGATGGCCAAACCAAATACATTGAGCAAACTGTAAACCTTGTTTTTTTTAAAGCTTCGGATGGCGGTTTTGAGGTAGTTTTTGAACATGGTATTTAATTTAATGTGTTATTTGTATATTTGAGAAAAGGCAATTGTATGATTAGACAAATTGTTGTACCAACCAATACAAAGCAAACTATTGAATTCCCCGAGGAGTTTATTGGCAAGCAAGTAGAAATTATTGCTTTCACTATTGAAGAAAAAGTAACGGATCAAGTTGAAACTAAAAAAGCTTTTGACTTTTGGAAAGCGAACAGTATTGATATGGGCAATTTTAAGTTTGACCGGGACGAAGCCAATGAGTGCTGATTTTTTTATAGACTCCAATGTTGCCTTGTATGCCCTTAATAAGGCAACATTTAAAAACAAAATAGCTTTGGGGCTGATTGAAAAAAGCCCAATCATAAGTACCCAGGTTGTATTAGAAAATATCAACATTTGCTTGAAAAAATTTAAGTTTTCGAAAGAAGTCTCCTATCAACATGGCAGGTATTTAATGGTTACTTGTGCCCTCAAATTGATTGACAAAACAACACTTGTTATGGCTTTTGAAATTTCTGTTCAGTTTCAATATTCTAATTGGGATAGTTTAATCATTTCCTCCGCCCTTCAAAACAATTGTAAAATATTATATTCCGAAGATTTACAGAACGGACAGGTGATTAGGAACAAACTAACTATTGTCAACCCCTTTCTCGATCCAAATATTAGTTGAAATTCTAATTTTTTGGTAATTGTCTTCATGCTTCTTTTATCGGTGTTTTTTTAGGTAGGAGGTTTTAGGTAAGAGGCTTTGCAAGTCACTCATGCCTCAAACCGCTCATCCCAAACCTATTCACTCCGCAAACTCTTCACCGGATTGGCCAATGCTGCTTTTATCGATTGAAAACTGATGGTGATCAAAGCAATGCCCAACACTAAAAATCCGGCTAAAGCAAACAGCCACCAACTGATATTAATGCGATATACAAAAGTTTGCAGCCACCAGTTCATCACCCACCAGGCAAACGGCGAGATGAGCAAGACAGATAAAACCACCAGAAAAACAAATTCTTTGCTCATCAAAGTGGCCAACTGTGCTACTGTTGCACCCAATACTTTTCGCACCCCGATTTCTTTGGTGCGTTGTTTGGTAAAGTAGGCGGTTAAGGCAAACAAACCCATGGCAGAAATCAAAATGGCGACAATTGCGAAAAAAGTGATCAAACTTTGCAGCCTGGAATAGGACAAGAACAATTGCTGGAAATTATCATCCAGGAAGGAGTAACGGATGGGCGAATCGGGATCAATCTTTTTCCAGGCTTGTTCTATAGCTGCAACCGTTTTTTGCATGTGGTTACTGTTTAGTTTCACCAATATTGCACCGCCCGACTGGTACATGCAAGCTTTGTTTCCAATGGTATAAACCACAGGCTGTACGGCACTTTCAAACCCTTGCACGTTAAAATCTTTTACAACACCTACAATTTTCACCGGAATACTATCGCAATTGTCAAAAGCCAGGGTTTTCCCGATGAGATTATTGTCATGGAATTTTTGAAAAGCAGTTTCATTAATTACGGCTGATCTTGTATTTTGATCTGTATAACTTTCATTAAATAACCGGCCTTGTACCAATGCAATCTTTAAAGTTTTAAAATAATCCGTGCTTACTTTTACAGATGCCATGCGCAATCCTTTCCCCGCATATTTAAAATTGAAAGTGGAAGTATCTGCCATTTCTTTCTGTTCTCCAGGTACATTGGTTGTTTTGGCTATCGAACTTACGCCGGTTATAGAAGAAAATGTGTTTTGTAGATTAGAAAAACCTTCTTCCCTTATTTTTTGCGATGCTTCTATCCGCATTACCTGTTCGGCAGAAAAACCTTTGTCTTTGGTTTGCATGTAATGCATCTGACTTTTGATAATTAATACAGCCATCACAAAAAATGCAGAAACCATAAATTGTACAACAATTAAACTATTGCGGAAAAAGGCACCTTTGTTTCCGGATGAATAGTTCCCTTTTAAAACTTTTGCCGTATTAAACTTGGATACAATTAAGGATGGATACAAACCGGAAAGTAAGATCACCAGCAACAGGCAAAAAGCAATTTGGACAAAAATTGAACTTGTGTTATGTTGATGCCAGAAGCTTAAATTGATATTGAAAGATTGATTGATAAACCTCAACGAAAAAAGCACGATAAAAACAGCAATGCCCAAACTGATAACACATTGTAAAATTGTTTCGGACATAAATTGGAACACCAACTGTTTCCGATCCGAACCCAAAACTTTGCGCATACCCACTTCTTTTGCACGGCCAACTGATTTTGCAATGGCCAGGTTACTGAAGTTGATAGCACCCGCCAGCAGCAGCAAAACAGCAAGTACCAGCAAGATGGAAACCGTTTTAAAATTGCTTTCGCCGTGTTTGGGGAAGTTGTGGATATTGGCAACAGCATCTGTATAAAGAAAAGATTTCTGTCCGGCTTTTTTATAAGCCTCGTAGGTTTGGTTGCCTTTTTTTAAACGTTCATTGTAATACAATCTGTTGATGTAATTTTCAAATTTTGCATCTGCAACCGGTTGTTTTAATTTGATATAAGTTTGATAAGATTGGTTTCCCCAATGCATATTTGATTTTTCATAAGGAAAACGCATTAAAATTTGGGCATTAAAATGGGTTGGTGTTTTCGGCTCCTGCATTATTGCTGTGATGGTTCCGGTAAAGGCGTTAAATACTTTTATCGGTTTGCCGATCGGGTCTTCGTTTCCAAACAATTTTTGCGCCAACGCTTCTGTGATAACCGTGGCATCAGGTTTGTCCAATGCCGTCTTGACATCACCTCTGCTAATTTTATAAGGGAATACTTTTAAAAAAGAAGAATCTACGGTAACTAAGCCCTTCTGATAAATCTTTTTATTGTTGGCCGCAAGCAAAACATCCACATCTATTCCGCCTTGAACCGCAGTACCGGCTTCCGCGTTTGGATAATTTTTTGCTATAAAACTGGCCAGCGGTGCGTATGATGAAGGCAAATAATCCCCCTTTTCATAAATGGAAACCTTGTAAACTTTCTGTAGTTCCGGGTTCCATTTATCATAGCTCAATTCATAATTAAGATACAACAAGATGATGATGAAACTTGCCAATCCTGCTGCCAATCCCAAAATATTAACAGCACTGTAAACCTTACTTTTTACAAGGTTGCGCCAGGCAATTTTGATGTAGTTTTTAAACATGGTTGTAGTTTTTTATGATTTAATATTTGGGTAGGAGGTGTGAGGTTCGGGGACTTTGCAAAGTGCTGATACCTCAAACCTCTTACCCCAAACCTATTCACTCCTCAAACTCTTCACCGGATTGGCCAATGCTGCTTTTACCGCCTGAAAACTGATGGTCAACACAGCGATTAAAATAGCCAAGCCGCCTGCTACAGCAAAAACCCACCATTCAATAGCAATACGATAAGCAAAACCCTGGAGCCATTCGTGCATAAAGTACCAGGCAAGCGGAGAGGCCACCAGTACGGCAATCAGGGTCAACTTTAAAAAATCCTTTGCAATCAGGGCTACAATTCCACTTACTCCGGCACCTAAAACCTTGCGTATGCCAATTTCTTTGGTGCGCTGCATAGTGGTAAAGGCTACCAAACCAAACAAACCCAAGCAGGCCAATAAAATAGCAAGTATGGAAAAAGTGCTGAAAACTTTGGCTGACCTTTGTTCTGAAACATACAAGCTGTTGTAGTCATCATCCAGAAAACGATATTCAAACGGCATTGAGGGCACGCGTTCTTTCCACAAGTTCTGCAAAGAATGTATGGTGGCCGGTAGGTTTTTTCCGCTTACCCTAACAAAGAAATCGTTCGTATAATCTCGGTCTAAAAACAGCATGAGCGGACCGATCGGCTGGTGGAAAGACGAAAAATGGAAATCCTTGACCACTGCTTTTATCACACCAGGGAAGTTTTTATCTACCGTTTTTCCGACCGCTTGTGCTGGTGTCCACCCAAAAGCTTTTGCAGCGGTTTCATTCAAAATAAAAGCATACTTAAAGTTTTTGTATTGATTTGTTGTATCTGCAAGCTTTAAATCAGCACGGGTAAAGTCTGTTCCGGCAATGAGCTTCATGCCCATTGTTTTAATAAAACCTAAATCTGATGGGAGGGCAGTAATATCCAAACTGACTTTGCCATGGCCGGTTTCAGTACTGATCCCATCGCCCCAGCGCACAAAAGTTGGCGTTGCATTGGCACCACTAACGCTAATTACCTGTGGCAGCCTGCCGATTTCTGCTTTAATCGGTTCATAATTCTGTCTTACCTGCTGTGTAATCGGCAATACCAAAATATGTTCTTTATCATAACCCAGATCTTTATTTTGAATATAGTTGAGTTGCTGTAAGATAATTATCGTGGCAACAATTAGAAATACGGAAACTGCAAATTGGAAAACAATCAACGATTTCCGCAAAGTTCCGCCGGAAGAAGAAAGCCTCAACCCCGATTTTAAAATATGAACAATCTTGGTGTTGGAAAGTATAAATGCCGGATAAGCACCCGAAGCAAAAGCAATTACAATAAATAAAATCACCATTGTAATAAGCGGGACCGGCTTCATTATTAGCGAAAACGAAAGTAGTTTGCCTGTTAGCTGATTAAAATAGGGCAGAAGGATTGCTGCAAGTATAAGTGCGATGACGAGCGATAATAGCGTAAGTAAAAATGATTCGCCGATAAACTGTTTGAAAAGCTGTAATTTTTCTGCACCCAAAACTTTTCTGATACCAATCTCCGCACTTCGGGCACTTGATTGCACAGTAGCCAGGTTAGTATAGTTGATACAAGCAATAATCAGTATCAGCAAAGCAATAATCCCAAGTATGTAAACTGTAGTGATGCTGCCGCTTGGTTCTAAACCATCAAGTTGCGAATACAAGTGAACGCTAAGCAAAGGTTCAAGATTGTAAAGTAGCGGATTGTTGTTTTCTAATTTCAGCTCACTTTTGCTGATGCCAAGCATGTAAGCGTTTAACTGCCGCTGGAAACTTTTCAGTTCGTCCTTATTTTTTAGCAGTAAGTAAGTTGTATAGTTTGCTGTCCACCATTCTTCGCTTGCTGCTGCTTTAAGCGAAGTAAACGATGCAATAAAATCATATTTAACTTGTGAGTTCTCAGGGGCATCGGCAACTATGCCTGTTATGGTGTAATCTTTATCTTTTCCGATAGCGACATTAAATGTTTTACCAATCGGATCAATACCATCAAAATACTTTTTCGCAGTTTTTGCTGTAATTACAACCTGGTTTGGAGAATTTAAAGCTGTTATTGGATTTCCACGGATCAACTTGAAAGAGAAAATATTAAAAATTGAAGGGTCTGCAAACAGGAAGTTTTTTTCGTGGAACACTTCCTGCCCATTTTTAACGATTGCCTCACTGTTCATTAACCTTACGTAGTCCTGAACTTGTGGAAAGGTGCGTGATAATTGTGGGCCAGCTTTAGTGCCGGTCAAAGCAACTTTTTGGGCACCGCCATCGCCATATTGCATGGTCATGCGGACAATCCGGTCTGCTTTTTTGTTAAACCGGTCGTAACTTAGTTCGTTAATAACAAACAAACTAATGAGCAGGCAACTGACTAAACCGGCTGTTAAACCCACCACATTAATCAACGTAAATAATTTACTTTTTTGCAGCCTTCGTAATGCAATTTTGATGTAGTTTTTAAACATGGTTTTAGTTTATTACACAGATGTGAATTGATTCCACAGATTTTGATGCTTCTTTTATCAATATATTTTAGGGTAGGAGGTTTGTAAAGTACCCATACCTGAATACTTCTTTTACCGGTAATATTTAAGTATCAGATTGAAGATATCCAACTTGCAAATCGTTGATACCTGAAAGCTGACTGCTGACAGCTCTTACCTATTCACTCCGCAAACTCTTCACCGGATTGGCCAATGCTGCTTTTATCGCCTGAAAACTGATGGTGAACAAAGCAATTACAACAGCCAAAATTCCGGCCGATGCAAAAATATACCAACCGATACTTGTTTTATAGGCGAAATTTTGCAGCCACATCTGCATCGCATATAAAGCTGTTGGTACTGCTATTACAAAAGCTATTATCACTAATAAAATAAACTCTTTCGATAGTAATCGAACAATACCTGCTACACTTGCACCAAGCACTTTTCGTATTCCAATTTCCCTCGTTTTTACCTGAGCGGTATAAGTGGCCAGTCCGAATAAACCCAAACATGAAATCAGAATTGCGATTGAGGCAAAAACATTAAACAACCTGCCTTCGCGCTGCTCGGTTTTGTATAGCTTGTTAAAGTTTTCATCCAAAAAAGAATAAGTGAATGGAACATCGTTGTTATATTGTTTCCATGATTCCTGTGCGGCAGCAATAGCTTTTTGGGCATCATTACCTGTTGTTTTTATATAGATATTATAGCAATCAGCAGGATTATACAATAAAACAGCAGGTTCGATTTTTCTATGCATTGATGTATAATGAAAATCTTTTACCACCCCTATAATCGTTCCTTTAGTTTTCCCCATCCGCAAATTTTTACCAATGGGATGTTTAAGACTCATGGCACTAACAGCAGCTTCATTTATAATAAAATGGGTAGAATCAGCAACTACGCCTGTAAAAGTGCTGCCTTGTTTCAACTGTATTTTAAAGAAGTTTATAAAATCTTTATCTACTGCTATAGGATGGAATAAAAGGTTTGATTTTGCAGGTTTCCCGTCCCAGTCATTATCACCCGTCCAGCTCTCGTTATTCACAATTTCCCCGCCAGACCTTGTTACCGATAAAATTCCCGGATGCTTTAACAGTTCTGCTTGTACGGCATCAAAATGCGGCTTAATATCACGCATATTAAATGAAAGCACATTTTCTTTATCATACCCTAAATCTTTACTGCGGATATACTTAAGTTGCTTACCAATAATAAGTGTACTGATAATAAGTATTAGCGATACCGTAAACTGCAACACAACCAATACTTTTCTGAAAACGGTATTTCCAATGCCTACAGTTACTTTACCTTTAAGCGCTTTTAGAGGTTCAAAAGACGACAACAGTAAGGCCGGGTAAATACTTGAAGCTGCAAGCGTAGCCGTTAAAGTGATAACAATATACACCCAAACTTGGTAGTTAGTTATAGAAAGTTGAAGCTGTTTGCCAGAGAAATTATTATACACTGGCATAAGCGCAAACATTAAACTTACGGCCAATGTAGTAGCAATGAGGAACAATAAGGTTGACTCGACCATAAACTGCATAAAAAGTTGCAGTTTGGCTGCTCCTATGATCTTACGCATACTCACTTCCTTGGCACGAAGCATAGACCGCGCAGTTGATAGGTTTACATAATTGATACAAGCAATTATCAATATCAGAATTGCTACAATAGCAAATGTTCTTACCGTTTCAATCCCGCCGTTGCTGCCATCCGTTTTGTACAAGTGCATTTTTAACAAAGGCTGGGCTAAGTACGGCACAGGCGCATCATCAGGTTTGTTTCTTTCATGGATGCGTTGTAGCTTTTTTTCAAGCTGATCGATATTGGTGTTTGGCTTTAAAAGCAAGTAAGTCTCAAAACTAAAGTTTACCCAATCGGCATCCATTGATGCAATTCGTTTTGTACCATTATAACTGAAATTTCGTTGTTGATAGGCCAGTTGATTAAACTTACTTATGGGAAACAGGAAATTGTATTTGATGCTTGAGTTAGCGGGATAATCATCAATCACGCCAGTAACTTTAAGGCTTTCGCTTAGTCCTGAAATAACCGTTTTACCAACAGGATTTTCCTTGCCAAAATATTTTTTGGCCATTGAACGGGTTATCACAACAGAATTATTATCAGGAAATGGATTCTTTTTGTCGCCATTAATCAGATTAAAATCAAACACCGAAAAATAGGAAGCATCGGTAAAAGCAGCATTCTCTTCAATAAAAGTTTTGTCCTTATATTTAAAAGGCACATTGCCCACATTCATTATACGAACACCATCTTTAACCTCCGGCAGTTCATTTTTAGCAAAAGTTACAACCGGGGCAATTATGCTGGTGAATATTTGCCTGCTTACATCTGTGCCGCCAACGATACCGATCCTGTAAATATTTGGAGCTTTATTATTAAAGGCATCAAAGCTGAGTTCATCTTGTACCCAAAGCAGCATGAACAAACCTATAACCAATCCAAAAGTAAGGCCGGCCACATTAATAGCTGCGTAAAACTTATTGCTTATGATATTGCGCCAAGCTGTTTTTAAATAATTTCTGATCATTATTTTTAGGTTTTATAGCTTCTTTTGTCGTATTATTTTAAGTTTGCAGTTTGCAACTACTGATACTCCTCACTTCTCAACCTCTTCACCGGATTAGCCAATGCTTCTTTTATCAGTATAATTTCATTATTCAGGCTCATACCTCTAACCTCAAACCTTCTGCCTATACCAACAAATTCTCCGTAACCGTCTGCCCGTCCAGCATCCTGATAATTCGGTGGCTATACCGTGCATCATGCTCCGAGTGCGTTACCATCACAATCGTGGTTCCCTGCTCGTTTAGTTCGGTCAACAATTGCATCACTTCGTTGCCGTTGGAAGAATCCAGGTTACCAGTCGGCTCATCCGCCAAAATTAGTTTTGGATTGTTCACGACTGCGCGTGCAACGGCAACACGCTGTTGTTGTCCGCCGGAAAGTTGCTGCGGGAAGTGGTTGCGGCGGTGCATGATCTGCATCTTGTCCAAAACCACATCCACGCGTTTTTTACGTTCGGCACTGTCCACACCCAAATAAATTAACGGTAGTTCCACGTTTTCAAAAACGGTCAGTTCGTCAATTAGGTTAAAGCTCTGGAATACAAAGCCAATGTTGCGTTTGCGCAGGTCGGCACGTTTGCGTTCGTTAAAACCAGCGACTTCAATTTCGTTGAACATGAAACTGCCGCCGTCCGGGTCGTCCAGCAATCCCAAAATGTTTAACAAGGTGGATTTGCCGCAGCCCGAAGGGCCCATCACGGCTACAAACTCGCCGTCTTTTACTTCGATGGACAATTTGTTTAAGGCCGAAGTTTCGATGTCTTCGGTGCGATAGATTTTTTCTAATTCTGTAATTTTTATCATGGTTAGGAGGTTTGGGTTATAATCTTACAACTCTTTATTTGAATATATTTTTTATTGAGAAAGGACACACCCCTGACCCCTCTCGAGAGGGGAAGCATAGTTTGCTACTTTTCCGGCTTTAGAAAGGTCTGCGCCATATTTCCCCTCTCGAGAGGGGTTAGGGGTGTGTTTTACTTTCATTTATTTGATACCTGATACTTAATACTTGATACCGATCCTTACTTCTTTAACACCAACTCCTGCATCGTTCCATAATTTTCATAACTACTTGTTACCACTTTATCGCCGGGTTTTAAGCCTTGTAAAATCTCGTAATAATCCGGGTTTTGGCGGCCAAGCTGTACATCAACTTTATAAGCCGTTTTGCCGTCATCGCTCACTTTAAAAATCCAGTTGCCACCGGTTTGCTGGTAAAAGCCGCCTTTGGCCAATAACAAAGCTTTGGTTTCGTCGCCCAGAGCCAAACGAATTTGCAAGGTTTGTCCGCGGCGGATGCCTTCCGGTACTTTCCCTACAAACTCCATATCTACCTGGAAACGACCGTTGGTAACTTGCGTAAACACCTTTTTGATCTTCAGTTTATAGGTTTTGTCGGAGAAGTCGAAATCGCCGGTCAAGCCGGTAAAAATGCGGGAAATATAATGTTCGTCTACATCAACCCGAACTTTAAACCCGCTTAAAACGTCGATCTGGCCCAGTCGTTCGCCCTGATGTTTGTTCTGGCCAACTTCTGCATCCATGGAAGTCAGCTGGCCGTCAACTGGCGCGCGGACAATCAAATCGCCTACTTTTTGGCGCATCACGGCCAGCGCGTTTTGGGTACGGTCGAAAGATTGTTTAGATTGATCCAACTCCTGTTTGGTTGAAACCGAATCCTGCTTCAATATCTGCTGCGTCAGTTTTTTGCGCTTCACCTGGTAATCATAAGCAATTTGCGACTGCCTGAACTCCTGCAAACCAATCGCTTTCTGTTCGTACAAATGCTTGTTCAGCAGGTACAACCTTTCCGATTCTTTAAAAGCATTGTCCACGTCGGCCATCTGGTTCAACTTGCTGATTGTGTTTTGTTGCGCCGCATTTCGGGAAATCTGCATCTGCGTGAGCAAGTTAAAAACCGAAGTTTCCTGGTTCACCAAACTCAGTTCCAAATCCGTGTTGGCCAGTTTCATAATCGGGTCGCCTTTTTTCATGACCGTGCCGTCTTCCACAAATTTTTGATCTACCCGGCCACCTTCGTTCGCATCCAAATAAATCGTTGTAATCGGCATCACCACACCATTAACCGGGATAAACTCCTGGAACGGCCCGTTTTTCACTTCGCTGATCGTGATCCTTTCGGTGTCCACATTCAATTTGGATTTGCCCGAAGTAAAATAATAACTGCTGCCGATGAGTAAAACCAAGGCTGTAATTCCGCCGATGGTTAAAAGGCGTTTGATTGTCCATTTCTTTTTTTCTATAACTCTGTCCACGATGCTGTTTTTATCAGGTATTTTTTGGTGTTCGGTATTTTGCTGTTTGTATAGGCAAAGCTGTGCCATCAACTTAAATAATTGAAATACAGTTTTTTAGCTGATAAAAGAAGCATCCGCCTGTGCGTTTGTATTACAGGTAGTGTTCGGTTTTGATACAGTGCGGGCAAATTTTGGCGAACAATTTTGGGTTGGTAGAAGAAGTACACGAAAACAATTCTGTTAGAAAGCGTTTGATTAAAGACAACAAATTTCATTCAATTTATTGCTTGCTGTTTTTATCACCTAAAAAATGATATGCAGATTTATAGATGGCAAAAGAAGCATATTGGCTGTCCTCACCAATTTAAAAACCAAAAAAATGAAATATAAAGTATTAGGCAGTACGGGTTTAAAGGTTTCTACATTGTGTTTGGGCACGATGAATTTTGGCGGCCGCGGCCATTTTAAAGTCATGGGCAACCTTGATCAGCCGGCGGTAGATGAGCAGATGAAATTTGCTACAGATGCAGGCCTTAATTTTATCGATACGGCAAATGTTTATTCTACCGGGCTATCAGAAGAAATGATTGGCCAAAGCATCCGAAACCTTGAATTAAAGCGCGATGATTTGGTGATTGCGACTAAAGTACGTGCCGGGATGGGAGCTGGGCAGAATGACCGCGGGCTTTCGCGCAAGCATATTATGGCGCAGGCAGAAGCAAGTTTGAAGCGGCTCGGTACTGATTATATTGATCTTTACCAGATTCATAGTTCTGATCCGCTCACGCCGATTGAAGAAACTTTGCGGGCTTTGGATGATTTGGTGCGCAGCGGAAAAGTGCGTTATATCGGTGCCAGCAACGTGGCCGCCTGGCATTTGATGAAAGCACTGGGCTATTCTACCTATAACCACGTCGAAAAATTTGTATCGCTTCAAGCCCAATATTCTGTGGCTACACGCGATGTAGAAAGGGAATTGATCCCACTACTAAAAGATCAGCAGTTGGGATTGTTGGTTTGGAGTCCGCTGTATGGTGGATTGCTCTCCGGAAAATATACCAGGCAGGAAGCAGAAGACCAAAAAGGACGGCTGGCCGGTTTCAATATCCAGCCTCCGGTGATTGAACGTGCTTACAAAGTGCTGGATATTTTGCAGCCAATGGCCGAAAGCAAAGGTGCCACCGTTGCGCAACTGGCTTTGGCCTGGCTGCTTTGGCAACCGGCCGTTACCAGTGTCATCATCGGTGCAAATAAGCTAACACAGCTGGAAGATAACTTCAAATCTATAGATATACAATTTATCGAAGCAGAACTGCAGCAACTGGATGAAGCAAGCCGATTGCCTTCAGAATATCCGGGCAATGTGGTTGATGCCATGTCTGGAGACCGAAAAAATTAAATTTATAGACAAACTTAAAAAGCCGGGACAATTAAGTTGTTCCCGGCTTTTTGTTTGAACACCATTTTATAGGTGATAAAAACAGTATCAAACTGTTCGGAAACGGACAATGGCTGTACGAAGGCGAACAATTTTTTAGGCAGAGAATAGAAAGATTGTTGATTTACAGGTGTTTATAGAATTGGTATCAGTTGTGGTGATGTAACAACAAACAATTTGCTATTGCCTCAAACCTGTTACCTCATACCTCAAAACCATGATCAAAAACTATTTTAAAATCGCCTGGCGGAACCTGATCCGCAATAAAGCTTTTTCCATCATTAATATTATTGGCTTGGCAATTGGTATGGCTGGAGCGATTTTAATTTTTGAATGGATACAGAATGAATTGAGCTTCGACCAGTTCCATAAAAACAAAGACACGTTGTATAAAGTGTGGAACCGGAACACGCCAAAAGGACAACAAGTTGGTGCTTGGGATGTTACTTCCGGTGCTATCGCTCCAGAGTTAAAGCGGGCGTTTCCGGAAGTTAAGTCGGTTGCACGTGTTACCTGGCCTACTCCCCGGTTATTTAGTTTTGCTGATAAAAGCATCAAAGCTACCGGTTTAGATGTGGATAAGCCTTTTTTAACCATGTTTAGCTTTCCCTTATTACAAGGCAGCGCATTGCAAGCTTTAGATGATGTTAACAGCGTTGTGTTTACCCAAACTTTAGCAATCAAAATATTTGGCAATCAAAATCCCGTCGGCAAAATTGTAAAACTGGATAACAAAACCGCGTATAAGGTAACTGGTGTACTGAAAGATTTGCCTAACAATACACAATTTGACTTTGAATATTTGACATCGTTAGCAGGTAACCAGCGAACTGCTATGGATGAAACCAAATGGAATACCAACAGCTATAATACTTACGTACAATTACAGCCTGATGCTTCTGAAATGTTGGTTGATCAAAAAATAAAAAACCTGGTATTAAAGCATGACCCAACAACGGAGGAAGAAGTATTTTTGCACCCGGCCAGCAAATGGCATTTATATTCTCGGTTTGAGAATGGAAAAGTAGCTGGCGGGCGAATAGAAACCGTTAGGCTGTTGTTTATTATTGCTTGTTTGATTTTGCTGATTGCTTGTATCAATTTCATGAATTTGAGTACGGCCCAAAGCGAAAAGCGGGCAAAAGAAGTTGGGCTGCGTAAAACCATTGGCGCAAACAGATTTAGCCTGATTGAACAATTTCTGACTGAATCGATCCTCATCACTTTTATCGCTGGAATAATTGCCCTAATCATCGTCCAGCTTTGTTTACCAGCCTTTAACCATTTAACGGATAAAAAACTGCTTGTAGAATATGGAAATCCTGTTTTTTGGCTAGCGGGTGTTGGTTTTATTTTGATTACAGGACTGCTTGCAGGAAGTTATCCGGCTTTTTATTTGTCGGCTTTTAAACCCGTACGCGTATTAAAAGGGTTATTTAAAGATAAAAACCAAGTTGTTACGCCTCGAAAACTGCTTGTCATCGTTCAGTTTACCATTGCTATTGTTTTGATTGTATCTACCCTAATCATTTATCAACAAATAAAATACACTCAGGAACGCGACAGTGGTTATGTTCAAGATAAGCTGCTGGAACATCCAATTACCGGAGATATCGCAAAAAACTTTGAGCTGATCAAGAACGATCTTATTAGCCAGGGGATTGCTTCTGCTGTTAGTAAAACCAGCATGACAGTTACGGTAGATGGCAGCACTTCGCAAGGTTTGCAATGGGGAGACCACAACCCGGATTATGCAAAAATACCTTTTACGCAGTTTGCCAGCATGGGTGATTTTGTTAAAACAATGGGTTTAAAGCTGATTGCAGGAAGGGACATTGACCTTAAAAATTATCCTACAGACAGCGATGCGGTACTGCTAAATGCCACCGCCATTGACTGGATGAAACTAAAAAACCCGATTGGCCAAACCATTTCAGCCAACAATAAATCATTAAAAATAATAGGTGTTTTTAAAGATTTTATTGTCGGCTCACCTTATCAAGCTGTATTTCCAATGGTGGTTTATGGTACAAAAAGCTGGTATTACGGCAATATGCTAATTAGGTTAAACAATCAAACTTCTGTGTCAAAAAGCTTAAAAGCAGTCGAAGCTATATTTAAAAAATACAATCCGGCTTACCCTTTTGAGTACCAGTTTGTCGATCAGGAATATGGCCAGAAGTTTAAAGAAGAAGAAAGGACAGGCAACCTGGCGGCACTGTTTGCCGGATTGACCATTGCCATTTCCTGCCTCGGTTTGTTTGGTTTGGCTGCCTACATGGCCCAAAACCGCAACAAAGAAATTGGCATCCGGAAAGTGTTGGGCGCAAGTGTAGGCAGCCTGATTCAGTTACTTACCAAAGATTTTGTTGCCTTAGTAGTAGTTGCCATAGCAATTGCTGTACCCATAAGTTGGTATTTTATGCACCAATGGCTGCAAGATTTTTCTTATAAAATCAACATCAGTTGGTTAACGTTTTTTACAGCCGGAATGCTTGCCATCGTTATCGCTTTGCTCACCGTCAGTTTTCAGGCGATAAAAGCAGCATTGGCCAATCCGGTGAAGAGTTTGCGATCAGAGTAAAAGCCTCACCCAAATTTTCTCCGGAAGGCAGAAAATATACCGATAAAAGAAGCATTGAATTATTGACTGAAAGCTATAAAACTAAAAATTATGTTTAAGAATTATTTAAAGATCGCCTGGCGCAACCTCATCAAAAACAAAGTTTATTCGGCCATTAACATTATTGGTTTAGCTGTTGGGATGGCCGTAGCCATGCTGATTGGACTTTGGGTTTATGATGAATTATCTTACAACAAATCGTTCAATAATTATAGGCAAATTGCTCAGGTAATGCAGCACCAAACCTTAAATGGTGAAACGGGCAGTCAAACTTCTTTACCGTATTTGATTGGGGAGGAACTCCGCAAAAATTATGGCGGTGATTTTAAGTCCGTTTCCATGTCCGGTTGGACAAATGATCATATTTTAGCTTTTGGCGAAAAGATGATAACCCAAAGCGGGAATTTCTTTGAGCCACAAATTATCCAAATGCTTTCCATGAAGATGTTGGAAGGGTCAGCTTCTGCTTTACAGGATAGTCATTCCATAATTCTTTCTAAAACCACAGCGAAGGCTTTGTTTGGCAATGCAGATCCAATGAATCATCGCATTAAAATTGACTCAAAATTTGATGTGAAAGTAAGTGGCGTTTATGCAGATTTTCCATACAACTCAGAGTTTAAGACATTGTTATTTATCGCTCCCTGGAATTTGTATATTGATAATAATAAATGGGAGGAAAAAGTAACTAATCCTTGGCGCGCTAATTCATTTCAAGCATGGGTGCAATTAACAGATCATGCTGATTTAGAAAAGATTTCAGCAAAAATTAAAGATGTAAAACTAAAGCGGGTAAAAGCAGAAGATGCTGCTTTTAAACCGGTGGTTTTTTTGCAGCCTATGCGCAACTTGCATCTATATTCTGAATTTAAAAATGGGATCAACACGGGTGGAAGAATACAATTTGTGTGGCTTTTCGGGATGATTGGTTTTTTTGTGTTACTACTTGCCTGCATCAATTTCATGAATTTAAGTACCGCACGTTCAGAAAAACGTGCCAAGGAAGTTGGTATCCGCAAGGCAGTAGGTTCTCTGCGCATACAATTGATTGGTCAATTTTTATCCGAATCATTATTAATCTCCATGTTCTCTTTTGTATTGGCTTTGATTTTGGTACAACAGGCACTACCATTATTTAATGAAGTTGCCGATAAAAAGACAGCTATTTTATGGAGTAATCCACTATTTTGGATGTCAGGATTTTGCTTCACCCTAATAACCGGTGTGCTGGCAGGAAGCTATCCGGCATTGTATTTATCATCTTTTAAGCCTGTTAAAGTTTTGAAAGGAACATTCAAAACAGATCGTTTTGCCGCGTTGCCACGTAAAATACTGGTTGTACTACAGTTTTCGGTATCGGTGATTTTAATTGTTGGGACAATTATCATTTTTCAGCAAATAGAATTTGCCAAAAATAGACCGGTAGGTTATAGTCGGAATGGTTTAATAATTATACCAATAGCAACTGATGAAATACATAAGCACTTTGATGCAATTAGAAATGAGCTAAAAAACGCAGGTGTAGTATCAGAAATTGCAGAATCATCCAGTGCAACCACTTATGTTAATGAAAACGATAATGGATTCGATTGGAAAGGAAAAAGCCCTGCTCTGCAAGGTAATTTTGGTGTAGTTTACGTGTCAAATGATTTTGGAAAAACGGTTAATTGGAAGGTAAAAGAAGGACGTGATTTTTCAAGAAGTTTCTTAACCGATTCCTCAGGGATTATCTTAAACGAGACAGCTGTAAAATTCATGAATTTGCAGAACCCGGTTGGCGAAACCATCAATTGGGACGGTAAACCTTTTCATGTTGTTGGTGTAATTAAAGATTTGTTGATGCAATCTCCTTACGAACCTGTGGATCGTACCGTTTTTGTAATAAGTAAAAGTACAGAAGGGGTTTTGAATGTGAGGATTAATGCTTCTGCAAATTCTCATGATGCGATCGACAAAATAGAAAGCGTTTTTAAAAGGTACAATCCATCGCAGCCTTTTGTATATAAGTTTGTGGATGAAGAGTATGAAAAGAAGTTTGACGACGAACAACGCATCGGCAAACTTTCCGGTTTTTTCTCAATTCTTGCTATTTTAATTTCCTGCTTAGGTTTGTTTGGGATGGCATCTTTTATGGCTGAACAGCGAACAAAAGAAATCGGTGTCAGAAAAGTATTAGGGGCAACCGTATTTAACCTTTGGACTTTACTCTCTAAAGAATTTATCAGCCTAATCCTAATTTCTTTGTGCATTTCTACGCCAATTGCTTACTATTTTATGCACCAGTGGCTGCAGCATTACGAATATCGAACTGGCATTTCCATTTGGGTTTTCCTGATTACGGCTGTCGGTGCTATCATCATCACCTTAATCACCGTCAGTTTTCAGGCGATAAAAGCAGCATTGGCTAATCCGGTGAAGAGTTTAAGGAGTGAATAGGTTTGGAGTTAGAGGTAGGAGCAATTTGCAAAGCCTCTTACCTCGCACCTAAAAAACACCGATAAAAGAAGCATTATTATAAAAACCAAAATTATGATCAAAAACTATTTTAAAATCGCTTGGCGGAACTTGTGGAAACACAAAGTTTATTCCCTAATTAATGTTATGGGTTTAGCAGTAGGAATGACTGGTTGCTTTCTTATATACCTATATGTTCATTTTGAGGTCAACTACGATGCTTTCAATGCAAAAGCTGATAGAATTTATAGGATTGTTACCGATATAAAAACCCCAACTGATTTGCTTCAATGGAATTCGACTTCCGGGGCTGTTGCTATAAATATGCAACGAGATTTTCCTGAGGTAGAATCAGTAGTGCGGATTAGTAGTCAAAGTTTTTTAGTTAGAAAAGGCAATGATAAGTTTCAGGAAAAAAATTCAATAATGGCTGATTCTACCTTGTTCAAGATATTTGATTTTCCGCTAGTATATGGTGATAAGAACACGGTATTAAAAGAACCACTGAGTGTTGTTTTTTCTCAAACTACTGCAAGAAAATATTTTGGTGATAGCAATCCGATCGGACAAAATATAATGCTTACTGGTGATGCAATAAATGCAACCATCACAGGTGTAATGAAAGATATACCTGAAAATTCACAAGTAAAGGCAGACATGATTGTGTCTTTGTCGTCCGAACGAAAGATTTATAAACAATCATCAGACAGCGCATGGGGCGGCTCCAGTTTAACTTCTTATTTATTGTTGAAGCCGGGAACTAATCCAAAAATCTTGGCTGCAAAGTTTCCGGCATTTGCAGAATTACACGATGGTAAAGAATTGAAAGATCATCAAGTCAAAATGAATTTCTTCCTTGAGCCGTTGAGGGATGTATATCTGTATTCGACAAGAGATAACAGTAAAACAGGAAATATAACTAACATTTACATTTTCTCTATTATCGCCATTTTTATTTTATTGATTGCATGTATTAATTTCATTAATCTTACTACAGCACGAAGTGCAGAACGAGCCAAAGAAGTTGGTATCCGCAAAGTATCGGGTGCTGGAAAATTCCAACTGGTAAAACAGTTTGTAGGTGAAAGTTTAGTTATTACTTTAATGGCTTTTGTTGTAGTTATTCTGTTATGTGCATTGCTGTTACCATTGTTTAATGAACTTGCAGGTAAGCAAGTAAGTACCGCTTTTTTTTATCACCCTTCATATATTATTAGTCTTTTCTCTATTTCTGTTGTAATTGGCACCATTGCAGGTTTTTATCCTGCATTAGTATTGTCTTCATTTCAACCTATCAAAGTGCTTAAAGGCCATTTTTCAACAGGCACTAAAGGAGTACTATTGAGAAAAGGTTTGGTAGTCTTTCAATTTACTATATCTACTGTTTTGATAATAGGAACTGTAATTGTGTACACTCAACTTAGTTACATGAGAAGCCAAGACCTTGGTTTTAATAAAGATCAAACCATGATTATCGAAACTAATTTCGACAAAAATAAAGATGCTTTTAAACAATCGCTTTCATCTGTACCCGGTATTTTAGCAACATCATTTTCATCATCTGTACCCGGGGGTGGTACGAGTACTGCCTACTCTAAAGTGGAAGATAAAACAGGAGATATGCAAATTACCAACCTTGATGTAACGTCTGTTGACTTCAATTACATGAAACAATATGAATTAAAATTAGTTGCAGGGCGCGGCTTTTCAAAAGCATTTGCTACCGATACAACACAGGCAATGGTAATCAATGAAACTGCAGTGAAAAGTTTAGGCTACAATTTAGCCCAGCAAGCAATAGGTAAAAATTTTGAGCAATGGGGAAGAAAAGGTAAAATTATAGGCGTAGTAAAAGATTTTCATTATCAAGGGTTGCAAGACGCTATAAAACCTATGTCTTTACGCATTGATACAAATAATTGTTCATTGCTTTCTATAAAAGTTGCAACCAACAATTTACCTGCAACCATAAAAGCAATTCAATCAAAATGGAGCCAAGTCATTCCCACAAGACCATTTGATTATACTTTTCTTGACGAAACCTTTGATCAACAATACCGAGCAGAAGACAGGTTTGGAACTTTGTTTTTTAATTTCGCTATTCTTGCAATTTTTATTTCCTGCCTCGGGTTGCTCGGCCTTGCGTCTTACAGTACAATTCAACGCAAAAAAGAAATTGGTGTCCGAAAGGTTTTGGGTGCAGGTGTTTCAAATATTGTTAGTCTTCTTTCAGTTGATTTTTTAAAATTAGTTGTGATCGCATTTGTTATTGCTTCGCCTGTTGCTTGGTTTTTTATGAGCAAATGGTTACACGGATTTGCTTACCGTACAAGTATAACATGGTGGATGTTTGCATTTGCTGGTTTAGTTGCTGTAGTTATCGCTCTGGCCACCGTCAGTTTTCAGGCGATAAAAGCAGCATTGGCTAACCCGGTGAAGAGTTTGAGGAGTGAATAGGAGAAAGGCTTTCAGGTATTAGCTGTCAGTAATCAGCTAAAATGTCTAAACAAATTCTATCTTCAAAAACAGATTGTAATTTTGCAAGAAGCTAATTGCTGACAACCGAAAGCTGATAGCCATTGACTATCTTGCCCAACAAAATATACTTCTTTTATGAGCTTAAAACACGCTTCCGTTTTAGTGATTGATGACGACACCGACGTCTTGACGGCTGTTCGGCTGTTGTTAAAAACGGAAGTAAAAGAAGTGGTAACCGAGAAAAATCCGGAAAACCTGCGTGCCATCTTATCCCGGCAAAATTTTGATTTGATTTTGCTGGATATGAATTTTAACAGTTCTATCAATACCGGCAACGAGGGTTTGTTTTGGCTGAATAAAACCCGGGAATTTAAATCGGATGCGGCCGTAATTATGATTACTGCTTACGGGCATATTGATCTGGCCGTGAGGTGTTTAAAAGAAGGCGCAGCAGATTTTGTGGTGAAACCCTGGCACAACGAAGTCTTAATTAATGTGCTAAAAGAAGCATTGGCCAAACGGTCAAAAAACAGATCGCCGCAAACGGTTTCGGCTACCAAAAACTCGATGGTAGGCACGGAGCTGATCGGCGAATCCGATGTGATGCAGGATATTTTTTACAAGATTGAAAAGATCGCCCCAACGGATGCCAACATTTTGATCTTGGGCGAAAATGGTACCGGTAAAGATTTGATTGCCAAAGCGATCCACCAGCAATCTCTTCGCGCAGCAAAACCTTATGTAAAAGTGGATGTGGGCGCATTATCCGAAAACCTATTTGAAAGCGAACTTTTCGGTCATAAAAAAGGTGCTTTTACCGATGCACGTGAAGACCGGGCGGGCAGGTTTGAAGCTGCCAATACCGGAACTTTATTCCTGGATGAGATCGGAAACATCGCGCTGCACCAACAAGCTAAATTATTGAGCGTGCTGCAAAACCGGCAGGTTACCCGTTTGGGCAGCAACCAGCCGGTGGCGGTGGATATCCGGTTGATCTGCGCTACCAATGTTCCGCTGGCCGAGCTGGCTAATGAATCGCGTTTTCGCCGGGATTTGATGTATCGTATTAATACGGTGGAGATTACTGTTCCGCCGCTGCGCAAACGCGGCAGCGACATACTTCTTTTAGCCAAGTATTTTGGCAAGGTTTACAGCAAAAAATACTTGAAACCAGAACCAGAATTCGACACAAAAGCTGCCGAAAAGCTGCTGCAATATGCTTTCCCCGGGAATGTGCGCGAACTTCAATACACCATGGAGCGGGCTATAATTATGGCGGATGACCACGTGCTTCAACCCAAAGACCTTATTTTTTCACCGATAGAACAAGCACCGGAAATGAGCGAGCCGGATGAACTGCGCCTGAGTTCTATCGAAAAAAATACGATTCTGCGTGTGATCGAAAAAAACAGCGGCAACATCACCAAAGCTGCCAAAGAACTGGGCATTACGCGGACGGCTTTGTACCGGCGGTTGAGTAAGTATGATATTTAGGGAATGTTTGAGCGATTAGCTGGCAGCTTTCGGCTATTAGCTGCTTTGTAAGTTTGAATATATAGTTTTTTTAACTATGCTTTAGTTGGAAGTTTGTAATTTAAACATACAAATAAATTATTTTGAAAAAGAAGAAATATATTTATACCAATTCAATATCCATCGTTTTTATTAAGCCATCTTCAAAAGTGTAAATATGCTTTACCGTTCCATCAAACATTGAATTACCTTGTAAGTCTTTTACTTTTTGATGAACTTCAACTTCTAAACTTCCGTTCTGTCTTTCATTAAATCCGATTGGTTCAACGTTTGGATTGATCTCATTCCATTGTCTTGTCCAATACTGTTTAATTTCGTCGTGTCCGCTTATATAACCACCTTCCCAAGCTTTTGACCATTGCACTTTTGGTTGCATTGTTGAAAGTGCTTTGTCAATATTTCTTTCGTTGAAAGCAGAATAAGCTTTCTTAATTAAATCTATAAATAGAGTTGTCATAATTTCTTTTTTTAATGTTGAATTTAAAATCTAAAGTTCAAAAGACCGAATTGCAATTTCCTTACTAATAAAATTAATTAAGTTTAGTATCTAATTTCCATTCATTAATTCCAATTAAGTTTAAAATCAAAATACCAGTAATTCTATATAACAAGATGTTAGCTTTTTCTAATATGTCAAAGTCAATTTTATCAATACTTCCATGTGTTATATCATCTCTGAGGCTTTTTATTTTGTCTATAGAAATTGGAAATTCTGATGGATTCAACTTTTGATTTTCTAAAAATGTAAGCAATGGGCTTTTCATAGGTTTGTATATAAGTTTTGCAGACAATAATTCCCATTTTTTCTTAAAATCTAATTGATCATTAACTTTAATGGTTTGGTATAAAATGTTTAAGGCTTCTTCATACTTTTTCTTTACTTCTTTAGATTCTAATATTTGCTCAAATTTTGTATTAGAATGTGTAATTCCACCCATACAGATTTCAATAATATTGTATTGAATAAGAAAACTTGAACTGCTATCTACAATATGAGACTGGTTGAACAATTGAATAACTTTTGAAAGTTTTTTAATATTCTTAAATGTTTGTACTTGCCAATCTGATTGCAAAAATTGATGGAAGTTCCAATGATTTTTAAACCCAGAAAAACCGCCTGATGTTTCCTTGTAGTTCTTATTTTGAATTTTCTTGATAGTAATAGTATGTTCCGGAAAATGTATTCTGCTAAGTATAAAATCAATTTTAGTATGAAAGTAAAATGATGCCAAAAGATTAATTATTTCTCCATATAAAACTGCTTCTTTTTCTGAAGTTTTTTCCTTGTAAAAAAATTGAAGTTTTGGCTTTTTAATAATAGTTGCTTGATCTTTTGCTCTATCATCATTAAAGCAAAAATCAAATTCTGGACGAAATTGTGCTTTTTCAATAGGATAAAACATATCAATTCCATTCATTCTATTAATTTTGAATTCACCATCCCACCCAAATAAAATGCCATAGAAATCTTTCACTACTCTGAAACCGTCATCATTAAAATAAAATTCACCAGTATTTATTTTTTCCTCGGAAGGAATCCAGTAAAATTTTATGGAATCAATTTTAATAATAATGTATTCCAAATTTCCTTCGTACTGGCTTGTGCTGCTTGTTGTTTGAATAAGTGAAGAGTTAGTAAAATCAATTTTCAATAACCTGTCATTTTGATTTTCTTTGATTGCTGTAATGAAAGAGCCAAACTTACGTAAGTTAATTTGTGTAAGCCATGAACTGAATTTTCTACCGAAACAAGTTTCGGGATCAAAAAATATTCTTAATTCGATTTCATTTTCCTTAGTATAAAGATGTGCATGTTGTATAATATTTGATTTCTTAGAATCAGACCAATAACTATCAAAGTCAACATCAGGAAAAGAAATTTCAAAACATTTGTAGTCTTCCACAATACTTATAAGTGTTTACTTGTTATTTTATTTTTCATATTCCAATATCTTATTAATATCAATATATTGCTAAAATCACTTTAATATAAATTCAACCTTCCCCCTTCACCAAAACCCGCCTCATACTCCGATAAGCCAACCCCGTACTCACCAAAATCAAAATAGCACCAACAAAAAACGGCGCACCAGGAAACAGAAATGGTGTTTTGGTACTGGTAAAATAAGCAAACAAACTCGTCATCATTACGGGTGCAAAAATGGTGGTGGCACTCATCAAACTGGTCAACGCGCCTTGCAATTCGCCTTGTTCGTTTGCTGGTACAAAGCCCGACATGATACTTTGCAAAGCCGGACCAGCAATTCCGCCAAGCGAATACGGAATAATAAAAACAAACATTTGCCATCCGTTTAAAGCAAACGCAAACAGGAACAAGCCTATCGCATACAAAATGAAACCAACATACAGGCTTTTTTCCGTTCCCAGTTTTGGGATTGTCCAGCGGATAACAACTGTTTGAACCAAAGCCGTCATCAAGCCAACAAAACCAAGCGAATAACCAACCATGGCTTCATTCCACTTAAATTTTTCCATGCCGTAATAACTCCAGGTGCTTTGCATACCATTGTTGGCAGTATAAAGCAGGATCAGGGAAATCACTAAGCCGCTGATGGCCGGATATTTTTTTAATTGCATCAAAGCACCAATCGGGTTGGCACGTTTCAGTTGGAACGGCCGCCGGTTCTCCACAGCAAGTGATTCCGGCAGCACAAAATAACCGTACAAAGCATTCAATAAACTTAAACCGGCAGCAGCCATAAACGGCACGCGCGAACCATACTGTCCCAACAATCCGCCCAGAACCGGTCCGATAATAAAACCCAGGCCAAAAGCAGCGCCTACCATCCCGAAGTTTTGGGCGCGGTTTTCCGGCGTGCTGATATCAGCAATGTAAGCCGAAGCCGTGGTAAAACTGGCTCCGGTAATGCCGGCAATGGTCCGCCCGACAAACAGCCAGCCAATGCTCGGTGCAAAAGCCAGGAAAATATAATCCATCCCAAAACCTAAAAGCGAAAACAGCAAAACCGGCCTTCTGCCAAAACGGTCGCTCAAATTGCCCAGAACCGGCGCAAACAGAAACTGCATAATGGCGTAAGCAAACGTAAGCCAGCCGCCAATTACGGAAGCCTGACTTAAATTTCCATGTATCAGTTCGGAAATAAGTTTAGGTAATACCGGGATGATGATGCCGAAACCGGTTACATCAATCAGCAGGGTAACAAAAATAAAACCGAGTGCAGCTTTGCGGGTTGAAGGCATACTGATGAAAAGTTTGGTTAAAGCGGAAGATCGTTTATAATTGTGTTAAATGCAACTAATAATGGGATACTGACCGATTGAAAGTACAAAATTATACTGCTAAAAAAAGCATTCCGATTTTTAGCAATCAAGGATTTACTAAAAAAATCGGCACAAAAAAAGGGTACAATCGCCTGCACCCTTTTTTCAATGTAAAAAATCCTGATTACATTTTGATACCCATTTTCTTGGCGATATCACCAAACATATCCGGGTCGATACCATCAGCACCCGGGGCGCTCAATTGCGGTTCTTCGTCCAAATCTGGCGGCGTAAAACCTTCCGGTGCACCAAAAACAACCTCCAGCGGTTGGCCGTCTTCTGGGTGCGCACCGTTCCAAATCAATCCTGCTTGTTGAAAATCATTCTGACTGTAAGTATAAAGTTTTAAGTGCGAATTTTGAGATTCCCATTTGTGTGTTTCCGGGAAAGCTTTGTTGCTCAGTTCTGGCACGGGCACCAATTTGGTTACCGCAACACCTGTCAATTGCTCCAACGCGCGGGCATAAGCAACCACATGCAAGCCGCCGCGGACCAGTAAATAAGCGATCATTTCTCTGGCGCAGGGATCCGTTACCATCGAGTAAACCTTCATTTTATTTGCTCTTGCACCACATTCCAAAAAGAAGTTGTGTAGCAAATCCAATTTCAGATTTCCGCTGTTGAAAACGTTTTGCCCCGTCCAAAAATTTCCCATCGAATCAACCGGAAGAGCAGTTTGTGCTGTAGAAAAGAAATGGTAAGTGTTACGTGCATCCACAACTTCTTTCAACGGGCCTGGTTTCGGATCATGCCCGCGCTGGGTAGAACCAGTCAGCAAAAGGTTTATGGCGTAAGAAACCGCTTCAATGTGGCTGTATTCTTCGCCGGCAATGCTGGCAATCACATCATAATAAGGTCTTAAACGTTTCCGTCCTCTAAAGTTGAAAGACTGGAAAGTATAGTTCATCAGGGTTGACATTTCACCAAATTTTCCACCCAGCAATTCCTGTACGGCAGCTGCGTCATTTGGTGAAGGGTTGTTTGGGATCGGCAGTTCGACCGCGATCTTGTCTGCTTTTAAAATCATAGCAAAAGTTTTTTAGTTTTAGTTTTTAGTTTGAAATTAACTATTTCATAACTTGCTATAATCTTTAAAGTTTGCTAAACTGCTGTATAAAATTATTAATTCTTAGAATAAATTTAGGCCGATAAAAACAGCATCAGTCTTCCTTGTACAATTCTCCAGCTTTGATGGCCGAAGTTTTGATGCCTTTGATCATGGCCGAGCTAAATCCGTTGTGTTCCATCTCGTTCAAACCGGCAATGGTGCAGCCTTTCGGCGAGGTTACTTTATCAATTTCCTGTTCCGGGTGTGAGGCCAGTTGCAGCAGCAGATCAGCCGCACCTTTGGCTGTTTGGGCAGCCATTTTCAGCGCGTCGTGTGCATGGAAACCAATTTCCGTTCCGCCTTGCGAAGCTGCCCGAATCGAACGCAAAAAAAAAGCAATCCCGCAGGCGCACAAAGCTGTGGCCGAAGTCATCAGTTCTTCATTAATTTCGATGCTCTGGCCAACAGTATCAAACATAGATTTCACCAGGTTCAGGTTTTCTGCGGAAGCATTATCCGTGGCAATGCAAGTCATGGATTGGCCAATGGCAATTGCTGTGTTCGGCATTGCGCGCACCACCTGCACATCCGCAGCCAGCTGCTTGCGGATGGCCGCACAACTTACCCCGGAAATCACCGAAATAAAAAGCTGACTTTGGATGTTGATGCTTGGTTTGATCTCCTCCAGCAGCTTGTTTAACTGTTGCGGCAGCACGGCAATGATTACAATCGATGCTTCTTTTACAGCCTTAAAATTGTGGTTGGATGTTTGGAAACCGGCATTGGCCTGCGGTTGCAAAGCAGCCAGGTTCCGGCGTGTTAAAGTGATTTGTGATGGTTCGGAAATCTGCGCTTTTACCAACCCTTTGGCCAAAGACAAACCAATATTCCCGCTGCCAAGAATGGCTATTTTTTTATCAATCATTGTTTTTAGTTGTGAGTTGTATGTTAATTTAAGCTAAACCTTGTTTTGAATGTAAATAATAGAAGGACACACCCCTAACCCCTCTCAAGAGGGGAAGCATAGTTTGCTACCTTTCTAACGTCAACCTATCTGCTTTTTGCTTTTTTGGTTTGGACAGGTCTGCACTATATTTCCCCTCTTGAGAGGGGTTAGGGGTGTGTCCTGTTTGAAAATTTTAGCGTATCCAATTATAGTTTTTTATTTAGAAAGATAAAATCCAAAAACTCACAACTATCAACTTTTTAATCTTGTGCCAAATTTTTTTTTAGAATTTAAAAAATGCAATTCATCAGCCTGCCCGATGATAACTTCTTTTACACCAGTTTTTATGGCGTCAAAAGCATTGTCCAATTTCGGCAGCATTCCTTCAGAAACAATTTTATCCAGTTTCAATTGTTCGTATCGTTCCGGGTCGATCTCGCTGATCAATGAATCTTCATCGTCCACATCCTGCAAAACGCCTTTCTTTTCAAAACAATAAATCAGTGTCGTTTCATAAATTTTGGCCAGGGCAACCGCCAGTGCAGCCGCAATTGTATCGGCATTGGTGTTGAGCAATTGCCCGTCGCCATCATGCGTCAAAGCGCAAAAAACAGGCGTAAAACCAGCATCCAGCAGTTTGCCAAGGCTTTGTGCCTGAACAGAATGCGGGTTCAAATCGCCCACAAAACCATAATCAATTGTTTTGACCGGCCGTTTTTTGGCTTGGATAAAATTGCCGTCGGCACCGGTCAAGCCGATTGCATTGTTGTGGTAACGCTGCAATTGCGCTACCATGTTTTTGTTGATCAGCCCGGCGTAAACCATCGTTACCACCCGCAGCGTTTCGATGTCGGTAATGCGGCGGCCATCCACTAATTTAGCTTCAATGCCCATAGAAGAGGAAATTTGTGTGGCCACTTTGCCGCCGCCGTGCACCAGCACTTTTAGGCCGTCCAGCGCAGCAAAATCTTTTAGAAACTGGTGTAGGTTGGCAGAATTATCGATCACGTTGCCGCCTATTTTAATTACGTAGAGCTTCATGCTTCTTTTATCAGGTTAAATTTATTGCTGCCGAAATTAAGCAATGATTTGTGTTGGGCAGATAGTATTATGCGGAAGAAGTTAATTGAAACCCATGCTGTTGGGCAATTAATCACTTAGGTAAAAGATGTAACATCCGATCAGCACACATCAATTTGTTAATACTTTTTGTGTCAGTTTATTTCAAGGCAATTCATATTTATAAACAAGAAAGCCCTGTAATTTCTTACAAGGCTTTCTTAAATCAGTTGCGTAATCTTTTTATTCAGCAACAGCTGCAGCGTTCACCAAAGTTTCAGCAATTTTGGTCAATGCTTCGTCAGTTGCTTTTTCAACGTTTAATGTTTGTTGCAGCAATGCGGCTACATCATCATGGCCCATTGCAGTAGCCAGTGTTCTCAAACCGCCATAAGTAGCTATTTCGTAATGTTCGGCCTTTTGAGCACCTAATATCAGGCCGGCATCGCGGATCATTGTACCTTTTTCAGTATCTTCAATCAATCCGTTGGCTTCTTCCAGTATCCCAGACATGGCATCGCATTTTTTGGCAGAAGCTTTTTCGCCCAGCAATTCAAATGCTTTTTCCAGCGTGGCAATATGTGTTTGTGTTTCGGTGGTGTGTTTTTCAAAAGCAGCAGCTAATTCTTTGCTGGTAGCAGCTTGTTGCATTTTCGGCAAAGCTTTAAACAAATGATTTTCTGCCCAGTAAATGTCTTTTAGTTCTTCTACAAAGAATTCGTGAAATTCTGAATTCGCCATTTTTCCAGTAGCCATTTTTATATTTTTTTAAGTATCGGAATTGATACTGCTAATAAACGCCACTTCGTTAGGATTGTTTTTTTGGAATGATCGATCACAGGTTATCTGCCAAAAAAACGTTTAACAACTTAGCAACCAACCGGGAAAATCAATAGGATAAAGGTCAAAACTGGTTTAAACTTTCAACTTCAATAACTTGTCAGCATTGCCATATGCCAGTTTTTCCAAATCAGCTTGCGGCAAATTTAGGCTGTCTAAAAATGCTTTTCCTTTTTCATTTTGGCTGAAAGGATAATCTACTGAAAACATAATCCTGTCTATACCAAAAGTTTCAATGGCCGTCATCAGCGGCGGCAACGTAAAAAAACCACTGGTGGTGATGTGTACCTGTTGCTTTAAAATCTCACTCAAACTCCGGTCAGATTTTCGCATTTCTTTAGTCAAACCGTTTTCGCTCCGTGCCATCATAAAAGGCAGCATTTCGCCCATGTGGCCAATGATGATCTGCAATTTTGGAAAACGATCAAAAGTTCCTGCCGCAACCATCCGTAAAACATGGATTGCTGTTTCGGCGTGCCAGCCAAAACCGGCAGAAGCCAGTACATCGTTCAAAGCTCCCAGCAAATTACTGTAATAAATATTGCGGATGGCTTTTGGCGGAAAGTTGGGGTGAAGATAAATCGGCACCTCCAGTTCCTGCGCTTTGGATAAAATAGGGCTAAAAGAAGCATCGTCCAAAAAAAGGTTGTTGGTCATGCCGTTAATTAGTGCACCGCAAAACCCTAATTCTTTTACGGTGCGTTCCAATTCAGTTGCAGCAGCTTCCGGCGCGGTCATCGGCAGATGGGCAAAAGCGGCAAAGCGGTTTGGGTAAGCAGCCATTTTTTGGGCCAATATATTGTTGTAATCCTGTGCCAAACGGATGCCCTCTTCTGCGGGCAGCAAATCTGCTCCAGGGCCGGAAACCGATAAAACCTGCACGCTGATACCAGCTACGTCCATTGAACTTAAACGTTTTTCCCCGATTTCCGGCAGCAAAGCCTGTGCTTTTTGCATCATCGGCGAGGCATTCTGCTCATCCGGCCAGCCACGTTCGGCAATAACTTCTTTGGGTATCCTTTTTATAAATTCCGGTAAGCTGAAATGTTCTTCTAAAGTTACAATACGCATGGTTTTGTGTTTTCAGAAGATAACAGCAGGAGAGAAGTTGGGGTTTGTAATATTGTTGTTTTGAAAAAAGGTTTACAAATCTTTCGGAAATCAAAACCAACAGTTGTAATTAAAGAATAGGAGTATTTTAAGTTCATGTTTAAATCTATACTCAGAAAATTACAATGCTTCTTTTATGCCTGTATTTTTTTGTTTTTATAGCGATACAAAAGCGCAGCATCCTTCCCATTTTTTAGGTGATAAAAGAAGCATCTAAACGAGATTGGATAAAATTTAAACAAGCTCCAAAACAGTACAAATCATGATTAACAGTATTTTCCTTATGCTAATTTATTTTATCTGATTCGGTTTAAATTGCCAATGCAAACCCAGTAACCCTCCTGCATTGTGGCTAAAATCTCCGGCATCCAATGCAAATCCGGCCGAAACCTTAAAACCTTGAGAAACACTATAATACAATTCCTGCAAAGAGTAAAACTGGCCCAAATTAGGGCCGCTGCCTCCATATTGGCCAGCCGTGTAAGTAAGCTTTGTTTTACCGGAAAACCGATCACTAAACTGAAGCAGCAAACCAATATTGCCACCCACAATTTGGTTGTAAATGATGTTTGCATTGCCCGGAGTATTAGGATTGCTCCAATCAAAAGGTTTGATGCCTCGTTCCTGAAAATAAGCATAATCCTGTGCCCTGGTACGGTTGATAAACAGCGGCGTACCCACTATTTGGTTATCATATTCCCAGCCGGTTTTGTAATAACCGTTGTTGTAGTAAGCCTGGTGGTTTTCGGGCGGGGCGTAGTTTTCTGCCTGTTTGGTATAAATAAACTCCAGCAATACTTTTTTTATCACTGCTTTTCCCTTTTTTGGAATGATGCTGATACCCGACAGGTTATCGATATTTCTAATGTCTACGCCCCAGGTGCCATCAAATGGCGTTTGGTGGTAAGCGTGCAGCAAGAAGTTGTTGGTTTCCAAATCAAAACCCAGTTCAAATACGCCCCGCTGATCTCCGGCACGATAAGATCCGGTTTGCAACTGCGTGGGATCAATCCCAGAACCATCATCGGCATTATTGGTGGAAAGGAACACGTTTAAAAACCCTTTGAAAGAGCGGTCCAATTGGATATCGCCTCTTTTGCCGCCCCATTCTACATAATGCTGCAGGCCCGCAAAAAATTTAAATCGTTTTTTGCCCGCACGCAGGTATAGGTTTTTTTCGTGATAATAAGAGTTCAAATACCGGTTAGCACCCAGCCAGCCGTGGCTCAACTGCGCTTTAATTTGTAGCCAGCCATTGGTGAAGGGCACATTAACGTAATCCGTAAGCCCGATCGTGATTTGCGGAATGGGCAGCGCATTGCCGCTTACGCCCAACGATCCGCTGGACAAATCCTGATCCACTTCTCCCGGGATATATTTAAAGCGGCCGGCTCGGATTTCCAAATGTTTATAGCCAGCTTTTACATAAGCTTCCTGAAAAGTAATCGTTTTAAAATGATTGTTGTTGATTAGGTTTGCACCGTATTTCACATAAAACATCGGTTGTTCGATGCCCGTCGGGTTGGATTTACTGATATATGTTTTACCAAAATAATACGCATTGGTAAAACCGGCATAAGTGGAAGCGTCATACTGCTGATCTGTAATTGCTCCCCAGCGGTTGGAAACTAACCACAAAGGCTGATAACCCTCTTTGGCAATGGTGCCAATTGATCCTGCATTGATCTGCAACGAATCCAACAATTGGCTGTAACTATTGCTGGCGATGAATATAAAAAGGAAAAAAAGTAAGTGTTTCTTCATATCAATTATTGGATTTGTAAATGCTTAAATATGCGGCAATGTACAAATTCATCAGTAGAAACAAAAGATATTCAATGAGTTAAGAATTAAATAATAGATATTAAATATTGATCCCAACTTTTACTTGGTAAAAACAGCATGAAGGAAAAGGGGCAAAATTGGAGTTCTATCTGGAAACCAATCCGTAAAACTACGATCAGTAGAACATGTTAACGGCTACTCAAGTTTATTTTTTGATCTTCACATCTTCTCCGTTATAAATTTTCACCGAATTGATAACTGTTTTTTCTGAGTACGAACGATCTGCATTTAAGTAAGCTACCGACTGCTCGTTATCACCAATCAGCAGCAAAAGCTGTTGTTTGTTATCTGTATCCGAGGTATAACCATAAATTTTCTTTATTTCTTGTGCTTCTTTTACCGCATAAAGATGTGTATAAGTGGCTTTTCCAACACTTTCGTAAAGTGCATACAGGTTGATTTTACCCGAATCAAGCCTCGGCATAAAAGTTGGTGTTATGCCTTTCGGGATAATTATCGCCCGGTAAACCAAATGTTTTTTCGGGATATTGTACTCCTTTGCATCCGTTACCAATAAAAGGTGATAAGTAGAATCAGCCACTTTCTTAAATTTCACCTCGCTGCTTCCGATGTTTTTTAACATGCAAAAAACAGTATCGCCTTTTGTGGTGATGATAAAACCCTTTTGTGGTTTTGGCTGGAGCAAAACTACTTCGAGTGTGAGTAATCCTAAAGTACCTAATGCAATAAGTATTCGGGCGAACGTACTAACCATTTTTGACAGCTTTTTACAAGTGATTATTCATTGAAAGGTATAGATAATTGTTGTAAGGGAAATTATAAACTTAATTTGGTGTTTGTAATAAATTATGAGATTTCTAATCAAGATAAACTTTTATCCCATAAAAACAGCATCAACAAAAAAGCCACCTTTTTACAGGCAGCCTTTCTATCAATCAATCAAAATTTATCAAGCTACATTTCCTCCGGCTCCGTTAGTAAGCTTGCCACAACACTGGTAAGCCCGATTGCCAAAAAAGCATTTCGGGCATTTTTATTAGCAGAAAACTTAAAAAGCCAGGGTGCAGCAAGCGTAAAAATCCCTGCGGTAAAATCCGTCATCAAATGTGCTTTAAATGGGATCAGTTTGAATAATCCCCATTCGGCACGGGTAAAAAGTGTATAAGCTAACGTGCCGCCACTGATGATGCGGCACAACAGTTTTGCTTTTTCTTCTTCTTCAAAACCGGCTAATTCGGGCAAAACAGCTGTCAGGGCGGCGTAAGCATAATCGGCAGCACCGTGCATTTTTCTGGATATTGGCTTTTCCATAAGTTTAGGTTAAGATAAGTTTAAAAATTAGATGATTGAAATTTTGTATACAAAGAGTTGATATGTTTAGCTTGAATGCTTCTTTTATCCATGCTTTTTTATAACTCATTTTTTATCAACAACAAAAATAAATAAAGGGTTTTGCTTGTTTATAAGATTGCTTTTCAAACTTCACATTTTAAGATGATCGTTTAATAAATTTTATCTGATGATCTTGATTAAAATTGAATAACCATGTTACAATTTGAAGTAATTTCTGATCCTGAAAACCCTGCCCGCGATCTGCTGATTTGCCGGGAAAAAGAGCTCCGAATGCGCATTTATCCGCAGGCAGAAGAAAACGTAAACTTACCGCCTGATGCCATCAAGTTTTATTCTGACGATCATGGCGAACCTTTGCTTTTCCATGTTTTACAACCAGAACTTTTTGCTCAAGGTTACGGCTGGAATAAGCAGTTGTACCGATCAGCAATTGCCTGGTATTTTAAAAAGTACAGGACTGAGGAGGAGGATTTTTAGGTGATAAAAGAAGCAAACCCAATAGCATAACTATGCTTCTTTTACAGCTGTTTTTTTGGGAAAACCTTTAGCTTAACAACAAAGTTGTTTAAACTTATTATTGAGAGGACTGAATGCTTCTTTTACCTTACTAAAATCAACGGGTTTAAACCCGTTGCTACAAAATGTACCGAGGCTACGCCTCTGCAATTGCAGTTTTCAAAGAGCTGTAGGCTCGGCCAATTTTGTAGAAATGGGTTTCAACCCGTTTAAACTTAATTTCTGGGTTTTGCTTAGTGGCAACAGCTGTGTATATTAAGCCTGACAGATCAAAAACTTTAATTTTTTAAATTTTGTTATACTCAATCCAAACCATAACCACTATCAAAATGATTAAGTTAAAAACTTCAATTAAATACTCCGCATTTTTACTGTTTGCCGCCTTTGGCCGGTTTCCCATTGCCTGGCTGTGTTCTAAAAAAGCTGGCCGAAAACTGCGCTGGGAAACGCCGGACGAACATTGCCGGATAAAATGCCCAAGCGGAAACGAGTTTTATGTGGAGATGGAAGGCCCAATCAATGCCCAGCCATTGGTGTTGATTCATGGTTTGGATGCAAACCGCAAACAGTGGTATTACCAGCGCGAACATTTTAATTCGGCTTACCGGCTGTTTTTTATTGACCTTCCCGGACATGGAAAATCAAAGACAGCAAAAGACTTATCCCTGCAAACATTGGCCGCAGATTTAAAAACGGTACTTGAGCATTTGCAAGTTCAATCGCCCATAATTTACGGACACAGTTGGGGAAGTTCAATTTTGATCCAATATTGCCTGCAATTTCCTGCTGATCTGAATGCCAAAGGCGTTGTTTTGCATGGTGGTGCTTATAACAATCCGTTAAATGCTGTACAATTTTCACCGGTAATGAAAGCCTTGCAAAAGCCGGTTATTGTGCCGTTGGTGAAATTAGTTAAAATTGCAGCACCTATTTTTGATGTAATTACCTGGCTGAATTTTTCGAGCGGTATGACAAGTTTTTTGGCCCGTTTTCTTTATTTTACGGGGCAACAAACGCCTGCCCAACTAAACTATGTAGCACGCATGGCTCCAAACAGCAATACAAAAGCAGTAGCAGAAGCTTTGTTGCAATTGTTAAAATCAGATACACAAGTCGCACAATTAAACACTATTAAAGTGCCGACTTTGGTAATTGGCAGCGTGCATGATCGTTTGCATCAGTTAAAATGCAGCTTATTTATTCACCAGCAAATCCTGCAATCCAAGTTTATAGTTGTTGAGGCCGGCCATCAAAGTTTGATTGAAAAGCATAGCAAACTGAATAAAGGTGTTGAAGGTTTTATTAAAGATTTGCAAATGCAATCTTTGTAAAAGCTAAAATACTATTGCGAGGATTTTTTGTAAAACAGAAGCTGTACTTTTGCAAAATTATTCCCTTGAAAATATCCGTTTCATAATTTCATTTTCAACGATAATAAACACTACAAATTTAGGCTATGAAAAAAATTGTTGATTATAGAAAACTGTTAGCAGTAAACCACGATGCCGAATTGCAGGAGCTGAAAACGGTTTACAGAAGTTTGATGAAAGCCTGGCATCCGGACAAGTTTCAGGACAGCCACGAAGACAAGCTGGCCGCCGAAGAAAAAAGCAAAACCATTATCGAAGCTTATCATTTTTTGGTAAGTATTGCACCGGAAACCCGCAACCAAACTTTAAACGAATACACGCTGACCACAACTACTTCTGCAATGACAGATTTTGAATACAAATCGCAAGTGCTGACGGTCAGTTTTTTTGATGGCAGCATTTATGAATATTTTGATGTGCCCAAAGCTGTTTACATCAAATTGGTGAATGCTGATTCGCCGGGAAGGTTTGCCAGAAGGCATATTTTCAACAACTATGTTTACCGGAGCACAAGTAAACTGGTAGCTACTACAGGTTAAAATCTGAAACATATTCATCATCTTATCTGCTACATTTGAATGTGCAATTATGTAATTGATGGCAGATCAAGCAAAAGGTAATTTTTATTCCGGTACAAGCGGCGTGGTGCTTCCCGTGCCCAACAAGCTGTCGTTTCCGCCGGAATTTCAGGACAAAAGCAGGCTGGTTTATTATGCTTCCCTGTTTAACAGTGTAGAAATCAACAGTTCGTTTTATAAAGTTCCTATGGCCGCCACTGTCCAGAAATGGGCAGAAAGCGTTCCCGAAAATTTCCGGTTTACTTTTAAACTTTGGCAAGGCATCACCCACAACAAAGGGCTTGATTTTAAGGTGGAAGATGTAAACCATTTTATGCAAGTAATTGCCCAAGTTGAAAATAAAAAAGGATGTTTGCTGGTTCAGTTTCCACCAAGTTTGAAAATTGCAAGTGTGCATCAATTGGAAAAACTGATGCTTGCACTGCAAAATGCTAATGCAACAGAAAATTGGAAAATAGCATTTGAATTCCGGGATCGTTCCTGGTATTGTGAAGAAACTTTTAACCTTTTAAACAGCTATCAAATGGGGATAGTTTTGCATGATAAATCTTCTGCAGCTTCACCTTTGCTGGAGCCGATAACCGCGTTTGTGTATTTACGTTTTCATGGTCCCGGAGGGAATTACAAAGGAAGTTATGATAATGGTTTTCTGTATGAATACGCCCAATATATCAAAGATTGGCAAAGTGAAGGGAAATCTGTTTACGTTTATTTTAACAATACGATGGGTGATGCCATCAAAAATTTAAAGAGTTTGAATGATTTTGTTCGTTTTGAATAATATTGAAATCAGGTTTAATATTTAAAAAGTATAGGATTTAGATGATGATTTTTAGGTGATAAAAGAAGCATTAGGATTTGCAATCCAATACAAACTTTCACCCCATAAAAACAGCATCAACAAAAAAGGCCACCTTTTCACAAGCAGCCTTTCAATATATCAACTAAACGTTTTTAAACTTCTTCCGATCTCCTCAGCATCTCTACAAAATCATCAAACAAATAGCGGGAATTATGCGGGTTGGGAGAAGCTTCCGGGTTACAGACTATAATAAACGTAAAGTTTATTTATCATTTATTTCTTTAACTACTTGAGATATCACTGCTATGGCTTTTTCATAATCAATTTGAAAAAATTCTCTTCTCGGATCAACTCTATAATTCTGAAGTCGAGAATGAATCTCCCTTTCGGCTTTTACACAATCTTTAGTATTCCACTCTTGAGATTTATAAAGTCTGTCAGGAATACTCGTATTAGATAGTTGATTTACTCGTTCATCAACTTCGTTTCTAGTAAGACCAATTTTAAAAATATTTTTCCCCATTGTGGGATTTCTCAAAATGTAGACATAGCCGGAATTAATGTCTGTAAACTTATTTGAATCTTTTTCTATGATCAAATCATCATTATTTGCTTCAAACCAGCTTAAATTTTGATTCACCCACGTTCTTCCATGAATTGTATCACCTTTCTTATCTAATCCAATTTGATCTAATCCAATCTTTTTCCAATATCCACTCGTCTCAATTTTAAATAAGTCATCTCTTGATTTTATAGTATCTGGAGATAGACTATTAGTTTTATCTAAAGAATATACAGGTTTTATAGAACAATTATATCCGAATACATCAGCAAATTTTCTTTTTGATATAGGGTTGTTTACTTGTGCTTTTAGTTTTGTATCAAGATTTTCCTCAACAATAATATCTTCATTCTTATTGAAATAATATGGTAGATACAAAGACATTTTTGCTGCTTCAAAAATTGAATTAAAACCTTCAATTTTTTGAAGATTATTTTTATAAATTTCTTCATGTTCTTCATTCACAAATTCACCTTTTTCGTTTATGAAGCCATCAATATCATCTGTAACAATTTCAAAACTTAAGCTTGTTTCTTCAGCTACGTACCTTGCATCTATAGTCATTGTTTCCAAATCAATTCTACAGGCAATTAAAACTTTGACGTATTGCTTTTTGTCATCAATGTATTCATATTCGTATTCTGCATTTTTGATACTTTCTTTAAAATCATTAAACAACTCAACTTTATTTGGATTATTAAATTCAAATTGTAAGTCGGTTAACTCTAACTTCTTTTTAGTTAAGTCGTTTTTACCGGCAACAACCAGTATAGTTGCTTCGTTATCCCTACGGATAATTGAAACTCCAGAAATGATAAAATCGGTCTTATCATTGTTCTTGAATTTTATATTCTCTATATCTTTACCTACGTTAAAGTTGTAGATAAGATCAGAAGTTATACTATCTTCAATTAATTTTTTGTTATCTGTAAATTCTTTAGAAGTTATGAAATCAATAAAATCAAAATATGATATTAGATAATTTTCTTCTTCTAACAGTTCAAAATATATTTCTGGCTTTATGTAATTAAAAAATACTTCTAAAATATTAAACATTACTCCCATAGATCTTAATCCATAATGCCATGCTCTTGAATTAAACTCATTTAGAAAATGTCTTAATGTTGTTTCTGTTAAAAAGTCGCAGTGAGATAATGATTGTGCTTCAAGTGACTTTGTAACTTTCTCCTTATATTTTTTAATAATTTCCCTTATGTGAGGATTCTTTTCTTCGTTTTTTTTCAAGTGTTCTATGTGATCAAAATACTCTTTCGATCCTTTTTCTGGCATAACATCTTTAAAGATTTCATTTCTTCGATTAATATTACTTTTCACGATCTTTTATTTCTTTTTAGTTTTTCTAATGTAATAAACTTTATCCTGTAAAAAACAGCATCAACAAAAAAGGCCACCTTTTTACAGGCAGCCTTTCTATCAATCAACTAAAATTTTTAAACTTCTTCCGAGTTCCCCATCATCTCCACAAAATCATCAAATAAATAGCGGGAATCATGTGGCCCGGGAGAAGCTTCCGGATGATATTGAACCGAAAATGCGTTTTTACCTTTTACGCGGATGCCTTCAATCGAATTGTCGTTCAGGTTGATGTGCGTGATTTCTACTTTATCAGAATTCCTTACCGCATCCTGCACCACGCCAAAACCGTGGTTTTGAGAAGTTACTTCGCAATGGTTTTTGATGATATTTTTGACCGGGTGATTAATACCGCGATGTCCGTTAAACATTTTCTCCGTCGGGATATCATTTGCCAAAGCCAGCAATTGATGGCCCAAACAAATGCCAAACATCGGTTTATCAGCTTCCAAAATATTTTTTACAGTGTTGATGGCATAATCCATTGCCGCCGGATCGCCGGGACCATTCGAGATAAAATAACCAGTGGGATTAAATTCCTGCATTTCCTCAAAAGTAGTATAAGAAGGAAAAACGCGGGCAAAAACGCCACGCTCTGAAAAGTTGCGCAGGATGTTTTTCTTCACGCCCAAATCCAAAACGGCCACACGATATTTGGAATTTTCATCACCAATATCATACGTTTCGTTGGTAGAAACTTGTGATGAAAGTTCAAGTCCGTCCATGGAAGGCACTTCGTCCAGCTTGGTTTTCAATTCTTCCAAATCCAAAACCTCCGAAGAAATAATCGCGTTCATCGCACCTTTATCACGGATATGACGAACTAATTCGCGGGTATCAATATCCGAAATCGACACAATATTTTGCTCCTGAAAGTAATCCTGAATGGATAAATCGGCTTCTTTACGGCTGTACTGGATGTTGTAATTTTTGCAAACCAGGCCGGCAATTTGAATTTGCCCGGATTCTGTTTCATCATGATGGATGCCGTAATTGCCGATATGCGCGTTGGTGGTTACCATGATTTGCCCAAAATAGGAGGGATCAGTAAAAATTTCCTGATAGCCCGTCATGCCGGTATTGAAGCAGATTTCGCCCACCGTTGTACCGATTTTTCCGGCAGCTTTTCCGTGGTAAACAGTGCCGTCGGCCAATAACAAAACGGCAGGCAATTTGGTGAAATTAGTCATGTTGGATCAAAAAAAAGGTAGATAAAAGAAGTATTCCCCGAAGGAAAACCAAATGTGAAACGTGCAGGAAATTGCAAAAACGGAAATCTGTATCCACAGGAGACAAAGGTAGATTTTCCGGCTGATTTTTAGAAGTCTGATTGAATGAATTTACAATTGGTTATTCTACATTTACGGCTTCAAAAAAACTACAGTAAAAACAGTATAATATGTCTGTAAATAAAGAAGTTAAGCGCATTACCACCAATACTTTGCAGGAAATGAAGCAGCGCGGTGAGAAGATTGCTATGCTGACGGCTTATGATTTTTCGATGGCTGCGGTGGTGGAAGATGCCGGGATGGACGTGATTTTGGTAGGTGATTCGGCTTCCAACGTGATGGCCGGACATGAAACGACGCTGCCGATTACGTTGGATCAGATGATTTATCATGCTTCGTCTGTGGTTCGGGCGGCCAAAAAAGCGTTGGTGGTAGTAGATTTGCCTTTTGGCTCTTATCAGGGCAACTCCAAAGAAGCTTTATATTCTGCCATCCGCATCATGAAAGAAGCCGGTGCGCACGCCGTAAAAATGGAAGGCGGAACGGAGATTGTAGAATCTGTCATCCGTATTTTGGCGGCCGGAATCCCGGTGATGGGCCATTTGGGTTTAACGCCACAATCGATCTATAAATTTGGAACCTACACTGTTCGCGCTAAAGAAGAAGCCGAAGCCAACAAGCTTAAAACCGATGCGCTGGCTTTGCAGCAGGCCGGTTGTTTTGGAGTGGTGCTGGAAAAAATCCCGGCAAAACTGGCGCAGGAAGTAACGGATTCTTTAACCATCCCAACTATCGGAATTGGTGCCGGCAGCGGCTGCGACGGGCAGGTTTTGGTGATCCATGATATGCTGGGGTTGAATAAAGGCTTCAAACCCAGGTTTTTACGCCAGTATTTGAACTTGTTTGAAGAAATGAGCGGTGCCGTAAAATCTTACATTGCAGATGTGAAATCAAAGGATTTTCCGGGAGAGAAGGAGCAGTATTGATTTGTTATCCTATTTCAGGTTGTCATTTCGACCGCAGGGAGAAATCTCCACTCAACAATAAAGGCCTAAATCGCTTTGAAGAAGATTTCTCCCTTTGGGTCGAAATGACAAAAAATACAATACTTCTTTTATCCACATAAAAACTTCATGCGTACTTCTCAATATGCTTGTTTTGTCATCCTGAACTTGTTTCAGGATCCCTCTTGATAGATCAAAACCCTTCTAATGAGATGCCGAAAAAGGTTCGGCATGACAAAAACCCCAATACTTCTTTTATCCACATAAAAACCTCATGCGCCAATCTCAATATATTCCAACTCCTGCTGACATCAGTCCGAAAGATATTTTATATGAAGACAACCATCTGATCGCTATAAACAAACGCGCAGGCGATATTGTGCAGGTAGATGAAACCGGAGACGAGCCGCTGGATGAAAAAGTGAAGCGATACATCGCCCAGAAATACAATAAACCAAATGGTGCTTTTTTGGGCGTGGTGCACCGGCTGGACCGGCCGGTAAGCGGCGTAATTTTATTTGCCAAAACCAGCAAAGCTTTAGAACGGGTGAACGAATTGTTTAAAAGCCGCGATATGCACAAAACTTATTGGGCCGTGGTGCGCAATAAACCAGTTCCGGAAAGCGGAAACCTGGTGCATTGGTTGGTCAAAAATCAGCAGAAAAACGTAACCACGCCGCATAACAAAGAAGTTGCCGGAAGTCAGCGCGCAGAGTTGAATTACAAGCTGATTGGCGAATTGAACGGTTATTATTTAATCGAAGTTGACCCAATCAGTGGCCGTCCGCATCAAATTAGGGTGCAGCTTTCTACTTTAGGCTGCCCAATTGTGGGCGATAATAAATACGGTTATCCGCGCGGCAGCTTGAAAAAAAGTATTTGCTTGCACGCTAAAAGATTGCAGTTTATCCATCCTGTAAAAAAAGAACTGATAAACATCCTGGCACCGCTACCAAAAGATGGTTTCTGGGAAAAGTTTGAAGTTTTCAGACAATAATTTTATACCGATAAAAGAAGCATTAAGCTTAATCAAAACAGTTGTCATCAACTACGGTTATTGTGAAATAGCAACACAAACAAAATTATGGCAGAGAATAAATTTATTAACGCAATAACAGAACAGGAATGGCTGGGCGAAGCAGGTGAGAAGTTGCGTCCGGCAGTGATCGGTGCTTTTAAATCCGGCGGAGAAGCCGGGCAGAAAATCAAGAATTTTTTGCACGGAACTTGGCTTGGCCATCCGTTACACCCAATTATTACGGACGTGCCGGTTGGTGCCTGGACCGCTTCGGCAGTGCTGGACGGCCTGGAACTTTTGGGTAAGAAAAAATACGCAAATGGTTCTGATGCGGCAATCGGGATCGGACTGTTGGGCGCATGTGGTTCGATGGTTAGTGGCATTACAGACTGGAGCGGCACAACTAAAAAGAAGCAGAAAATCGGTTTGATGCACGGCATCCTGAACATGGGCGCAACAGCACTTTATGCAACTTCCTACGCGCTTAGAAAGAACAAAAAGGACCGCGGAACGGCCATTGCGCTATCCATGCTGGGTTATAGCTTGGTGGGCGTGGCAGCATATTTAGGCGGCCATTTGGTTTATAATGAGCAAGTTGGCGTGGATCATACAGCCATTTCAGCAGAATATCCGCAGGATTTTATAGCGATTTTGCCGGAAAATGAATTAGCAGAAAATAAAATGACAGCCGCAAAAGCAGGAGAAATTTCAGTGTTGCTGGTGAAGCAAAACGGACAAATTTATGCCATTGCCAACACCTGTTCTCATTTGGGCGGCCCGCTTTGCGATGGTGAATTAAAAGAAGATTGCAGTGTAGTTTGTCCGTGGCACCATTCCAACTTTTCTTTGAAAGATGGCAGCGTGATTTCTGGGCCGGCAACAGAACCTCAGCCAAAATTTGAAGTTCAGATCACGAATGGTCAGATAGAAGTTAGGCTCCAAAAATAAATTACAATTGAGTTTTTGATAGGATAAAAGAAGCATCGTTGTAATTTAACGATGCTTCTTTTATGCACTAAATTTTGGTTTATCCAACGTAAGTTTCCAAAACTTTAAAAGCGGCTGTAGTTTCTAGTTGAATGTTTTTTATCACATTTGGTATCAACACGCAATCGCCTTTTTGAACCGCTATTTTTTGCTGATCATAAACCAAATCATAATTTCCTTCCACACAAACATGGATCACAAAAGAATCCAAGTTTGCATAATCACGGCTTGTATTTTGGTTGAAGTTTAAAACATTGGTTGTAAAATACTGACAAGTTACAGCCTCAACAATTTCATTTTTTTTCTGCGGATAAACAGATTTGTACTCCGAATAAACTTTGTAATCTAAAGCGGCCAAAGCTTGTTCGGTATGCAATTCACGCTTTTGGCCTTGATCGTCCACGCGATCAAAATCATAAATCCGGTACGTAATATCCGAAGTTTGCTGGATTTCGGCAATCAATAAACCCTTTCCAATGGTATGCACGCGGCCTGCTGGCAGAAAGAAAATATCACCTTGTGCCACATCTTCTTTGTTCAAAATATCCATGATATGGCCGCTGTTGAGTTTATCAACATAAAGTTTTTCATCCACTTGCTGATTGAAACCGGAGATTAAAGTTGAGCCGGGATCAGCCTGCAACACATACCACATTTCTGTTTTGCCAAAAGAATTATGCCGTTTTTTTCCTAATTCATCATCGGGATGAACCTGGATGGAAAGGTCATCATTGGCATCAATAAACTTGATCAGCAGCGGAAATTCATTCCCAAATTTTTCATAAATTTTATTTCCGGCCAGCTCGCCTTTGTATTCATCCAGCAAATCTGTTAAAGCTTTGCCTTCCAATTCGCCATCCGCAACTACCGAAATATCACCTTTTACGCCGGAAACTTCCCAAGTTTCGCCGCAGTTTGGCAGTGGCGAAAAGTCTTTGTGCAAAACAGATTTTATTTTTTCGCCACCCCAAATTTTATCTTTAAAGATGGTTTTGAATTTTAAAGGATATAGTTTTGGATTCATTACAAGAGCTATTCTATTCTAAAATATTTAATAAACTTTTTATGGATGAAATTAGTTCGGGCAATATTTTGCTTTTGGTTGTCCAAACCAATTCATAATCGATACCGATATAATCATGAACAAGCCTATTTCTAAAACCTCTCAACTTGCTCCAAGCTAAGTTTGGAAGTTTAGCTTTGGATGCCTCCGGAGGCCGGTTAGCTGCTTCCCCTATAATTTCAAAATTTCTAATAACTGCATCAATTGTTTTTTGATCGTTTAAGAAATCGTCCTTAGTATGTTCAGAAGTGTATCTAATTATTTTTTCAGCACTGTCTAACATGTCCTTGAATAATAAGTTCGGCTCGCGTTCAGACATATAAAATTTCCGGTTCAATTGCTTCATAGTATCTTGGTTTAATTCCGTTTCTGGAAACCAAATCAACTTTACGATTCAATATTTCTTCTAACTCATCTGCCAGATCAAAAAAATCAATATCAATCGGTTTACTAAAGCTTACCACAATATCAATATCGCTCTGATCCGTAAAATCATCACGGACAATAGAGCCAAAAAGACCTAAAGAACTTACGCTATACTTGGACATTAGTTGAGGCTTTAATTGTTCCAATATATCCTTGTAATATTTTAGGTTTTGCATTTCAAAAGAATTAACAATTGTTCACTTCTAAAATCAATTTTAAAGCATCAAGCAAATTTTCCTTTACTTCTTCAATTGTTTTGCCTTGTGCTAAAGCTGCCGGAATTTCTTTTACCTGGCCAACAAGCCATCCAGTTTCTCCTTTTTCAATAATTGCCGTAAACTTCATACTCAAATGTACTAAGGATAAGTTGGATTTTAAATAAAAAGCACACTCTCAAAAAACTGAAAAGCGTGCTTCTTTTATTGACCCAAAATTAGTGTTGATTAACCCAATTTTGCTTTCAAATTTTCATCAATCGCTTCCAAAAATTCTTCTGTATAAAGATAATCACGGCCATGCTCTACTTTATTTCCGTGGATACAAACGGCTAAGTCTTTTGTCATTTTGCCGCTTTCTACGGTTTCGATACAAACTTGTTCCAACGTTTTGCAAAAGTTGATTAGTTCCTGATTGTTATCCAAAATCCCGCGAAATTCTAAACCACGCGTCCAGGCAAAAATAGAAGCAATTGGGTTGGTAGAAGTTGGTTTTCCGTTCTGGTAATCTCGGTAATGGCGCGTAACCGTTCCGTGAGCAGCTTCGGCTTCCATCGTTTTTCCGTCCGGCGTAACCAATGTGGAAGTCATCAAACCCAAAGAACCGAAACCTTGCGCAACCGTATCCGACTGAACATCACCATCATAATTTTTACAAGCCCAAACAAAGTTACCGTTCCATTTTAAAGCAGAAGCAACCATGTCGTCAATCAAACGATGTTCATAAGTGATGCCGGCTTCCTTAAATTTGGTTTTGTAATCCTGCTGATAAATTTCTTCAAAAATATCTTTGAAACGGCCATCGTATTTTTTCAGGATCGTGTTTTTAGTTGATAAATACAGTGGCCAACCTTTCATCAAAGCTTGGTTAAAACAAGCATGTGCAAAGCCTTTGATGGATTCGTCTGTGTTGTACATCGCCAAAGCAACGCCATCACCTTTAAAATTATACACTTCAAATGATTGCTCTTCGCCGCCGTCTTCCGGTGTGAATTTGATGGTCAGCTTACCTTTTCCTTTGGTTACAAAATCGGTTGCGCGATACTGATCGCCAAAAGCATGACGGCCGATACAGATCGGAGCTGTCCAATTGGGCACCAAACGCGGCACATTGCTCATCACAATCGGTTCGCGAAAAACTGTTCCGTCCAAAATATTCCGGATCGTTCCGTTCGGCGATTTCCACATTTGTTTCAATCCAAATTCTGCTACACGCGCTTCGTCCGGCGTAATGGTAGCACATTTGATGCCGACGCCGTATTCTTTAATGGCATTTGCAGAATCAATGGTAACCTGATCGTTGGTTTCATCACGGTACTCAATTCCCAAATCATAATATTTAATATCTAAATCCAGGTAAGCCAGGATCAGTTTATCTTTAATAAATTTCCAGATGATGCGTGTCATCTCGTCGCCATCCAGTTCTACAACCGGGTTGGCTACTTTAATTTTTTGTGGCATAACGTTTTTTATGGGTTATTTTAGCGTTTCAAATATATAAAATTGCTGTTATGGCTACCCGGATTTCCTGTAAAAATCCTAATTAAGTGTTGGCCGGAGCAAACTTCTACCTTAAAAATTTCTTTATGTTCTATAAAATATAATGAGCATGAGCAACCCAAATCCATTATTGCCCGGTAATGACGAAAACCTTGACCGCGACAAAAAACTGAAAGATGACCTGGGCGACAGGACCGACAAAGAAGATCTGGCATTCAACGCCGAAAAAAACAGTTACGAAATCGATGTGAAAAGCGATAATCCGGATTATCAGCATGATTATCCTTATAATACGGCAGCTACGAATGGCGAAGATTTTAATTCCACTTATGACGAAGCCAACCCGGAAGCGGTGGACGAATACATTCCGCACGAAACCCTGGAAACAGATGTGGACAGTTTGGACAATTTAGGAATGCACATTGACAGCGGCGAAAGTTTGGAACTGGACCCGATAGACGAAATAATTTCCCGCACGCCGGAAGATGACCGCGACGATTTGGATGAAGAAGGCTATCCGAAAAACGACCGCGGAATTGATGCGGAAGGTTATCCCAAAAAAGATGCCGGCGATAACGATGATAAGCTTTTTAAATAGCAGTTTTTTAAGCCCTCTCTTTTAAAGGGCTTTTGGGTGAGGCTTTTAATCAATCTCCAGGTTAAAACGCTTCCTCAACTCGGTTAGTTCCGGGTTTTTGGCAGCCATAAACTGGAATTTTTCCATTGGCGAATATGGTTTTCTCGACCCGGATTGTTCTTCAATCCGGGTTTGTATTTCAATATTGAAATTTTTCAACATAGAACGTAAGTAATTCATTGTATTAGGTTTATCCTCCCTAAAAATATTTTCCTGCGTTTTGTTTTCCAATATCAACTCAAAAATATAAGGCCGAAGCATCACCGGTTTTTGGTTGTTAAAAACAGTGATTAGCGTCATGCTTTTATCTTCTGCTTTGGCTTTAGCGGCATAATCTTTCCAGGCTTTCAAAAAAGTTTCGTAATCAAAATCCTCAAAATCAGTTCCTTTTAAATACGGGTCGTCTTCATTTTTTTCTTCCGATGCAGTTTTGCCCAAATCTTTTAAAGAAGGGATTTTTACGGAAGCAGAAGCCATATTGAGGTTTGGGATAAAAACCGTCGATTTATCTGTAACCACTTCCGGCAATACTGTTTTTATCGGTGTTTTTTCAGCAAAAGTTGCTTCTGTTTGCTGCGGAGAATCTTCAAGTGATCCAATTTTTACCAGTGTTTTTTCAGCAGGTTTTTCATCCAATTTTGAAACCACAATTTCCGATTCATCATGGATTTCAATTTCGGGTTCGGCCAAGGTTTGATCAATTTTTAAGCTGATTTCCGGTGTGGAATTAATGGCAATGGTTTGCGTAGGAGAAGCTGTCAGTTCAGCCTTTTTTTTTTCTGGTTCCGAAGAAATTCGCTCCAAGTTTGATGCTTCTTTTACCAGGTTAAAAGCCGCGTGGATGTGGCACATTTTGATCAAAGCCAACTCCACTTGCAGGCGCTGATTTTTGCTCTGTTTATAATTCAGGTCGCATTGATTGGCCAAATTCAAAGCGGAAACCAGGAAAGAAGCTGAAATTTGCTGCGCCTGCTGCTCGTATTTTTTGCGGATGCTTTCGCTTAGTTCCAGTAGTTTTAAAGTTGATATGTCTTTGCCAACCAGCAAGTTGCGGAAATGGCTCGCCAAGCCGGTGATGAAATGATAACCATCAAAACCATTGGCCAAAATCTCGTTCAGGATCAATAAACTTTGCGGCGTATTTTCTTGCAGGATAAAATCCGTCAGCCTGAAATAATAATCATAATCCAGGATATTCAGGTTATCGATCACTAATTTGTACGTGATCTCTTTTCCGCCCGAAAAACTCACAATCTGATCAAACATTGACAAGGCATCACGCAAACCGCCATCCGCTTTTTGGGCGATGATGTGCAGGCCGTCTTCCTCGTAATTGATATGCTCTTTTTGCGCGATAAATTCCAGGTGCTTGGTCATATCATCCACCTGGATCCGGTTGAAATCAAAAATCTGGCAACGCGATAAAATGGTTGGCAAAATTTTATGTTTTTCGGTTGTGGCCAAAATGAAAATGGCGTAGGGCGGCGGTTCTTCCAGCGTTTTCAAAAACGCGTTGAACGCTGCCTGCGAAAGCATGTGCACCTCATCAATAATATAAATTTTGTAGCGGCCAGCTTGTGGCGGAATGCGGACTTGCTCGATCAAATTCCGAATATCATCCACCGAATTATTAGAAGCCGCATCCAGTTCGTGCACATTGAAAGAATTTCCGTTTTGGAAAGCGCGACACGAATCGCAAACGCCGCAAGCCTCAATATCGGGCTGCAAATTGGTGCAGTTAATGGTTTTGGCCAAAATACGTGCGCAGGTAGTTTTGCCCACACCGCGCGGTCCGCAAAACAAAAAAGCCTGCGCCAGCTGGTTATTCTTAATCGCGTTTTTCAGCGTTCCGGTGATATGCCGCTGGCCGACAACACTTTCAAACGTAACCGGGCGATATTTTCGGGCAGAAACAACAAAATTATCCATCAACGCGAAGTTAAACAGAACGCCGGATTTGTGCAAACGAAGATGGCGATACTGTTTTTATCGGCATAAAAACAGCATCCTGATTTATTTACTTGGATCTGCAATTCTGTGAGAATGCTTGCAAAAAAATTATTGAATAGAAATCTATATCTTTAAAAGTATTCTGTCTCAACCTAAAACCTAAATTATGAAATACCTTTTGACGCTCTTTTGCGCAATATGCACTTGTACATTTAAGGTTTTAGGACAGGATACCGTTAAAACAAATGCTGTAGTTAAAACCAATCCGATTATTTTTGGTGAAGGATACATTGGTGCACCTATTGCTGGAGTTTCAGGCATAGAATATGGTTTGGGTTTAAATTATCAAATAAAAAGAAGTTTGATAACTGCACGGATAACAGAATTCGATCATACAAAACTTGATGTTGTACAAATTGCGTTTTTGTTCGGTATACCTATTAGTGTCCCTATTGTTGTAGATTTAGGTTACACACGAGAGTACGCTGCACTTTATGGTTTGAGAAAAATTAAAGAAGGGCATTCCTTCAGTTTTTCTTTTGGTGTTTCCGCAAATACACAAGTGATTAAATATTACGACAGTAATTATAATTTTCAGTACCAAACCCAAAAATCTTATGTTGGATTACCTTTTGAATTGAATGTTAAATGGTTTAAGAAAAATAAAGAGCGGTATCGGATATATTATTTAATACCAGTAGGTAAGCCAACTGGTTTTGGCAATAGTATTGGATTGAAACTGTCTGGAAATGTATCTCAATATAGTTATTTAGCCATAGGAGTTGATCTGGGTTTAGGCTTTCATAAACATTATTAGCCAAAAATCAACCCGGATTATTGTATTTTTGAAATCAAAGATTTACCAGCAATGCAATTTTCTGACCTCGACCTAACTAAAACCTACACTTATGCCGACTATTTAAAATGGACTTTTGATGAACGGCTGGAACTGATTAAAGGTTATGTATTTAAAATGAGCCCAGCACCGGCAGAGTTTCACCAACGGATTTTTGGAAAAGTTTTTTTTAAATTATATGCTTATTTAGATAAGAAACCTTGTGCTGTTTATGGTGCACCTTTTGATGTACGGCTGGTTAGAAAAACTTTTGATGACAAACAAATCACAACAGTTGTACAACCGAACATTTGCGTAATCTGCGATCTGCAAAAAATTGATAAAAAAGGTTGTTTGGGTGCGCCGGATATTGTGGTTGAAATCCTGTCTCCCGGAAACAATAAAGTTGAGTTGCAAAACAAATATGAAGTTTATGAAGAAGCAGGTGTGAAAGAATATTGGATCATCCAACCCGAAGAAAAAACTTTTTTCAAATATATTTTAGATGAAAGCAGCCAGTATCAGCCCACAAGATTGCTGACACTTGGAGATGAAGTCACAAGTAAAATTTTGCCGGATTTTATTTTGAACTTGGATGAAGTTTTTGCTGACCTTTTTAATGAAAGTGCTGATTAAGATACTGTTTTTACCGGTATAAAAACAGTATTGATAGTAATAATATTTCAGATAAATATGAACCTGCCCTCCACCTATACCAATCCAATTATCAATGCTGATTTTCCGGATCCTTCCGTGATACACGTTCCCGGCGATGGCTATTATGCTTATGCCACACATGATGAGTTTTCGCCAACGATCAACAACATCCAATTATCCAAGTCTGACGATTTACTTAACTGGACTGAACCAATTGGTGCATTAACTGAACCACCAGCTTGGGCAAAAAATTGTCAAAAATTTTGGGCACCGCAAGTTGTAAAAGTTGGCAACCAGTACCGCTTATATTACGCTGCCGAACCGGACACAAAAGACGGCATGTGCCTGGCTTTGGCCGTTTCCAACGAGCCGCACGGCTTTACAGATATTGGAAAACCGCTGGCGCAAATTCCGGGTTCTACTTATCAGATGATCGACCCATGCTTCTTTTATGATGCAAAAAGTGGTAAAAATTTGTTGTATTTCGGTTCTGCGCACGAACCGATTAGTGTAGTAGAAACAGCAGATGACGGTTATTCTTTCATCAGCAAACCGGTTGATGTATTACAGCCAAAACCAGATGTAAAATTTGAAAGCCTACGTGAAGGTGCATTTGTAACTTATCAATCCAAGTTCGATCGTTATTTTTTATGGGTCTCCGGGGATAATACCTGGGCCGAAAATGGCTATGCGGTAAGTGTGTTTTGGTCAGCTGATCCAATGGAACAATTCCAACCGATCCCCGGAAATCATATCATCTTAAAACCAAACGAGAAATGGGATTCGCCGGGGCAAAATTGCATTTTCAGGGATGATAACGAGGTTGATTGGATTATTTATCATGCAGTTGATACAAACGATCGGTTTAATATTGGCACAGATCATTTCAAACGTAAAATGTGTATGGATAAGATTTTTTATGATGAAGAAGGCTGGCCATCAATTAAAAATAACTCGCCATCTTATACTAAAAATACAATTACATCCTGATAAGGTTATGTTAATTTTATCCGCTACTTTACCCTATTTTCAACGTATTAGATGAATGCTTAAAAAATACTTGCCTCTTTTTCGCGTCTCTCATTACCTCAAAAACTGTTACATATTTCTTCCGCTTTTTTTCTCTGGAGAATTATTTGATCGATCCAAAGTTGTAAAATCATTGCCCTTGTTTTTAGCTTTCTGCTTGATTGCAAGCTCCGTTTATATCTTTAATGATTTGATGGATATTGGTTTTGACCGGCAACATCCTGTTAAAAAAAACCGTCCGATTCCATCAGGAAAAATATCCAAAGTTGAAGCTTATGTTTTATGTTTTATTCTCTTTGCACTTGCAGCAGCACTTGCCTACAATATATCAATTCTGGTTTTTGGTGTAATCCTGGGTTATTTTATTTTGAATATATTGTACTCAATCAAACTTAAAAATTATGCCCTGATTGATGTTACCATAATCAGTATCGGGTTCAATTTAAGAGTGATTGCCGGTGGTATCGCTTGCAATATAATGGTAAGTAAGTGGCTAATGATCATGGTTTTCCTACTGTCTATGTTTCAGGCACTTTCCAAAAGAATGGATGATCTTTACCTTATGGCAAAAGACGTGAATAAACAAGTCAGGCAATCTATCCACGGTTACAGTATAGAATTTTTGCAAATTGTATTATCCATGCTTACCGGAGTATTGTTGGTTTGTTACATCATGTACATTATTTCTCCGGAGATTATTGCCCGGCTTGGAGAGTATTCCTATTTTACAACTTTGTTTGTTTTACTTGGATTGCTGCGTTACCTGCAATTAACCTTTATAAAAAAAGCAAGTGGTTCGCCGGTAAAAATATTAACCAAAGATCGTTTTATCCAACTCAGTATTTTATGTTGGATATTAACTTTTGCCATACTAATTTATTTAAAATGAATGCTTTTGCCAAAACGATTTTAGCCGTACTTTTTACTGTTTATGTTTGCCTTACTTTTCTTTTCGCCTTCAATGGTTATCCGGGTTTTATCCAGGATTCTACCTGTTTTTTGCCAACTGCCTATTTTATCAATCATTTTCATCAGCTGATTAATCCGCTTTACGATGCCGGGCTTGATCCGTTGCAGCATCGTTTTTTGTTTTATCCGCCCTTGTTTCCTTATATTGTTGCAATTGTAAATACCTCAATGCCAGAGTATTATAATAACATGATGGTTTCTTTAACGTTTATTGACAATCTAAGCCTGATGGTTCTTTTGATAAGCATTGTGGTTTACATTCGGAAAAACAAAATTTTAGTTTCTAAAAATCTGTATTTGTTTGCGATACTTTGGCTGATTGGATTGTTTTCATTTTATGGCGTTCAGGAAGGCCGGCCGGAAGTGCTTTGCAAATTTTTTATCGCTTGTTTTTTATTGAATAACGTCTATCAAAGTAAACGTTTCTGTGATTTTAATAATGGGTTATTAGTTGGACTAAACCTGATTACCTCTCCAATTTCTACCTTTTATTTAATGGTGATTACGGTTGGTTTGCTGTTTTATCAAAATAAATTTAAGCTTAAACCTATCTTTCAAACACTTATTGGTTTTGCAATTGTGATAGCAATATTTACAGTTTTGTATCCTTATCATCTTTCAGAATTGATCCATAGTTTGCAAAAGCATTCGCAAAATGTAATTGTAAACAGAGTAAGTACCGGAGGTTTTAAAAATTTTATACGATTTTATATTACTTATGCTTATGCGCCTTTTTTGATTGTCAATTTTTTGATTGCAATTGTTTATGTAGGTTATAAATTGCTGAAAAAGAACAAATTTATTTCAGTTGGATTGTTGCTGATTCTGACAAGTTTGGTTTCTTATTTTTCATTTAAAGATATGCCGATGAATTACAACATGCTTGTTTTATCGCCTCTTTTTTTCTTTATTATATTTGTGATTTATATAGAAATATCAAAACAGAAAGTTTCTAATGTTTTCATGAAAGTTAGTTCATTGATATTGATTTTGACTTTGTTTGTAAATTCTACCGGCTTTATCCGTAAAACTTTATTGTATTTCGCCACACAAAATGAGCAAGTTTCCGGTGAAACTTTTCGGCAGCAGTTCATCAAAGTTTATAACTCAACCCAAAAAAATAAAAAGATTGCAATTTCATTTTCACTATGGCCGTATTGTTTGGATAAGTATAAAAATATCACCATGAACAACTTGGACACAGCCGTAAAATATGAAATTTCGCAGCAATTGTACTCCGGCTCCAACGAACCTAAAACAGAAAATGGTTTTAAACTAATTAGGAATAATTTCATTACCAAACATCCTAAATTGGGGAAACTGCCTTTAGGAAATACTTATCCCTGGTTCCAAACGGCTGTTTATGAACGAAAGTAAAGCAATAGCTTTTTTTGATTTTGACGGGACCATCACCAATCGGGATATATTTTGGGATTACCTTTTTTATCGCATGAAAACAGGATTATCGCCCATAAAACTTATTTATAGTTTTCCTTTTTTTGCTTTGTACCTGATCAAAGTTTTGAATAATGAAAAAGCAAAACAACTTATTTTCAGTAAACTGTTTAAAGGTGAACCGATGGAATTTTTCAAAAGCACTGTTCAAAAATACTACGAAACTAATTTAAAATTTAGGTTGAAAAACGATGCGCTAACCCAAATTTTATGGCATAAAAACAGTATGCACCAAGTTTATATTGTGAGTGCAAACTTTGATCTGATCGTGCAGCAATTTGCAAAAGAACAAGCTATCGGATTGATTTCTACACAAATAGAAATTAAAAATAAAATCATTACCGGAAAATTTGCAACTCCAAATTGTTATGGCATGGAAAAGGTGAACCGGATCAAAAAAGTTGTTTCAAACTTAGATTCGTTTGCAAAAATTTATGCTTACGGTGATAGCAAAGGCGACTGGGAAATGCTGGCTTTGGCAACTGATCCTTATTTCTGTTATTTTAAAAAATAACCAGCTAAAATTTTACAAATCTGAATACTTCTTTTATCGGTTAAAAATTGGTGAATTCAGGTTTGATAAATCCCGCTTTCTTTCTACATTTGCGCTCCGCTTTTCGGCGGGTAAATCATTAAATATCAACAGCAAAGAATGCAACAGTACGAAACAGTCATCGTTCTTACCCCGTTGTTATCTGTAGAAATAGCGAAAGAGGCCATCGCCAAATTCACTAAAATTTTGACGGATAACGGAGCCGAAATTATCCAGGAGGATAATTGGGGTTTGAGAAAATTAGCGTACCCTGTACAAAAGAAAACGACAGGTTACTATCACCTAACTGAATACAAGGCCCCGGGTGAACTAATTAATAAACTGGAAACTGAGTTTCGCCGTGATGAGCGCGTGCTTCGTTTTTTAACTATTTCGCTGGATAAACATGCCATCGCTTACAATGAAAAAAAACGTAGCGGTGCTTTTAATCAGCGTAAACCAAAAACAGAGGAGGCCACAGCAAGATAATGGCAAACGATCAAATTAAATACGTTACTGCCCCTAAAGTAGAGGACAACCGTAAAAAATACTGCCGTTTTAAAAAGAACGGGATCAAGTATATTGATTACAAAGACGCAAACTTTTTATTCAAGTTTATCAACGATCAAGGTAAATTATTGCCACGCCGTTTGACTGGGACTTCCTTAAAATTTCAGCGTAAAGTGGCACAAGCCGTTAAACGTGCGCGCCATATTGGTTTGATGCCTTACGTTGCTGACTCATTAAAATAAGGAGGATTACGAAATGGAAGTTATTTTAAAACAAGATATCAAGAACCTCGGCGAGAAAGATGATGTCGTAAATGTAAAGCCAGGATACGGTCGCAACTTTTTGATCCCGAAAGGGTTTGCAAGTATAGCAACTGAATCTGCGCGTAAAGTTTTAGCAGAAAACCTGAAACAAGCTGCTTTTAAACAAGAAAAAATCCGCAAAGATGCTGATGCCATTGCTGCAAGGTTGGAAGGTATTACCTTAACAATTGGCGCAAAAGCAGGCGAAAGTGGCAAAATTTTTGGTGCAATCAATACCATCCAAGTTTCGGATGCTTTGAAAAAACAAGGCTTTGATGTGGATCGCCGTAAAATTACTTTTGACAGCGACCCTAAGTTTGTGGGCGATTACACTGCAAATTTAAACCTGCACAAAGAAGTAAAAGTAAAAGTTCCTTTTACAGTTGTAGCAGAATAAGTTTTAAGCTGATAAACTACGCAAATAAAAAGGTGTCTGAGCAATTGGGCACCTTTTTTATTTATGTTTATCTCGGTTATGCGGCTACTTAAATACCTGTTAAAATTAATACTGATCGGATTTTTCGGCGTTACCATTTTGTGGGTTTTGCTGTACCGGTTTGTCAATCCGCCAATCACATTGCTGATGGTAGATCGTGGTTTTGAGCAAAAATCGGCTGGTAAAGATTGGAAAATTGATAAAACTTGGGTTCCGTTTGATCAAATGTCGATCAACATCAAAAAAGCTGCTGTTGCTGCCGAAGACCAGTTATTTCTGGAACATCATGGGTTTGATTTGAGGGCAATTGAACTTGCAATTGAAAAAAACCAGCACAATACTAAACGGTTGGTAGGCGGAAGCACCATTTCTCAGCAAACGGCAAAAAACGTTTTTTTGTGGCCCGGCCGTTCGTACGTCCGTAAAGCTTTTGAAGCCTATTTTACCATGCTGATCGAAGCTTTATGGAGTAAAGAACGCATCATGGAAGTTTATTTGAATGTGATTGAAATGGGTGATGGCATTTACGGGATCGAAGCTGCATCACAGGATTATTTTCAATGTTCGGCTTCTGATCTCACTAAAAAACAAGCTTCGTTAATTGCAGGTGTTTTCCCAAACCCATTAAAATGGTCGCCAGCAAAACCAACCAAATATATCCGGCACCGCAGTTATTTGATCATGAAAAATATGGCGAGGTTGCGTCCGCTTGATTTTTAAGTGATAAAAGAAGTATGAAATTCCTAAAAATTTTATTTGAATAAATCTTTAGTTAGCTTGATCAAAACTTTTTTATCAATTGTGCTTTCATCACTTTTATCATAAATGGTAAGCATGTTAATAACAATTGCATCAGGCAAAGAAGTAATTAAAAAAGTAATTATACGATAGCCGGCACTTTTGCCTCCACCTTTACTTTCAACAGCCAGCCTAATCTTGTATAAACCATTTCCCAAAGCAACTCCTTGTTTTGGATTTTTAATTAAGCTTTGTTCAAGCTTTTCGAGGTCGTTGAGCAGAGATTTATGACGTTTTTTTAGATCTTTTGCTTTATTTATAAAAATTGAAGAATAAACAATTTTATTTACCATTAAATATCTTTTAATGATAGTGGTTTACTTTTACCTAAATGTATATCTTTAATTTCTATCAAAGCAGTAGCAATTTCACTGGTAATATTATTTTTAGGTTTTTCAATAATCTTTGCTTCAAACTTTTGCAAAATTTTTAATATTAATTCTGCATCGTTATCTTCTACTTGTACTGTGAAAGTTGTCATATTCAAAATTACAATATTATCCAACGTTAACCAAACTCCCAAAAATACGGTTGTGCCAACTATCTTTAAAAGGTACTTGCCATTTAGTTTGCAAATCAGCCAAAGTAGAAACCATGTTGTTGAATACAATAGTTTCGTTGTTTACTTTGCCTTGTTTCAACAAAACTTCCAGTTCTTCGCGGTTGGCAGTTTGTATCTGATCACCTTCAAAATAAGCCGTATTGAACCGATCAAAAAGATTGATGTTGAACTCGTTTTCCACTTCTTGAATGAAACGGACAGATTTATCAATGGAGCAACCGCTGGCTCCGGCCTGGCTTTCATCAACCAATAAAATAATGAAACGGTTAAAAGCAATCTGGGCTGCTGCTTTTAATTGCTGGTTGTGCGCCGTCCAACTTTCGGCAAATTGGTTGAGCAAAGCTTGAAGCTTTGCTGTTTCGGGTTCTGTTAGTTCCCGGTCAGATTGATATATCCAGACTTTTGAAGCAGGTGAAAATTCCATGATGCAAAGTTAATCTAATGCTTGTTTTAGCGTTGTAATTTTTTTACAATTTTCAAGTTTACAATCAGCCAAAATATTAAAAAATGTAAACTAAATTTTAGATCGATAAAAACAGTATGCGTATCACAAACCATTTGCCCGAACAGTAATTTCGGCAATATCCAGCACTTCAATTTCCTGTTCTTTTTGCAGATGTTTTACGCCATCGTTCAGCATCGTCATACAAAACGGACAAGCGGCTGCAACGATGTTTGCATTAGTGGAAATTGCTTCTTCTACACGTTCTACTTGGATATCTTTTGTTCCTTTTTCGGGTTCTTTAAAAAGCTGTGCGCCACCTGCGCCGCAGCACAAACCATTGCTTTTGCAGCGTTTCATTTCTACAAGTTCAGCATCCAAAACTTCCAGTGCTTTGCGCGGTGCATTGTAAATTTGGTTGCCGCGGCCAAGGTAACAAGGATCGTGATAAGTGATTTTTTTGCCGGTAAAAGAAGCACCGTCTTCCGTCTTTAACTTGCCCGTATCTATCAATTGTTGAATGAGTTGTGTGTGATGAATTACTTCATAATTGCCGCCCAGGTATGGATATTCATTTTTGATGGTATTGAAACAATGCGGACAACCTGTTACAATTTTTTTGATCTGATAACCATCCAAAACCTGAATATTTATCATAGCTTGCATCTGAAATAAAAACTCATTTCCGGCACGTTTTGCCGGGTCGCCTGTGCAACTTTCTTCGGTTCCAAGTACGGCAAAACTAATCCCGACGTGTTGTAAAATTTTACAAATGGCACGCGTAATTTTTTGTGCTCTTGCATCAAAACTTCCGGCGCAGCCAACCCAAAATAATATTTCCGGTTGCTGATTATTAGCAGCCATTTCTGCCATGGTTTGTATTTGATTCATTTTAAAATTCAATCAAAGTTTAATTAGAAAAATATCCAAGTTTTAACTTTCTTCTATCCAATTTAAACGATCGGCGGCCGCATATTTCCAGGGCGCGTCGTTGTTCTCTAAATTGGAAAACATGTTGTTCAAACTGTTTGGTGCTTTGGATTCTTCCATCACCACATATCTTCTCAATTCGGTTATGATTTCTAAAGGATTGATATTAACCGGACAAGCTTCTACACAAGCATTGCAACTGGTACAAGCCCAAATTTCTTCCCGGCTGATGTAAGTATCCAACAAGGATTTTTCATCGGTAAAAGAAGCATCATGCTGATCCAGGTTTCTGCCGATTTCCGTAATCCGGTCACGTGTATCCATCATAATTTTTCGCGGAGAAAGCAGCTTGCCGGTCAGATTAGCCGGGCAAACAGCTGTGCAGCGGCCACATTCGGTGCAAGTGTAGGCATCCAGCAAATTTTTCCAGCTGAGGTTTGTGGCATCTTTCGCCCCAAAACTTAAAATAGTTTCTGTAGTTGGAGGCACAAAAGTTGGATCAATCATAGCTTTTACTTCCGGCGTAACGGAAGCCATATTGTTCATTTTTCCCTGCGGGTTTAAGTTGGAAAAATAAGTGTTCGGGAAGGCCAGCAAGATGTGAAAATGCTTTGAATAAGGCAAGTAATTGAGAAACGCAAAGATGCCAATGATGTGAAACCACCAGCAAGTGCGCTCCAGCAAAATCAGATTTTGGGTAGATAAAAGAAGCATCGGGCTAAACCAACTGCTGATGGGGAAGGCACCGGCGATGCGATAATGCGGATTGCCTTGCAGCTGCAACTGGTGATCGGCGGCGTTCATCAGCAGGAAAGCAGCCATCAAAAAGATTTCGGCCAGCAGGATGTAACTGGCATCGGATTTTGGCCAGGCGGTCATTTCCATGCCCGAAAACCGTTTTAAGCGGATCACATTTCTTCTAAACAAAAACACAATACAACTTAGTAAGACCAACAAGGCAAGCCTTTCAAAAGTACCGATCAAAATGTTATACAAGCTGCCGAAAGTTGCTGCAAAGATGCGGTGCGTGCCAAAAATACCATCAATGGCGATCTCTAAAACTTCAATATTGATGATTACAAAGCCAACATAAACGAGTAGATGAAGCAAGGCGGCAACGGGTTTTTTACCCATTTTGGATTGGCCTAAAGCAACTTTAAGCATAGTTTTCCAGCGCAAAGCAGGTTGGTCGGAACGGTTTGTTGCTTGCCCCAGCAAAATATTACGCCTGACTTTGAGTATATTCCGGGTAAACAAACCGGCAGCAAATAGAAAAATAAGAAAGAATATGAGTTGCGCCATGCTGTTTTTACATTAACAAAATTCTAAATTAGCTAAATGGGTTTATAATCCTGAAGTGTTTTTGTTGAAATTCTCTTTGTACAAGCAGCCGGAAAACTTTTTTTTCAGAAAAAATTTTAAAAAGTCAAAAATCACGCTACATTTGCAACCCTCAAGCAGGGGTACCATAGCTCAGTTGGTAGAGCAAAGGACTGAAAATCCTTGTGTCGCTGGTTCGATTCCAGCTGGTACCACAGCCCTTTAAACAGTGTTTAAAGGGCTTTTTTTATGCCCAAGCCGCATTTTCTGGCCAAAAACAGTTTTTAAAACAGCAGCATAAAACAACATAACATTGTTTATTTCTGCTTAAAATGTTGTAGCATTGTTGTAGTAAAATCAAATGCCTACACTTCACGCCTTCATCATTCAAATCAAAATTTACAGGTATAAAAGAAGTATCCTGATTTTTGGTTTAAATTTAAATAAGCTGTAAAATCCGTATTGGAATATTTGCTTACAAATGTTCGTTTACAAATTGGTAAAATTGCAATAAATTAATTTTGATCAAAATGAAAAACATGGATGACGATGCTGTGATGGCACATATCAAAATGCTGACTGAGAAAGAAGAGTATTTGTATGGCAAAGAAAATTTGAGTGATGAAGAAGTGAAAGAATTGCCCAAAGTTAAAGCCGAATTGGAACAATATTGGGATTTGTTGCGGCAACGGCGCGCACTTCGGGATGCAGGCCAGGATCCGGACGGTGCATCTATGCGTTCATCCGGCACCATCGAAAACTACGAAGAATAAGATTGGATTTAGCAGTATGTCAGATTTACTTCAGGTCAGTTTCAAAAGTTTATAATTATTTAAAATTGACCTGATTTTATAATTTCAAATAAGTTTTTTTCTTGTATTACCTCACAATCAATACCCAACCAGATTTTAACGGTTTGTTGTTGTTACTGATTTTGTAAAAATAAGTTCCGATCGGCAACGCCTGCCCGTTAAATGTGCCGTCCCAGGGCGTATTGTTGCTATTTGTTCTGAAAATTTCTTTTCCATAGCGATTATAGACTTGGATAATGCTGGAAGGATAATCTTGCAAAGCCAAAATGCTCCAGGTATCATTGATGCCGTCAGCGTTTGGAGAAAATGTATTGGGCACAGTCAGCTCCTGATAAACCTGTACGTTCACAGAGTCCACCGACTCGCCACAGCCTAAACCGGAAACCGCATGAAGCGTGTAAGTTATGTTTGCAGTGGGCGTAACCAATGGCTCCAAAGTGTTGGTATCGGTGAGAAACGTAGTGGGCAACCAATAAAATCTATATTTTCCGCCACGGATTTTTCCGCTTAGGCGAACTGTTTTTCCAGCCGTAACTTTTTTATCAGGCCCGGCATCGGCAACAGGCATTTCTGCCACCTTAACTTTAACCGAATCCAAATTTGTACAGCCAAATTGATTCGTGATTTTTACCCGATAAACGGTGCTTACCGTCGGCCTGGCAACCGGGTTTGCAATGGTTGTATCTGATAATCCCTTAGCCGGATACCAAAGATAGGTGTTGCCTCCGCTGGCGTTCAAAACTGTGCTGCTTCCTTTACAAATTGTGGTATCCGCACCGGCATCAAAACGGGTTGCCGGGTTTAGCTCAACCTTAACAGAATCTGCGGCCACGCATCCTGCTGCCGAGGTAAGTGTAACTTTATACACGCCGGCCTGGGCAGCAGTAATATTCGTTATCGTTGGGTTTTGGATGGAAGAAGCAAAACCGGCAGGGCCTGTCCATTGGTAAGATGCGCCGCTGGCAACCGTTAAATTCAAGGTGCCACCAATGCACAAAGGCGTATTTCCGGAAGCTGAAGGCACTGGCTTTGCATCAACCTGAATACTAAGCGTATCCGAAAACACTTGGCAACACTTAAAATCTTTGTTTGCTTCCTGTAGGGTATATAATCTGTATTGATAAAGGCCAGGTTGCGCAGCTGTAAAATGTATTTTGGCGGTTGTTGCAGTTTCTCCGGCAATATCTTTCCAGCCCGTTCCATCCATGTTTATCTGCCATTGGTAAGCGGGGTTTTGGTAATTAGCCACAATGTTTGAACCCAATTGATAATCAGCAGCATCACCCTGGCAAAGCTTTAAACTCCGTACCGAATTTTGCCCGATAAAAGAAGTATTTACCATAGGCTGGCAAGGCCGCACGCTGATGTCATCCAAGGCTAAATCATTTCCATCACCGCCGGGCGCATTGTTGATAATTTTGATAACCAAATCAGTTTGCTTAACAGGGGTGGTGAAATAGAGGTTGAAATTTCGCCATTCGGGCACGTTTCCTGACACAACATCACCTGTTTTGAAGGAATTGAGGACAGTACCAGAACTTGTCTCAACAGAAAAAATAAGGTTGACATCGATGCCTTTCAGCAAATCTTTATTCAATAAATTAAGTATCCAGGAGGAGAGTTGGTAAGTGGTATTCGGGCAAAGTCCGCTGATGGGTTTGATGTAAAGCTGATCGTCCGGAAGATCGCAGTTGATGATCATCATGTAGCCGTTCTCATTCCCGGTGTGATCTGTAACACTAAACCATTGGCTGTAATAACCAGCTGTGCTGTTGGCAATAGTGTATTGCCTTCTTAAAATGGCATCAGTTGAAGTGTATAAATATTCGCTCTCTGTAATTGGCAAGGCTGTACCACAATCTTTGCCCGAGCCAAAATCTATATTCAATATAGGGCTGCCCAACACGCCGTTGCAAGTTTGGGCAAAGCTATCCAAACTTAACAGGGATAAAAACAGCATTATGAATAACCCGGATAGCTTTGCAGCCAACCTATAGTTAGATTTTAAAAATTTCATTCACCCTTCACAAAAAAATAACTTGCACAAATTGAAACCCGTGCAAGCCAGGTTTACGGATTTATTTAATAATTGGTTTTGCAATACTACAGAAAGGATTTTAAGTAAATCGAAATATTTATAATCAGAAAATATTATGTACTTAATTAAAACAACAGCAATATTTTATGCAATTACTTGATAGTTAATACTGTTTTTATCACCCAAAAAACAGCATTATTACCTTATTATAAGTTAATTATTTATTAGGTTTCCCTCAACTTGGTTAAACAATACTTTACCCTTCACGTTGATGATTGCTAAAACCCGCCAGTTTGCTTTATCAATTTCCTGTACTCAAACAAAGTGCCCGGCTGCGGTACTTTACATTTTTTTACTTGTATGCCATGCAGGGTATTCCGGCTGGTTTTGCGCTTACCGCCATTGCAAATTTTTTGATTGCTAAAGGTGTAAGTGCTTTAACTGTAGGTAGTTATGATGCCGTTATTGGTATTCCCTGGATATTTCAGTTTATCTGGGGGGCGCTGATTGACCGCTACCAGTTTTCGTTAATGGGCCATCGCAAACACTGGATTATATTTTCTCAGTTTTTGGCTTTGGCGGTTACTTTGTGCCTGTTATTAGTCAAAAACCCGGTGAAAGAACTTCATTTTGTAACAGCAATTTTTTTCGTTCACAGCCTGTTTGCTTCAATCCAGGATGCCAGTGTTGATGCGACTGCCATTGCCATCGTGCCCAAACAGGAGCAAGGGCGGATCAATGCGTTTATGCGTTCCGGTTTGTTGCTTGGTGTGGCCGCTGGTGCTGCCGGATTTTCCACCTTACTGCATCAATTTGGATTTTTTTATGCGGCTGCCTGTCAGTCGTTGTTGTTATTGCTGTTTACGGTGCTGACTTATATTACCAAAATCGACCGCTCCGATAGTTATGTGCCGTCGTTCAACCTTAAAAATAACGGACAAACGAATTCCAATAAAAGCGAAAACCCAAATTTGAAATGGCTTTTCAAGCAATTGTACAAAGGCATCGTACAAAAAAATAGCTTACAGATTTTTGGTTTGATTGCGCTTGTTTATCTGTGCCTGAGCATATTTATCCGTTCTTATTCTTTTCATTTGATCCACTATCTGCACTGGGATGACAACCAGCTTTCTGTTTTGCAGGGAACTTGGGGAAGTGTAATCACCATAGCAGTTACTCTGGGCGGAGGGATGATTGCTGACAGGATTGGGCCGGGAAAATTGCAAACAATTGTTGTCCTGGCAATCATTACTTTTTTTATCATTTTTAGCGGTTTTGGCTCTTTTTGGGTCCATAGATCGGTTAGCACAACAGGGATGATTTTGTACAGCATGGCCGATCCGATATTTAGTGTTGCCGCCATGCCCGTGCTGATGGCGTTGTGTTTGGCCAGGGTTGAAGGTTCGCAGTTTACAACTTATATGGCCATTGTAAACCTTTGCGATGTCATCGGCGCGTATGTTTCGGGCTGGGGGATGAGTGTGACAACTGCACCGGTGATTGGATTTATTTGCGGCGTTGTTTTGTTGATCGCCTTTGTCATTCAAAAAGTAAACCCGGCTAAACAAATGCTAAAAGTTTAAGCCTGTTTAAACTTTGCTTCATATTTTTCCATGCTTCTTTTATCACCTGAATTTTAAGCTTTCTGATATTCCTTCTATAAGCATCAATTACAAAAACAAAATTTATAGGCATAAAAGAAGCATCATGATTTTGTTTAGATAGAAATATAAACAGGGAAGTTGTTTAAACATCTTTTATATTAACAAATTGAATTTTAGAATTTAAAAAACAGGACACACCCCTGACCCCTCTCAAGAGGGGAAATCGCTTGCAGACCTTATTTATCGGTTAAAAGTAGCAGACAGAAAGGTAGCAAACTATGCTTCCCCTCTTGAGAGGGGTCAGGGATGTGTCCTCCTGTTCTTCAAATTCAAACAAGTTTCAATCCTAAAAAATCGATTAAAAGTTTAAATAAGTCTAATATCTGAACTCCGAGTTCCAATTTATACCAAACCAAAAAAGGTGCAAACTTTCGTCTGCACCTTTTTTATACTAATAAAAGAAGTATGCGGTTTTAGGCCAGTTCTGATTCTACAAAAGCGGAAACTTGATCAGCTGAAGTTCCTTCTGCAGATTTTACTGTCTTCACAATTCGGGCAGCTACTTTATATGGATCAGCTGCGGAGTTTGGCCGGCGGTCTTCCAGATAGCCGTTCCAGCCTTTTTCTACCGTTGCCAGCGGGATGCGGATGGATGCACCACGATCAGAAATGCCGTAACTGAAGTCATAAATAGAAGCAGTTTCATGTTTTCCGGTCAACCGCAGCTCATTATCAGCACCATAAACTTCAATATGTTCTTTTACAACCGGGCGGAAAGCTTCGCAAATCTTATCGTAAACAGCCTTGTTTCCGGCTGTTCTCAAAGCTGTGTTGGAGAAGTTGGCGTGCATCCCGGAACCATTCCAATCCAATGAACCCAATGGTTTGCAATGCCAGTTGATCGAAACGCCGGATTTTTCACCTAATCTTTCCAGCAAATATCTGGCGATCCAAATCTGATCGCCCGCTTCTTTGGCACCTTTTGCAAAAATCTGGAATTCCCATTGGCCGGCAGCAACTTCTGCATTGATACCTTCTACATTCAAGCCTGCATCCAAACAAATATCCAAATGTTCTTCAACAATGTCTCTGCCGAAAGAGTTTTGTGCGCCAACAGCGCAATAATATTGTCCTTGCGGTGCTGGATAGCCATTTACCGGAAAACCTAATGGTTTATTGGTTTCAGGGTTCCATAAAAAATATTCCTGCTCAAACCCGAACCAGAAATCGTTATCGTCATCATCAATTAAAGCACGGCCGTTGGATGGATGCGCTTTACCGTCAGATGTCAACACTTCGCACATTACCAGATAAGCTTCTTTTCTTTCCGGGTCTTTGCAGATGAAAACAGGTTTCAGCAAACAATCGGATGAACCGCCCGGAGCCTGTTGTGTTGAAGAGCCGTCAAAACTCCACATATCGCAATCTTCTAACTTGCCACTGAAGTTTTTTTCAATTTTGGTTTTACTGCGTAGGCTTTGAGTGGGTTTGTAGCCATCCAGCCAAATGTATTCAAGTTTTGCTGCCATTTTGTGTTGAAATTTTGTATTTGTTAATATATTGTGCAATCAAATTTACTTGCAAATAATAATATATTAAATTTTTATCACCTTAAAGATTCATTTTTAGGAAACTTGTTGTTAAACATGTTTTTATTTAAAGAAATAATCATTTTTAATAAGATAGTATTGTTTTTTTAATAAATTCTTAATAAAACAACAATTCATCAAATATAAAACCCCTTCTTTCATAATTAATTTTAATTTCAAAAGAAGGGTTTTGATGAATTATGTGGGATAAAAGAAGTACCTGATTTTTTAAAGTTCTTCGTCGTGTTGGCTTTGATCCAAACCAACACTTTCATCATCCGCAGAAACCCGTAGCGGTGCAATGGTATTGGTGATCCGCAGCAAAATCATTGAACCAAAAAAAGCAAAAACAGAAACGCCAACCAACGCTAAAAGATGAACGAAAAACAAGTGCGTTTCACCATAAAATAGACCGTTGCCGGTTGTGTTAGCACTGTTTACCGCTGTATTTGCAAAAACACCGGTGAGCAACATACCTACCATTCCGCCCACGCCATGGCAGGGAAATACGTCCAGCGTATCATCAATATTGGTTTTTGACCGCCAGATCACTACCAAATTACTTACTACCGCAGCTACAACACCAATAACCAAAGAGTGCGGAACCGTAACGTAACCAGCAGCAGGCGTTATGGCTACCAAACCTACAACAGCACCAATACAGGCACCCATTGCAGAAGGTTTTTTGCCCCGGGACATATCAAAAAATATCCATGACATGGCTGCTGCGGCAGAAGCGGTAGTGGTTGTTGCTAATGCAGTTGCAGCCAAAGTATTTGCACCACCCGCAGAACCGGCATTAAAACCAAACCAGCCAAACCACAGTAAACCCGTCCCTAAGATCACGTAAGTAATCCGTGCCGGAGCATGTTCCTGCTGTTTGCGCTGTTTGAGATACAAAGCAGAAGCCAATGCTGCCCAGCCGGCAGACATGTGCACAACGGTTCCGCCGGCAAAATCCAGCACACCGGCTTTAAACATAATACCATCCGGGTGCCAGGTAGCGTGTGCAAGCGGTGCGTAAATGAAAATGATAAACAGGCACAAAAAAATGAGGTATGAGTTGAACCGGATTCGTTCTGCAAAAGCACCGGTAATTAAAGCTGGCGTGATCACTGCAAATTTGAGCTGGAACATGGCAAACAAGATCAGCGGAACGGTTGGCATCAAGCTCCAGGTGCTGTTGCCGAGTGTGCCTTTCATCAAAAAATAAGTGGCCGGATTGCCAACGATACCATGGAAATCTTCTCCAAAAGCCAAACTGAAACCAAATAATATCCAGATAATAGTGATCAGACCCATGCAGGCCAAACTCTGGAGCATCGTAGAGATCATGTTCTTTTTGCGCACCATGCCGCCGTAAAAAAAAGCAAGCCCTGGTGTCATCACCAAAACTAATGCCGTAGAAACCAACAACCAGGCCGTATCGCCGGTATCAATTTTACTATTTTTGAGCGAGGTTAAATTTACAGAACTGAATATAAGGGCAATTGCCATTACAATTAGCAGCAGGATAAATGGTAGCGTTTTTTTCATTATTGATTATAAATTTTAAACTTTCTGCTGCAATCTATCATAAATCAGGCAATATTTTAAAATTTATAAATGAGAAATTCATTTTATGGAAATTAATAAGATAAAAACTCAGTTTATTAAACGAAACATAATTATTACTGATATAACAATAAAATATTATGAATATTGAAAATTTCGTGCTTTGTGACTGCTTTATTTTAGAAAAAAAAGCACAAACTTTCATGCTTCCTGTTAATTCTTTTATGTTTAAAAAAGCATTGATAAAAAGAGCATTAATTTTCCCGTTGCTGTTAATTGTTTTAACTGCCTGTTCTCAGTCAAAAAAACCACAGCAAAGCGATGTTTATACCCATAAAACAGCCGATCCCGACGGCACCGGAAAAGTATATTTCGGAAGGGAAATTGCCACGGTGATGGGTGCCGCCGGTGCAGATTGGCTGGAGCGAAACAACCGGCAGCAGGAGGAAAATACGGATTTGGCTATCAGCAAAATGCCTTTGTCGGCGAGTGCAGTGGTGGCTGATATTGGTGCCGGAACAGGTTATTACACTTTTCGTGTGGCAAAAAGAGTACCCCAGGGAAAGGTTTTTGCGGTAGATGTGCAGGACGAATTTGTTACTTACCTCAACCAAAAGAAAAAAGAAACCGGACAGCAAAATGTGCAGGTGATTAAAGGCACTGCAACTTCTCCAAACCTGCCGGAAAACACTGTGGATCTGGAATTTATGGTAGATGTTTACCACGAATTGCTTTTTCCGCATGAGGTTTTGCAGGCTTTGCGGAAAGCTTTAAAACCGGGCGGCAAGCTGCTGCTACTGGAATATCGGGCAGAAGACCCGGCGATTGAGATTAAAGAACTGCACAAAACATCTGTTGCACAAGTGAACAAAGAGCTGGCTGCTAACGGTTTTAAGCTGGTTGATCGAAAAGAATTTTTGCCGATCCAGCATTTTCTGCTTTATCAAAAAGTGGACTGAATTGTCAAATCAAAATTTATCCTGTAAAAGAAGTATCCTGATTAAATTAATGCTTCTTTTATCACCTAAAAAATTAAACTAAAACTGATGAATTACAGAACTTTTAAAAATATACAACTGGCCGAAGTCGGACTCGGGACTTGGCAATTAGGCAGTGCCGATTGGGGAAATGTGGACGAAGAAGATGCCATGCGCATTTTGCAAGCTTATGTGGAAGCCGGTGGAAATTTTATTGATACGGCAGATGTTTACGGCATGGGCATCAGCGAAAAAATAATCGGGAAGTTTTTAAAAAGCCAGACGAAAGAGGTTTTTGTAGCTACCAAATTAGGCCGTCGGTCTGATAAGCCAAACGGTTGGCCACAAAATTTTACGTATGATCTGATGCGCAAACAAGTAGAAGATTCTTTGTATCATTTGGGGCAATCGCATTTGTTTTTGGAGCAGTTGCACTGCATCCCGATGGAAGAAATGCGCAGCGGAAAAGTTTTTAATTATCTGCGCCATTTGAAAGACGAAGGTTTGATCCAATATTGGGGTGCCAGTGTAGAAACTTCGGAAGAAGCGTTGATTTGTTTGGAGCAGGAAGGACTGGCTTCGCTGCAAATCATTTTCAACTTGTTCCGGCAGCATGTGGCCGATGAAATTTTTGAAAAAGCCAAAGCAAAGGGTGTGGCCATCATTGTCCGGGTGCCTTTGGCAAGTGGTTTATTGACGGGCAAGTTTGATGAAAATACAAGCTTTGCAGAAAAAGATCATCGGAATTTTAATGCCGACGGACAAGCTTTTAATGCTGGGGAAACTTTTTCGGGGATTGATTTTAAGCAAGGCATTCAATTCTCCGCAGAGATCAAAAAGCTTTTGCCTGATGATCGGATGGCAGCTTGGGCAATCCGCTGGATTCTGGATCATCCGCAGGTAACAAGTGTAATTCCGGGTGCCTCGAAAGTGGCACAGGTGGAAAGCAATGTGGCTGCTTCTAACTTGTCGCCCTTATCCACTGAAACCCATCAAAAATTGCGTAAGCTTTATGATGAGGAAATTTATGGTGCTATTCGCGGGCATTATTGATTTTCATGCGATAAAAGAAGCATCCTTCAACTTAAAACAAAAAAACCGGCAGATCATCAGCTCTGCCGGTTTTTTTGTGTGCTACAAGAAGCACTAATTTTTATGTGCTAAAAGAAGCATTAGAAACTGTAACGCAAACCCAACTGCATTTGCCAGCGGGAAAGGAAAGGATCAACTGCATAAGGCACGCCCGGATCACGGAAAGTGTAAACCGGATAAGTAGTGGCAGCAGTTGCAAAAGTAGGCGTAACGGCCCTTGATAAACCAATACTGGATGTTGAGTTGAAAGTATTTGGGGAGAAGTAATAATGTCCCCAGGCTTTGTTCAACAGCGCAGTCAGGTTGATGATATCATACGTAAAGGTGATGGTTTGTTTGTGTTTTTCTCCGCCAAAGTTGAAGTCCTGAGAAAAACGGAAATCAGCTTGTGTGTTCCAAGGTGTACGTGCGGCATTACGTTCGGTAAACTGGCCACGACGGGTTTTCAGGTAATTATCGGCATCAACAAAAGCATCAAAAGCGTTGGCCTGGGTTTGTTGTGTGGCAGTTGGCGTAGCAGGCGTTGTACTAAAGAACTTGATCGTTTCGCCAGCATTAGGGATGTAAGCTAAATTAACCTGCTGGCCTGTCCCGTTGATGGCCGTATTGTAGAAACCAAAAGTATAAGGCGTACCGGACTGTGCACTAAAGAAGATCGAAAAGTTGGATGCAAAAGCTTTCGAAGCAGAAACCAAATGGTAATTTAAAGTAGAAACAATGCGGTGGCGGATATCAAAATTAGAGAAAGCTGCCTGCGGATTGTTTGGGTTTAAAGCCTGGTTCAGTTGCCAGTTTGATTCCATTGAGTTACGGATGCCGTTGGTTACATCTTTTGATTTACCATAAGTATAAGCCGCATTGGCCGTAAAACCAAAAGGAAAAGATTTTTCAATTTGTCCGGTCAAACTGTAACGGAAACCCTGGTTGGTGTTTGAAAGTTCGTAAGCATTGGTATAAGCCGAATTGATGGCCTGAGAACGAACCGCAGGGTTTGCCGTTGTTGGCGCCGATACAAAAATAGGTTGCTGGTGCTGCGTATCATAAGGATAATAAACTACATTATCTACAATGTTCACCTGTTTAAACTGCAGATCGTGGATCACTTTGGTGTAAATCCCTTCCAAGGTAAACTTCCATTGGTTTTGGGTTTTAACATCCAACGCCAAACTGCTCCGCCAAACTTGCGGCATTTTGAAATTGTTGTCTATCAAATCTACTTGTGTAGGGCCGGTTGCTGTTGTATTAGGTGCCGGAACTTGTGAATTAACAAAACCTAAACCGCCATTTTCCGGGGCTTGTGTTGGGTTTGTTCCGGGTGTGATAGGATTAGTAGTTGCATTGATGTTGTTTTTATCAAAGGCACCATAAGTTACACCGTTGTTATAAAAAGCATAACCAAACCAGGCAAAAGGGATACGGCCGGTAAAAGTCCCGCTGCCGCCGCGCAAAACCAAACTTTGGTCGCCGTTCACATCATAATTAAAAGAAACACGCGGGTTCACTTCCACATTGTTCAAATAACTGTTCCTGATGTCTCTCGGCTTGGTGTAAGTATAAGTGCTGCCGTAATATGGATCAACCGGTGCATTGCTAGTTTTCGTGCTGATCGGTTGTCTGTCAGGAACGTTTGCATAATCCAAACGAACACCGGCAGTCAGTTTAAAATTATCGGTTAAGTTGATTTCGTCCTGCCCGTACACACTCATCAAATTTACTTTGAATTTTGCGGAAGGGTTGGCCAGAATATAGTCGCGCGTGTTGTTGGTATAATTGTAATTGTTGCGGACACGGGTTGGCAAGTCGTTCAAAAAATTGGCTACGCTGCTGTAACTATCGCGGCCATTCCAGGCGTTTACAAAATTGTAAGTAATGTCGTAAAACTCGTTGTGCGTGCCCAAAGTAAACGTGTTTTTACCGCTTGTCAAGGTCAGGTTGTCGGTAAACTCGGTTGTTTTTTGGTGCATGTCAAAAATAGCAGCTTCGCGGTCAGTCCCCATAAAAATGGTAGAACCAGGCGAATTACCGGTGATTTCTATCTGCGGCAAAGCAGGGTTAGAATTTGGGTCGCGGTAATCGTGAACGCTCGAATAACCGATAACCAAACTGTTGTTTACCGCATTGGAAAGTCTTGATCTTAATTCGCCAACGGTAGAAGAGGAGTTGTTGTGCGAAGTATAATCAATGCCGCCAAAACGGAAGTTGAAGTTATCGCGCTCCAGGTTGGTTGCGGTGGATGTGATATAATTGTTGCGGATGGTTAACTGGTTGTTATCGTTAATGTTCCAATCCAAACGGTTAAAAAATTTGTTGGAATGGGAGTAGATAGAAGTATTGTCATACGTTCCGGGACTGATGCCGCCGGTATATTTTTGAAAAGCGGCAGTCAGGTTTTGGGCATCCGTTACAGAAAGGATATTGGCCGAACCGGCAGAACCGGCACCAAAAATAACCGGGTCCTGGCGGCGGGTAATTTCTTCGTTGGTGAAGAAGAACAATTTGTTTTTAATAATGGGGAAACCAACGCGGAAACCGGTTTGGTAATCGTAAAATCCTTGTGAACCGCCTGGTTCTTTCGCGTTATCGCCGCCTACATTGGCCGGAATATTATTTTTGCCGATTAAAGTAGCATTTCGCCCAAAACCGTAAACCGAACCGGTAACTTTATTCGTCCCGCTGCGGGTAACAGCGTTGATACTTCCACCCAAAACGTTGCCGATTTTAATATCATAAGGTGCAACATAAACCTGGATATCCTGGATTGCATCAATCGAAACCGGGTTGGTACGCGTGCTGCTTCCAACTTGTCCGGATTGGTTGGTTTGTCCGCCCAAAGAAGGGCTAAAACCGATCGCATCGTTGTTGATCGCACCGTCAATCGTTACATTATTGTACCGAAAGTTGGTCCCTTGAAAAGAGTTGTTGCTGCTTTGTGGCGTCGTCCGCGTTAAATCCTGCAAGCTGCGGCTCACGGTTGGCAAGTTGCGGATCTGACTTTGGCTGATCCGTGTTCCGGCACCAGTTTTCGGCGCACCTGCGGTTGATCGAACGGTTACTTCTTTTAGCGTAGTTGCTTCGTCAGCCAGCGTAAAATTATACGTTGCATTGCCCAAACTCAGCGTAATGCCGGTACGTTCTATGGTTTTAAAGCCGATATAAGTCAGTGTAATGGTATAAGGACCGCCGGCGTTCATATTCGGGATTGTGTAGCGGCCATACGCGTTGGATTGCGTGCCATAGCGTGTTCCGGTGCTTGTATTTACCGCAATTACAGAAACGCCTGGCAAGGTAACACCTTTAGGATCAGATACTCTACCGCTGATTTGCGCACTGGTAATTTGTGCGGATAATTTGCCTGCCGACAGGATAACGAAGCAGGAAAATACAAACAGGTATAATTTATTCATTGTGTCTTTTATTTGGACACAAAGGTTGCGCGGCAACGTTAAGTTTTTGTTAGGATTACATTAAGAAGCTATTATAAGCATGTTAATTTAATGTAAAGGAATAGGTTTAGGATTTAGGCGATGCTGTTTTTTTAGGAACAGTGTTTAAATATTCATGTTGATTTTGGTTGATGCTATTTTTATTGATGTTTTTTCAAAATGGAAGTTGTTTAAACTTTTTTTGCATTAAAAATATGAATATCAATAGTTTAAAAATAGGACACACCCCTAACCCCTCTCAAGAGGGGAAGCACAGTTCGCTACCTTTCTAAACGCTATGTATAATTTAGAGAGGTCTGCGAGCGGTTTCCCCTCTTGAGAGGGGTTAGGGGTGTGTTCTTCTCTAATTAATATTTAAACACATTTCGATTTTGATAAAATTGAATAAAAGTTTAAACAAGTTCATAGAAAGCAACTCTTTCTTCAATCCAAAAATACCTTGATAAAAGAAGCATCCGCTAAAGATTACAAATTAGTGCAGCTACTTCCTCTCCTTTAAAGAGGGTTGGGGTGAGGCTGAAGATATTTTTGTTCAAATACTTTTATAGTTGAAAGAAGATTTCTCCCTACGGTCGAAATGACAAAAAAAGTAGGGGTATAGCTCAATAAAAATCAAAACACCGCCTGGCACCCGGAAACTTTTTAGCTTCATTGTCGCGCTTGGGCAACGTGGTTTCGTATCCCAAACTGCCTTCTGTGGTGCCGGTAGAATTGGTGTAGTTTACTTTAGAATAATTGGCATCGTGGCTCATCCCGAAACGAAATTTTTCGCCACCGTCGCGGTTGATGAACAGATCGAAAATCAACGTCAAAACAAAAGCTTCCTGCCCGGTGCTGCCGCTTGACCGGTACCACAAACCGGCATTCACGCTTCGGTTTTTGTACTGTATGCCGACATTGTATGAACTCACTTTTGCCTGGTTGTACATCACCACCGAAGGGATAATATAGGAGCCATCCTCGTCATCTTCATTGCCATAACTATCCAGCGGCAAGCGATAGCTCACGTGGAAAACACTGCGCATTGGCAGCACTGTTTTTGCCCCGGTGAGCGATTCGTTCGGCTTGTTGATATGTTGCAAAGCACCGCCTATCAGCAGGCGATTAAGTGTTAGCGAAACGCCTGCGCCCGAATCAAAGTAGTATTTATTGTTGAAAGCCGGTGCTTCTGCGGAAGTGGTTTGGCCAGGGATGATACCGATGGTTTGGTCCAGCTGATCATCAAAAATCAATTTGCTCCAATCGATTTTCCGGTTGGTTATGCCGCCCTGTAAGCCAAAAGACAATACATAATCATCAGAACCAACGCTGTAAGAATACAGTCCGGAGAAATTATTTTTGGTAAGATAAGCCGAACCTTCCGAAGAACGCGTAACCATCAAACCCAAACCACCGCCAAATTTGGGTACGTTATAATCGATAGAAGCGGTGAGATAGGAAAGTGTGCCCGGAAGAGAAGCCCACTGATTGCGGTAGATCAAGTTCATGCGCAAATCGCCCTGAAACTGCCCGTTTAAAGCCGGATTTAAGTACAGCGGCGAATTGAAAAACTGCGAATACATGTGGTCCTGCGCATAGCTTTGGTGTAGATTTAAAAAAATGCACAGTAAAAGAAGTATCCCTGCTTTTTTCATCGTTCTTCCTGAGGTACAAAAACCGGTTATGGTTAATCCGATTTTGTACGACAGAGACACGGAATAGTTGCCCGGTTTTTATCCACATAAAAGAAGCATCTCAGCCAAAAAACAAATAGGAAAGCAGGATAGCGGCCACCACACCGGCAAAATCAGCTATCAATCCGGCCGGGATAGCATAACGTGTTTTTTTAATCCCGACCGAACCAAAATACAATGCCACAATATAAAAAGTGGTATCCGCAGAACCGTATAAAACACTGGATAAGTGGCCGATAAAACTATCTGTGCCGAAATGCTTCATGGTATCGATCATCATCGCGCGGGAACCCGAACCACTTAAGGGCCGCATAAAGCCGATGGGCAAAACTTCGGTAAAACGCGTATCCATATTTAAATGCCCGAAGCCGAATTTGAAAACATCCACTATATAACCCAGTGCGCCCGAAGCCCGGAACACGCTGATGGCCGCCAGCATAGCCACCAGATAAGGGATAATCCGAAAAGAAGTTTCCAGGCCGCCTTTTGCACCTTCAATAAAAACCTCGAAAACATTGATTTTTTTGCGCAGTGCACCCAGAATAAACACTACCGGAATGGCCAGCAAAATCAGGTTGCTGGCCACTTTAGAAACTTCGCTGATCTGGTGTTTATCCAGAAAAAATTTAAAATAAACCACTAATGCCGCCAAAATTAGCGTAATCCCGCCAAGCCAGCCGATCACTACGCCATCCAAAAGTTTCAGTTTTTGTTTGTAAGCGACTGTCAATAAGCCCACTAATGTAGCCACATAAGTAGCGATAATGCAGGGAATAAAAATATCCGTTGGGTCATGTGCGCCCAAAATGGCCCGCTGCGCGATGATGGAAATAGGCAGAATGGTTAAGCCGGAAGCGTGCAGCACCAAAAACATGATCTCCGCGTTAGAGGCGGTATCTTTTTCGGGGTTCAGTTCGTGCAAGCTTTCCATAGCTTTAAGTCCGAGCGGCGTTGCGGCATTGTCCAACCCTAATAAATTGGCCGAAAAATTCATCATCATGGCACCGTTTGCGGGATGATTTTTGGGGATTTCCGGGAACAGGCGATGAAAGAACGGAGCTACGATACGCGATAAAAAATTGATGGCACCAGCTTTTTCGCCAATGTTCATGATGCCCAGCCAAAACGCCATGTTGCCAATCAGCGGCAGTGCGATATCCATCACGGAAGATTTTGTGGAATCAAAAATGCCATCTACCAGCAGTTTAAAAATTTCGGTATCGCCCAGAAAAATCAGCTTGAACAGCGCAATCAAAAAAGCAATGATAAAAAAAGCAACCCAAATGTAATTTAAGGCCATAAACGGATGATGAAATTTTGGGTTTGAAGATAGGAGAAATTTGGAAAGGTTTTAAGCAGCAATCTCTAAGTTGCCTTTTGTTATCCAAATTCGAATTTTTTCAATAATCCTGATTTTTTTGCTGTTGCATAAGTTTTAACAAGCTTTTTAGAAAACTCTAAATTGATGCTGACCTTTCCTTTTGGTCCAACTTTGGGATATATGTATAATAATCCGATTTCATGCGCTCGGTTATCACATAAAATTATCAACCTAAAACCTCCTGACTTGACTGAATTCTGAGCTTCGTTTTCAAGCCTTACTTTATTTATCCTTACAAATCTATTTTCGTACAACATATAATTTTTGCCCCAAACCTGGTTGAAAGAAGGATATTCAGCAAAAAAGGTATCAATTTCTTTTTTTACTTTACCATAAATATTGGCATATTTTGGTTTTGTTAAATCTTTTAAGGCTGATATAAAATCAGAACTTTGATAAATTTGCACTAAAGGCTATCTAATAAATTTGCCATTTCAGCATCGTCGGTAATCCTGTTATTAATATCCTCTAAAATATCATTAATGTCATTCAACAAGACTTTATAAATTTTAATTTCGCTGTTGTAAGAATTTTTTGTTTTGCCTTCGCCCAACAACTTAATCATTCTTTTGGTTGTAGAAACTAAGTTATGAATCGCCTCTGCAACTGTAATAAGCTCCTCTTTTGTTTTTGAGTTTTCAAGAAAAGATACTACCCATTCAATAGCAGTTTTATAGTCTGCTATAAGATGAACATGATCAGACTTGGCAGAATTAATTCTATCCAAAAAATTATTCACCTGCTGTTGTTCAGAAAGTAATACTTTTTGTTCGATAATAACATGCGTAGTTCTTGATTGTAATTTATAAAAGTTTCTTTCAACAATTGAACTCATCTTGGTTAATTTATTTTGATTTTTGAAGTATTAACGAATATACAAATGTTAGTTTGTTTAACAATGATATAAAAGGTTTTTACTAAAAGTGCATCTTTCAAAACCTTGTTTTAACTACGGCTGTCATCTCGAAATCTTATAAAAACAAACTAAAATCCTGTAAATCTTTCCCCAAAATCGATTCTTATTTTTGTACGATAAAAGAAGCATCGTGCAACCAACCACTCTCCATAAAATATATCCCGTCACCGGCATGAGCTGTGCCTCCTGCGCCATGAGCGTAGAAACCATTGCGGCTGCCATGCCGGGCGTGCAGCAGGCCAGCGTTAATTTTGCCACGCAGGCCTTGGATATTCATTTCAATCCGCAGCAAACCGATCAGGCGCAAATCCAGAAAGCCATCCAACAAGTAGGTTTTGATTTGATTGTGGCCGATGATAACGCCTTTGATCAGCAGGAACAGCAGCAGCAAATTGCCCTGTCTCAACTTAAAAAACAAACTTTGGGAGCTGTATTGCTAACGGTTCCGGTGGTACTGATCGGCATGATTTTCATGAATTGGCAAGCGGCCAACTGGATGATGCTGGTGCTGACATCTGTTATCTTGTTCGTTTTTGGGAAACGGTTTTTTGTAAATGCTTGGAAACAAGCCGTTCATGGTCGCGCCAATATGGATTCGCTGGTGGCCATCAGTACCGGCGTAGCTTATCTTTTTAGTCTGTTTAACACTATAAATCCGGGTTTTTGGTTGCAGCGCGGCATCGTTCCGCATGTTTATTTTGAAGCGGCGGCAGTGGTAATCACGTTTATTTTGATTGGAAAACTGCTGGAAGAACGGGCAAAATTGGGCACTTCAGCTTCGATCAAAAAACTAATGGGTTTGCAGGTAAAAACGGTTTGGCTAATTAAAAATGATGTTGAAACCGCTACGGATATTAATTTGATTTCAGTTGAAGATCTGCTCCGCATCAAACCTGGCGAGCGGATTCCGGTGGATGGAGAAATTATTCAAGGTGCTTCTTTTATCGACGAATCTTTAATGACGGGCGAACCGATGGCTGTTTCCCGAAAAACTGGCGATGAAGTTTTTGCCGGAACCATCAACCAGAAAGGAAGTTTTGTGCTGAAAACCAAGAAAACCGGTAACGAAACTTTGCTTGCCAAAATGATCAAAGCAGTACAAAATGCACAAGGCTCTAAAGCCAAACTGCAAAAATTGGCCGATCGGATTGCTGCTGTTTTTGTGCCGGTAATTATGCTGATCGCTTTGATTAGTGCTGCGGCTTGGTTTATTTTTGGGGGAAACCAGGCATTCAGCCAGGGTTTATTGAGCTTTGTTACCGTGCTGATCGTGGCTTGTCCTTGCGCTTTGGGCCTGGCCACACCAACGGCGATTATGGTTGGCGTAGGCAAAGCTGCCGAAAAAGGGATCCTGATCCGAGATGCAGAAACCCTGGAAAAGGCTTACAAAGTGGACACCGTGGTGCTGGATAAAACAGGAACCATTACCGAAGGAAAACCAAAACTAAATTCTTTAAATTGGAATAAAAATTTGACAATCAATAAATTACAAGTTTTATCAGGTGTTTTACTTTCTGCTGAGCAACAATCTGAGCATCCGCTGGCAACTGCCGTTACAGATTTTTTAGTGCTAAAAGAAGTATTGGCACAACCCCTTACAAATTTTGAAAGTATTACCGGTGCTGGGGTTGAAGTGCTGTATCAAAACCAAAATTACTGGATCGGCAAACCAGATTGGGTGCTTAAAGAAGCAGGTTTGCAATCTGCTGAAACTGAAAATTTCCCAAAACCAAACTCCGCAGAAACTTTGATTTATTTTGCCGGAAAAGGAATGTTGCTGGCCGTTTTAACGGTTGCAGATGAAATCCGTTTGGATGCTGCTGAAACCATTGCCAAGCTTAAAAAAGCAGGAAAAGAAGTTTGGATGCTCAGCGGAGATGCTTCTGCTACAGCCAATTATGTAGCTGCAAAAGTGGGAATCGAAAATGTAATTGCCGGGATTTCACCTTCCGGCAAAGCGCAGCAGATCAGGAAATTGCAGCAGCAGGGAAAAACTGTTGCCATGGCTGGCGATGGCATCAATGATGCAGAAGCTTTGGCCACGGCAGATGTTTCGGTGGCGATGGGTTTGGGTTCTGATATCGCGATGGAAGCGGCCCGGGTTACGCTCGTTTCGTCCAATATTTCGTTGCTTCCGCAGGTTTTTCATTTATCGGCACAAACCATTCGCACCATTCGCCAAAACCTTTTTTGGGCTTTTATTTATAATATCATCATGGTTCCGGTGGCGGCTGGCGTGCTGATTCCGGTTTGGGGCATTCAGCTCAATCCTATGTTTGCCGGTGCGGCCATGGCTTTGAGTTCTGTTTCAGTGGTAATCAACAGTCTGTTAATCAAATGGAAAGCTTAATTTTATGCCGATAAAAACAGTATCAGTTTAACAGCTTTAATATCGGATCAAATAGTATTTATCCAAGGTTTCGGCGCGTTTTTTATACCAGATAAAATTTTTTAAAATACTTTCGTTTGGATAGTTTTCAAAAGTTTGTAAGATGATTACCGGATGGTTTTGCTGCAATTTTTTCAGGTTATTTTCATCGGTATAAATTATTTTCCGGGTTAATAACGGATTTTTCAACTCGGCTTTTGATAGCAATTGCACCGGCTGATGGCAGTAAAACTGAAAAGCATTATTCAAACTATCCACCACAAAAACTGGTTTTTGGGGGAAGTTTTGGTTGATAAATTTTGGTGCCTGCACATCCGCTTTGTAACTGGTAAGCAAAGGATAAAAAATAGTGTTTAAATAGAAGTTGACGAAAATAACCGTCGAGCAGGAAAGCAAAAAAACAAATGCCTGGCCGGAAGTTTTTTTGTACAAATAAAAAATCAGCAAAATCAAACCCAGTATTTCAATCGAAAACAAAATCGGTTTCCCCGGATTCAAAAAATAATTAAAAACCAAAATAGCCAGCAGCAAAACGGTAACTTGCAAATATTGAATGACCTTGAAATACTGAATGGCTCTTTTAGAAATTATTTCGGCCCAAACCGAAGCTGTGATGATGGCAAAAAACGGAAAAATAATATTGGTGTAGAACGGCAGCTGGAAACCCGAAAGCGAGAAAATTAGCCACATGCTTAGTGCGCCGCAAAGGCTGTAATATTCGGTTTGCTGTTTTTGCCAGGCTTTTTTTAGGGTGATAAAAACAGCATACATTAGCATAAAAAACCAGGGTGCAAAAGCCCAAATGAGTGTGTGGACGTAAAAAAACAAACTTCCCTGCTTCCGCGTGATCGGCCCGGAATTGATGAAACGGCCAAACTGGCTATCCCACAAAAACCAGCGGATGCCGGAAAAATGCCCGGTTTGAAACGTGGATTTCTGCGGCTGGCTATCAAACTGAACATACAAACTGTAGATTTCGGGCAGGATGAAAATGGCCGTCAGCACTAAAGCCAGCAGCCATTTCCAGCGAAAAATTTCGGCGTAATGCTTTTTAAAAACCAGTTCGCCCAGCAAAGCCGCACCAATCGGGATCAATGCAAAAACGCCTTTCGTCATCACTGCACAACCGGCAAATAAGGTTGCCAGCAATAAATCCAGCCAACTGAACCTTTTTTCCAGCAAAAAAAAATGATAAACGCTGCCGATAATCAAAGCCATGAGGTAAGGTTCGGCGCGGACATCCGAGTTGGACATGAAAATATGTTGTGCCGTAAGCAGGATCAAAACGGCCATCACAGCAGTTTTTTGATTGTAGTTTTTTTGGGCGAATAGATACGTGTAAACTACTGACAGCAGGAAAAACAGCAACGCCGGCAACTTATAAGTCCAGGTAGCAATGCCGAAGATTTTGAAACTTAGGGCAGCCATCCAAAACGGAAAATGCGGTTTATCGAGCCAGTCTTTCTCATAAGAAATCAGTTCCCAGTAGTTGCCGCGCAGTACCATATTTTTGGCGATAGATCCGTACAATCCAGGATCATCCGTAAAAAACGAAACGTTGATGCCGGATAATTGGACTGCAATTGCCAAAAGTAAAACCAGCAGCCAGGGCGAACTTTTTTTAAAATTTACAAGCATAAGCTAAACATGCGGCACGAAATGATGATTTTTATCCGATAAAAGAAGCATGTTATTTTAATTTTTGCTGAACCTAATTCAAACTTTTAAAACTGCAAATATGCCAAATAATTACGATGCCGCTGCCTGGTTTTACGATGGGTTGTCGCGGTTGGTTTTTGGGAACGCGCTGGTTCGGGCGCAGCGTTTTTTAGTTGAAAATATTGCTGCGGAGAAAAGCGTACTACTAGTTGGCGGCGGCACGGGCTGGATTTTGGAAGAAATTGCGGCATTGCAATCCGCTTCATTAAAAATTATTTATGTAGAGATTTCTGCGAAGATGATGCGCTTATCCAAACAAAGAAACTGCGGGCAAAACGAAGTGAAATTCGTGCATTCAGCGATTGAAGATTACGTGATCGATCAGCAGTTTGACGTGATTTTAACGCCTTTTTTGTTTGATAATTTTTCGGAGAAGCGTGTTCATTCTGTTTTCAAGCAGCTGCATCAAAGGTTAAAACCTGGTGGCTTGTGGCTGCTTTGTGATTTTCAGGTAGAAAAAAACCGGGCGGGCATCTGGCAAAAACTTATCCTGCAAACTATGTACGTATTTTTTGGCTGGCTTTGCAGCGTGGAAACCAACAAACTCATCAGCATGAAACCTTATTTTGATAAAGAAAATTATGCTTTGCGGGCGACAAAAACTTTTTACAAAGGATTTATTATTTCGCAGGTTTACTGCAAGCAAGTATAATTTTAGATCGATAAAAGAAGCATCGACATACTTCTTTTATCGACCTAAAATTTGATTAAACTTCTCGGGAAAATGATCGTCTGAAATGTATAAACCAACCGAAACATGAAAAAGTTAATTTTTTTATCAGCCTTAATAACCAGTAGTTTTTTTGTGAAAACTGCAGATGCGCAGATTGGCGTTCATTTGAATATCAATTTGGGCCCGCGCCCGATTTATGCACCAGCACCGCCGCCGGTTGAAGACGATTATTATTATTTGCCTGATGCCGAAGCGTACTACTCTGTGCCAGAGCATGTTTACTATTATCAGGATCAAGGCCGCTGGATTGGCAGTCCGCGTTTGGCAGGCCGTTTTGAAGGTTATGATTACAGCCGGATGCGCCATTATGCAATCAATGAGCCGCGCCCTTATTTAAGAAACGACTATTACCGCAATCATTTTAACGGGCCGCAATATGCTGCCCGCGATTATCGCGATTACCGAAACCAACGGTTTGACGGCCCGCAAGGCAGAGGTAATTATGGCAGAAATGATGAACATTTTGACCGCCGTGATCAAAACCATTATGACCATGATAACCGCAACTGGCATGATGACCGCGGAAGATATTAAGCTGATTTTCCTTTTGTTATCAATATAAATTTTCACGCATAAAAAAAGCTGCCTCACATCGAGGCAGCTTTTTTTATGGGAATATATTGTTTATTCCCAGGCACTTGCCTCATTCAACTGATGAATATAATCTGCATTTAAATTGAGTTCTGTTGCTGCTATAATATCTTTCAGCTGCTCCAAACTGGTGGCACTGGCAATTGGTGCCGTGATACCCGGCCGGTTCATCAACCAAGCCAGGGAAACCGCGGCAGGCGTGGTGCTTAGCTGATAGGAAACTTCGTCCAAAACTTTCAGGATTTTGAAACCGCGGTCGTTCAGATATTTACTGACACCGCGGCCGCGCTGGCTTTTAGACAGATCCGCTTCCGAGCGGTATTTGCCGGTCAAAAAACCATTGGCTAAAGAAGAATAACTGATCACACCCAAATTATTTTCATGGCAAAGCGGTTCCAATTCTTTTTCATAATCTTCACGATCATACAAATTGTATTGCGGCTGCACAGTTTGATAAGCCGGGAAACCATGTTCTTTGCTCGTTTTTAAAGCTACAGCAATGCGTTGTGCACTCATGTTGGAGGTGCCGATAATTCGTACTTTCCCTTCATTTACCAATTCCTGATAAGCCGAAAGCGTTTCTTCCATCGGCGTATCAGCGTCGTCTTTGTGTGATTGATACAGATCGATATAATCCGTTTGCAAACGGCGCAAAGAATCTTCTACAGCCTGCTTGATCCAGGACTTTGACAAGCCTTGTTTATGCTGGCCCATTTCCATACCAACTTTTGTGGCGATGACAACTTTATCCCGGCCACCGGTTTTTTTCAGCCAGTTGCCGATGATGGTTTCAGATTCGCCGCCCTGGTTTCCCGGCACCCATTTAGAGTAAACATCTGCCGTATCAATAAAATTTAAATCGGCATCCATCAATCCATCCAATAACTGGAAAGATGTATTTTCATCAATCGTCCAGCCGAAAACGTTTCCGCCAAAAGCAAAAGCAGGCACTTCAATTCCGGATGATCCTAAACTATTTTTTTTCATGTTGATGTTTTTTTGAGTTTAACACGCAACCGGGGGATCTGTTTATCAATAATCAGGAAGCAAAATTATATGGAGAAGTTCTCCGTTTTCCGATACCAATTTTACATTGATAAAAACAGTATTGGTAATATTTTAGGTAACTTTACTCAACCTAAAAAATCAATACAGTGCGCGTTTCCCGGTTGCAGCATCACCTTTGCAGGTATGTTTTGTTGTTGGCTGTTTTTTGGCTGACGGCAATTCCTTTATCTGTTCATTCTCAGGGTTTTACCATTACCAGCAACCGTTCTAAAGCCGTCATACCGTTCCGTTTGGTCAGGAATATGCTGATTGTGCAATTGCAGATCAACCAGCATAGACCGTATAATTTTATTTTGGATACCGGTTGCGGCATTATGCTCATCACCGATCCATTGCTGCTGGATTCGATCAACTTTAAATACAAAAAGAAAGTAAAAGTAATTGGTTTGGGCGAAGGAACAGATTTGGATGCCTGGATGGTGCCGGAGCTGAAAATTAAGATAAAAGGGGTGGAGAGCGAGCATACGTCTGCGGCCATTCTTGCCACAGACGTGCTTGATCTTTCTGCTTTTGCCGGAATGCAAATACATAGTTTGATCGGTTATGATTTTTTCAGCAGTTTTCCGGTGAAAGTGAATTTTGCGGATAGCAGCCTTACTGTTTTTAGCCCTAAAAAATTGCCTTTTTTGCGAAAAGCAACCCGGATTCCGCTTCTGATTGAAGATAAAAAGCCTTATCTCCATGCCAATGTTGATTTTATGGTTGGTGCTGCCATGCCGGTAAAACTACTGGTAGATTTGGGTGCAGGCCATCCCTTGTCAATCGAAAACGGTTGGAACAATGCCGGCAAAATGCCCGAAAAATACCTTGCTGCGGCCAATCTCGGTATGGGTTTGGGCGGGCCGATCAGCGGGTTTATGAGCCGTGTAAATACCATGGAAATAGGAAATTACCAGTTTAGCCAGGTGATTACGGCCTTCCCGAATTCCGGCAGTGCCCTAGATAAGCTGATGGATACCAAACGCGACGGCAGCATCGGTATTGACCTGCTGAAGCGGTTTGTCATCTGGTTTGATTATCAGCAGGGTTATTTGTACCTCAAACCAAATTATAATTTCAAACAACCTTTTGAACATGATATGAGCGGCATGGAATATTATGCCGCTGGTGATCAGTTTCGCCGCATCATTGTGTGCCGGGTAGAGCCGGGTTCGGCAGCAGATTTGTTGGGCATCGAAAAAAATGATGAAATTATAGCGATCAATTTTAAAGAAGTCGGCCATATGACTATGCAGGAAATCGATGAGATTTTTCGCTCCAAAAATGACCGCACACTTTTATTGGAAGTGATGCGCAACCAAAACATTGCTAAAATTTTACTAACGCTTAAAAGGAGGATTTAGCCTCGGTTATCAATCCGTTTTATGGTCGAGCAAAGTTTTTTCAATTCTCGGATCAGGGATAAACCATAATAAAGCAACTGCCGAATAAATGGTCAAACTTAGTTTTGTGTTGAAAAACGCCAGGCCGATAGCCAGCAAATAAAGCAAAACCGATACTTTGCCTTTCCAATCTTTTCCAAATGCTTTGGCAAGTTTGGAATATTTGCCGGCCTGCTTCATCAAAACTGAAGCTAAAATAGAGTAGGCAGCTCCGTTCATCAGCAAAATAAAGCCATATAATACAACCGGCCATCGGGTAAAATGATTTTCGCCCATCCAGCCGGTTGCAAACGGAACCAGCGACAGCCAGAACAACAAATGCAGGTTTGCCCAAAGCACTTTGCCATTGATTTGATCAACCGCAAAAAACATGTGGTGATGGTTGTTCCAATAAATACCAACGTAAACAAAGCTCAGGATGTAACTTAGGAACAAGGGCAGCAAATTCAAAATTTTATCCAAACTATCGCCATGCGGAACTTTCAATTCCAAAACCATAATGGTAATAATGATCGCCATTACGCCATCGGAAAAAGCTTCTAAACGGGTTTTGTGCATAAACTTGTACCTGTAAAAAATTCAGATCGTATTTTTCAAAATAATAAAATGATTGAGCCGATACTTCTTTTATTGCCCTAAATTTGGTGCTCGTTAAATTAATATAAAACACTTGCTTTTAGAAATTTTATATTGCGATGAGCATTTAATCGCCATCAATAAGCCTCACGGTTTGCTCGTCCACCGTTCGGCCATCGCCCGTGATGCACACGAATTTGCTTTGCAGGTTTTGAAAAACCAGATTGGCAAATGGGTAAACCCGACACATCGCATCGACCGGAAAACAGCCGGGGTTTTATTGTTTGCTTTGGATAAGGAAACCGAAAAAGCAATGCAGCAGGCCTTTGCAGAAAACCGTGTGCAAAAGAAGTATCTCGCTATTGTGCGCGGCCATACGGCTGATTATCAAGAAATTGATTATCCGCTGCGAAAAGAAAACGGCACTTTGCAGGAAGCATTTACGGCTTTCAAAACCTTGCAACGGGCAGAGCTGGATATTCCGCTGGGCGCGCATCCAACTTCGAGGTATTCTTTGGTAGAAGCCAAACCTGAAACTGGCAGGATGCACCAGCTGCGCAAACATTTCAGCCATATTTTTCATCCGATCATCGGCGACCGCACGCATGGCTGCAACAAGCAAAACCGGATGTTTAAAGAAAAATGGCAGATAGAAACCATGCTGCTCCATGCCGCCGAGCTGTCGTTTCAACATCCGGTTTCGGGAAATCAAATCCATATCCGGGCACCTTTGCAAAAAGAATTTCTGGAAGCCATGCAATTGTTGGGCTGGAAAATTGAATGATGAATATTTAAAAAAGTACAATCAAGTTTACGAATTAATATGCTGAAAGTATCCAAAGTTGGAAAGATCAACTTCCAATATAATTTATGGTTAGTTGTGATTCTTGCACTTGGATTTTATGCCTGTAAAAGAAGCATTCGCCAGCAAACCAATCGGGAATATGATGCCAAGCTTGTTCAGGTTTTAAGAAAATTAGAACATCGATATGCGGATAGAAAAGTCAGAATCAATACTTGGGACCAAAAATCAGATGCTTACCAGGACCTTTCTGTTTTGGATGAAGAAAGCAGAATAGTTAAAACTTTAACCATTGGCGACAGTGTAAAATTTGTTGGTTTGGATTTGAGCCAGCCTGATTATATCCGGGCAAAAATTTTAATCCAAGACAGTAAAACCGGCTACATTCCATATTGGAAAATAGAAGAATTTGAACCAGCTGTGCGCGCTGATCCTGATCTGAAATAATTGGATAAATAGCGTTCTCTAAATGCAGGTTCAATAGCATTTTCACGATCGAGATTAACATGCCAAGAAGCTGTTTCAAGTTTGTTTGGTTTATGTTCTATACTTCTTTTATCACCTAAAAATTATCAAGCTTTCATGCTTTGTTGATGGTCCCGAATACGGAAACGGAATTTATTTGATAAAAGAAGTATTATTATTTCCCTTAATAAAAATTGAATAGCCTATGAGAATAAGTATAAATACGCTTGAAAAACAGTTATTTATACCGTATTAAAATTTTTCGCAAAAATTATATTAATTCAAATAAAACAATTTTGATTTATATCGTATTATTTTTTTTAATAAATAAAATGATGTTAATCGAACAGTAGTAATTTATAATTTATTGATTTAGAAGTTAAAGCATTTTAATCTTAAAATAATATGAAAAACATAGGAACTGATTTTTTTGGTGTTGAACTGAAACAGCAATACTTTGAAGAGTTTAAGATATGCGGTATCCCCGTGCCGACGTATAGCAATACTTCCTGTTTTATCCTAAAATTCCAAAACGTAGAATCGTATTTGAATTATCGAAGTGTGTTGGAAAACATCCTTGCTGATTTAGAAATTGCTGATCCTGACAATAACAAATATGATATACAACGGAGTAAATTTTTTATCATCAACCTGTTGACTGTGATGCGAAAGCAATTCGCAGAAAAATACAATTAAAAATAATTAATTTTATAAAGAAATAGGTAATCTCAGCTTGAAAGCTTACATCATTTTAATGCCTTTTTCTTTGAATCTTGTAAATATCTGTTCCAGTATTTTGCCTTTAAAACTTACTTCATTGTAAATATTATTGATCCACACTTGCACTTTCAATTCAATGTTATCTGCTCCAACCGCATTGAATAAAATTTCCGATTCAGTATTTTTTACAGCATCTTCTGACTTTGCAACTTCTTCTTCGATAATCTTTTTCACTATTGAAACATCAGCTTCATTACAAATTTTCAATAAAAATTCTGTTTTTAAATAGTTGTTGCTCAACGTCCAATTCACTAATCTGCCCGACAGCAAATCGCCATTAGGTACAATTAATTCTGATCCTTGTGGTGTCAGCATTCTGCTTGCCCGGATGCCAATATCCAAAACCTTGCCTTTTTTATCAGCCAATTCCACAAAATCACCAATTTGAAACGGCCGTTCAAAAATCAGGATAATGCCTGAAACAAAATTATTGACAATGTTTTGCATCCCCAAACCAATACCAACACTTAGCGCGCCCAGTACAACTGTTAGTTTATCAATCGGAAAACCGGAAGCATTGATCGCAACAAAAAACCCAACTAAAATTACAATTAAACGAATCAAGGCCAACTTGGAACTTTTTTGTTCCGTTTTGCCCATAAAGTCTGAGCTGCCTTCGCTAAGCAAAATGCCTATATTTTTTTGTAGCCAAAGTGATATATAAAGGATGAGTGCAAATAGCAAAATATTGCCCAAAGTGTAATTGATACTCCCAAAATTGCGTGGTTTGTTCAGCATCAATTCTACCAGGGTAAACAAAGCACCGGAAAAATTTAGATTGATAAAAAATACCAGCAGCCAAAGTAAAACCGCCATAATTGACAGCACTTTGCGAAAGGTTTTGCGTACTTTATTAAAATTAATCCTGGAAAATAAACCACCCGAACAGGAACTAATCCGGATTTGTAACTCTAAAGATTCTGAAATTAGATGGACAAGTACCGCCAAGCCAACAACTTGGGGAAGACAAGTAATAGCCGTTTGGCTGAAAACTTTGGCCAGGCTGATGCGCCCGAAAAGATTTAACAAAATAGCCAAACTATTCAATGTCAGATAAATAGCCATCATTGGTTTCAAATATTTTTTGGCGATGGTTCTTCTATCTGTCTTTTTATAAAAAATTAGGCCAATGTAAACAGAAGCAAGGTTGAGCAAGATTAGCCAGCTCCGTAAAATCAAACCATAGTTTATAACAGCAATGGCGACAGAAGTAAGGCAATATAAGGCGACAATGAGCAGCCAGAATTTGAATTGTCTGGCTTTGATCCGTTTCCGAAAAAACAAAGTCAGCACAAACAACAAAGCTATCTGAATAAGTTCTATATAAGATGGCGGCGAACTGGGTTCAAACAAAGGTGTTACGCTTAAAATTACAATCAGTGTGGAGAGCAAAGGCATCGGCCCAATGTAATTGAATTTTAAAGCTGCTAATTTAGGGTTGAGCGGTACTTTGTTTACCACCTTAAAATTTCGGAAAACCCAGATGAAAAAGGCCAAACCAGTTACAATCAATAGCAGCCGGTTGTCCCACGTGTTATTGATGAAATAAGATAAAATTCGGTTTTGCCCTTGGTAAGAAGTGCGAAAAAGTTTACCGATATTGGTAGTCGTTGTGATGGGCGGCGCAGACCATAAATAAGGGGATTCTTTGCTCAATGCGCTTTGTCCGTAAGTTTTAAAATGTTCATAGATAACAGTTTGCAGATCATTAATTTCAAAATATAAAGTAGAAACACTGGCGAGTAAAGTACCTACACTATCCAAAGTGTGGGTGGTTATTTTGCCTGATGTTTGTAGTTTTTGCCGTAAGTTGTTTAGTTGGATTAGGTAAAGATGTTCCCCAATTGTATCTTTTGCAACAGGAAATAAAAGCGTATCGGTACTCAATCTGATGATTTGATCGGACATCTGGCGAAGGTTGTTGTTATAGGCCGATAAAGTTTTTCGCCAGTCGAATAGTTGTGTTTGTTCGCCTTTTAAAATTGTCTGATAGCTCAGCAAAGTTTTGATCTCCAAAATTCGGGACGTGCCCAACATGTCTTCTTTTATTTCCGATACGTTTGCTTTGATTTCGGGTAAATCTGCCCGTATCCGGGCTAAATTGTAACTATTTTTATTGTGAGTATCAATTTGATTAATAATAGTTTGTGCCTGCTCAATCCGAAAAAGCAAAGTATCCCGAAGAGTGGTTGAAGCCGTATCTGATACTGTTTTTACAAGTGTTTTTTCTTGCCCGCAAACTTTATTTAAAAATAAGAAACAACAAGTTAGCACATTGAAAACGAAAAGTAAAAAGATTTTATAAACAGATAAATAGTATGTATCAGACATATTTTTAAAAATCAAAATGATAATACAAACCTAACATATTCGCAAAGTAATGTTTTGATCTATCGAAAAATCTGTCTGTATCTTTTACCTGTATTTTTCCAGTTAGTTTGATTTTGAACAACTAATTATAAAAAAAATCGTATCAAGCCAATACAAACAAAACTATACTTATGAAAAAAACATTGTTATTAATCATGCTGATGATTTGTGTTTCTGTTGCTTCTTTTGCGCAACAAAAAGTAATCAAAGACGAAACTAAGGTTAAGAAAACTTCCACTGTTCCGCAAAAAGTACACAACCTTTTTAGCAAACACAAACATTACAGTGGTACAAAAGTAAAGCATGTTAAAAAAGTAGAAAAAGCACATTAAGCCAACTTGTATCCAAGTTAAAACAAAGGCTGCCCAAAACCGGGCAGCCTTTATTTTGTTGGTTAATATTTGTTGTGATACTTCTTTTATCCAGGTAAAATTACAATTACTTAAGCTTAAACTTATTTTACCTGAATAACTTTTGTCAGTTCTTTATTCAGGAAAAAAGTCTTTTTACTTTTACTTCCGTTTTGATTGAAGGCTTTGATGGTCCAGCCAATTGGTGTGGTTTTATATTGCGTCATGAAATCAATCATTTGATCGCTTGTTGCAACCAAATGATTAGAAAGTTGCTTGCTATCTTTTTTGGATTGGTTAATTTCTGCATCGGTTTTCATTTTTGGGATCCTGGCATCAATCTTTCTGCCTTCCAGTTTAAGGCTGTCAATTTTACGCTGAAAATTTTTATAGGTTTTTGTATCCGAATAAGAATTTTTTAAAGCGTGAACAGTACTGAATTTTAGGTTTGAGGTAACCATTAACTTGGGCATATTATTTAAATAATCATTCACCAATTTTTCTGCTTTTGCCTGATTGGTTTGCGCATAAGAAAAAATGGAAAATGTTAAACAGAAGAACAGAACGAATGCTGTTTTTATCATACAAAAATCTATACCATGCAAAATGCGAAAAATATTTTTAACAGCGAAGATTTAAGTTAAAATACCTTTAAACAAGCTTAATTACAGTTGATTTTGACCGCAATTTAATTTTGGAGGCATATTTTTGAAACGGTTTTTCTATCCATATATAAAAAAAGTATGCTGCTACGATGCTGACAGCAAAAGCCAATAAAACAATTAATAATTTGACGTAAAACAATGAAACATATGGTACAAAAAAGTTAATAGTTGCTGAACCAAAAAGAGTATGTGTTAGATACAAAGAGTAGGAAATACTACCTAAAAAATTCCCTAACTTGCATTGATAAGATGAGAAAAAATGGATGGTTCCAAGTGTGGCAATGGCTATAGTTGTAATGATGAAACTGTGTAAAAAAACACTGCAAAAAACGGCAGTTATCAATACTGTCCAAAATTCTATCACTTTAATTTTTGCATAACGATAGCTGATATAAATTATACCCATCATAAATATAGGTAACCAAACCGGTGCATAAATTGTATTTGTTAACAATATCGCCAGGCCAAAAACCATACAATAACCCATCAGTCTTATTGCTATTTTATGGCTTACCAATATGGGGAAAAGTAAACTAATCAGGATGTAAAATTGGAACTCAACAGCCATTGTCCAAAATACAATAATAAACCATTGTTCACCTTTTACAAAAGGGATCAAATAACCCAAATGAAGAAGTATGTTTTTGACGGACGGAACATCATGTGGTATTTTCGATAAGAATTGGTTTCTCATTAAAAGAAGAAAAAGGCCAATTAAAATAGAAAAAATGTAAGGAGGTTCAATACGGACAATTCTCTTATAAATAAACTTTCCAAACAGAAAGTAATTGTATCTCGCTTTTATGAGCGTGATTGGAATAACAACACCGGTTATTACAAAAAACACTTGTACACCATATCGGCCGTAGGGTGCAAAGTTGTATATATCAGTGTTTTCCAAAAAGCCCAATGGTAAACAGATCAAGTGAAAAATACAAACCAATACGGCAGCCAATCCTCTAAGTGAATTAACAACTGGTATATATGCCGGAGCAGATTCAACAGAATTGGATACAAATAAATTATTGCTCATATTAAAAAAACAAAAGACTCACAACTGTATAAAATTTCAAAAAAACAGAATACACCAAGTATTTTTATTCCTATCCTGGGAGATTCAAAAAAATAAGTTTTAGTACACAATTAGGCTTGAAAAGAAGATTCGGGACCGGAAGCAAATGTTATATGATAAACAAAATACGCTAAAGCATTTTATAATGGTTAAATTTATTATTTAAATGATTAATATATTTTATCAAAGTTAATGAGCGAAAGTACGAAATTTTAAATCCAATTGTTTTAAATAAATTTTTTCTGCTTTGGCACAACATGTATTCATTCTTAATACTACAATTTATCTTTTTGATAAGATATATGTTTTTTTGTTTGTTTATGCAATTTGTCACCTTTTGGCAAACTTGTAAAAAAAGAAATATAAATTTAAAATCTAAACAAAGCACCTGATGAACTATTATTTAGTTAAATCCGAACCGCATAAATACAGTTGGGAAAAGTTTTGGCAAGAGGGCAGAACGCATTGGGATGGTGTACGCAACTATCAGGCACGCAATAACTTACGGGAAATGAAAGCGGGTGATTTGGTGTTGTTTTATCATAGCAATGAAGGTAAATGTGTAGTTGGGATTGCAAAAGTTGTAACAGAATTTTATCAGGACCCAACCACAAGTGATCCGAATTGGGTGGTGGTTGATTTGGAACCGGTGCAAAGCTTGGAAACAGTAGTTACCTTGGAACAAATAAAAGCTGATGAGCAGTTGCAAAACATCAGTTTGGTACGGCAGGGAAGGTTATCTGTAATGCCTTTGAAAGCGGAAGAGTTTGACCGGATTATAGCTTTGGGAAATGGATAATTTGTGTTTGAGATTTACAACAGAAACCACAATTGGATGCGCCGAGTTTGTGCACACAAGCTTTTAGTTATAAATTTAGGTTGATAAAAGAAGCATTAGTAAACTTGGATCTAATTTGATTATCGGTTTGATTTTGAAATAGGATAATGATTTTTTCACATGCTTCAACCAGAATATTTAATCCTTTAAATTCATCCTACTCTTTTAAACCTTTTTAAAGTTCCTTTTACACCAAATCATAAATTCGAACTAAAGCATTATCATATTGTTCTTCTGTTTCAATTGCTTTTAAAATCATACTTGTACTTTCGTTAACTTCTCGGATGATACTGCACAATCGTTTCCCGCAAATATTCCCGGTCCAAGTGCGTATAAATTTCCGTCGTGGTGATGCTTTCATGACCCAGCATTTCCTGTACGGCGCGCAAATCTGCTCCGCCTTCAATTAAATGTGTGGCAAAAGAATGACGGAAAGTATGCGGACTGATGCTCTTTTTAAGACCTATTTTTTCGGCCAAAGCTTTAATAATCATAAAAACCATCACGCGCGAAAGTGCCGCGCCGCGTTTGCTCAAAAACACAAAATCTTCCTGGCCTTTTTTGATGTTGAGGTGCACGCGGATTTCTTGTAGATAAATCAGGAGCATTTTCTGGGCCTGCCCGCCAATCGGCACCAAACGCTCTTTGTTTCCTTTACCCAAAATCTTGATGAAATCGTCTTCCAAGTACAGGTTGGAAATTTTCAGTGTAATCAATTCCGTTACCCGCAAGCCGCAACTGTACAGCACTTCCAGCATGGTTTTATTGCGGATGCCATCGGGTTTGGAAAGATTAATCGCGCCAATTAAAGCATCAATATCTATAATGCTCAGCGTATCAGGTAGTTTCCGTGTCAGCTGTGGTGCTTCAATTTGTTCGGACGGATCATGCGAAAGCAAGTTTTCCATCAGCATAAACTTGTAAAAAGCTTTGATACCAGACAGGATTCGCGCTTGCGAAGCCGGTGTCATGCCCAGCTCGTTCACCCATTTAATGAATGCTTTTAAATCCGGCGTGGTAATGGTTTCCGGCTTGCGTTGCGGTTGTAATGAAACGGAAAACTGCTGCAACTTGTCTATATCCTGCAAATACGCTTGAATGGTATTGGGCGACAAGAATTTTTCCAGCGTTAAATAAGCTCGAAAACCGTTGATGGTAGAAGGCCAGTCCAAAATATCTTATAAATTTATTTTATGTTTGAGTGATGAAGATACAAATTATCAACGGACCAAACCTCAACCTGCTGGGCACACGCGAACCTTCGGTTTATGGCAATACTTCTTTTACCACCTACTTTTCGGAATTGCAAAAGCGATTTCCCAATGTCGAATTCAGTTATTTTCAAAGCAACAAAGAAGGCGAGCTGATTGATAAAATCCAGGAAGTTGGTTTTGATTTCGATGGAATTGTGCTGAATGCCGGTGCTTATACACATACTTCGATTGCCATTGCCGACGCCATTGCTGCGGTGAAAACGCCGGTGGTAGAAGTCCATATTTCCAACGTGCACCAACGCGAAACTTTCCGGCATCATTCTTTTTTATCCGCCAGTTGCAAAGGTGTGATTTTGGGTTTTGGTTTGGATAGTTACCGATTGGCAGTAGAGAGTTTTTTGGGTTGAGGGATTGTCATTAAAATAAAGGAAACTATTGAAGAGCAAATACAAATAGCAACTTGATACTATTAAATTTACATAAAATTTTACATGAATGACGTTTTTCATTATCCTCCCGATCTATTTGAACTCTTGGTTCAAACTATACCATTATTAAATAAAGGAAAGAAAACGCTCCTTCTATTTTTTAAAGGTGCTGGAATAGCAGAAGAATTATATTCTGATCTTAATCAAAAAGTTATCCTTGATAAAAATAATATAAGCAAATTTGAAATTGCTCGAACAATCTTAGAACGAATTAATATAAGTTCTGAGAAATTTCTACGTGAAAGACGAGAAATAATTAAAAGAGTTACAACTTTCGAATCTTTTGATGCTTGCTGGCCAGAAGATCAATTAAAAGCAAAAGGATTAGTTTCAGAAGTCCAGAAACTTGTCAATATTAAAGATTCATTTACTCGCATAAATCAAGAACGAATAAATGAACAAAAAAAGAAAAGTGAAGATTATTTGAATCAAACTCAAGCTGTCGAAAACCTAAAAAGTGATCGAGAAGAAATCAAAAAAGATTTATTTAGTTTATTTTCAGAGGTTAATAAACAAAAAAGAGGAAAACTACTTGAATCTGTCCTTAATAGATTTTTTAAAACGTATCAGGTATTAGTTCAGGAAAACTTTACACGTATTGGGGAACATGGGGAAGGAATTTTAGAGCAAATTGATGGAATAATTGAGATGGACTCAAAACTATTTTTTGTTGAAATGAAATGGACTCAAAATCCAATTTCGCATTCTGATGTAAACACTCATTTACGGAGAATATTCACACGACCAAATGCACACGGAATTATTATTTCATCAGCCGGTTATACACCTTCTGGTATAGAAGCAGCCAAAGAAGGTTTAATTCAAAAAGCCTTATTAATACTTTTTGATTTAGAAGAATTTGTTAAAATTATAGATTCGGAAATTGATTTTAAAAAATATTTAAAAGACAAAATAGACTCAACTATTAAAAATAAAAATCCTTTTATTAAATTGATTTGAGTTTTAGTTCAATTATATAGAAACATGAAAATAAGTTGATTTTATCTATTATTAAATTAATCAAACTTTCAACCCATCTTCCAGATCCAAGCCACAACCAAATACATCAAAAACAAAAACCCAACAAACAACAAAAAAAGTACGATAAAAACAGCAAGCAAAACTCCGGTTCCGCTGCCTGCGTGTTTGCCTTCTTCGTAATGTTCTTTTAACAATTTGATGTTGCGGGAATTGGATTTGTAATAGAAATCAAATACATTGCCAATCAAAGGGATACCACCGATCAGTGCATCAATAAAAATATTCAGCACCATCAAAATCACAACTTTACGGCTGACGCCATTTTTGGCCATCACCAAAACCAATGCCGCACCAACTATAAATCCGGAAATATCGCCGGCAATCGGTATCAGGTTCATCAACGGATCTAAACCAAAACGGAAATTGGTGCCCGGCAGCCGGAACTTGTCGTCCATAAGCGTGGAAACTTGTTCAACCCATTTCAACCGGCCTGTTAAATTTGTATTGGAAATTTTATTGTTGTCCATAATTTGGGGAAGATATTCTTTTAAACTGAAATGATGAGGAATCAATTATATTTGTAAATAAAAACCAATGTTAACTATACATCCACAATATATTACGGATCATTCAGGTGAGAAAATTTCTGTTGTGATCCCTATTCAAGAGTTTAATAATTTGATGGAAGAGTTAGAAGATTTAGAAGATGTCCGGCTTTATGATGAAGCTAAAAAGGAAGATGATGGTGAACGCATTTCATTTTCTGACTATTTAGAAAGTAGGAAAAAGATAAATGCCTAACTACAAAGTTGTTTTATCTAAAAAGGCTCAAAAACAATTAGATAAGCTTTCTGATAATATTGCTAAACCTATATGGAGGCAATTTCTCATTTAGAAGCAAACCCTCGTCCTGTTGGGTATAAAAAATTAAAAGGCAGATCTGGATTTCGTGTAAGAGTTGGAAACTATCGTATAATTTATGAAATTGTTGAGGATGAACTCATTATCGATGTCATTACACTTGGACACAGAAAAGATATATATGAATAGTTTTCTTGCAAGATGTAAAGTTTTCTATTTGTCCGATTGTCATCCATGCTTCTTTTATCGACCTAAAATTAACTTGATCTGACATTTGAAATCAATAATTACGCAACCGAAAACGTACTTTTGTATAAACTCAAAAACATCATGTCTGCAAATACCGAACACGTACAATGCCTGATTATTGGTTCCGGCCCTGCTGGTTTTACAGCTGCCATTTATGCTGCCCGTGCTGATTTAAAACCCGTTTTATACACCGGAATGCTGGCTGGCGGACAGTTGACACAAACGACAGAAGTTGAAAATTTTCCAGGCTATCCGGATGGCATCCAAGGACCGGAAATGATGGAAAAATTCCAGAAACAGGCGGAGCGTTTTGGTACGGATATCCGTTACGGCTACATCAGTTCGGTTGATTTTTCCAGCCAGCCGCACAAAGTTGTGGTGGACGAAGTGAAAACGATTACGGCCGATACAGTTATTATTTCTACCGGTGCTTCTGCCAAGTGGCTGGGCTTGGAATCTGAGCAAAAATACAATGGTTTCGGCGTTTCTGCCTGTGCTGTTTGCGATGGTTTTTTCTTTAAAAACCAGGATGTGGCGATTGTTGGCGCAGGAGATACGGCCGCAGAAGAAGCCACTTACCTGGCCAAATTGTGCCGAAAAGTATATATGATTGTGCGCAAACCTGACTTTCGTGCTTCCAAAGCGATGGTGAGCCGGGTGCAAAATACGCACAATATTGAAATTATTTACAGCGCGGAAACAGAGGAAATTATGGGCGACGGACAATCGGTAAATGGAGTTCGCGTCAAAAATAACCAAACCCAGGAAGAGCGTTTGCTGGATGTTACCGGTTTTTTTGTTGCGATTGGCCATCATCCAAACACGGACATTTTTAAAGGTTGGATCGATACGGACGAAGTTGGCTACATCATCACCAAACCCGGCACCACGCAAACCAATATCGAAGGTGTTTTTGCCTGCGGAGATGCGCAGGATAAAGTTTTCCGCCAGGCCATAACCGCTGCCGGAACAGGTTGCATGGCTGCTTTGGAAGCCGAACGCTACCTCGCTGCCAAAGAAGCCGTTGTTGAAGTGTAATAAAATTCCTATAAAAATTACAAAAGCTTCTTATCGCGAAAGCGGATAGAAGCTTTTTTTATAAGCTAAAAAATGAGGAATAATAAGTCTTCTATTTTAAACAGTATTTTCAAATACCTGCTGTTACTTGCTATCGTTTTGGGAATTATTGCCGGTGGTTATTTCTTTTTGAAAGACAAACTTTTTGCTTCTCACCAAGAAATGAAAGAAGATGTGATGGTGGAAAAAATTACGGCGATGGGCAAACTGGAGCTGGTAAAATATGCGATGAAAGATGTAATCGAACAAAAAGAAGTACGCGCCATTTTGCCTGATAAACGCGTTTTGTTTGTGGCCGTTGGCGAAGTAACCGGTTGCATTGATCTGGCCAAATTGCAGAAAAAAGATGTGGTGCAAGTTGGACAAGATTCTGTTACAATTGCATTGCCCAACCCCGAGATTTGTTATGTAAAATTGGATCACCAGAAATCCAAAGTTTATGATGTTTCGGGCACTTGGTTTCAGGACGATACCAAAGATTTGGTGGAAGGGATTTACAAAATTGCCGAACAACGTTTGCTCAAAAATGCAGCTGACATGCAAATCCTGTCCAAAACAAAGCAAAATGCTTTACTGATTTTTAAACCGATGCTGGAAAATATCTCCGGCAAAAAAGTAACTATTATATTTAAGTAATAACATGGTTTAATGTTGCATGCTGTTTTTATCGACCTAAAATTGGAATTGATTAACGAGCTAAACTTGTTTTACAATTTTCCGTAATATGCTTTTATCATTGATAAATATTTGACAAGCAGCTGCCTGAACTTGCATTAAAATATTCAGGTTGTTTTTTAATTTGATTTTAGTTAATTCATGAGTTTTAAATATTTCTGCTGCCTTGTATTTTTCTTGATTGCCGTAAATTGTTCCGCTCAAAATAAAGATCCAAACTTTGGTTTGATTCCTGCCCCGGTTTCCATCAAAGCAAATCCAGGCCAATTTTTACTGCATAAAAGAAGCATTGTTAAATCTGATTTGAAAGACGACCGGGCAGTTGTTTTTTTAAATGCTTATCTGCAAACTTTCAACAACAATCGTGATATTTTAAAAACAGACACGGCAACTTCTGTGATTGAAATTATTTCTGCCGGTGCAGAAACTTTGCCGGATGAAGGTTATCAATTGCGTATCAGTCCAAAAAAAATTACACTGGTTGGGCGCGATGCCGGTTTGTTTTACGGTGTGCAATCGTTAATCCAACTATTGGCAGATACCAAAACGCAAGTAAACAATACAATCAATTGTGCTGAAATTGAAGATCATCCGCGTTTTAAATACCGCGGGATGCACCTGGATGTTTCCCGGCATTTTTTCCCTGCTTCTTTTATCAAGGAATATTTGGATTTGCTGGCGGCTTACAAAATCAACACTTTTCACTGGCATTTAACGGATGACCAGGGCTGGCGGATCGAGATCAAAAAATATCCGCGACTGACCGAAATCGGCAGTCAGCGCACCCAAACTTTGATTGGAAACCCACGTGACCGGCAGCCAAAACAATTTGACCAAACACCGTACGGCGGTTTTTATACACAGGATGAGATCCGGGAAATTGTAAAATATGCCAGCGAACGGTATATCACGATTGTACCGGAAATTGAAATGCCCGGACATTCGCAAGCTGCGTTAGCGGCTTATCCGGAGCTGAGCTGCAACCCGAAAAGAGACTATAAAGTGGCCGAAACCTGGGGCGTTTTTGATGACGTTTATTGCCCGTCAGAATATACTTTTCATTTTCTGGAAGATGTTTTGACTGAAGTGATGCAGCTTTTCCCCGGAAAATACATCCACATTGGCGGCGATGAAGTGCCGAAAAGTATCTGGCATAAATCTTCATTTTGCCAGCATCTGATTCGAAAACTAAAGCTGAAAAACGAGCATGGTTTGCAAAGTTATTTTATTGGCCGGATCGAAAAGTTTTTGAATGATAACGGCCGCAGCATCATCGGCTGGGACGAGATTTTGCAGGGCGGCCTGGCCCCAAATGCAACCGTGATGAGCTGGCGCGGAGAAGCTGGTGGCATTGCAGCGGCGAAAATGAACCACGACGTGATCATGGCTTCCCAAAATGCAGGTTTGTATTTTGATAAACTTCAAAGCAAATCCGATCAGGAACCGCTTTCTATCGGCGGTTATGCGCCGCTGCAAAAAACTTATGCTTACAATCCCGTTCCGGCGGTTTTGAACGCCGATCAGCAAAAATATATTATCGGCGTGCAGGCCAATTTATGGACGGAATACATCGCCACAACCACCAAAGCGGAATACATGCTGCTGCCAAGATTGCTTGCGCTGGCCGAAATTGCCTGGACGCCGCTGGCTAATAAAAACTACGCCGATTTTGCAGAAGTGCGCTTGCCCAGGCATTTGAACCGCCTGGATGCGGCCTGCATCAACTACCGCGTGCCGGAACCGTTTGGCCTGCATGATTCTTTGATTGTTGTGCCGGATATTACTTATGTGCTGAAACCGACCGTTGCCGATGCCCGGATTTTTTACACCACCGATGGCTATCTTCCAACTGAAAACGCTAAAGTTTATACCAACCCGATCACCCTCAACATAGAAAAAAACCAGGTAAAAACAGTACAAACGCTGGAAATTACGCCGGACGGCAAACGCAGTATCATCAGTAAAGCCAGCATTTATTATCGCGAAGCTTTTGCAGCGCGCGCAACTCCTGATACGTTAAGGGAAGGTTTGAAATATAAAGTTGCAAGCAGGAATTTCAGCAACACTGCCCAAATAGATACGGCATCAGCGATTGATTCGGGCACCACAAAAGGTTTCAACTTAACGGCTTTCAAAAAAAATAATTCACTTTTCGGAGTGATTTATCAAGGATTTTTACGAGTAGATGCGGACGGAAATTACAATCTGGGTTTAACTTCCGATGATGGTTCGCAGCTGTATTTGGATGATGAACTGGTGGTGGACAACGACGGCAAACATCCACCCTTAACCAGAAGCAGCCTGGTGCCGATGCTAAAAGGCTATCATAAAATAAAAATCAAATATTTTGATGCCGGAGATACTGCTACGCTGAGAGTTTATTTAAATTTAGCCGGAAAACCACAGACAGAACTTCCACCCGACGTTTTATTTAATTGAACTATGATTTTTTTAGGCGATAAACGAAGCACGTTCCTCATGCTGGTTACTGTTTTTATGGCAGTAATTTCAGGCTGCAACCCGGATCAGCAAAAACCGGTACAGTTTGTAAAAGCACCCGCCAAACCGGTTTTGATGCAGCCATTTCGTTTTCATAAACTGATCGAAGTTTCTCCGGGCAACAGTTTTGATATCTTTAGCTGGGGGCGAGGTGCTGCGGAAACAGGTTCGTTGCTGATTTTAAAATCTGATTCGACAGGAAAAAACTATACCACCACAACCGGCGATCTGGAAGGAGCCATCACCGATGTTTACAATACGGATATGGATATGGATGGCAACCCGGAAATTTTGATCCAGGCAAAAGCTAAAGATTCGACCGTTCATACCCAAATCTATGCCTTTGAATATAAAGACAACAAAGCGCAAAAGTTGGATTTCCCGAAGTTAAATGTTTCACAACGAAAGGGTTATCGCGGTGAAGATAATTTTTATATTAAAGAAGGAACATTGATGCGTGAGTTCCCAGTTTTTGACGGAAACGGATCCGCAGCAAAGCCAACCGGCGAAAAACGTGTGCTGGAATACGGCCTCCGCAGTAATAGTTTTACAGTGAAAACGGTTGAGCAGGAAGATCCGCAGAAAGCTGTTACATCAAAAGACACTTCTAAAAGTGCAGTTGCAACACCAATTATTTCACTCAAAAACACCTCGCAAAAGAAGCATCATACTTCCGAGCGTCATCATACCAAAAAATCATCGCATAAAAGTAGTAGTCATTCAAGCAAAAGACGTAAGCATCATCGAAGATAAAATTTGTTTCATGATTTTATGCCGATAAAAGAAGCATCAGTTTAATACACAAACTCACCAAACTCAGAATGAATTGTTAACTTTTTAGCAGAAGCAGCTTCCACACGCCCAACAACATGTGCTGCAATGTTAAAACTTTCGGAAATGGCAATAATTGCGCCTGCAAGTTCTTCAGGCACATACAATTCCATTCGATGCCCCATATTAAACACCTTGTACATTTCCTGCCAGTTGGTGCCTGATTCTTGCTGAATCAATTTGAATAAAGGTGGGACCGGGAACAGGTTGTCTTTGATGACATGCACGTTATCTACAAAATGCAAAACTTTGGTTTGTGCGCCGCCGCTGCAATGGATGATGCCGTGAATTTGCGGCCGAACCTGTTCTAAAACTGCTTTGATAATTGGCGCATAAGTCCTGGTTGGGGAGAGCACCAATTTACCGGCAGTAATTGTTTTTCCATTGCCAATATCAATTAAATCAGTCAGGTTTTTAGAACCGGAAAAAACCAAACCTTCAGGAACCAAAGGGTCAAAACTTTCGGAAAATTTTTTGGCTAAAGCTTTATTAAAAACATCGTGGCGCGCAGAAGTTAAGCCGTTGGAACCCATGCCGCCGTTGTAATTGGTTTCATAAGAAGCCTGCCCGGCAGAAGCCAAACCTACAATTACATCTCCGGCTTGAATGTTTCCGTTGGAGATGACATCTGCTCTTTTCATCCGGCAGGTAACGGTCGAATCTACAATGATCGTCCGAACCAGATCGCCAACATCTGCTGTTTCGCCACCGGTCGAATAAATGCCGATCCCTAATTCCCGAAGCTGCATTAATAAGTCTTCCGTTCCGTTGATGATGGCTGCAATCACTTCGCCCGGAATTAAATTTTTATTCCGGCCAATGGTAGAAGAAAGCAGGATATCATCGGTTGCACCAACGCAAAGCAAATCGTCCAGGTTCATGATTACGGCATCCTGCGCAATATCTTTCCAAACCGAAAGATCACCGGTTTCTTTCCAGTACATATAAGCCAAAGATGATTTTGTACCGGCACCATCAGCGTGCATGATGTTGCAATAAGCATCGTCATGGCCCAAAATATCTGGAATGATTTTGCAAAAAGCTTTCGGAAAAATACCTTTATCAATGGATTTGATAGCCTGGTGCACATCTTCTTTGGAAGCCGAAACGCCTCGGAGATCATATCTTTCTGAAGAAATCATGGGGCAAAAGTAGGAAAAAGCTTTTAGCTATCAGCTGTCAGCAATCAGCGTATAAAAAAGTTCAATGCTGTTTTTATCGGCATAAAAAAGCTTAGGAAATTGCTGAAGCTTTTTAATTTAGAATGGCACTGATAGTTGACTGCTGAAAGCTAAGTGCTATCAGCAATACTGTTTTTATGCCATAAAAAAAGCTTCGGATATTTCCAAAGCTTTTTAAATTTAGCTATTACGCTGATAGCTAAAAGCCGACAGCTATTTAATAAACAACAACTCCCTAAACTTCGGCAGCGGCCATTGCGCATCGTCCACCAATTGTTCCAATTTATCTACGTGATAGCGGATCGGATCAAAATAGCTTTTTACTTTTTCATCATACGCAATGGCTTTTTCGCGTAAATCTTCAATCACGTTGGCTTTTTTTCGCTCTTCCAGCATTTCATTGGCATCGGTTTTAACTTCGTTGATATGCGTGGAAATTTTGCGGATCAACTCCATCTGTGCGCTATAAGATGCTTCTTCCAGGCCGATTTCTTTTAAACCCTTTACGTTATCAATCAGCTTGTTTTGATAAATAATAGCAGCCGGCAGGATAGAACTATTAATCAATTCGCCCATCACACGCGCTTCAATCTGCAGTTTTTTGTAGAAGTTTTCCAGTAGAATTTCGTGGCGGGCATGGGCTTCACGTTCACTAAAAACACCGGTTTTGTGGAACAGTTCGGCTGTTTTTTCGGCCACCAAAACATCCAGTGCTTTTGGGGTTGATTTGATGTTGGCCAAACCCCGGGTTGCTGCTTCTTTTTCCCATTCTTCGCTGTAACCGTTTCCTTCAAAACGGATGGACTTGGATTCTTTGATGTACCTTTTGATGATCATCATCAAAGCCACATCTTTTTTCTCACCTTTTTTGATGAGCTTATCTACTTCATATTTAAACTTCGTCAGCTGGTCGGCCACGATCAAATTTAAAATCGTCATAGGACTGGAAGAATTAGCCGAAGAACCAACCGCACGCAACTCAAATTTATTGCCGGTAAAAGCAAAAGGCGAAGTTCTGTTCCGATCAGTATTATCTCTCAAAATCTGCGGGATTTTAGGGATTCCGGACCACAACGAGTTTTCATCTTTCATAATCCGACTGATGCGTGCGGTATCGATCTCATCCAAAACCTCGTTCAGCTGGCTGCCCAAAAAGATAGAAATAATAGCTGGCGGCGCTTCATTGGCACCCAAACGGTGATCGTTGGTAACCGAAGCGATAGATGCGCGCAACAAATCCGCATGTTCATAAACGGCACGGATGGTGTTTACAAAAAAGGTTAGAAACATCAGATTATTTTTCGGCGTTTTGCCCGGCGATAACAGGTTTTTTCCGGTATTGGTAATTAGCGACCAATTGTTGTGCTTGCCCGAACCGTTGATGCCGGCATAAGGTTTTTCGTGTAATAAAACTTTAAAATGATGGCGCAACGCAACTTTATCCATCAAATCCATCAGCAATTGGTTATGATCGATAGCCAGGTTGATTTCTTCATAAATCGGCGCACATTCAAACTGGGAAGGCGCAACCTCGTTATGGCGGGTTTTCAACGGAATGCCTAACTTTAAAGCTTCCGTTTCAAATTCCTGCATGTAAGTGTAAACACGGTCCGGGATGGAGCCGAAATAATGATCTTCCAGTTGCTGACTTTTGGCAGACATGTGGCCGAACAGCGTTCTTCCCGTCAGAAACAAGTCTGGCCGGGCATTGAACAAAGCAATATCCACCAAAAAATATTCCTGCTCGATGCCCAAAGAAGCATTTACTTTTTCGATGCCTTTATCAAAATAATGGCAAACATCCACAGCTGCTTTATCCAAAGCAACCAACGCTTTTAGCAAAGGCACTTTATAATCCAGCGCTTCGCCGGTATAAGAAACAAAAACCGTTGGGATGCACAGCGTTTGGTTGATGATAAAAGCCGGAGAAGATGGGTCCCAAGCGGTATAACCGCGCGCTTCAAACGTGTTGCGGATACCACCATTCGGGAAGCTGGAAGCATCGGGTTCCTGCTGGGCCAAGGCATCACCGCTAAATTTTTCTATGCCGGTTCCGTCTCCGCTTGGCTCGAAAAACGAATCGTGTTTCTCTGCTGTTGTACCGGTTAATGGCTGGAACCAGTGCGTGTAATGCGTAACGCCTTTGCTCACGGCCCAGGTTTTTAAGGCCGAAGCAATGTGTTCGGCAATTTCTCGCTCAACAGGAACACCTTTGTCTATGGAATCGATGATGCTTTGGTAGGCTTCTTTTGACAGGTATTCCTGCATTTTCTTTTTATCAAAAACATTGCAACCAAAATAATCTGAGATTTTAGTCGAAGGCGCATTTACTTCCGGAATAACGCGGGTTAAGACAGACTGAAGCGCCTGAAAACGGATGTTAGACATATCAATAATTGGTTTTTTTTAAGTGTTTGGGACAAGAACGCAAAAAAATTATCTGCGGTAGAAATCCACGCCATAGTTACAAGAAATGTTATGTATTTCATAAGAAAAGCCAAAATTATGGCTGATACAAGGATGATTTGCTATCCGAAACATTTTAAGGCAATATCAGGAGCTTTTTGTGTTGAAAAAAAACTACTCATCCATCTGATCATCTTGATTTTCCCGCTGCAACCGATGCTGTTTTTACCCATAAAATATTTGTAACATAAAGTAACATTAATGTTACAATTTTGTTGAACAGGCATTGTTATACGCTAAACTAAATTTCAAACTCATGTTCAAATCAAAATTAAATTTGTACAATTCCGAGTGGCTCGAACTTGTATTTTCCGAAAGGAACAAAAGCTATGGTGCTTACGAACTTCGGCAGCATTACAACAGCAACATTTTAAAAGCATTGATTTTTACGGCAACGTTTTTTACGGCACTGCTGGTGGTGCTTTCCTTGCTGATCAAACAACATCACGATCCGGTTTCTATCTCGAAACATGAGGCAGAAACTTTAATTAACCTCACCAACCTGAAAGCACCGCCAGCCGAGATTGCACCTACAAAAAAACCAGCTAAAACACAACCGGTAACTTCGGCAGCAACACAAAAAGCGGCGCCATCGCAAGTGATGAAAGTTGTACCGGATGCGCTGGCAACAACAGAACCAAAACCAATTACAGGCCAAAGCGCAGCAAGGGGCTTGGAAGATATGCCGGGTAATATCCCAGCTTTAAATACGCCAACCATCGGAGGAAACGGAACAGACAAGCCGGATAACGAAGTTAAAAATGTAGCGATGTTAGAAAAACTGCCTGAATTTCCGGGTGGGATAGAAGGCTGGTCGAAGTTTTTGGGCAAGAACCTGCGCTATCCGGAGCAGGCATCCAGCGAAGGCATTTCTGGCCGCGTGTATATGAGTTTTACGATTGAAAAAGACGGGCGGATCACCGATATCCAGGTTACCAAACCGGCAGGCCATGGTTTTGACGAAGAAGCCAAACGCGTTTTAAAAATGGCTCTGCAATGGAAACCCGGCATCCAAAACGGGAAAGCGGTAAGGGTACGTTATACGATACCGATCAATTTTACGATCCAGGAGTAACTGTTGCTAATTTTTAGTGGGTAAAAGAAGCATCCGTTATGGAATGCTTCTTTTATGGCAGATAATTAGGAACTTCAATTATTGTTTAAATGTTGATGCTTCTTTTATCTGCTAAATTTTTGTTCGCAAGCAGAAACTGAAATAAAATAGCAAAATAAAAGTTGATGTTTAATCCGTCCGCCGGTTTTTTGCCAAACCAATGTTATGTGCGGCCCTTCTATTTGCTAAAATTATTGAAGCACCAACTTTATTCGTCATCATCTTCTTTTTCATATCCTTCGTAATAGTAGGATTGGTCGATACCCTTAAAAATAATTTCCCGGTTGTTTATGTCATCTGTTAAGTTGGCAACAAGCAACATCCGTAATTCCAGGTCGTTGATAGGGCTGCGTTCCATTGCCTGTAAATAAAGCGATTTATCTACAAATTGCCAGTTTACTACTTTTTTAAGCCTCTTTTTCAAAAGCATGTCCAGCCATATCCGCATTGCCCTGCCGTTGCCTTCTATAAAAGGGTGGACAATGTTCATTTCCACATACTTTTCAATAATTTCTTCAAAAGTGTTCTCTGGCATTTGTTCCACTTTTTGCAAAATTTCCTTTAAATACAATGCTGTTGCAAACCTGAAACCACCTTTTGAGATATTTTGGGTACGAATCTTTCCGGCAAAATCATAAAGTCCGTCAAACAAATATTTGTGTATTTGCTGCAACCCTTTGCTTGTCCCAATGTCTATTTTATCTATATCACCAGTGTCAAACAAACTATAAGCTTTCGCTAAACTTTTCTTATCGATATTTTTCATTTAAAGTTTGAAATGATTGTGGTTGTAGGGTTGCAGATAACGCTGTTGGGTTGTTGAAGAACTGGAATTTGAAACTCGTCAGTCCGAAACCAAAGTTAAATTTATAATCAAATGTTGATGCTTCTTTTATCGGCTAAATTTCTATTCGTCAGCCGGAACTGAAGCAAAATAGTAAAACAAAAGTTGATGTTTAATTCGTCGACCAGTTTTTTGCCAAACCAATGTTAGCTGCAGACCTATTTAATTTTACTGTTATTGAATCTTGTCAACGAGTTCCAATACTTTCCCATTTGTCCTCTTAGTTTCATTTCTTCTTTGTCAATAAATTCTGGTAAGTGGTTATTCTGTTCGTTTACAATATTTATATCAAAACCTTTAAATGATTTATATATTTTAAAAACGAAGTCCCAATTGGAATAGTAGTTAAGCATCCAGTTTAGTTCATTGTCAGTTTTGTAAGTTGAAATTAGTTTGTTCAAGTTTTGTATCACTTTTTCTGCTGCTGCTTCGTCTATATTTGAAATTCCAGTCAAATAATTAGGCTCTGTCAAGGTATACCATTGAATAAAAAGTCCACGCTTCAAAGCTTCAATTTCATGGGAGGATAAGTCTGCGTATGTTTGATGTAGTTTTTCGTATTCAGTAAAAACTATGTTTAATTGTTCTTTTGCTTCTGTTGTTTGAGGCTTATCACACAAGTCAATAACTTTAGAATATAACTCGTCCTCTTTGTGTGCTAATTCTTGAATTGTCATTCGGGTTTGCAGCTAACTCTTAAATATACGAAAGTTTCTTGTTTTAGTTAAACTTTTTTAAATTTCAAAATTTGCTTGCTAATAACTTTTAGTTCCTTGCTAAAGTAATGGTTTTCAGTATTTTAAAATACAATTGAATGTTGTTTGTGAAAATCAACAATACAAAATGCAAAGTAACCAAACCCCAAACCACAAGCTTAAACAATACAGTATACGAAATCCAATCCAGTTCCGCATAACCATGCTTCTTTTATCACCTAAATTTATAAGATCATTGTAAACCTCACTTCAATTGACATTACCTTCCTTACCTTCCCTTTAAATTTTTAATTTTGCGCATCCATCAAAACAAAACATATTGGAGCCGCAAAACTTAACCACCCTACAAACCGCCACCGACCTTGGACTGCTTCCCGAAGAATTTGAACGCATTAAAGAAATATTAGGCCGTGTGCCCAACTTTACCGAGCTTTCTATTTTTTCGGTGATGTGGAGCGAGCATTGTTCCTACAAAAACTCCATCACCTGGTTAAAAAAATTGCCGAAAGATGGTCCGCGGATGCTGGCCAAAGCCGGGGAAGAAAACGCCGGGTTGGTTGATTTGGGCGATGGCATCGGTTGTGCTTTTAAAATAGAATCTCATAATCATCCTTCCGCTTTAGAACCTTATCAAGGCGCGGCGACTGGTGTAGGCGGCATCAACCGCGATATTTTTACGATGGGTGCCAGGCCAATTGCACAGTTAAATTCCCTGCGTTTTGGCGATTTGAAAAACGACCGTACCAAATGGCTGATCAAAGGCGTGGTAAAAGGCATCGGCGATTATGGCAACGCTTTTGGTATCCCAACGGTTGGCGGCGAATTGTTTTTTGATGAATGTTTCCAGGTCAACCCGTTGGTTAATGCTTTCTCCGCCGGAATTGTAAAAGCTGGCGAAACGGTTTCGGCCACTTCTTATGGCGTGGGCAACCCGGTTTTTATAGTTGGTTCATCGACAGGAAAAGACGGGATTCATGGTGCTGCTTTTGCCTCTAAAAATATCACGGAAGATTCGGTCAATGATTTGCCAGCCGTTCAGGTTGGCGACCCTTTTCAGGAAAAACTATTGCTGGAAGCTTCGTTGGAAGTGATCAAAACCGGGGCTGTAATCGGGATGCAGGATATGGGCGCAGCAGGGATCATCTGCTCCAATTCTGAGATGTCGGCCAAAGGAGAACACGGAATGATCATCGATTTGGACAAAGTTCCAACCCGGCAGGAAAACATGCAGCCCTTTGAAATCCTACTTTCTGAATCACAGGAACGGATGCTGATTGTGGTAGAAAAAGGACGCGAAAAAGAAGTACAAGCGGTGTTTGATAAATGGGATTTAAACTGCGTACAGATTGGCGAAGTAACCGATACCAAGCGTTTGGTTTATTACCGCAACAGAGAAATGGTAGCCGATGTTCCGGCAGATGATTTGGTTTTGGGCGGAGGCGCGCCAGTTTACGAGCGCGAATACCGAGAACCAGCTTACTTTGCCGAAAACAAAAAGTTTAATATCGATCAAATTGAAGAGCCAAAAGATTTGAAGGAAATTGCCAATCATTTGATTTCACACCCAAATATTGCTTCCAAACGTTGGGTTACCGACCAGTACGATTCGATGGTTGGTACAGCAACTTTAACCACAAACAAGCCTTGCGATGCTGCGGTTGTTGCTGTAAAAGGAACCGATAAAGCCATTGTTTTAACCTTGGATTGCAATTCCAGATATGTTTATGCCGATCCGGAAATTGGTTGCGAAATTGCCGTTGCCGAAGCTGCCCGAAACATCACTTGCGCTGGCGGCGAGCCGGTTGCCATTACCAATTGCCTCAACTTTGGCAATCCGTATGTGCCAGAAGTTTACTGGCAATTTGTCGGCGCAATCAAAGGAATGAGTAAAGCTTGCATTAAATTTGAAACGCCGGTTACGGGCGGAAACGTGAGTTTTTATAATCAAAGCAGTGATGAAGGGCCAGTCTTTCCAACGCCAACAATTGGAATGTTGGGCGTAATGGACGATCTTTCCACATTGACCCGTTCTGATTTTAGAAATGGAGGCGATTTAATTTACCTCATCGGTGAATCTAAAAACGATATTGCTTCTTCTCAATACCTGGCTTCTTTCCACAAAATTTCTGCTTCGCCCGCACCTTATTTTGATTTGGAAAAAGAATATGCGATGCAGCAGGTTATCAAGCAATTGATCAAAGAAAAGTTGCTGGTTTCTGCACACGATGTCTCTGATGGCGGGTTATATATCGCTTTGTTAGAATCTGCTATGCCAAACGAATTAGGGTTTGAAATTGAAACATATACAGAAATCCGCAAGGATGCTTTCCTATTTGGCGAAGCACAAGGCAGGGTTGTGGTTTCCATCAAACCGGAAAACCAGGAAACTTTGGTTGAATTGTTGGCCACTTCCGAAACTGAATTTAGCTTACTTGGAACCGTTACTTCCGGTGGTTTAAAAATTGATGAGCTTGATTTTGGGTCGATAAAAGAAGCATCATCGGTTTATAACAATGTGTTACATGATATTTTGGGCGATTGAAAACCGGAATATTTTTGGCTAAAGCCAGCTTTAACGCTCACTGTCCCCGGCCTAAAGGCCGGGGCAATTAAAGTTTCAAATACGGCAATTATAAAAGCTGAATTATTTATATAACCGGGTTTGTTTCACCAAAACTGATAGTTGTTAAGGACGTTGATAGTTAAATCAATTGCCCCGGCCTTTAGGCCGGGGACAAGAAACAAAAACCTGGCTTTAGCCAAAACAAAAACCACAAGTATTTCAAAAGAATTTACAACTTATGTTAGAAGTTTTAGGTATCCACCACATCGCCATTATCTGTTCTGATTACCAGGTTTCTAAACAGTTTTACACCGAAGTTTTAGGTTTTGAAATAGAACGCGAAGTTTTTCGCGAAGCAAGAAATTCCTGGAAACTGGATTTAAAAGTGGCCGGAAAATATCAGATCGAGCTTTTTTCTTTTCCTAATCCTGCACCTCGTCCTTCCCGGCCGGAAGCTATGGGCTTGCGGCATTTGGCTTTTGCCGTTGCTGACTTAGATGAGGCAATACTGTTTTTATCAACTAAAAATGTGCAAACAGAACCCATCCGGGTGGATGAATTTACCAACAAACGTTTTACTTTTTTTGCTGATCCGGATGGTTTGCCTTTGGAATTGTACGAAGTGTAAATGAGTTCTGTTTTCCAATTTAAGCAATTTACCGTTGATCAAACCAATTGCGCCATGAAAATCAATACTGATGGTGTGTTATTAGGCGCAACAGTTTCCGCAGAAAACCCAAAAACAATTTTGGACATTGGGACCGGAACCGGTGTAATTGCTTTGATGCTGGCGCAATGTTTTCCTAATGCGCAGATTGATGCGGTAGAAATTGATTTAGCATCGGCACAAACTGCAGAACACAACTTTAAAAATTCCCCTTTTGCAAACCGGCTTACTTTGCATCCAATTGCGATAACAGATTTTTGGTTGCAAAAACAGCATCAACAATACGATCTGATCGTTTCCAATCCGCCATTTTATTTGGATACGTTGGCTTCCCCGAAGGAAAACAAAACGCTGGCCAAACATTCAAGTCCTGATTTTTTTGAAGATTTGATGAAAAACATTCCTGGTTTCCTCAGTCATAACGGAAGTTTTTGGTTAATTCTCCCGGTAAAAACAGCATCGCTTGTAAAAAATTTAGCGCAAGATATTTTGTTTTTACAAGAAGAGGTAGCGGTTTCTTCTTTTCCAAACGAACCGCCGCATCGTTATCTGCTTTCTTTTGGGTTGAAAAAAAACAATACCATTCGTTCTACTTTAAGCATTTACGAAAGTGAAAAAGTGTACAGTCAAACGTATCAAAATCTACTGAAAGACTTTTTAACGATATTTTGAAAAAGCAATCAGCCGTTAGATTTCAGCGATCAGTTATCATCAATGAACTATCAACCATAAGCAAAAAACCCTTCTTTTACCATGAAAAAAATCGGCTTAATTTCTGATACGCACGGCTATTTAGACCCGGCCGTTTTTAAACATTTTGATGCGGTCGATGAAATTTGGCATGCCGGCGATTTTGGCAACATTGCTCTGGCCGATGAGCTGGCCGCTTTTAAACCTTTGCGCGGTGTTTATGGCAATATTGATGTCAAAGATGTGCGAATTGTGTACCCGGAAAACCTGCGTTTTAGGTGCGAAGAAGTTGATGTTTGGATGACGCATATTGGTGGTTATCCCGGCAAATACAATGCTGCCGTAAAGCCTGAAATTTATACAAACCCGCCCGGCTTGTTCATCTGCGGGCATTCGCACATTTTAAAAGTGATGTTTGATAAAAAGATCAATTGTTTGCATCTGAACCCCGGCGCAGCAGGCAAACAAGGCTGGCATAAAACGCGTACGCTGCTTCGGTTTTCTATTTCGGAAAAACGGGTGCATGATTTAGAAGTGATCGAAATTTTAAAGCCGTAAAAGCTTGAACACTAACTTTATACCGGTAAAAGAAGCATTGCCGTATCCGGATTAAAACAGTTTTTCTTTGGCAGCTTCGGCTTCAAAAACCACATCGGCAGCTAATCCTGGTTGTTTGGCTGCCGCTACGGCCAGTTCGTCGCAGCGTTCGTTTTCGGGATGACCGGCATGGCCTTTCACCCAAACCAAACGGATTTGGTGCAGCTTAAAAAGTTCCATCAATTGCAGCCACAAATCTTTGTTTTTCTTGTCTTTAAAGCCTTTTTTAATCCAGCCGAAAACCCATTTTTTTTCGATGGCATCAATAATATATTTCGAATCGGAGTAGATGGTGATGGTTTGATTGGGATTTTTAATAGCTTCCAAAGCTTTGATTACGGCCAAAAGCTCCATTCGGTTATTGGTCGTTTTACGGAAACCGCCCGAAAGTTCTTTGTAATGGCCTCCGGCTTTTAATATTGCACCATAACCGCCTGGACCGGGGTTTCCACTACAGGCGCCATCTGTAAAAATTTCAATCATACTGCGCAAAAGTAAATTTTAAAATACTGTTTTTAAGTTGATAAAAACAGCATATAAATTTTCAGCACAAAACCACTTGACAATTGCCGGAAGATTTATACTTTTGTAACAACAAAACGGTGGGCGTAGCTCAGCTGGTTAGAGTATTGGTTTGTGGTGCCGAGGGTCGTGGGTTCGAGCCCCATCGTCCACCCGTTTAAAGGAAAGCCCTCAGCAGCAATGTTGAGGGCTTTTTGTTTTTTAAGATTTTTCCAACTTGTCATTTCGACTGAAAGGAGAAATCTTTATCAAAGGCGCAAAGTTGTTTCACTGAAAGGAAATTTCTCCTTTCAGTCGAAATGACAGAAAAAAAATGTGACAAAAAACAAAGAAGCTGCTTATTTTAAATAAGCAGCTTCTTCTATAATAGAAACTTAAAAATCAGTCTTAGCTGAAAGACGGATGATCAATGTCAGCATCTTCGCCTTCAACACCTTCCAGTTTAGATTTTACAGCATCAACCGCTTTATCTTTCAAGTTAGTAATGGCTTCTTTTCCTTGCTGCGCTTTATCGGCAACTGTATTCCCAAATTCTTGCAAAGATGTACCCAAATTACTTCTGGTATCTGTTCCGGCTTCCGGCGCAAACAAAACGCCTAATGCTGCACCGATAGCAATCCCACCGATTAAAGCCAGGGCAACAGATGCGGAATTTCCACCATCAACTTCATCTTTTGCATATTTTTTTGCTTCAGAAGAGTAAGTTTTTTCCTTACTTTTTGCATATTCTGCATAATCTTTAGCATGGTCTTTTGCATATTCTTTCGCTTGGTCTGCGTACTCTTTTGTTTTTTTCAACAAATCTTTTTTGATACTCATAGCTTTTTGTTTTTTTGTTTTAACAATGAATAAATTTATTAGTTTATTTTTTTTAATCTTTTTTGAAAAGGATTAATGAAATACAAATGATGAAATTTTTTTTGAAATCAACAAGATCTTAAATTAAATCATGGCCGGAAGTTATCTACATATTCAAACAACAAAGGCAATATGGACAGATGCCGCTGTAAGTTCGTACTTCGGTTTGAAAAACATTGATGTCTGGCGGATAAATATTACAACTTCAATACCGCATCTCATTGATTTACAAAAGTTGCTGGATTTGCAGGAAACAGAAAAATCCCAACGTTACCGCAAGGAAAATGATCGCCAAAGCCGCATTATTGGTAGGGCAGTTTTGAAGATTTTACTTAGCCGTTATTTGTCAGTCGATCCAAAAGAAATTAGTTTTAAATTGGATCATAACAAGAAACTTTTACTGCAAAATATAATATCGAAAAACCTTTATTTTAATGTTTCCCATTCCGAAGATTGGATTTTGATTGCAATCTCGACAAATCCAATCGGCGTTGATGTGGAAAAGATCAATGCTTCTTTTACCTATCAAAATTTGTTGGATTTCAGTTTTAGTTTGGAAGAAAAAGAATACATTCAATCAGCTGCAAACCCGCACCAAAACTTTTACGAATTGTGGACGCGCAAAGAAGCCTTACTCAAAGCAACCGGAAAAGGTTTGACAGATAATCTGAATTGGGTTCCAAGTTTGGATGGCATTCATCAAAATCCAAAACACATAATTGGTTCAGCAGAAAGCTGGCAGATCACAAGTTTTGAGGTAGATGAGCATTATTGGGGCAGTGCTGCTTTTATACCGATAAAAACAGCATTGCGTTTTTTTAACTTTCAGCTTTGATTAAAAGTTGTGCGGTGTTCCGGCTCACTTGTTCCAGCAAAATAGTTTTTCCTGCGGAAAGTTCTTTCAATAATTCAGCTTCATAATGCCGAACGGTGATTAAATCTGTTTCTGTATTGTATCTGTAATTGAATCCTGGTTTTAGTTTCTGCAATAACTTTTCAAACTTACCGGCATCATCATCCAAACAGAAAGTAAAACTCAAAGCCGAAGTTTGGACTAAGTTAACTTTGAAATGTAAATCTGCCAGAAGTTTGTAGATTTCGCTCAGATGATTTTCATTGATAAAAGAATGATCTTTAGAAAATACGGAAACCAAAACCTGATTTGGTTTCACAATGATGATCGGAACTTTTACCGGAAACTCTTCCAAGTTGATCACTGTTCCGTTTTCCGTCGGCTTCAAAAATGGTTTTACATAAAGTGGAATGTTGGCATTTTGCAGCGGCCGGATGGTTTTTGGATGGATGATACTTGCGCCGTAATAAGCCATTTCCACAGCTTCGACATACGAAAGCTGATCAAATTTGACGATGTTTTGAAAGCGTTTCGGATCCGCATTATACACGCCGTCCACGTCTTTCCAAATCGTAACCGAATTTGCGTTTAAACAGGAAGCAAAAATTGCAGCCGAATAATCCGAACCTTCGCGGCCCAAAGTTGTGGTAAAATTTTCGGAAGTTCCACCCAAAAAACCTTGTGTAACCAGCATTTCAGCTTGTAACATTTCAGGAAGATCCTGGGAAATTTGAGCTTGTGTTTTTTCCCAATCTACCAAACCTTCGCGATAAGTATTGTTGGTTTGGATATAGCCACGTGCATCCAACCAACGGCTTTTTATGCCGACTTTATTTAAATAAGCCGTTACAATTCTGGAAGAAACCAGTTCACCAATAGAAACTATCTGGTCATAAATAAAATCAGGATCGTCATGCGGTTCTTCTTCAATCATCCATTCAATTTCTACAAAAGTATTTTCCACTTCATCAAAAATCCGATCCGAAAAATCAAAAAGTTCAGCTAAAATTTGATAATGATAAGCTTTGATTTCTGCAAAAATAATTGATAAATCTGCTGCTTGATTGATATAAGCAGAACTCAATTTTTCCAGTGCATTGGTGGTTTTTCCCATGGCAGAAACTACAATCAATAGTTTTTCTGCGGAAAATTGCTTCATTAGCTGAGCTAAATTTTTGATGGAAGCAGCATCTTTAACAGAAGCACCACCGAACTTAAAAACTTGCATACTGTTTTTATCGGTTAAAAATTAGAATGGTTTGTGAAAAAAATTCAATCCAAGTCTGACAAATCAAAACCTTGAAATTGTGCTTTGGAAAGTGAAACATTGATCCAGCTTCCGTCAAAACTTGCATCAAGTTTTTTGTAAAAACCGATGGCCGGTTCGTTCCAATCCAGCACCTGCCAAAGCATCCCGCTAAAACCTTTTTGCAAGGCTTCTTTTATCAGTGTTTTTATCAGCAAAGTTCCAATTCCGTGGCTGCGGTAAGCTTCTGTAACAATCAAATCTTCCAGGTACATGCGGCAACCTTTCCAGGTAGAATAGCGCACATAATACAAAGCAAAACCAACTGTAAAACCATCAACTTCAGCCAAAAAAGCTTTCCAAATGGGGTGGTTTCCGAAACCTGCGTCTTCAAATTCTGCCAAAGTTACGGTTACTTCTTCGGGTGCTTTTTCAAACAAAGCCAGTTCTTTAATCAATTCCAACAAACGCGGGCAATCGCTTTTTACAGCTTCTCTTATCAATAAATTCATCTGTTTCAATTATTTTTCCAATGCGGAACCACGCGCTCACCAAAAATCAAACTTCCAACCCGAATCATCGTGCTGCCTTCTTCAATTGCAATTTTATAATCAGCGGACATGCCAATGGAAAGTTCTTTAAAAGAATCTTCTTTGCGGAAAAAACTTAATTTTACACCATCAAAAAAAGTATGCAATTCATAAAATTCATCTTTCAATTGTTTTGGATTTTCCGTATTTGTGGCGATGCCCATCAATCCAACTATGCGAACATGTTGCAAGTTGGAAAATTCTTCTGACCGCAACAATTCTATCGCTTCATCAAAACCTAATCCAAACTTAGTTTCTTCATCTGCAATATAAATCTGCAACAAACAATCAATTGTGCGTTTATTTTTGGCGGCTTGCTTGTCAATTTCCTGCAACAATTTCAAACTATCAACCGAATGAATTAAGCTGATAAAAGAAGCAATGTATTTTACTTTGTTGCTTTGCAAATGCCCGATCAAATGCCACTCAATATCTTTGGGCAGTTGTTCGTATTTCTCAACCAGTTCCTGCACGTTGTTCTCGCCAAAAACGCGTTGGCCGGCGTTGTAAGCTTCCAGTAAAATTGCTGCAGGTTTGGTTTTAGAAACCGCAATCAGCTTAACTTCACCGTCTCCGATTTCTTTTTTTAGGTTATTGATATTATCTGCAATGCTCATTAATCCTTAAATTTGAATAAAATTGGTGCAAAACTACACAATGCGATTTTATAATATGCTGTTTTCTTTATTGCTGCTGTGTTTCTGCGCCTGCAATAGCGAACCCAAACCTGATAATTTGATTGAAGAAGACCGTTTTGTGCCGCTTTTGGTAGAGATGCATTTGGCCGACGGTTATCTGAATACAAACTCACAGATGCCGGACAGTTTAGCTTACCGCGGGAATGGTTTATATGCTGCAATTTTTCAACGGCACCATGTTGATTCTGTACAGTTTAAAAAAAGCTATCAGTATTATAGTGTCCATTTGGAGCAAATGGGCAAAATTTATAAAGCTGTTTTAGCGCAGCTGACGGTGAAAAATGATTCCATTACCAAAAAACTGGCGGCAGAAGAAATGCGAAAAAGCAGGCGAAATGCAGATTCTGTGAAAAAAGCTTTTAAAATTGATTCTGTAAAACAGGCTGCCAAACGGGATT
>CAXSBZ010000005.1:0-140448 GCA_964236465.1 uncultured Sphingobacteriaceae bacterium | reverse complement strand
TTCCACATTTATTAAAAACTTTTGGGGCGATATTGCCCTGGAAATTATTGCTGATCCTAACTTCCGGTTTTTCAATTTTGGGTGGATTGCTGGTGCTGTTTTTTGTGCCCGACGGCCCGTTTCGCAAGCTCAATGCAAAAGTTCATTTCAAAGGTATTTTTAGTATTTTTAAAAAGAAAGACTTCCGGTCCGTCGCTTTCGGCTACTTTGGCCACATGTGGGAAGTTTATACACTTTGGGCTTTTTTGCCTTTAATCTTGCAAACTTATCTTCGTTTACATCCAAATTATCGCTTGAATATGCCTCTGTTTTCCTTCCTGATTATTGCTTCCGGCTGCTTGTCCTGCATTTTTGGCGGCTACATTTCGCAACACATCGGCAGCAAAAAAGTAGCTTTTAGCGCATTATTGTTTTCAGGGTTATGCTGTCTATGCTCGCCGCTTTTTTTTCAGTTTGGACCGATGCTGTTTTTATCGGTACTTTTTTTCTGGAACTTGAATGTGGCTGCGGATTCGCCCCAGTTTTCAACCATGATGGCTTTGCACGCACCAGCAGAACTGAAAGGTAGCGCGCTAACAATTGTAAATTGTATCGGCTTTTCCATCACCATTATCAGCATCCAACTAACTAATAGTTTGCTGCTGAAATTTGATCCGGTTTACGTTTTTCCGGTGCTGGCTTTGGGGCCGATTTTGGGATTGATGGCTTTGAGAAGCGGGATAGATAAGTAATTATTTGGATTATCTATTGTCTGAATTAGGATTTACTGGATTTAAGGATTATTGGATGAATACAGCTTGTCGATTGTATAAATTGAGCTTTAAGGATTATTGGATAAATGCAGTTTGTCAACAGAACGGCAAATCCAATAATCCTAAAATCTCACCAATCCAAATTCAGACAATTGAAATGACAAAAGGGAGAAATCTCAAAAAGCTAAACTGCATCCGATAAAGAACTGAACGTAAAATCCCTAATTTTCATCGGCGGGATCATTGCGTGCATTCCTGATTCTCCGCTGACGGTTCGTTCCGGTTTGCCCAAAGCTTCCAAGTTATTCAGCATAATCACCGGACTTTCATTAAAGCGGAAGTTCTTCACCGGGAATTTGATCTGTCCGTTTTCAATATAAAAAGTACCGTCGCGCGTCAAACCGGTCAGCAGCAAAGTTTGCGGATCAACCGAGCGGATATACCAAAGTCGGGTTACTAAAATTCCTTTTTCGGTACTCTTGATCAGGTCTTCCAGCAAGGCCGTTCCGCCTTGCATCACTACACCATCCGGTGATGGTACTGCTTTTACACCCTTTTTTTGCGCCCAATAGCGCGAATAATACAAGTTTTTGACCACGCCTTTATCAATCCAGGCCACTTTTTCCTGCGGCCGGCCGTCGCCGCTCCAGGTGCTGGTTGGCAAATCCGGGTTTTGCGGATCAGAATAGATTGTTACGCGCTCGTCCACTAATTTTTGGCCAAGTTTTGTTTTTCCTCCGGGAAGGCTGATGAAACTCCGGCCTTCATCCGCAGAACGTCCGTCGAAATTAAAAAACAGGTTTTCAAGTAACACAATCGCTGCGGATGGTTCCAGGATCACGGTATATTTTCCCGGTTCAATGGCTTTTGCTGCCGATGAACCTGCCGCTTTCTGCGCTGCAATGCGCGTGGCTGCCGCTACATCCAGTTGCCTAACATCGTTGTAACCTTTGGAAGCATAGCCGGAACCTTTTCCATCCGGCGTTCTAACCGTTACATTAAAATTAACGTCGGTGGAAGTATTGTAAGCAAACAAACCTTTCGAGTTCATCATCGCCGAAAAGCCGGCCGAATTATTATAAAATCCCGCAGCAGTTAAATTACCAGCTTTGGCAATTTGCAAACTTTCTGCCACCGCATCGGCGCGTTGTTTTGGGTTGATATCAGCCGTGGATTGAATAAAAGTTTGCGATTCATTGTAATTTTGAGGGCCTAAAAAAGGCATGAACTCTGGGTTTTCGGGAGCCAATTGCGCCAGTTCTTCTGCGCGTTGCACTACTTTTTGCAGTGATGCATCATCAAACTCATTGATGGTTGCGGTGCCGAGTTTTTTCCCGAAAGCAGAAGAAACCACTAAACTTTGCTGACTGATACCGCCGCTGGTAGAAACCGCACTGCGCGCATAACGGATGTTGCCGCCGTCAGATCCGCTTAAATTTACTTCGCATTCATCAGCTTTAGAGTAGCTGAGCACTTTTTTTAACAAAGCCTGAGCTTGTTCTTTATTTAATATTGACATAGGATTAGGATTGAGATTGTCTGAATTTGATCAAGATTGTCTAAATTGGGATTTTTTGGATTCTGGGATTTTTGGATTCCTGAAAGGTGGAAAGCTGGCAAGTAAAATCCCAATGAAAGCTTACAAGTAAAATCCAAAAATCATCTAAATCCAAAAAATCCAAATCATATTTTCCGTGCTGTATTTAAAACATTAATCCCGTTAAAACGCGTGGTAGAAGATCCGTGTGAAACGGCACTGCTTTGTGTTGGCTGGCCTTTTCCGTCAAAAAAAGTTCCGCCCAAACGGTAATCGCGTTCATCACAAATAGCCGTACACGAATTCCAGAACTCCTGCGTGTTGGATTGGTAGGCCACATCTTTCAGCATACCCGCAATTTTCCCGTTTTTAATTTCGTAAAAAAGCTGCCCGCTAAACTGAAAATTATACCGCTGCTGATCGATGGAATAAGAACCATCGCCCACAATATAAATCCCTTTTTCAACATTTTTGATCATGTCGGCCGGACTCAGCGGCGTTTTTCCGGGTTGAAGTGAAATGTTTGGCATCCGCTGAAATTGCACGTCGCTCCAACTATCCGAATAGCAGCAGCCCTGCGATTCTTTTAAGCCTAAAATATGCGCCTGATCGCGGATAGCCTGGTAATTCACCAATATTCCGTTCTCTACAATGTTCCATTTTTTGGTGCCTACGCCTTCATCATCATAACCAACGGCACCCAAAGAACCAACCTGGGTTTTATCAGCCACAATATTGACCAGCTTGCTGCCGTAATTAAATTTTTTGGATTGCCATTTATCCAATGTTAAAAAACTGGTTCCGGCAAAATTGGCTTCATAACCCAGCACACGGTCCAGCTCACTTGGGTGGCCGGTAGATTCGTGGATGGTTAAATATAGATTGGTTGGATCGAGCACCAGGTCATACTTTCCGGCCTCTACTGTTTTTGCCTGATGTTTTTGCCCGGCCTGTGTGGCCGCCAGCCCGGCATCTTCCAACATATCATAACGGTCTTTATATAAAGTAGTTACGCTATGGATTTTGTCTGATTCCCGTGGCAATAAATATTCATAACCCATCCCGCGAGGTGATCCTAAAGAATCCCTGGTTTCAAATTTACCGGATTTTGCATCAATTTTTGTTACGCTGAAAGTAGGCCAGATGCGGTGCACATCCTGATCAATATAGGAACCATCGGTAGAAGCAAAATATTTCTGTTCATTCACTAAAAATAACATGGAGTTTACGTAGTTGGCACCGCTTTTCATAGCCGCAGCATTTACATTGAGTAGCAAATCTGCCTTTTCTTTGATCGGCACTTCAAAAGCATTTTTCTCGATAGGCGTTTTCCAGCTCACTTCACCATAACCTTTTTGCGGAGCTAATTGAACAGGTTCCATCAGCAGCCTCGAATTTTCTTTGGCGATTTGTACGGCCAGTTCGGCGGCTTTGGCAATGCCGTCATTGTCCAATTTATCGGTAGCGGCAAAACCCCAGCTGCCGTTGGCAATCACCCGGATGCCCATGCCGTAAGATTCTGTGTTGACGATATTCTGCACTTTATCTTCCCGCGTAATCACATATTGGTTGAGATAACGGCCAATGCGTACATCGGTATAAGTGGCACCTTTGGAACGCGCGGCATTGAGTGCCACATCGGCCATGCGCTTTTTCAGGGCCACGTCCACCGGGTTTAAAGCTGTTTCAAGCGGCACCGGTTTCCCCAAAACCGGGATACTGCTGAGCATCGACGCACCAACGCCCAGGCCCGTGAGGTAAATAAAATCTCGTCTTTTCAATTGGTTTTAATTTAGGTTGAAGTTTATGTTTTTTTGTTGATTTTTAGTTGATAAAAACAGCATGATGTTATAGGGAAAGTTGAAGAAATTTAGGCGAAATATAACTCGTTTGGTTAATTATTCGATAGATAAAAAAAGCATTCTGTTTAATTCTTAAATCCTGTTAATTCTGATCAAATTTTCCGTGCCGTATTGATCACATTCACCCCATTAAATCTTGCTGTGGCGCAACCATGCGAAACGGCACTCACCTGTTGCGGCTGCCCTTTTCCATCAAAAAAAGAACCGCCCAAACGATAATCCTGCGCATCACAAACTTGAGTACATGAATTCCAAAATTCACGCGTGTTGGATTGATAAGCCGCATCGTTTACCAAACCCGCAATTTTGCCGTCTTTAATTTCGTAACAAAGCTGACTGCTAAACTGGAAGTTATATCGCTGCTGATCAATAGAATAGGAATTTCGGCCAAACATATACAAGCCTTTTTTAATATTTTTGATCATATCCGCAGGTTTTAAAGGAGATTTTCCGGCTTCCAGCGAAACATTTGGCATCCGCTGAAACTGCACACTGTCCCAACTATCGGCATAACAACAACCCTGCGATTCTTTCAAGCCCAAAATATGCGCCTGATCGCGGATGGTTTGGTAATTCACCAAAATGCCTTTATCAATCAAATTCCATTGCTTGGTTTTTACGCCTTCATCATCATAACCCACCGCGCCCAGCGAACCGGTTTGCAGTTTATCAGCCACAATATTTACCTGCGGACTGCCGAAATTGAAGTTTTTCGCTTCCCATTTATCCAGGGTTAAAAAGCTGGTTCCGGCAAAATTGGCTTCATAACCCAGCACGCGGTCCAGCTCGGTCGGGTGGCCAACAGATTCGTGGATGGTGAGGAAAAGATTGGTCGGATCAAGCACCAGATCATATTTTCCGGGTTCTATGGATTTCACCAACAGCTTCTCGTCCAGGTTTTTAACTGCCGTTTGTGCATCTTCCAGCATATCATACCGTTTTTTGTACAACGTGATCACACCATTTATTTTTTCTTCTTCCTTCGGGATCAAATATTCGTAGCCCATGCCCATTGGTGCGCTCAACGCGTTTCGGGTTTGGAATTTTCCGGATTTCGCATCTATTTTGGTGATGGTAAATGTTGGCCAGATACGGTGCACATCCTGATCGATATAAGAACCATCCGTAGAAGCAAAATATTTCTGCTCATTCACCAAAAACAAAGAATTGTTGATAAAATTGGCTCCCGCTTTTAGGGCCGCTGCATTGACAGAAAGCAGCAGGTCGGCCTTTTCTTTAATCGGCACTTCAAAAGCATTTTTCTCAATAGGCGTTTTCCAGCGCACTTCGCCATAACCTTTTTGCGGTGCCAACTGAACCGGTTCGGTCAGCAGTCTGGAATTTTCTTTGGCGATGCTGACGGCCAGTGCGGTGGCTTTGGCAATGCTGTCATTATCTAATTTATCTGTTGCCGCAAAACCCCAGCAACCGTTGGCAATCACCCGGATGCCCAGGCCGTAAGATTCTGTATTGGTGATGTTTTGCACGCGGTTTTCACGGGTGATAATGGACTGGCGGAGATAGCGGCCAATCCGAACATCAGTATAAGTAGCACCTTTGGAGCGGGCAGCGTTTAAAGCCACATCGGCCAGTTTTTTTTTGATCGCCGTATCAACTGTTGTATAACCGGCTTCCAATGGGATGGATTTTCCAAAAGCCGGAATGTTGGACAGGGCGGCGGCACTGAAACCAATTCCTGCTAAGTAGATAAAATCTTTACGTTTCAAACTCTTAAAATTATGATTAGTCAGAGCCTAAATATAAAAAAATCAGCTTAATAATTTTAACTGTAGGAAAATTTTTTGGTTGATAGTTTGTTATTCTTAATGCTTCTTTTATCGATGTTTTTTTGTGATGATTTCAGGCAGAAAGAGAAGTTCTCCCTGATTGTAAAGCGTATTGTCATTAAAACGTATTGTCATTTCGACCGAAGGGAGAAATCTTCATCAAAGTGAAAGTTACTTGTTTAGTTGAAGGAGGATTTCTCCCTTCGGTCGAAATAACAAAACAATCCAGAAGAAAACGGACAAACATTCACCAGTTTGAAAAGTTAAAATCAGATACTATTTCTATTTATGAACTTCATTAATCAACCCAAATTAAAACTTACAATTTGGATGCTTCTTTTATCGATACTTTTTTCGTGTAACAGCATTGGGCCGGCTGGTTTGTTCAAAAAAATGTCTCCGCATGAAACTTATAGCAACCGCTTAAAAACTGCCGGATTGCAACAAACCGCCATGGGCAGCAGTTGGCTGCAAACGGCCGATCAAAGTTTAGGTAAAGCTTTGCATATCAGCATTCCGTATAAAGAAACCGGTTTTTTTGCTGCGGAGAGAATCCAGGCAGCTGCGTTTCAGTTTGAAGCTAAAAGAGGAGAGAAGCTGTATATCAGCCTCAGTAAAAACCCTGTACAAAATTTTAATGTTTTTGTAGATGTTTGGCAGCAAACCAACTTAAACCGTGTGCTGGCTTCCGCAGATACCACCGGCAAACCTCTGATTGTTGAAGTAAAACAAACCGGAACTTACCTGCTTCGTTTGCAGCCCGAATTGTTGCGCAGCGGCGAATATACGCTGACGATACAATCCGGCCCGGCATTGTCGTTTCCGGTGGCAGCATCCGGCAAACCCAATATCGGCAGTTTTTATGGAGCCGATCGGGATGCCGGAATCCGCAAGCATGAAGGCATTGATATTTTCGCCAAAAAAGGAACGCCGGCTTTGGCTGCTGCCAACGGAATTGCGCAGCCCGGTGAAAATAAGTTGGGCGGAAAAGTGGTTTTTCTCCATCCGGATGATGCCGATTATACACTTTATTATGCACACCTGGATTCACAGTTGGTGCACAACGGCCAGCATGTTTCCATCGGCGATACGGTTGGTTTGGTGGGCAATACCGGCAATGCACGAACTACACCTTCGCATTTGCATTTCGGAATTTATACGAATGGAGGAGCTGTAAACCCACTGACATTTGTGGCACCGATAACCAAAAAAGCAGAACCAGTTCTGGCTTCACTCAAAAACCTAAACGCAACCATGCGGACGGGAAATAAAAATACAAAACTTTACGGATCACCCTCCGAAAAAAGTATGGTAAAAGAAGCATTGCCCGAAGGAACGGCTTTGCTTGTGGATGCTGCGGCCGGCAATTATTATAAAGTAACCTTGCCAAACGGCCAAACCGGTTTTTTGAATAGTAAAGCCGTTAATGCAGCGAATAAACCTTTACGAAAACTGACGTTAAAAATGCAGCAACCGCTTTATAATCAGCCGGATATATTATCGCCCAAAAAACTGATTCTGGCAGCCGGGAAACCGGTGAATATTCTGGCCGGTTTTGAAGGTTTTTATTTGGTAGAAGACGGAACGGAAACGGGCTGGCTGCGGAAGTAAAATTTAGGTAGATAAAAGAAGCATCTGCATAAAATCTTAAAATCAGGAATTAGGCAGATGCTTTTTACAATTGATCTGATGCTGTTTTTACCTACTTAAAATCTTTCGAAAGCAGAGAAAAAGAAGTTGCCTTCAATTTGGGCATTTTCATCAGAATCAGAACCATGGACGGCATTTTTTTCGATGGATTCTGCAAATTCTTTACGGATTGTACCTTCTTCAGCTTGTGCCGGATTGGTGGCACCGATCAGTTTGCGAAAGGCAGCCACGGCATCGTCTTTTTCCAGGATTGCGGCTACAATCGGCCCGGAAGACATGAATCCAACCAGATCTTTATAAAACGGACGCTCAGCATGAACTTCGTAAAATTTGCCAGCCAGTTCTGCTGACAAGGAAGTATATTTTAAAGCCACGATTTTGAAACCGGACTGGGTAATTTTATTTAAAATAGCCCCAATGTGCTGATTGACAACAGCATCCGGCTTGATCATGGTAAAAGTTTTGTTAGTTTCCATAAGGTTGATTTGTAAATTGTGGCAAAAGTAGGTTTTTCGGCAGGAAACCAAACAAGTTTAATTATAGAACCTGTAATTCATTTATTTATTTAGCTTTGCATTCCGTTTTAAAATAGTACATGTTGAACCTTGCTGAGCTGAAGGAAATCCTGGCCCAACCTAAAAATATTGTGATTACCACGCACCATAAACCAGATGGTGATGCGCTGGGTTCTTCGCTGGGTTTGTGGCATTATCTCAAACAAAAACAGCATCACGTTCAGGTAGTTACGCCAACAGATTATCCTAATTTTTTGGCCTGGATACCCGGAAATTCCGAAGTCATCATTTATACAGAAAAGAAAGAGCTAGCTGCAAGTTTGGTTGCAAACGCAGACTTGATTTTTTGTCTGGATTTCAACGCGCTTTCAAGGATCAATGATTTAGGTGAATTAGTGCGGGTTTCCTCTGCTAAAAAGATCATGATCGATCATCACCTCGATCCGGAGGATTTTGATGATTTCCGACTTTGGAATACACAAGCATGTTCGGCAGCGCAATTGGTTTATGAGTTTATAGCCCAATTTTTAGGCGATAAAAACAGCATTGATGCAGACGTGGCCACTTGCTTGTACACAGGTATCATGACAGATTCCGGCTCGTTTCGTTTCCCCACCACCACAGCAAATGTGCACCGCATTACGGCCGAACTGATCGATCTGGGTGCTGATAACGCTGCTATCCATCAATTGGTTTACGATCATGCGAGCGAAAACCGCTTGCGTTTTTTGGGTTATTGCCTGAGCAACAAGCTGGAGGTTTTGCATGAATATAATACAGCCTTAATTACCGTTAGCCAAGAAGAATTAAAGCAATTTGACAGCACTACCGGCGATACGGAAGGCGTGGTGAATTATGCGCTGTCGATTGATAACATCCGTTTGGCAGCCTTTATCATTGAGCGGACGGATAAAGTGAAACTTTCGCTGCGGTCATCCGGCACTTTCCCGGCGAATGAGATTTGCAAAAATCATTTTCATGGCGGTGGCCATCGCAATGCGGCTGGCGGCCAATCAGAAGATACGCTGGAGCAAGTTGTCCATCAATTTAAAAGTTTATTACCCGAATACAAAAATCTTTTAACACAATAAAAATGAAGAAAAACCTGTTTTTTTTAACAGTTGCAGCCCTTGCTTTTGCCAGCTGCAACGGTGGCTTTACAAAAAGCGATAGCGGTACGATGTACAAAATTATTAAAGATGCGCCCGGTGAAACCATCAAAACCGGTGATTTTATAAGCGTAAACGTGATCGCCAAAACAGATAGTGGCAAAGAGCTTGTCAATACTTATGATATTGGCCGTGCCTCGCAATTGCTGGTTGCTAAACCGATGTACAAAGGCGATTTGTATGCTGCCTTAATGAAGTTGAGTGAAGGCGACAGTGCCATCATCAAAATTAATGCGGATACGATGATGAAGGAAAGCAAACAACCTTCGAAACCTCCGGGTTTTTCCGGGAAATACTTAAACTATACCATCAAAATTGAAAAGGTTTTGGCTAAAGGAAAGCTGGACGATAAAGCTTTCCAAGAAAAAATCGGCCAGTATTTTAAAGCAGAAGGCGATAAAGCCAGAGCAGCAGAACCAATCAAAATCAAAAAATATATTGCTGATAAAAACCTGAAACCAATCCAAACACCATCCGGTTTAAATTATGTAATTACGCAAGCTGGCAGTGGTGATAAACTGGCTGTTGGCGATACAGCTGTGATTGATTATACCGGCAAATTGTTAAATAGTAAAGAGACTATTTTTGATACCAGTATTAAGGCTGTTGCAGAAAAAGCTGGTAAACCATTTTTTGATAAGCCACAGTTGCAAATGCGCAAGTTTGAACCCATTCGGATTCCGGTTGGTGTAAAAGCAGTTATCCCGGGTTGGGATGAAGGTTTGCTGTTGCTGAACAAAGGCGAAAAGGCCACTTTCATCATTCCTTCTTCATTGGCTTATGGCGAACAAGGTAATGGACCGATTGCACCTTTTTCTACATTGGTTTTCGATGTGGAACTGAAAAACATCATCCACCCGGACCCAAATGCGCCGAAACCACCAATGCCGCCAATGCAAATGCCACATCCGCCAACCAATCCGGCAGCAAGATAATTTATTAAAACATTCGGCCTCCGCCCAAAGCGGAGGCTTTTTTCAACCATATGAAATTTCGCTATCTCATTTCCGGTTTGCTGTTTGCTTTCTGCGGAGCAGTCCAGGCCCAAAGCCCGATAAAAACTACGGTAAAAGGAGCACGCTACCAAATTGTGGCTGCGCATCCCGGCGATCGCATCAAGCTAAATGATGTTATCACTTTTAACCTCAGCATCAAAACCGAAAAAGATTCGATGTTGATGAGCAGTTACCAGCGTGGCAAACCGTTTACCACGCAGGTTCAGGCTTCACAATCGGTTGATGATCTAATGGATATTTTCCCGCAGCTGGCTTTGAAAGACAGTGTACGGATCACAATCCCTGCGGATTCCCTTTTTAAAAACCGCGAAGACCAGCGGCCGCCTTTTATGGCCAAAGGTGCTTCTGTAATTTATTTGCTGAAAATTGAAAAAATACAATCATTGGATCAGGCTATGGCAGAACGGAAAGCTGCGGAAGCAAAGATCGCTGAAGGAAATGAAAAGTTGAAAGCCGTGGAATCGGAACGCGTTGCCAAATATATAGCCGCTTTAAATCCTCCCGCCAAAAAAACAGCTTCCGGTTTGTATTATCAGGTTTTAACATCATCAATCAAACCAAAACCTTTACCCGGTGATACTTTGCTGGTTAATTATATCGGCCGCACTTTGGACGGAAAAGTTTTTGATACCAATTTACAAGACGAAGCGCAAAAAGCCGGCGTACTGCAACCCGGCCGGCCATACGAACCGTTTCAGTTTGTGGTAAAACACGGAGATGTGATCCCCGGTTGGGATGAAGGTTTTTTATTGCTAAATCAGGGATCAAAAGCACGGCTGATTATTCCCTCAAAATTAGCTTACGCCGAGCGCGGTGCCGGAGCAGATATTGCGCCTTATAGTCCGCTGGTTTTTGATGTGCAAATTCTTAGCATCAAACATAGCAAACCTGCTAAGCCCATAGTTGTGCATTTAAAACCAGGAGAAACAGAAATAAGATTCAATAATTTCGTTGCTAATGTTTCAGACACCAAAAAAACACTGATAAAAAAAGCATCAGGCAAAAAATCAGTCAAAAAGCCGGTTGTTGCAAAGAAAAAATAAGCAAAACATGCCTTCTGTAACCAACAGGAGGCATTTTTTTTTAGTTTTGAAACGATGGTCCTGACCGATACCCACACGCATTTATATTATGAGGCCGATGATGCCGCCCGAAACGCCATGATGCAGCGTTGTTTGGATCAGCAAATCACCCGTTTGTTTTTGCCAAATGTAGATGCTGCTTCCGTTCCGATGGTGGCGGATTTGGTCCAAGCTTATCCGCAAAACTGTTTTCCGATGCTGGGTTTGCATCCTTGCAGCGTTACCAAAAATTGGGAAACCGAATTGCAAACGATTAAAGAACTTTGGGGCGATCAAAAATATTATGCTGTTGGCGAGATCGGTATTGATTTGTACTGGTCGCAGGATTTGCTGGCCGAGCAGCAGGCGGCTTTTCGTGCGCAAATTACCTGGGCAAAAGAAGCATCGCTGCCCATCGTCATCCATTGCCGTGCTGCTTTTAACGAGGTTTTTTCGATATTGAAGGAAGAACGCGACGAGAAATTACGTGGTATTTTCCATTGTTTTTCGGGTGATCTGGAGCAGGCCAATCAAATTATCGAATTGGGTTTTTTCCTGGGGATCGGCGGCGTGGTGACTTATAAAAATGCTGGTTTGGATAAAGTGGTGCAGCAAATAGACCCGAAATATTTGGTGCTGGAAACCGATTCGCCATATTTACCGCCTGTGCCTTTTCGTGGAAAACCGAATGAAAGTGCTTATTTAACTTATATTGCACAAAAAATAGCCGATCTGCACCAGCAGCCGGTAGAAAAAATAGCCGAAACAACCACACTGAATTCGGAAAAAGTTTTCGGAATTTAGTTGATAGTAATTTAAGAATCAATGCTTTATCAATCCATCGCTTTGTTATGACGAACATCCTCATCATCTATACTGGCGGAACCATCGGAATGGTAAACGACCCGTCAACGCAGATGCTCCGTCCGTTTGATTTTAACCAAATTATGCTGAACGTGCCGGAGCTGGCCCGGCTCAATTACCAGCTGACGGTACATTCTTTTGATCCGATCATTGATTCGTCTAACATGAAGCCCGAAATCTGGGTAGAAATTGCAACGCTGATCGAAACAAATTATAACGATTATGAAGGCTTTGTGATCCTGCATGGCTCAGATACGATGGCTTTTACGGCTTCGGCATTGAGTTTTATGCTGGAAGGTTTGAGCAAACCGGTTGTGCTGACAGGTTCACAGCTGCCTATCAGCCAGATACGTACCGATGCCAAAGAAAACCTGATCACTTCTTTAGAAATTGCGGCTTCCCAAAAAAACGGTAAAGCTTTGGTGCCCGAAGTTTGTATTTATTTTGATTCGCAGCTTTTCCGCGGCAACCGTTCGTTCAAATACAATTCGTCAAAATTTGAAGCTTTCCGTTCGCCCAACTATCCCGTTTTGGCTGAGGCCGGCGTTCACCTCAGCTTTAATGAAGCTTTTGTTTTGCAGGCAACAGAGCAGCCTTTTCAGGTGCACAAAAATATGTATGCCGATATTGCCGTGCTGAAATTATATCCTGGTATCAGCCAAAAAACGGTTGAAAGCATTTTGAAAGCAGATGCAAAAGCTTTTGTGATGGAAACTTTTGGGGCCGGAAATACAACGACGGACGAGTGGTTTATCAAAGCCTTGAAAAAAGTAATTAAAAAAGGCAAAGTGATTTTAGATATTTCTCAATGCAAAGTTGGCACTGTAGAGTTGGGCCGATATGAAACCAGTAAACAGCTGAAAGACATGGGCGTTTTGAGCGGTTACGATATGACTTTTGAATCCGCAGTAACCAAACTGATGTATGTTTTGGGCAGATATGATGATCCGGCAGAAATTGCCCGGTTGATAGAAACCAGTTTGTGCGGAGAAATTACGATCAGTTGAATGCTTCTTTTATCAACCTATTTTTAGGCCGATAAAAGAAGCATTGAATTAAAACTGGAAATCAGTAATATTGTTAAAAAATTTCAAATTTAAAAACAAAAATTATGCGTTGGTTAGGAAGAGAAGAAAGTAACGATGTTGAAGATGGCGGATCTGGCGGTGGCGGCGGCCAGGGTTTGGGCATTGGCGGCGGCATAATCGGTATTGTTGGTTTTGTGATTTACCTTTTTACGGGTTATAATCCAACACAGCTTTTAAATCAGGTTGGCGGAGATCAGCAGCAGCAAACCACGCAGCAATCTGCACCATCGCAATTAAGCCAAAGTGATAGTACGAACCTGCGTTTTGCAAGGGTAATTTTGAAAGATGTTGATACTACCTGGATTAAAATTTTTGCCGGTATGGGCAAAACTTTTGAAAAACCAAAATTAGTACATTTTCAAAACTCTGTTGATGCTTCGGGCTGCGGCATGGCAAGTTCAGCAACCGGTCCGTTTTATTGCCCGGCTGATCGGAAAGTATATCTCGATTTTGGTTTTTTTGATGAACTGAGCAACCGTTTTCATGCCGGTGGTGATTTTGCAAAAGCCTATGTAATTGCGCATGAAGTTGGCCATCACGTTCAAAACCTGTTTGGCGTTTCTGCCAAAATGGACCAGATGCGGCAGCAAATGAGCGAGACAGATTACAATAAAATGTCTGTCAAGCTGGAATTGCAGGCAGATTTTTATGCCGGTGTTTGGGCGCATTACGAGGCACAATTGAAAAACAGTGATAACCAAAGCGTAATCGAGCCGGGCGATATCGAATCTGCTTTAACGGCTGCCAACGCCATTGGTGATGACCGCTTGCAGCAGGAATCAACCGGGCACATTTCTCCGGATTCTTTTACGCATGGCACTTCTGCCCAACGGATGTACTGGTTTAAAAAAGGTTATGAAACCGGCGACATCAAACAAGGAAATACTTTTGCAGAAGGTGCTTTGTAAGGAAATCAATTTTTTTTGAAAACAAAATTTATACCGATAAAAGAAGCATGATTGCAACTATTAATTGCAAAGCTTTAATTCTAGCAAGTTTTAAGAAGTGGCTGTAATATTTTAATATACTGGTTCTGAAGAAGAACGGTTGGATTTCAATCAGTTATTATAAAGCTGATTTTAGGTTTGACAAAACATAAAAAAAGGATATTTTCTGTACAGAAAATATCCTTTTTAAATTTAAAAGCTGCGTTACAATTGTGAAACTGAATCTGATGGGTAAGGATAAGCATGTGCTACATCCATTTCATGAGTATCATCTGCACCATCAACAATTTTTTTGATTTCGCAATTCCCGGTGATTCCGCGGTGCAATAAAGCCGCGCCAACGCCAACTTCTGTTAAAGCCAAAATTGGGCTTGAAAACAAATTGGTAACACCCTTAAAAAAAATATAAGCTCCAGTCCCTACAGAAATAATACGGTCTGTTTTGCCAACATTTGCATTTGGGTTTTCCGGTAATAACGTATCCTTTATTGTATCCGTTACTTTCTTAAATTCTTCGCTAATTGGCGTTAGCGTTTCTTTTACTGTATCTGTTGCTTTTTTAATGTCGTCTGTAATCATAATAATGGGTTTTTAATGATAATATTCAGCAAGCATAACAGCAAGATGCCTGCCGGGTTTTAGAAAAAAGAAAAATAGTGAAAAAGCTATTAGCGATCAACTGCTGAGATTTTAAAAAGCGGTTAATTTAGTTTGTTTTGGCCATGCCGAACTTGTTTCGGCACTTTATTAAAAAAATAAAGGTATTGCTAGAGAGATCCTGAAACAAAATCAGGATGACAAAGCGTAAAACAAGTTAACGGATACTGTTTTTATCGACCTAAAATTGGTATTTCAATTTGATGGATATACCAAAAGATCCGCCAGTTTTCTTGGTGTTAAGCCCACACCATCAGCAATTATTTGTGCTTGCTGATAAAATAATTCCCGTTCGGCCAGTTTTTGTGTGATAAATTGCAATAGTTCTTCGCCGGTTTTATGTTGAAGTAGCGGCCGTTCGGTTTTGGCGTTTTCCATCCGTGCTGCAATAATGCCCGGCGGAACTTGTAAATAAATGACGGTTCCGTTCTGCTTCATCCAATCCAGGTTATCAAAAAAAATAGGCAAGCCGCCGCCGGTAGAAACGATGGCATTTTCAGGATAAACCGTGTTTTTTAAGATTTCAGATTCTTTCAAACGGAAATTTTCTTCTCCGAAAACAGTAAAATAATTGCTGATTGAACCATTTTTACGTTCAAAAATTTCATCCAAATCCACAAACCCAACTTTTAAAAAATTGGCCAGTTTGCGGCCATGCGTAGTTTTGCCGCATCCCATAAAACCGATCAAAAAAACTAGGCTCATGTACGTCTTTGTTCTTTAAAAATGAGGACTGTACCAATCAAAATCAGGATTTCAGCCACAACAGCTGGCAGAAAAAAGATGCCCCACATTGGTGCCTCCGGGTGCGGCCAGCAAAACCAGGCCAGCAAAGTGAGCAGGTACGAGATCACCAGAGAAACGATCAGGATAGAAAAAATTTTTTTTCTTGGAACTCTTTTTCGCAGTAAAATCCATTGTAGTAAGCGGCCTATCCAAACGGTGCAAACGCCCATCAGCAGCAAAAGCAACAGCATCTGGAAAAAATAGATTTGGCCGGGTGCGTCCATGCGGAGGGTTGCTTTACGTACAAAAGTGTTAAATTTTACGCAAAAAATGAACCGATGTTTTGCGCTCGGAGCACCAGCAGTGTAACTTCTTTAATTCAATACCTTTATTGCGGTAGATATTGGCGTATAATTTATAACTTAATTGCGTTTTATAATCAGTTTTAAATGTTTATTACCTATTATTAAAAACAAACGGTTAAAAAATGCTTCTTTTAGCCGTAAAAAATTAATATCAAAATCATTTTAAAACGTCAATAAAAATGCTGTTTTTTATGTGATAAAAGAAGCACGGCTTCAACCATCAAAACCTAAATACATCAACTTCATGAAAACATTTTTTTTAAATCTTTCCCTGATTGCTATTTCAACCAGTTTTGCTTCCGCCCAAAACCAGCTGACTAAAACTGAAAAGCAGCAAGGCTATACTTTGCTATTTAACGGAAAAAACACGGATGGCTGGCATTCTTATCTCAAACAAAAAACAGAACCTGCCTGGAAAGTTACGGATGGTGCTCTGCAACTCGATCCGAAAGCGGGCGGGCAGGGTGATTTGCTGACGGACAAAGAATATGAAAACTTTGAGCTGGCTGTGGAATGGAAAATTTCTGCGGAAGGAAACAGCGGGATTATTTTTGGCGTGCATGAAGACCCGGCTTTTGGTGCTACGTATGATACCGGGATTGAGATGCAAGTTTTGGACAATAAAGGTGCCGAAGACAATAAAAAAGCGACTCATCTAGCTGGTTCTTTGTATGATATGAAAGCGCCAACCACCGATGTGGCAAAACCTGCAGGCGAGTGGAACATGGTGAAATTGCGCAAGGATAAAGGCCATTTAACTTTTTTCCTGAACGGTACAAAAATCGTGGAAACGCAGATGGGCAGCCCGGAATGGGAAACATTGATCAACAACAGCAAGTTTAAAACCTGGAAAAATTTTGCCAAATATCCGAAAGGCCATATTGCTTTGCAGGATCATGGTCATGAAGTTGCTTTTCGTAACATTATGATTAAAGAACTTTAAACCGATACTTCTTTTATCAGGTAAATTTAATGGCTGATAGCTGGTTGCTTAAGGCCGATAGCTTTAAAAATATGAGTGATTTTCAAATCAAAAAATCCGGTACAACTTATGATGCAGTTGTGGTTGGCTCTGGTGCCGGTGGCGGCATGGCTGGTTATGTGCTGGCTAATGCCGGTTTAAAGGTGCTGATGCTGGAAGCCGGCCCTTTCTTCGATCCGCAGAAAGATTCGCATCAGCTTAAATTCCCTTATGAATCGCCGCGGAGAGGTGCCAGCACGGTACGTCCGTTTGGCGATTTTGATGCTGCTTTTGGCGGTTGGGAATTGGAAGGCGAACCCTATACCACAAAGGATAAAACGGAATTCAATTGGTTTCGTTCGCGGATGTTGGGCGGCCGTACCAACCATTGGGGCAGGATTTCGCTGCGGATGGGGCCGAATGATTTTAAAAGCCATCATATTGACGGACTGACGGATGATTGGCCGATCACTTACGACGAAGTAAAGCCGTTTTATGATAAAGTTGACCGCTTGATTGGTGTTTACGGCACCAAAGAAGGTTTGGAAAATGAACCCGACGGCATTTTTCTGCCTCCGCCGAAGCCTCGTTTAAATGAATTGTTTATTAAAAAAGGTGCAGAAAAAGCAGGTATAAAAGTTATTCCGGGCCGAGGTTCGGTACTGACGGAAGCTTTGCCGGGCAATAAAGACCGGGGTGTTTGTTTTTATTGCGGACAGTGCGGCCGGAGTTGCAAAGTTTATGCTGATTTTTCGGCTTCTTCTTGTTTGGTAATCCCGGCCATCAAAACCGGAAACCTGAAAGTGATCACCAACGCTATGGTTCGCGAAGTGCTGACGGGGAAAGATGGTTTGGCAACCGGCGTTTCTTATGTAGATAAAAATGATTTGCAGGAGTATCAGGTAAATGCCAAAATCGTGATCCTAGGTGCCAGTGCCGGAGAATCTGCGCGTTTACTGCTCAATTCCCGGTCGGCCAGCCATCCAAACGGTTTGGCAAACAACAGCGGCGTAGTTGGTAAGTACATCCATGATTCTACCGGAGCAAGTTTAGGCGGGTTTTTGCCGCAGCTGATGGATCGCAAGCGCTACAATGAAGATGGCGTGGGCAGCGTGCACATTTATACACCTTGGTGGCTGGATAATAAAAAGCTTGATTTTCCGCGCGGTTACCATATCGAATATGGCGGCGGGATGCACATGCCGTCGTACGGTTTTGCAAATGGCATTCAGGGTTTGAACGGATTGGTGCCGGGCCGCGATGGCAAAATGAAAGAAGCCGGTGGTTTTGGTGCTTCGCTGAAGGATGATTACCGTCGTTTCTTTGGTACGCAAGTTGGAATGGCCGGGCGCGGAACAGCGATTGCCAGAGCAGATAATTATTGTGAAATTGATCCGGATGTGGTGGATAAATATGGTATTCCGGTGCTGCGTTTTCATTACAAATGGACAAATGATGAAATTAACCAGGCCAAACACATGCAAGAAACGTTTAAATCGATTATGCACGAAATGGGTGCAATCATCACTTCAAACATACCAGGACCGGAAACCAATTACGGTTTGGAAGCACCCGGCAAGATTATTCATGAAGTTGGCACGGTAAGAATGGGCGATGATCCAAAGAAATCAGCTTTAAATAAATGGTGCCAGGCACATGATTGCAACAACCTTTTTGTGGTAGATGCCGCACCATTTGTGCAGCAGGGCGATAAAAACGCAACCTGGACGATCCTGGCTTTGTCTATGCGTACCAGCGAATATATTTTGGCCCAAAGAAAAAAATTGAATGTTTAATACTTCTTTTATCGATATAAAATGAACAGACGTGATTCGTTAAAAGCCATCGGGCTAACCACATTTTCTACCGCTTTGTTGCTGGATGCCTGCAAGCCTTCAGCAGAAAAAACTAACGAAACCGTAGCTGCAACTACTCCCGGAGATGTGGCCGGGCGCGAACCTTTTGAATTGAAACGCGACAAGCAACTGCAGGCCGAAACATATTTTACCAAGCCGGAAATGGCTACCATAACAGTTTTGGCTGATATTATTATCCCGAAAGATGAACATTCGGGCAGTGCATCTGATGCCGGCGTGCCGGAATTTATTGAATTTATTGTGAAAGATATCCCCGAGCATAAAATCCCGATGCGCGGCGGTTTGCGCTGGCTGGATGTGCAATGTTCGGACCGGTACAACCATGCTTTTGTAGATTGCAGCAAAGAGCAGCAGCTAGAAATGGTGACGGCGATTGCTTATCCGAAGAAAGCAAAACCGGAAATGCAGCAGGGTGTCAACTTTTTTAACCGGATGCGGGACTTAACTTCCAGCGGGTTTTACACCAGTAAAATTGGTTTGAAAGATATTGGCTTCGTTGGAAACCAGCCCAACCAGTGGAAAGGTGTGCCCGAAGATGTGCTGAAACAGTATGGAATGGAAGAGGTGAAGGTGTGAGGAGAAAAGCTATCAGTTCATTAGCTTTCAGTAGTCAGCTTTAAGTAATGCTTCTTTTATCGACCTAAAATTCAGGGTTAGTTTTTTTTGATAGCTGGATGCTGAGAGTTGACAGCTGTTAGCCTCACTGTAATTTTTACCCTCGGATTAATCCAAACGTAAAGCAAATCGACCAGCAAGTTGATTATTACAAAGATAAAAGCGATAAACAAAATAGCACCGATAATGACAGGGAAATCTGAAGTTTCCAGTGCATCAACCGTAGTTTTGCCCAAGCCGTTGTACCCAAAAATATATTCTACAAAAAAAGAACCGGCCAGCAGCGAGGCAAACCAGGTGGCAATAGCGGTAACCACCGGGTTCAAAGCGTTTTTTAAAGCATGTTTATAGATGATGCTATTTTTATCTAATCCTTTTGCTTTTGCGGTGCGGATATAATCCTGGCCTAAAACATCCAGCATTGAGTTTCGGGTAAGCTGTACAATCAAAGCCAACGGACGTAAACCTAAAGTGATCATCGGTAAAATCAGGTTTTTCCAAATGATGACTTCGCCTTTAAACGGATCGTAACCGGTTAAACTACCCGACATATTCAAGCCGGTATATTTGCTCAGCACAAAACCAAAAACCCAGGCAATGATGATTCCGGCAAAGAACGAAGGTGCGGAAATACCGATGATGGAAAAGCTGATCGCCAGTTTATCAATCCAAGTATTTTGATGGACAGCTGCCAACACGCCCAAAACTATACCGATAAAAGAAGCAAAGATCATCGACGTTGCTGCCAGAATTAAAGTGTTTGGAATAACGGCCAGCAAAGTTTCCGCTACGTTTTTCCGGGTTTGGTACGAGCAGCGCAAGTACGGCCATTTTAACGCTAAAACTTTATTTTTGCTGATGCTAAACAGCTTTACATAACCATATTTCTGCTGTTCTTCTTTGGTATTTTGATGAAAACCAATCGGCGAAAGATCATTCAAGTAATAAGCAAATTGAACCGGAATGGGTTTATCCAAACCAAATTCCTTACGCACGGCTTCCAAAGATTGCACATCCGCACGCTGGCCTTGCGTCATACGGGCAGGATCGGCAGGCAAAATATTAAACAGGAAAAATACGACTACAACCACGCCCAACATTACGGCAAAACCATATAAAAGCTTGCGCAGAAAGTAGCTGATCATTTGGTTAAAATTGCTGCAATTTTAGATTTGAACCAGTTGGTTTTTGCCAGGTCAGCAGGATTTAGATTTTGTCTTTCTTGGATTTGTTTCCCGTAATCTTTGGCTGGAAAAACTTTATAGAAAGTTTCAAAATCTTCAGCATCAAACATTTCTATTATTGTTTGATTGTTTGGTCGGATTGCTTTTAATTTTGCAACATTTTCATTTTCTCTGTAAAAAGGATAACTATCTCTGGCAACCATTAAACCCACAAGCATTTTATCTCTAATTGCTTTATTTTCAACTTTTATTAAATTTAAATAATTGTCTTTGTTAAATTCTTTGCCATTATTTTTATAATATTCTTCTAAATTATCCGGATGGAATAAGTAGTTTTCAATTGAGTAATAATTTAGAATAAATAAGTTTTTGTATTGAGTTAATAGAGCAACTCTTTCTTCATTTGTCAAAAAATCTCTGTCAATTAATCCATTATAGCTTGGATTGTTTTTCGTCTTATAAAATACATCTGCTTTGTTTTGGGCATTGAAAAAAATTGTGTCCGTAATATTCAAACTATTATAAATCGAAGTATCCGTATTTTCCGAAAAGATGATTTTCTTTCCTTCAAATACTTTTGATAGAAACTCCTTGCTAACCGCAATTTCAAAAACATCAAAGTTCTTTTTGGGCGAAGGTGTAATGGTTTGCGGAACATCAAAGTTTAGATTATCAAAATCAATGATGGCTGCATGTTCCGCTTCGTTTGCATATTCAATAAATCCAAGTGAATGGCTTGCTGTCCAAAGTTGGCAGTTTTTTGGAATCCAATTTTCGGTAATTTCTTTTAAAAGGTTTTTTTGAAGTTGTGTGTTTAGGTGAAGATCGATTTCATCTAAAAAGTAGATTGTGTCTTGGAAATATTCTTTTCTTGTTAAAAGATTGAGGAGGATATTGAATATTTCTTTTTCGCCGCTGCTAAGTAAATTATAAGGAATTGTTGAAGTTCCTTTTTTAAATAATATTTCAGCAGTATTTCCTTCTAAAGGAGGTTTAAATGAAGTTAATTCAATCTTTGTGTTGTCTTCGCCTCCAAAAATATTTATATAAGCTTTGTTTATAGGGTTAATATAACTTTCAATAATTTGTTCTGTTGAATTATTACCTTTAAAAACATCTGTCAGAATTGAAGAAGCTACTTTTTCAATATCGTTTTCAAATCTGTTATCACGATCAATAAAAGTCCATGAACGATCTGTATCATCCTGAAAGGATACATTCCCTTGTCCTAAAGAAGTTCGTATTAATTTTGGTATCTGTCTAACACTTGTTCTTCCATAAAAAGAATTCTTTCTACTACCAATTCTTTCTAAAGAAGATAAATTTTTTATATCATCACCATAAGCTGATCTAAAATCTCCGATTGCATTTATTTCAAATTCAAAGTCTTGTCTTTTTCTATAATAATTGTCTTTTGAATTTAAACCTTGATTTCTTGAAATTTGATTTAATGCTTGAAACGCATCAAACACAGAAGATTTTCCGGAACCATTCGCACCAATTAACAAAACCAACTTTGCCGGTTCAACTAACGAAGTTAGATCAATCGTTAAATCATCAAAACGTTTAAAATTTTTCAGTTCCAGTTTAGTGATCTTCATAATTTAAAACTACTGTTTCCCAATATATTTATCCACCAAATCCTCATATTTCGGCAAATTATGAAAATGCCATTTTCCTACAACTGTTCCGTTTTTCATCAACAAAACACCTGGATTTGCACGCACAATAGTTTTAAGCGGAACACCATCGGCATAAAAAATCTCCATAAATAATTTGTGTTTTTTACTGAAAACTTCAGCATCCTGCGCAGAATTGGAAGTAAGCAAAACTGTACGCACATTAAAGTTTTGGGTGAGGTTTAAAGACAACGCATTGATTTTATTGATCGCATCGCTGTTGGTTTCATCCAAATTATAAGCAACCACAATCAGGTTGTAAAACGGGTTGTTAAGCAGTTCTTTGGTGTAATCATTGCCTTGCGCATCCGAAATATTCAAATCTTTAATCTTTGCCTCAAAGCCTTTTTTGATCAAAACGCTCGTTGGTTCGCCTACAATTTCCCAGTTGTTGTCTTTCCAAATGCCCGATTTCAAGTATTCTTTGTTGGTGATGCTTCTTTTATCGCCTGTTTTTTTGTTGTGCAAATTGTACGTGATCTCATATTCATCCGGAACTGCATTTGCCGGAACTTTCATTTCTTCCGGCAAATTGGCACCAACTTTATAAGGCAGAAAATCAATCACCGGCAGAAAATTATAGGTGTAAATGCCCACGCCAAACGAAAAAACAGTGGCTAAAAGAAGCATTGTGTTTTCTGTTTTTTTGCCAAATAAAGGTTGAATCAGGTTTCTGTTGAGAAAGATAAAAACGATCAGCAGCAGCAAAACTAAATCTTTACTGAACGATTGCCAAGGTGTTAGCGGGATGGCATCACCAAAACAACCACAACTTTGCACCACTTTAAACGCCGCCGAATAAAAGGTAAGGAACGTGAAAAAGATGATCAGCAAAAGCAAGCCCCAGGCCACTTGTTTTCCCCTGGCTCCAATCAGCAAGGCAAAGCCGAAAAGCATTTCCAACGCACATAAAAATATGGCCAGTGAAAGCGACAGTCCATTTAAAAAAGTGAGATGGAAAACCTCAAAATATTCCTCTAATTTGTAGGAAAACCCAAGCGGATCATTGGCTTTGATCAACCCGGAAAAAATAAAAAGCAGGCCGACAGCAACCCGGCAAAACCAAACTAAATTCCTTTTCATTTTACCTCCAATTTTATCAGGGCAAAAACAGCATAGTTCAGCATATCCTGGTAGTTTGCTTCCACGCCTTCGGAAACCAGCGTTTTGCCAGCATTATCTTCAATCTGCTTCACACGTAGCAGTTTCATCAAAATCAAATCCGTGAGCGAGCTGATGCGCATAGCACGCCAGGCCTCGCCGTAATCGTGGTTTTTGGCCAGCATCAGTTCGTAGGTTTCTTTAACTTTTTGATCGTAAAACGTGCTTGCATCTTCCACGTTTATCTCCATCGGCGTTTCCGGTTTGCTATCCAGTTGCAGCATCGCAATCACACAATAATTTACGATGCCAATGTATTCGCCCAAAATCCCATCGCCTACTTTGTTCACGCCGGTATCTTCCAACGTCCTGATTCTTTGCGCTTTAATAAAAATCTGATCGGTGATGGAAGCAGGCCGGAGGATGCGCCAAGCCGTACCATAATCCTTTGTTTTTTTAATGAAAAGGGTTTTGCAAACGCTGATTACGGCTTGATATTCGGCTTCGGTTTGGTTCAAGGTGAGAGAATTCAATTTTTGTGTGATATTTGTTTTGCAGGTTTTAAGCTAATAAAAATCCTGTTTTAAGATGGCTAAAGATACATTTTTTCAGAAAAAGACGATGCTGAATGCTGGCGGTAAGTTGATCGATTTGGGCACGCCAAAAGTAATGGGCATCATCAATGTTACGCCAGATTCTTTTTTTGCCGGAAGCCGGAAGTTGCATGTTGACGATGCTGTTTTTATGGCAGAAAAAATGTTGGATGATGGCGCGGATTTTCTGGATATTGGTGCCTATTCTTCCCGGCCGGGAGCTGCTGATATTTCTCCGCAGGAAGAAACCGACCGCTTGCTGCCTGTAATTGAAGCAATTGTAAAGCAATTTTCCAATGCAATTTTATCGGTTGATACTTTCCGGGCTTCGGTTGCAGCAGTGGCGATTGAAGCTGGCGGGCACATTATCAATGATATTTCGGGCGGAGATTTGGATGCAGAAATGTTTGCAACTGTTGCCCGATTGCAGGTTCCTTATATTTTGATGCACATGAAAGGCACGCCACAAAACATGCAGGAAAAAGCGCAATACCAAGACGTTTTTGCAGAAGTTTTTGATGTGTTCTTAGCCAAAATTTATCGCCTGAAACAACTGCATGTGCATGATGTGATCCTCGATCCGGGCTTTGGTTTTGCCAAAACCCGCGAACAGAGTTTTGAACTGCTGCGGAAAATGAAAGGCTTTGAACTGTTGCAATTGCCCGTTCTGGTTGGTATTTCCCGCAAAGGAATGATCTACAAAACTTTAAATTCTACTGCTGAAAACGCCTTGAATGGCACAACAGTTTTAAACACGATGGCTTTGCTAAATGGCGCAAATATTCTGCGCGTCCACGATGTAAAAGAAGCGGTGGAAGCGGTAGCTTTATTTCGGGCTTATCAAAACCGGGAAAGCTGAGGTCAAAGTTTTTTCACTTTAATATTGAAACGGCGATGCTGTTTTTAGCACTGGTTTTTTGGTTTGATATTGAGGGTGTTTAAGCTTTTTAATCAGGTTTATTTTAAAGGTAAATGAACGGGTTGAAACCCATTCTTACAAAACTGGCCGAACCTACGGCTCTATGAAAATTGCACCTGGAGAGGCGTAGCCTCGGTACATTTTGTAGCAATGGGTTTAAACCCGTTGATTTTGAGCAGGTAAAAGAAGCATTTAGTTTTCTCAATAATAAGTTTGAACAACTTCAATTTATATAATCCCAAAAACCAAACTTACATAGCTAAAAGAAGCATAGCAGTTAGTAACAAGCCTTTATCAAACTTTATATTTTCCGCAAATTATTTTGTTCACACTAAAAAAGTATATTAGCCTCAATTTGTTAAACGGGATGTAAATTACATTAAATCAAATATTCGTAATTCTTAAATGTACCTTTAACTCATTAAGTATTCCTTTTAGCTGGCCCTTTTTGTTTCAAGGTTTATCAATTCTTTAAAAATATTTCCCATGTCAATAAGTACGCCTAATTACATCATTGCTATTGGTGCTTCTGCCGGTGGTTTGGAAGAGATCAATACTTTTTTTGACCATACGCCGCTGGACAGTGTTTCTTATGTAATTGTGCAGCATTTGTCTCCCGATTTTAAAAGCAGGATGGTAGAATTACTGGCTAAACATAGTAAGCTGGTGGTTAAAGAAGCAGAAAACGGGATGACGGTAAGTTCTAACGAAGTTTATCTCATCCCGAACAATAAGTTTATGACGATATGCGACAATATGCTTTTTCTCACTTATAAAGAAAAAGTTAAAGGCCCGCACCTCACCATCAACCGGTTTTTTAATTCTCTTGCGTTAGATTGCGGCAAAAAAACAATTGCGGTTGTGCTGTCCGGTTTAGGCTCGGATGGGACGGAAGGTGTCAAAGCAATCCACAAAGCAGGCGGAATGGTAATTGCCCGCAACCCGGAAACCGCAGAATTTGCCAGTATGCCGTCCAACGCCATTGCTACAGGTGTGGTAGATTTTATTTTGGAACCGGCAGATATGCCCGATGCCATTGAAGAATATGTGAAATACAAAGCAGGATTATTGGTTGACCAGCAATATGATGAAAAAAATGTAGCGGCAATTATTGATCAGATCAAGGAACGCCTGCCGCTTGATTTTTCGGGTTATAAACAAAGCACGATCCTGCGAAGGATTAAAAGAAGGGCTGCTTACCACAATTTTACTAAGCTGGAAGAGTATGGTAATTTTTTGAAATCTTCGCAGGAAGAGGTCGAAATTTTGGCGCAGGATTTCCTGATTAGCGTTACCTCTTTTTTTAGGGACAAGAAGGCTTTCAATTTTTTGCAAACCGATATATTGCCTAAGCTACTTGAAAGGCATACACCGGGTGAAGAACTAAAAATGTGGGTGGCAGGCTGTGCTACAGGAGAAGAAGCGTACTCCATGGCCATATTGGTTTGCAGGCAATTAAAAGAAAGTTTAAAAGATACGGTAGTGAAAATATTTGCTACCGATGTTGATGCTGTTGCCTTGATACATGCTGCCAAAGGGGTTTATAATGCCGGGATTAAAAAATACATATCTCCGGAGTGGCTCGAAAAATATTTTTTAACAGAAGGGGATAATTATCGGGTGATCCCGGAAATACGGAAGATGGTCATTTTTGCACAGCACGACATTATCAAAAATCCGCCTTATTGCAATATGAGCCTGATCAGTTGCCGGAACGTACTGATTTATATGACGCCCGGTTTGCAAAAAAAAGTATTCAACATGCTGCTTTTCGGGCTTAAATCTGATGGCTATTTATTTTTAGGGCCAAGTGAAAACCCCATGCCGATTATGCAAAGCCTGGAAGTGGCGCACCCTAAGTTTAAAATTTATAAGAACTTGGAAACGAAGCGCGCTGTACGCTTTGATGCCTTTTCCCTGCCGGAGCCTTTGGATGTAAAACGCGATACCCATACTATAAAGGAGGATACAAGCCCCAAAACAAATTACAATTTTGATGGAGCAGTAAATGCAATTTTGCCTGGTGTTGTAGATTATTTAACCATTTGTATTGATAAAAACCATCAAGTAGTAAAAACATATGGCGATACCACAAAATACCTTCTTCAAAAAAACTTCAATTTAAACCTGGTCGAGCTTTTGCCAAGGCCACTTGCCATAGCTTTCAATACGCTTAGTACAAGTGCTTCAAAATCAAATGAAAAAGCTACGGCAAGCGGCATTAAAATAAAACACAATGGTTTGGTTATCAAAGTAAGCTTAACGGTAAGCCCTTTAAAAATAGGCAAAGAAGAACCGGTGCTGTTTTTAGTAACATTTTTTGAAGACCGGACACTTACACCAGGTATGCCGGATGCAAATTTTGACGAAAAAGATTACCATAACCAATACACCTTGAACCTGGAAGAGGAACTGAAAGAGTTTAAAGAAAAGCTTCTTTTATCAAACGAAAAACTGGATGCTTCCAATGAAAACATGCAATCTTTTAATGAAGAGCTGCTTTCGGCCAACGAAGAAATGCAAAGTACCAATGAAGAAATGCAATCTATCAATGAGGAATTGCACACGGTCAACGCGGATTATCAGTTAAAAAACAAAGAGCTGCTGGAACTAAACGATGACCTGAACAATTATTTCAGGAGCAATATCAACGGGCAATTGTTTGTCAATAATAATTTGCTGCTGATGAAGTTTTCGCCGGGCACGGTAAAGCAGATCAACTTGCTGCCAACTGATGTAGGCAGGCCGCTCAGCAATATTTCTACCAATATCAAATTTGAAACTATTGCAGATGATATTAAACACGTTATTGAAAACGGAGACATCCTGACCAAAGAAATTGAAACCGATAATGGCAAATGGTACCAGGTGATGACGATGCCTTACATCCAATCAGACAATACAAGGAATGGTGCCATGATTACTTTCAATGATATTTCGGAGCTAAAAAATGCACAATTAGAATTGGACAAAAAGAATAAAACTTTGCAACGCATCAATGCAGACTTGGACAATTTTGTACATGCCGCCTCTCATGATCTTTTGGCACCACTAAGTAATATACAAGGCAGTATCAGTGTGATAAACAAAATGAAAGTTGATAACCCTGATTTAAATAGATTTTTAAACATTATCGATACCTCTGTTAAAAAATTTAGTGCGCTTGTTAAAGATATTGCAACGATTGCTAAAACAGAAAACGATGCGATTACAAAAGAGATGGTTGACTTGGATGAGTTGATTGGTAACATAGAATGGAGCTTGGAAAACAAAATCCAAGCTTCCGGAGCGGTAATCAACAAAGATTTTCAAGTGAAGCAAATCCTTTTTTCTAAAAAAAACCTGAGAAGTATTTTATACAATCTCATTTCCAATGCAATCAAATTTAAAAGCGATGCAGTACCGGTAGTTAATATCCATACTACTTTAGCCAATGACAATATAATTTTGACAGTGCAGGACAATGGAATAGGTATAAACAGGGATGGCCTTGATAAAATTTTTGATGTATATGGCAGGCTTAACCAAGCTATTGAAGGCCAAGGTGTTGGCTTGTATCTTGCAAAAAAAATAGTAAATGCTGCCAACGGAAATATTGTTGTAGAAAGTGAGCCGGGCGTTGGTAGTAAGTTTACAGTTTCTTTAAAAGCCGAACCACAGCAAATTGCAATTATGGCTGATTAAATTTGACTAAAAAGAGTTTGATTTTACCCACATAAAAGAAGCATGGTAACGGGCTTAGAATAAAATGAATTTTGGAATTATAAATTTTCCTATCTTGTTCTCCTGATGAAAAATATTTTAACGCTCATAATTTGTCTGATAGGTTTTACAACGCTTGCCCAAGCTCAAATGCAGGCAGCAGATAAAGAGAACTTCAAAACAATTGCCTTGTCCAATGATAAAACCGGAATGCCGATTATCAAGAAATGGATTGTGCCGGTCCGCTATAAAGTTTATAGGGCAAAAGAAGCATTTTATTCTACCGAAATTGATTCGATATTTTCAAAAATTAAAGTGCTGACGGGATTGGATATTGCACCGGTAAGCAATGACGACGATGTAAATTTTTCTGTTTTTTTGGGCAACAAGGCTGATTTTGGTAGCCAGATTTCTGCTGATGCTTCATCATATTTTAATCAATACGGCGGCAACTATTATAAATTTAACAACAAAGGAGAAATTTTTCAGGCGATTGATTTAGTGACAATTGCAAGTTACCACGATCAGCGCGATTTGCGAAATGCAATTAGAAAAAGTATCATCAAACTTTTTGGCTTTCAAAACCCGCTGGAAAACAAGCCAGGCAGTATTTTTTATTCCCAATCAAACGGTGTGGTTAAGTTTGATAATTACGATTCTGCCCTGATCCGTTTGCTGTACAGCCCGCGTTTGGTGCCCGGCATGAACTTGGTTCAGGTAGATGAAGTTTTAAGCAAAATGTAATTTTAGGCTGATAAAAACAGCATCTAAATTTACGCTGAAATTTCTCTTTTACGAACTTTTGCAGCCGGGTTTCCCTGATAAATAAAGCAAGCTTCCATGTTTTTAGTGGCGATACTTCCGGCTGTTAAAACCGCATGTTCTCCGGCCACAACATTTGGGCAAACAATGGCTTTCGCTCCAATCCAAACGCCGTTTTGCAATACAATTTTGCCTACAATCAAATCAAAAGTTGATTTGGAATAATCATGGTTTCCGGTAAGCAACATCGCGCCTTGTGATAAGCAAACATGTGAACCGATTTTTACCAAAACAAGATTGTCAATCCAAACCTGCTCTCCAATCCAAGTAAAATCTCCAATAGTTAGCAGCCAGGGATATTTGATATTAACCTGATGCCTTAGCACCACATTTTTTCCGATTTCGGCACCAAAAATCCGAAGCAAAAATACTTTGAATGCCGATGATGGAAACCAGGAAGATTTGAAAATTAGGGCATTGATATAAAACCATAAAATCCTTTTTAACCAACCAGCACCAGGATGATAATTGTGATTGTTGTACCGTGCTAAATTTGTTTTGTTGTCCACTAAACAGATGCTTTTTTTATCGTACTTTTTTCTATCCAAAAGTAAAGCGTTACTGTAATTAGGATATAAATCATAAGATTAAAAACAGTATGATGGTTGATTATATTGCTGCCTTCACCTTTCCAAAACAAAGCAAGAAACATAAAACGTAAAACGTTAAGTAACTGAAATCCAATAGTTAAAAATAAAAACAGTTTTAATTTAGCTTTTATTTGCGTTGGATAAGTTAGTACAAACGCGGCCAGAAAACTCATTATGCCCAAACCCAAACAATCATAAGCCAGGTTGATTTTATTATGCCCGACTACCAAAAGTGAGTAATTATTGATTTTAGTTGGATAGCCTAAAAATTGTAACCCGGCAGAACTTGCATGTAATAAAATATTCCGCAAACTTTGGATATAATTAAAATGTTGAGCTAAGTAAGAATTGTAATTTCCGCCAGGCAACATTAATCCATTGTAATACAAGTTGAAGAAATAAAACAGTGCAAACAACAATACAAAACGGACGGCAAACCGCAGTTCAGGTTTTGAGCTTGAATTTTTCTGAATGGTATCTTGAGTTGTTTGTTGCATCAGTTCATCTATTTTTACATCCACCATCAGCCTAAACCAAAACCCTTGCAAAAAGTGAAAGATGATGCCTTTTTTACCATCTAAAAATCCAAGTTGGAAGATCATCCGGTACGAAAAATATATCATCGGCCGCCAGTAGCGCGGCAGTTTCCACCAGATGTTTTTTAGCCAGGCTATCCGCTCATCAGGCGTTCCTCCAAGTTTTGGTTTCAAGGTTTGCTTGCGGATTTTTTGCAAGCGTTCTACTTCTTCCTGCGCCAGTAAATCGCTGTAAATGTTGTGTTTATTTATCCAAAATTTGATTTTATTTTCCTTTAAGTTTTCTTCCCGCAAGTAGCCATCTTTCCAAATGATGGTTTTTCCGGGAACGATGAAACGATGGTCCATGTTCTCGTTCAGATCAGAAAAACCAACTTGTGTGCGGAACATTTTGAGTAAATAAAATGGGAAATAACCGCCATGTTTGATCCACTGTCCTTTAAAAAAATTCTTTCGGTTGAAGTAAATCCCATCTACATCTGCAAAATCCTGTTCCTTAAAATTTTTTAGGTGTAAAAGAAGCTGCGGAGAAACCTGTTGGTCTGCATCCAAACAAATGACCCAATTGGTTTGAATATCAAAATGTTTCAATGCAAAATCCCATTGTTTCGGATGATTTTCAAAAGGATGAAATGCTGTTTTTACCTGGTATTTTTCGCAAATTGCTAAAGTTGCATCTGTGCTTCCGGAGTCTAAAACAAAAGTTGGCGCATCCAAACTTGCAATAGATTGTAATAATCCGGGTAAATGGATTTCTTCATTATAAGTAAGAATAATGAAAGAAAACGGCTTCATTCAGAACTTGAAATTACTTCCTGATAAAAGTTGATATATTGTTTTACCAAAACTTCTTCTGCAAAATCTTTTTTAATTTTTTGCGGGGATTGTGATCGGATTTCATTAAGCCAAAACCGGGTTTGATTAATTTCAATTAGTTTTTCCCGCAGCTTTTCAGGTTGGTTTTCAAAAATCCAGCCCAGCTTGTTGGTTGTAACATAATCCGCCAAACCAACTTGGTTACTGATCAAAACAGGCGTTCCCACAGCCAGGGATTCGATTACAACGTTGCCAAAGTTTTCATTATAAGATGGAAGTATCAGCAAATCATGCGCTTGTAAAACCTGAAACTTATTTTTTTGATCCTGGAAACCTATCCAAGTTACACAAGGTTCCATACTGTTTTTAGCCACTAAATTTTGGAGTGAACGGATGTAATCCAATTCTCCGGTTCCGGCAATAGTAAGATGATATGGAAAATCAATTCCAACCAAAGCTTGTAGTAAAATTTCCAATCCCTTTTTTACTTCAACCCTTGATAAAAAAAGTAATTTTAAAATTGGAGTTTTAAGGTTTGTATCAAATTTTACTTGTGAAGGAAGGGTAATAAAGTTTGGAATAACTTGGATTTTTTTTGATCGAGTGAATTGTAGAATTTCATTTTTCTCTGCTTCACTTGTACAATGAAAATTACAATTGGAAAGTAGTTTTTTGCCTAATAAAAGATGTATCCATTTTTTAACAAAGCTGTGGTTGGTTTGAAAAGAATAATTACTCAACGTTCCTCTCGGCGATAAAACAACAGGAACTTTGTAAAGTTGTGCAATGAAGCATGATAATATAGAAACCAAATTCCACCAGGCATGGATGTGGATAACCAAAGGTTGCTTTGATTTTTTTATTTCCAAAACAAGATGTTTAAGCAATGCAGGCGAAAAATGGGAGTGGTCTTTGGTGATTCGTTTGAAAAACCAAACCGGTACATTTTCTATATAAGTTAATTTCCCGGCAGGAAAATCGAGTTCGGTTTTTCCGTTGGCCAATGTCGTGATGACTTCAACTTGGATTCCATTTTTGCAAAGTTCTTCGCTTAATTTGGATACTGACATGCTTGGGCCGCCATAGATCATGGCCGGTTTGTAGGATGCACTGACTTGGATAATTTTCAATTTGCTTTTTGAAGGATTCTTAGCGCGTACATCAACCGAGCAATCAGCAACATGCTTACATAACTCCAGATTACAGAATTGGCCAGGAATTCAAAACTTAAACCCCGCCAAAACATCTGGAACAAACCGGAATAAATAATAGCAGTCCCTAAAATATATCCGCCAAATAAACTTTCGGCTTTTAATGCAATTAATTGAGCAACAACACCATAAGTAAACAAAACCAGGAAAATGCCTATGCCACCTTCAAACAAATAAGCATCGGCAACCAGTGCAGGTTTGGCCGAAACGTCTACGCCTTTAGTAACAACACCGGCGTTGTAAACGCGCTCCATAATCAGGTTTTCTGTGTTGGGTTTGTTTGGCCAGAAAACGCGTGGAATCAAAGATTGAAGAGATTGACTAATCATTTTCATCCCATAAAAATTGATGTATTTTGGTGTAGATTGTGTGTATTTGGCAAACATATCAATTTCACTTAGTCTAAAAACCAGGAAATCCCAGTTACTTTTGATTTCATTATCATCACCGTTAAAAACGGCATCCAAAGCTACTTTTGAAGCTGCTTCGGCAGAGAGATCGCCTGACCACGCATTTTCCCTAAACACAGAATTGTATGTTGGCAGAAGCATAAAAATGATGAGTAAAAGAGGCACAAAAACCAAAATTACAGTCCGTTTATACAATGGATAAAGAAAAATTGCCAGCACCAGCAAGCTAACGATGATAGGTTCTTTATAACCGGACAAAAATGATTTATAAAAATTGAAACTAAAAAGCGCACCGGAAACCAATATGTTTATCATTTTGTGCTGCGGAATAGCGAAAGCTAAAGCCAATGTTGCTGTAATCAAACTTAAAGCATTAAACTGTGCCGAAAACTGGGTTAGCCCGGGAATTACTGCAAAAAGAATGGAAACCGGAATAGCCGAAACAGCTATGTAAAGCAGCAGGTTTGCTAAGTTTTCGGTTTGTAAAAAGTATTTTTTTTTGACCGGGTAATTCATGAAAAGCAACACTCCGGAAACAAAAGCGGCATGGCCCAAACAGTAATAACGCTGGCATGCTGCAATCAGCATGAGTTTTTGCTGGTCTGGTTTGAAAAACTGGTTTAATAAATGAAAATTGTAATAACCCAGCGTATCCAAATAGTAAAAAATAGTGGAACAGCACATGTATCCGGCAAAAATCAACTGTGTTAAAAACAGTGGCCGCATTAATTGTTCGCCCAAATTACGGTCAGCAGGGATTGGTTTTACCCAGCCGCTCATGGTGATATAAAAAATAAAAAACGAGCCCATCCAGGCAATTAGATAAGATGTTTGCGGCCAAAAACCCAGCAACCACGAAAAAATCCAGGGCAGATAAAGCACAAAATATCTTTCTACGCGGATGTTAGCCAGCATAATTCAATATTGCGTTTTTCATAGCTATTGCCGTTACGTTAAAATTCCAACTTTTTATAATTTCTGCGGAAGCTTGTCCGTATGCTTTTAACACAGCTTTTTGCTGACATAAAAGCTGAAGTTTCAACACCAAATCCGTTTCGTTTCCGGTTTGAAAAATGAAACCGTTTTCTCCTTTTACAATTAAATCTGCCGCACAGCCAACCTTGTCAGAAACTAAAATGGCTTTGCTGCAAGCCATCGCTTCGTTAACCGCTAATCCCCAGGTTTCGCTGTTGGAAGGCAGGCAAAATAAATCGCAGCTCTGGTAAATAAAAGGCATGGCTGATTGATTTTGAAAATCCAAAAAATGAATTTGCGATGCTGTTTTTAGCACTACTTTTTTGGCTTTCAATTCTTTTTCCAGCGGCCCGTTTCCAACAAAAAGCAGATGTGTGTTGGGTTGATTTAAAGTTTCAAAAGCTTGCAGTAGCAAACCAGGATTTTTTACAGATTCCAATTTTCCGGCAAAAAGAATCATGATTTCTTCCGAACCGATTCCAAGTTTTTTTCTCAATGTTGTTGCTTCTACAGGTTTTTCTGCTGCAAAACGTTCATTATCAATTGCATGTGGCGCAAACGAAAGTTGTCTTTCTTTTAATCCGTAATAGTTAAAATAAGCTTTATTGTTGGTGCCAACGTAAAAAGCGTGATCAACGCGACTGTAAATCAGCCGAAGTAAAAAAGTTTTGATGCTGTTTTTAGCACTGTTTTTTTTATCCAGCAGCGTAGAATCTCCACGGAAAAAAACCGGAATTTTATTTTTGAAATGAATCAATGCTTGCAAATGACTTTGGTAAGCCCAGCCAAAAACAAGCAAAGCGTCAGCCTGCCATGCTTTTATATTTTTGATGAGATCAGGATTTTTAATTCCCCAAAAACCATGAGAACCCGGTTTTTTAGCCGTGTTTCTTTCAAACTGAAAATCATAACCTTCCAGTAATGGAATGTCCCAGTTTATTTTTCGGCCAAAACCCGGATCGTTTGGGTTTAAACCAGCTTTGCCCCAGGTATAAAAAACCATGATTTCCAGTTTTTTATGCTGATGCAGCAATTTAAATATCGGCGCATAATATTGAATTGGATGTGTAGAGATGATGGCCAAACGCATATCAAATATTTTCGCCCATTATTTTAAACGCTGTTGCATTTTTTATGCGGTTATTGATGAATGCTATATCCCGGCAATAAATGGTGTTGTGCTTGCTATAAGTGTTTAATAAAGTTAAATTACGTTGAAACGGATCATAATCATAAGGTTTAAACCCATTGTTAGTAAGCAAGTTATGAATATCAGCGTCTGCAAAACGGTACCGTTCACCGCTGCCGTTTAGTTCAATAATGATTGCTTTGAGCGATTGCTGTTTCAAAGTTTTGCCCATGCCTTTCAACACTTCCGTTTCAAAACCTTCCACATCAATTTTAATTAATGCAGGTTTATTTTGTATAGATAAATCATCTACTTTAATCACATTCACGGTTTCTATGTTGTCATTTTGAAGTTCATCTGCACCAATTACATGGTTGGTGGTATCTTCATTTTTAGAAAAATTTATAGTGCCGATTTCTGCTCCGGCTGCCGCATTAATCAGTGTTACTTTGTTTTGAAGCTTGTTCAAATCAATATTTTTCTGGGTAATAATTGCTGTATTTGCAGATGCTTCAATGGCGATGGTTTTGGCTTTGCATACGCCGGATGCCAGTATTGTGTATGAGCCAACGTTTGCACCAATATCAAAAAAAACATCACCGGGCGTTAGAAAATGAAGAAGAAAAGCCATGTCATTAAATTCGTGCAAACCCGTATAAATGTTGCCCGTAACACCGGTTAAGCCTTTGCGCGCGTAAAATTTTGTACCGGCCAAAAAGGGTTTTACCCTCAATTTTGATGGCTGTAAACTACTTTGGATTTGCCAATACAAAAACCTAAAAAGTGTTTTGAACAAATGCTTTTTACCCAAAGGATGGCTCAGGATAAAGCCAAATGTCCTTTTAAATTTCTCCATTAATTACTTCATTAAATAGCAGGCATTGGTTCAATGCCATTTGCTTTGCCGAATATTTTTTTAAAGCATCCGGATTGTACTTTTCTTCCTGATGATTAGTAGCCATTAATTGCTTAAAAAAATCCATTATTTTAGCGTTCGTTGCCGATTCGTGGTTGTAAACATGTTTTACGCCACATTCTTTTAAAATGGTAATGGCCGAACTTGCCGGATTAAAAATAGCCAGTATTGGTTTTTTAGTTAAGATGTAAGGATAAATTTTTGAAGCTGTGTATTGCGGATCATCAGAACCGGGAATAAACAAAGCATCAGCAGCCAATAGTGTGTTGATGGTGCTGTAAAAACCAATCCGGCCCGTTATTTCTATTACCTGATTTTCCACACCAAATTTTTTTGCAACCGGCAAAATCGTTTTTTGTGCTGATTTTTTTGGCGCGTAACTGGTACCGATAAAATAGAAATGCAGTTTGCTGAAAACTTCAAACTCATTTTTCAATGCTTCTTTTATCGCATTAAAAAGTAATTCTAAAGCGGTTTGCATATCTGCGCCGCCACGGCCGACATAAACTATATTGAATTTGTCTGGATTTTTTGAAATAACAGGCAGGCATTTTTCAAAGTTATTTTTGGCAATTTCAAAATCTTTTTCAAACGCTCCAAACGGAATAACCGCCGCCGGTTTGTTTTTAAGCTGAGGATAACGCTGATTTAAATCGATGATGTAATCCGCAGAAACACTGATCAAACCATCACAATTTTTCATGGCCAAAGGTTCCAAATATTTGTGCAAACGGTACGAAAACCAATATTTTTTTGGCTGGTCTTTTTTAGGTTTATCCTGATAATACTCTGAATGCCAGGCATCCTGCATATCAATTACGAAAGGGATTTTAAAACGTTTTTTCCAGTAGGTGCCCAAAATACAAACCGGAAATTCTGTAGTCGAAAAATAAATCAGATCATAATTTTTTGCCTGTAAAAGAAGCATTACTTTTCTTTGGTAAAACCAAAGCGAGCGCAAAGCCAAGCTGCCCAAACCAAATTTGGAAGTTCGTTTTTTAGAAAAAGCTTCAACTCTGTGGATGATTGTATCTGCCGGAACAGTTTGCAGCAACAACTCATCTTGTGGCATTTCCGAATGCTTTTCAGCTACACAAACCACTTCTGCTTCCCAACCAAAATCTTTAAAATAAGGTAAACTCATTCTAATACGCTGACTATCAGCAGAATTAGAAGGAGGGAAATATGGAGAAATGATAAGTACGCGTTTCAATCTGCAAGTGTTTCTTCAATAACTTTTAAAAATTTAACACTTTCGGTTTCCCAGTTTAAAGTAGTTTGGCCAAGCTCAAAAGCATTTTTTTTGTATAATAAAAGCAGTTCCCGATCAGCATAAAGTTTTTTTATACAAGCAGTTAAGTTTTCGATACTGTTTTTAGCATACAATTTTCCGATTTGCGGATAGCTTGAAAATAATTGCTTTTGCGCTGTTGTATCGCTTGCCAAAATTGCCAATCCGGCTTGTATATAACTAAAAATTTTGTTGCTAAGACAAATATTGCGGTTTAAAGGCTGACTAATTTCGGTAGCCAGGCCAATATCAAACTGGCTGATAAACGAAAGCAGTTGATCCGGCGGAAGCGGCGCATGGATCATGATTTTAGAAATTATTGTGCTTGGAAAGGAACCGCTTTGCATAAAACTTTTCATTTCTGCTGATAAAAACCCGATTAGGTGCAACTCAAAATCCAATTCAGCAAGCTGGCTTAAAGCAGTAAAAATCATTTCTAAGCCCCGCCCAAAACCAATGTATTGTGAAAACCAAACGAATTTTAAAGGCTGGTTTAGTTTAATTGCTGTAACCTTTTTTGTTCGGGGAAAAACATTTAAAACACCAATTGGCTGGTTTTTATAAAGTTGATGGTAAGCTTTTCCAATCAGCGGACTGGCTACGCTTAGATAATTGAGTTTCGGGATAAAAGCATTTTCAATATTCGATTTCAATGTAAAATCAATGCTTTGTAAATCATCTGTTGTTTCCTGTCGGTGGAAATCCTCCGCATCAAAACCACATTTAACTTTATTTTTTTTTGCTGCCAAAACAGCAACTGGTAAAGCGGCGAGATTGTGTGCAATGTAGAGATCAGCTTTTGCTTTAACCGCTTTTTTAAATTGCCAGAAAAAATACCGATTAGTCGCCTGAGCAAGAACGAGGCTATATTTTTTACCCGATAAAAGAAGCATTGTACAAGATTTTTGAAAAACTACCGACAAAAATTTTAAGAACTTGGTTTGTTTATTTTTTACAGTTCTATCCAGGCAATCATAAGTCCACTGTGCATTATTACTTAAAATATCATTATCAAAATTAATTAGGTAACTTACATATTGCGTAAAAATTAAATGAACAGCATACCCGTTTTTTGTAAGTGCCTGTGCCTCTTTTACTAAACGCGGATTGCTTGCCAAATGTCCGGGCGTAATTAAACAAACTTTTTTAGTTGGGATTAGTGCCAATTCTGCTTGTAATCTCTTTAATCAATTGTTTTCTAAAATTTGCCCAGGGATAGGAAGCTGCTTTTGCTAAAGCATTTGTGCCCATTGTTTTAACCTGATTTTTGTTTTCGACGCACCATTTTAATTTGCTGGCAAGCTGTTCTATGTTTCCGGCATCTAATAAAAAACCGTTTTTTGCTTCTGTAATTATATCTGGACCGCCCGAATTATAAGTGGTAATAACCGGTAAACCTTGTGCCATTGCTTCAGTGATCACCATTCCGAAACCATCGCATAAGGTAGGTAAAACCAAAATATCAGCTTGTAAAAAAAGCTTTAGCAAATCCTGATGAGGAATATTAGGTATAAATTTTACTTCATTGCCCAAACCAGCCCGGACAGTTAAAGGCAATTGGTTACTTCCGACAAGCCATAATTCTGCCTGATCCGGATTGAAGTTGCATTTTTGCCAGGCTTTATATAGTATGTGGGTTCCTTTTCTTAAATTTTGATTTCCGGCATATATAAAAATTGTTTTTGCAGGATGAGCTTTTTCTGAAATTGATTTTACAGGAGTTGGAAAAGCCAATGGAATGGTAATTATTTTTTCGGCCAAAACCTGGGCATCTGCTAATGTTTTAGCTGTAAACGTAGAATTGCAGATGATGTAATCACAAACTTCTAACTCCTGCTCACGGCGTTGGTTTCTTTTTTCAGATTTATGATCAATCAAAAGTGTTGTTTCAATGCTTTTTAACTCCGGATAATATTGAAGCTGCTGTTTTGCTATTTTTTCAAAAAACGAAAAATGCTGACTTGGTTGTTCATAAAAAGAAGTTATCCCCAATTTTTTTGCCTGTTGTAAAGTAGCCAGCGAGCAATGTTCGTAACCATGTATCCACTGTATTTTTGTATTTAATTGGCGTGCAACCCATTTATCAAAAGCCAGTTCTCCCCATTCCCATATTAAATCTGTTAGTACAGGCGAAAGTATTTTGCTGGAAATTATCCTAAAAAACTCATATCCACTGATACTTTTGATGGCAAACCCTTCGGTATTTTTTAATGTTCTGCGTTGTAATTGTTTATAAAGCCGGGGCGCATATTTATTCAAAAAATTATCGAAAGTACTTCCTGGTTTATGGTATAAAGTGGTGTAAAAAGTGTGCAACAACTGGTTCTCTTGGTAAGCTTTTATAGTAGCTTGAATGTGCGGACCAACACCAGGATTTGCAATACTGCCTTTCAAACTTCTGTTAGTTGTAAGTATTTTTCCCAGGCATCTAATTTTAAAGTTTCAACGTTCGCTTGTTCTGCAGGATAGTTTCCTTTTTCAACTTCCGAAATTATTTCTGGAAGCAGTTCTACAAAAAGTTTATTCTTTTTTTCCGGATGCAGCAACCAGCAATTGTTGTTTAAAATGTAATAGTTTTTCATGCCGCAATCTTTCAATCGATGGAAAAGCATGGTTTCCAACGCCGGTGGATAAGTTTTCCCCGTCCATCTCCGAATTAAAAGTTCACAGCGATATTTTCCATGTACGAATGGCATTTTAGTAAGGATTTTAAACCTGTCAAACAAGGTACAGCGTGTACTAAACCAATAAGTCGGATCTATTTTGATAATAGCTTGCTGATCAGGAACCGAAGGAGCGGAGCGGGGCGAAACCGCTATACAATCTGTGTATTGTTTTAGCAAACCAATACCTTTAATAACCCAATCCTGAGTGGATTGATGCAACAGCATATCTCCATCGTACCTAACCATATATTGTGTTTTGCAAACTTCAAAACCAACCAGATAAGCTGTAATTGGTGCACCTCTAAAATCGTGTGTTTCTTTTACCCAATTGTTTAAATACTTATTGTTCAGATTTTTACCTATGCAATAACGGCTTACATAAATTATTTGGTCAACTAAACCAAGAGATTTTAAGTATTCTGAAATACCTGCTACCTTTTCCAGGTTTTCTGAAAACTCCGGTTCTTGGTAACGCTTTTTATGTCTGTAGAAACCAGAATATTGGGCCTTTGTATCATCCAGAATAATGATGATTTCTTTTGCCTGCTCACGATGGGCTTTTGCTAAAGCACCAACAGTTAATTCTGCATAGCAGGCATCTCCGGCAGATAAATTGATAACTAAAGTAAGATCAGCAAGCATAACAATATCCTATAAAAAATATCAATTCAGTTATTCTATATGCTTAAATAGTTGTACTTGCTTTATCTGCCCATATCAGTTTTTTGCCAGCCTGAAATAAATTTCTTCAAAGTTGTTAACTAATGCTGTTTGGCTAAAACGGGTTTCTGCATCTTTCCGGCAATTACTTCTATTTATGATGCTGATTTGAGTAACAGCATTTACCATATCCTGAATTGTACGGCATAGCCAGCCATTTGTTCCGTTTATTACAACTTCTTTGGCTGCCCCGCGGGCAAATGCAATTACCGGCGTTCCGCAAGCCAATGCTTCGGCCATTACAATTCCAAACGGTTCGTTCCACTCAATCGGCATTAATAAAGCAGCGGCATTACCAAGCAATTCGTTTTTTTCTTTATTGTTGACAGGCCCAATGTAATTTATATTTTTTTGGTTGAGAAAAGGAGCAATCTCTGATTTGAAATATCCTTGTGCATCATCTGGTACGTTTCCGGCAATAATCAGTTTTCTATCGGTTTGCAGGGCAACTTTTATAGCCAGATGTGTACCTTTTATCGGTTCAATCCTGCCTAAAAAAACCAAAGGTGCGTCGTTTGAGACTTCTTTTTCAAACTGATAATCTTCCATAGAAACAGCATTGTAAACAGTGCTTGCCGTTGCAAAAGGTTTTATTTGATCTGTAATATAAGCACTACAGCCTGTAAAATACATACTGTTTTTAGCACTATATTTTACTGCTTTTTTTACCTGGGAAATAGTTGGTTCCCGCTGATAACTCATCAATTTAGGAACATTTAAAGGCATCAAAGCTGATAAATAAGCCAGCCGGCCAAAACTATGTATCAAATCAGGTTTATTAAAAACCAGTTTGCTCACTAATAATGCGTTTTTTATCAGGCTTTTTTTAGATTGATCAGAACCCGGATAAGGAAAAAAATGATCAGCCTTAGTCTCAGATTCGGGATGGGCAAACAATGTGATTTCGTGCCCGTTTTTTTTTAAGCCTTTAATCAGTAAATCAATCACCCTTTCTATACCACCATAATAAACAGGAGGGATCGCTATTTCAGGATCTGTAATAAGTGCAATATGCAATTTAGCTGATAACAGAATAATGTAATTGTTTAGACCATTTTATGGCTGGCTTTTCAATTATAATATGAAAAATGTATGCAGCAATAATACTTATAACAAAAGCTGCTGCAACAGTCAGATATTTTTGATTATCAGTATGTACAAACCTTAAAGAAAGATTAATGATTCGTCCGCCGATTGGAATATGTATAAGATATAACGAATAAGATATATCTGACAAAAAACTAATTATTTTATTGTTACGAAAAGGAACTAATATAACACCAATTGTAAATAAGCTGATATAAAAAACTTCTGGTTTACCAAACGTAATTACAAATAGCGATAATGCCATTAAACAAAGTAAAACAGGTTTTGGATATTTATTACTGTAATTGATAAAGTACATTAAAATTCCGATACAGAATAATGGTGTATAATCAAATATTAAACTTGTATTATTAATTTTAATAGCATTTAATGCCAGCAGGCTGATTATAATTAGGATTAAAAAGTAAACAGATTTATTCATCCAACTAAAAAGTAATCCAATCAGGATATAAAATTGAAATTCGATACCTAAAGTCCAGTAAACACCATTGATATAAATATTTGTAGTGAAATTGTTTAGATAACCAATATGATATAACAGGTTTTTCCAGGAAACTTCTACCGGATTATGTGTGATAAAAGAAGCAAGGTATGCCACAGTCAATGTAAGCAAAATAGATACTAAATATGGAGGCTCTACACGTGTTAGCCGTTTTTTTAAGAAAGCGTAAAAGTTTTTTAGCTGATAATTTACCGGCAAACTATAACAGATTATAAAACCTGATAAGATAAAAAACACCGGAACACCCAGATAGCCATAATTGAAAATATGAAATACAGATTTATTGTTGCCTAAAAAGTTGGGATTGCCAAAACCTAAATGAAACAGGCAAACACTAATTGATGCAACTGCCCTTAAAAAACTAATCTGGTATAGCTTTTTTTTCCTGCTAATGTTTTTAATCTTTACAGAATTGCAAGTTAGGTTTTCCTGGTTGCTATCGGCATTTAGGGTCATTATATCAGCGAAATAATTATGAGCTTTTTTCGGGCTTTTAGTATAATTTCAATCACTTGCAATATATTTCCAGCATTTCTTCGGCCAGCATTTCTGTGGGGCGGTTTATAGGTGCAACATCTTTTAAAAATTTATTTTCTAATTTTTGTGTGATAAAAGAAGCAATTAATAAACCTAAATATTTTTCATTCTGGTGCGGAAACAACCAGCCGTTTTTTCCTTCCGAAATTAATTCCGGAATTCCGCCTATATTACTTCCTAAAACAGGAATACCTTGCGCCAGAGCTTCGTAAACTACAAACGGACCCGTTTCCGGCCACTGCGAAGGAACACACAGCAAATCCAATTTTTGCAAAAAAGCCCCGATTTTCTCGTTCGGCAGATTCTCAATCCAGGTTACATTTGGTAAACTTTCTGCTTGTTGTTTTTGCTGCTGATAATAATCCATTTCCATTTTAGTTGGGATCGCAGCAATTCTTAATTCCATATTGTTGGATATATTTTTGATGGAAGAAAGCAATACATGTAAACCTTTTACCCTGGTTATCCGGCCTATAAAACCAAGTATTAATTTTTTTGAATCTTTTTTTACTGCTGATGAAGTATTGTAAATTTCAACTGCCTGCCTGCACAAATTTAGCTTTTGCGGATCAAAACCATTTTTGATAAAAACATTGCGTTGCCAATTGCTTACCACTACTAATTGATCTAATGAACTCCGAAGTTTCAGTAATTCATTTTTTTTATGGGCAACAAAGTTTGCTATATTTTTAGGAAAACCTGTTGTGCGGATTGCATAAGCCGAAAGATAATTTAACGGTGCCGAGATACCACGATATTGCAAATAACAGGACAAACATTTTTGCGCTTCAACTTTTCCATCGCACATATATTTTCCAAGCCGCATTAAGTTTCCACGGATACAAGTATGGGCGGCAATATGCGAAGTAAGCACAACTTTAAATCCTGCTTGCTTAACTGCTTCAATATGATAAACACCAATTGAGGTTGTAAGTGTATGGAAGTGAACAATATTTGGATGGATACTTCGCACGGAAGCAATAAAACTCAATAAGTTACTTGCTGGTTTTTCTCCATTAATTACAGCGGGATCAAAATCTTGATTAAAAGGAATATAATGAATAACTATGTTATTATAAATCGTTTGTTTTTGTTCACCATCAAATAAACTCAATACTTCTACCTGGTGGTTTTGCTTTTGCAAAGCTTTGGCTAAGTTATAAACATACAACTCTGTACCGCCAGAACTTTGCGGATAAAAGTATTCTGTAACCAACAAAATTTTCACGCTAACCTTCTTTTAAAACTTGCTAACTTTTCGGCATTGCGATAACCAAATAGCTTACTTGTTAATTTAAGAGACAGTGATTTTTGAGGAATATAACCTGGTGTAATTTGTAAAACTAAATCAACCGCTTGTTTAAAAAGTTGCTGATCTATCACTGAAAACTCGTTGATACAATATCTTAAAACTTCAATAAGTGCAGCTTTTTTTTCAGGATTATGGTTGAAATCTTTTTTCCAAATCAAATAAACTTCTGCCGCATTTGTAAAACAATCTTTTACAAATGCTAAGTTGCTGCGTTGTGATAAAGACTGGTTTTGATTGATCCGATACATGGCTTGCACGCCTGGCGTATAAACCAATTTTCCACCCATAAAAACAGCATCTAATAAATAACGCGCATCCTGAATAACAGGCAAAGTTGTACTCCAGCTAATTTTTTCAGCAATTTTGCGCGAATACAAAACAGCCGCAGGTGGCCGCCAAAAGTTTTTAAAAATTTCAGTTTCAGGGTTTCCTTTTATCTCATCTTTAACTATTTCTTCAACTGTAATTGTGTTGTTTTTTTCTGTAAACTTTTCAAAATCTCCGTAAGCAATATCTGCATTGTGCGTAATTAAAGCATTTAATTGGATAGCTATTTTCCCGGGCACCAGCAAATCATCACTATCTAAATATTGTATAAAATCGCCTTTTGCAACTTTAAAGCCCGTTTGTCTGGCTGCACTTGCACCAGCATTATCTTGCGTAATAATGCTACATTTATCAGCGTATTCTTTTAAAATAATCAGTGTTTCATCCGTAGATCCATCATTTACAACTATTATTTCTGTTTGGAACAGATCACCTTTTTGCTCCAATGCAGATTGAATACTTAACCGGATAGTATTAGCCGCATTAAAAGTAGGTATGATTATGGAAACCAGCATATTATCTTCTTAACATGGATTTAAGTTTGATAATGATCCGGCTTAAAAGGCTTCTTTTATACCACTGTTTTTGGAAGTAAGAAATAGGGAAAGCGCACAACACAGGAGATGGAAATTGTATTACGTATTTATACCAAAGATCATCATACGTATTTGGTGCACGGGTTGGCGTTTGTTTTATAAGCCAGGGTTTTTCGTGCCCTGTACAATGTAAAAAAGCATGCGGCCTGAAATTTCCAATATGAAAAAAGGAGTTAGGCTGATTGATAACACTAAACCAATCCGGCATTTCGATAATAGCCATTTGTTTGGTAGGTAAATTTTGCAAAATTGCATTAAAAGTATCCTGGTCGCCCATTGGTAACTTTGGATTACTAAATAAATATGCCTGCGGGTCCAAGTAATTCTGATTAAGTTGTTTCCAATCTTCTAAAATCCATTGATGATCTTTAAAAGAACCGGCAAAAAATCCTGAATTATAATACCAACAAGTAAGTTGGTTGGATGCTTCTTTTATCGGATAAATTTCCTGCCAATAGTGTCTTCTGATTTCATGTTCTGTTACAATACCATCAACACAAGCAAAAAACTTTTTCTCTTTCAGCCGCTTTTCAATTTCATTAATTAATTCAACATCGGTAAGAATAATATCTGCATCAAAATAGACAAAATAATTTGCAGGATGTTTTAACAATAAAACAGGTTTCAAATTAATCCCGTTCCAGTTAGAATCCAGTACAACTTGTGTTACCTGTTCTACTGCTTCTAACTCTTTTAAGTAAACATCTGTACCAACTACAATTGGATTTTTAATATTATTTACACGCAACGAATTAATCAGAGCAAATGCTCCAAACTTGTAATTTCCTTTTGCTATTGTATAAATTGTAGCTGTAAAGTTGTTCATTTCATTTTGATATTAGGACTTGATATGAATTTAAATTTTAACAGATAATAAATATAATAAAGTACAATGCGTGGAGAAACATTCCAAGCAGTACTTCTCACCTTTAAAAAAAGTTTTTTTATATTATTAGTAAGTAAACTTGTTTGTGCCCAAACAGACGCCCAAGTTTTTATCTGTGTTAGATTTAATTGGATATCATATGCTTCCTTTAGATAAGAAATTATATGTAAACCTTCTATAACAAATAACCCTTTCAGATTAGATTTTAAAGATGTATTTTGCTGATGTTGCCTGAAAAGATTTAGTTTATGTGGATAGAAGCCAATCTTACCTTGTATAAGAATATGGCACCAGAACAGCCAGTCAAAAGCAGTTTTATAAATGCTTATAAATTGAAAAATGTCTTTTTTAATAGCATCTTTTCTGAACAAAACTGCACTTGCATTTACAATTGCAGGACTGGTAAGCATATTTTTTTTAATAAAATCGCGGCCTTCAAAAATTCGTAATTCGCAATCAGAGTGGGTTTTTGTTGTTGTCCAATTTCTGATATCACGTTCAGAATCAACATAAATTGCTAACAGGCTACTGTTATTTTCAAGAATAGAAGTTAAGGTTTCTAAAAAAAACAGATTACAAGTATCATCGCTTTCTGCAATCCAGATATACTTTCCTTGTGCAAGTTCAATTCCTTTTTTCCATTGCAGAAATGGACTACCTGAATTTTTAATGTTAAAAACTTGATGTACAATCTGAAAATGATGATTGTGTTGCTCAATTATTTCTTTACTCGCATCTTGAGATGCATCATCTAAAATAATTACTTCAAAATTGGTATAACTTTGATGGAGAACTGAATTTATCCTTTCCTGAAGGTATTCTGCATGATTATACGTGGGAATAATAACTGAAACTAATGGATTCAAAACAAGTTTTTCAAAAATCTGACAGGTGCAAATAATAATCTCCCTAATCGATATTCTTTCGACTGCTGATAAAATTGAATATTTTTTTTTAAAAGTTGTACTTCTGCATATATATCCATAGGGGGATGCAAATATTTACGATAGGTATTAGCAGAAGATAAAAATACATCCCATTTAATTTTTTGATACCCATCTATCATTAATTGATCAACCATTGATTGTTTTTTAATACGGTAGTAAAATAATGTTTCCTGAATTTGTAAGACTTGTGAACTTGGATTTAAAATATTTAACCAAAAATCCCAATCTTCCCATCCATTTTTTAAACTTTCATTATAACCGTTTGCTTCAACATAGATTTTACTTGGAAATATTGCACTACAAAAAATCATATTTTTAACAAGGAGAAGCTGATAGGAGTAAGGTTCTAATATCCATTCTCCCGTTTTTACACCAAAATATTCAGCTTTACAATAAATCAAATCAAGTGATGGGTTGTTTATAAATGCATTTACTGCCAGCTGTAAATAGGTTGGGTGGATTTTATCATCTGCATCCAAAGGTAGAATCAAATTTCCTGAAGCTTCTTTTATGCCTGCATTTCTGGCACTGGATAAACCACCATTTTCTTTTTTCAAATATTTGAAGCGCATATCCAACTTGCAAAATCTTGATGCGATAAAAGCAGTGTCATCCGGCGAACCATCATCAACAATAACACATTCCCAATGCTGGTACGTTTGAGACAACACACTTTCCAAAGCTTCTGTTAAAAATTCAGCTTGATTATAACAAGGAACAATAACAGAAACCAGGAATTTTGAAGTGTCTTTATTTTCTTGTGTGCTAATCAATTAAAGTATTATAAAAATTTTGAATTGTGATTTAGTTTTGTAATTGAAATACTTCATGAATTTGAAATTACTTCATAATTATCAAAATTATAAGAAATTCTCAATAAGATGCAACGCAACCAACTTAGACCAATGCAGTTTATCCTTCAAAAAACCATGTGTAAAAGAAGCAATACTTGGATTTTTACTTTCTTGCAATTCTCTTGTAATCGTATTGTTTTTCAGCCATTGTTGCAGCGGAAAAGAAAAGCCCATTTTTTTGCGGTTCCAGATTCCTGTCGGAATTAAATCCTGGTAACTTTTGATCAGTAAGCCTTTTGAGATTTTTTTATCAAAGCGTACATCACTGCTGATACTGTTTACAGCAGCCAAAAATTCGGTATCCAAAAATGGAGTCCTGATCTCAATTCCGTGCTGCATACTCATTGCATCGGTATCGCGCAGCAACTGGTTTTTCATGTAGAAATCCTGTTCCAATTGTGCTGCAAACAAAGCGGGATCAGCTATCAAACTATCAGCATATTTAAAAGAACCAAGCTTTTGCCATACTTCTTTTACCGGCATATTTAAGATGGCCGCAATTTGCATCGGTACAAAATATCCGCGCAAACTTAAGTAATAACCAAGGTCAGACTTTAAGGATAAATAAGCCAACTTTTGATAAGCTTTGTTCGGTAAGTTTTGAAATAATTTTAAAGTAGTATCCGACAAATTTCCTCTCAGTTTTTTTAAAAGTTTTATCCTATTGAATGAAGGATAACCGCCAAATAATTCATCTCCGCCCAAACCAGACAATACTGCTTTTAGCCCATGTTTTTTTGCCAACTTGGATACAAACCAAGTGTTGATGCCATCCGCGGAAGGCTGATCCATAGCTTGTAAAATCGGAACTATTTGTTCATCAAAATCAGCTTTAGTAACATGCAATTGATGGTGCCGGCTTTTAATTTTGGATGCCATCAACAATTGATACTTGGATTCATCAAAAGCGGCATCATCAAAAGTAAGCGATAAAGTATGCAGGCCGGAACCTTTCATTTCAGCTGCTTCCAAGGCAACAATACTTGAATCAATCCCACCGCTTAAAAATAAACCAACCGGCGCATCTGCAATTAAATGTCGCTGTACGGCTTCATGAAATTTTTGTTTAACAAGGTGTTTGGCTTCTTCTAAACTTGTAATTTTTGGATTTAATTTTGGTTGCAAGTAACTTTGAATAATATAGTTTTCTGCCAAAATATTCCATTCCAAAAAACTTCCTTTGGGCAGCATCAGCACATCCTGCAAAATCGTTTGCGGTTCTGGGATAAAACCAAAGGCCAAAAAGAGTATTCGCCAATCTTGATTCTCCTGACTGATGCCAATTTTTCGGAAGGCGCGTATCTCCGAAGCAAACAAAAGCTGCCCGTTTTTAACCTGATAATAAAGCGGTTTCATCCCACTTTGATCGCGCACCAAATACACTTTTTGCAAACGCTTATCAAACAAAGCAAAGGCAAACATGCCGTTAAAACGATCGAAAGCTGTAATTCCCCAATGCGCATAAGCTACCAGAATTACTTCCGTATCTGATTGATTTTTAAACTGATAGCCTAAATGTTGCAGCTCTGTTTTGATAGATTGATAGTTGTAAATCTCACCGTTAAAAGTGATGGTGTAATTTCCGGTAATGTCCGTCATCGGTTGTACCGCATTCGCAGAAAGATCAATCAACGCCAGCCGGCGATGGCCAAAGCAGATGCTGTTTTTATCGCCTAAAAATTGTCCTTCGCCATCCGGGCCGCCATGTTGCATGGTCAAAGTCATGGCGGCAACGCGGCTGCGTTTTTCATCAGCGTGAACATTTAAAGAAACCAGTCCTGCAATTCGGCACATATTTGTTTTGCTTTTGATACAGCTTCGCCCTGTCAGTTACATTTTATGTTTGTAACTTATTGACAATCAATAATTTTATTCAATTAAATCCGATCTACCAAAGCAGCTGAAGCATTGATCAGGATGGATTGCCCCAGGTTTTCCAGCCGGATAATCAGTTGCTTTTGCGATTTATAGCTCACCATTTCGCCCGTCAATCCAATCAGCGGCCCGGCTTTGATCACCACTTTTTCCCCGGCTGCAATATGTTCGGCCGTTACTTCCAGCTCCATGTCTGATGTCAGCAGCAGCTGAATTTCATTGATCTGTTGCTCCGGCATATCTGCAATCCGGCCGGATTGGTACAGGAAACGCACAATGCCTTTCGTCATCAAAACTTCTGTCTGCTGTTTTGGCGTAATGCGGACAAATAAGTATGATTTAAACAGTGGCTCGACCACCCATTTTTTGCGGTCGCTCCATTGTTTCAACGTTTTTTGAAGGGGAAGATAAACTTCGATCCCTTTTTTTTGCAGCAGTTCAAAGGCTTGTTTTTCAGCCCTCGAGCGCGTATAAACCGGGTACCATTTCGGCGATACTTCTTTTGGCATGGGTTTTTTATAATGAGTTTTAGTTGATCCAACGATTCATTTTCCACCATTTTGGCTTGTCGTCATCATGATATTCAGAACCTAAATAAGCATTATAATCTGTGTAATAATAATCGCCGGTTTGATTTTTACTGCCGGAAGTATAAATCCGCGAATGAAAATTTTCTTCTTCGTAAGCATTCAGCAAGATAACCGTGTTGGCCAGGTGGTATTTTTCGGAAAGCTGTCCCGGAATTTCTGCCGAATGAAAAGAAGATTTCCCGGCCCGAATCACAAAAATATTGATGTCGCTGTGGCGGATCACCGGGATAGAATCCGAAACCAAACCAACCGGCGCGGTATCAATCAGGATAATGTTGTACTTCTTTTGTAACCCTAAAATCAGTTTTTCCATGTTGGGGTGATGCAGCAATTCAGATGGGTTTGGCGGCACCGGGCCGGAAGCAATAAAATCAATATTAGGTTGATTGGTAGTTGTAACAATCTGCTCTGCATCAACTTGATTGGCCAGATAATTACTCAAGCCTATCAAATTATCATGCTGGAAAACATAGTGCAATTTGGAACGGCGCAGATCCGCAGCAATTAAAATTACTTTTTTGTCGATCAAACCCAGCGTGGCAGCCAGGTTTACAGCGATGAAAGATTTGCCTTCGCCCGCAACTTCCGAAGTGATGCAAATGATTTTGCTTGCCTTATCGGAAGCCATAAAGCTCAAGTTGGTGCGCACAGAACGTACCGATTCTGCAAAAAGAGATTTGGGTTTGGCTTGTGATAAAATCTCAGTATTGTTCTCGTCCAGCTTGTATGGAAATTTTCGGATCATGCCAATCACAGGCACATTACTGATGCTTTCAATCGTTTCCTTATCATAAATGTAAGGGTTGAGCATCCGCAGCAGCAAGATCAAACCTATACCGGCCAGCAAACCAAGCAATATTGCTTTTTGATAAATGCCATTTTCATCTGGCGAAACCGGGCCGAAATTGGCCTGCGCCTGCTCAATGATGGTTGCACCTGCCAGGATAGACGAGCGACTGATCTGCGCTTCCAGTTTTTTCTCAGACAAAAAGGAATACACTTTTTCGTTGATTTCAAAATCACGCTTCAAGCTCACCATATCACGTTCGGCCGTGGGCAAAGCCGCTACTTGCTGGTTGACGGTTTGCAGTTGGCTGTTCAAATAATTTATGGTGGTTTGAATGCGTTTGGCAGAAGCATCAATGTTGGCCAAAGCTGCGCCCCGAACTTGGATCAATTGCTTGTTCACTTCTTCAACTGGCTGAGAATTAGTGTTAAACGTTTTTAAAAGCCCAGTTTTTTCAGTGAGTAATGTATTGTATCGTAATAGCAAACCATTTAATAGCGGATCAACCGTGCCCTGCATATTAAAATTTAGGCTGACCGAATTTTTTTCATTGCTGATCTGTTGTTCCAACTGATGGATAGCAATTAATTGGATGTTGAGCAAAGATTTTTGAGATTCAATTTCCTGCACTTTGCCCAAAACCAAGGTTGCAGAAGTACCGACATCAAAAACTTTTGCGCTTTTTTTGTACGATTCCAGCGAGCTTTCCGAGGATTTCACCTGCTTGGACAAATAGCTCAGCTGGTTATCAATAAAAGAAATAATTTGTGAAGCCGACTGCATTTTGCGGTTTTTATCAAACACCAGATATTCCTGCATCAACGCATTCAGCACATCAGCGGCAAACTGCGGGTTAGAATCCGTTTGTTCCAGGTTGATCACATTGGAGTTTTTGATGGCCTCGCTCGTGTTCAAACCGCCGGAAATGCGCGGATAAAAATCTTCCGGGGCATTAAATTTGAACAGGTAAACGGAGTTCAACGCAAAACGTGCATTAGAAGAACGGACCATAAAACGGGTTGTGCCAATGCTGATCGGTTCATTATAACTGAATACTCGCTTAACTTCCTGGTTATTAATTTTATATTTCAAGCTGAAGTTTGTTGCATTAATAGCTTGAAACGAAATCAGGTCTTTATAAAGTGATAGGCTGTCTTCCTGCAAAATCTCAATTGTTAAAGGCTTATCCGGATAAGTTTCGTAGCGGCGTATCCTACCTTTAATAAAAAAGCTTGTTTTATAATCCAGGTCTTTTATCGCACTGATAATCAGGTTTCTGCTTCTGATGACATAACTTTCGCTCTGCACTTTTGCGGTGGCACGTTCGGCACTGTTGATCACACTAACTAATTCGGAAATTTCTGATTTTTTCTCATCAAATTTCATAATGGCATTGGTGGCATAAACTTTTGGTGTGTACCACAAATACAGTTTGGCCAGCAAAAAGCAGATCAGCACTGAAAATGCAACCAGATACCATCTGCTCAGCATTACCCGAAACAGCCGGACATAATTGATCCGGTCGTTTGGTTTTTGCAGGTTTATAGTATCGTTTTCGGGCATTTATTTTTTGGAGATGGTAAAAATGATCAAAGCCGTATTTAGCAGCACCAAAACGGATTGCATAATGCCGGAAACGTTTTGAGTAGCTTCATTACGCACAGTGCGGTTGTTTTGGGTGATGTAGATAATGTCATTATTTTGCAGGTTCAGTTCCGGGTTAGCCAGCGTATTGATGTTGTTCAAATCAGCGATAATGATCTGTGGGTGAGCCTTATCACCCCGAATGATCTGGATGTTTTTTTCATTAGCTTTATCTGTCAGTCCGCCGGCTTCCCCAATCATATCCACCAGGTTTGTTTTATCTTTTAACAACAAGTAATTGCCCTGTGTACGTATTTCTCCCAGAACAGTTACCTTCAGGTTAATAATTTTTAGATCGATTATCGGATCTTTTAATAATTTTTCTTTGTACAAATTTTCAATTTTTCGCGCAGCCTGATATCGCGTCAATCCCGAAACTTCTACACGGCCAATCACCGGCAACGCAACTGTGCCATCTTCTTCCACCTGATACGCTGGGATTTGCCCGGCAACTGCGGTAGTAGGTTGCTCATTGGCGATGTAATTGATGTTTTGCAGGTTTCGGATTTGGAGCAGGTCATCCAGCCCGATCTTGTAAGCTGAATTGCCGGAAGCCGCAGTCGAATTATATGCCGGCGTTTGGGCAGCCGGTATATTTGTTTTAAATAAAATGTGCTGCTGTTTGTACGAACAGGAAGTCGAAAAAAACAATGCTAAAAGAAGCATCAGGTAAATATTATTGGTAAATATATTTTTCATAAATAGCGGGTGTTAAACTATTAGTTAATTTTTATAATATCAAATTTTACGTCTGAAAAGAATTTATTGCCGTAAAAGAAGTATATGAAAGTTTCTGTTATCACGGTTTGTTACAATGCAGTTTCCACGATCGAAGCTTCTATTCTTTCATTGCTTGGTCAGGATTACGAAAATCTGGAGTATTTGGTTATAGATGGTGGCTCGGATGATGGCACAATCGAGGTAATTCAACGCTTTTTGCCGCATATTGCCCACTTTATTTCAGAGCCTGATCGTGGAATGTATGATGCCGTAAATAAGGGGATTGCCCTGGCCGGCGGCGATGTCATCGGTTTGCTTCATGCCAATGATTGCTTTGCTTCTACACAAATCATCAGCAAAATTATGCAGGCAATGCAGGCTACAAATGCGGATGCTGTGTATGGAAACCTGGATTTTCAAGATAAAAACGGCCGTGTAGTGCGCAAATGGAGATCCCAAACCTGCAACCGCCTGCTGCTCGAAATGGGCTGGATGCCGCCGCACCCAACTGTATATATCCGAAAAAATATTTTTTTAAAGCATGGAAATTACCGCCTTGATTTCTCTACAGCGGCTGATTATGAACTGATACTTAGATTTTTTTATCGGTACCGGATAAAAACCACTTATGTTGATCAGATTTTTATAAAAATGTTAACTGGCGGAATAAGCAACAAAAATATTTTAAACCACGTATCAGGAAACAGCAATGATTTAAAAGCAATGAAACTGCACCGTTTGCGTGCTCCTTTTATCGCTGTTTTTTTAAAGCCATTGCAAAAATTAATTCAATATATTTAATTATTATTAATTTAAAGTTAAATTTATATCTTTAAAAAAATATTTAAATAAAATATGATGTTTTCTGGTTTTTACATTCTACTCACTACATGTGTTGCTATTTTGCTGGTGCTGATTATTATGCCGTCAGTTATCCATATTGCAAAAAAGAATAGCTTATTTGATGATCATTCCCTGTCTCGGAAAGATCACGGTTACGGCATTCCCCGGTTGGGTGGCATTGCTTTTTTTATCAGCAGTATCCTTACTTCTTTATTTATTATAAAAACCGGTACCAATTTGCCCATGTACCAGCTTTATGCTGCAAGCATTGTTTTGTTTGGCGTAGGTATTAAAGATGATTTATCCGGCGTGCACTTTCACACTAAACTGATTGTTCAGGCGATAGTTGCATTCATCATTGTAGTTCCGGGTGATATTCGCATCAACAATTTGCAGGGGATATTTTATACCTATCAACTCAATTATACTTCGAGTGCAGTGATTTCTATATTGCTAATCATGTTTATTATCAACTCTTTCAACCTGATTGATGGTATCGACGGCCTTGCCGGAACACTCGGCGTGATTGCCTGCTGCACATTCGGCTACAATTTTATATTGATGCACCAATTCGTCCTCGCTGCTCTAGCATTGGCAGTTGCAGGATCGTTGGGTGCATTTTTAGCCTACAATTATTCGCCGGCCAAAATTTTTATGGGCGATGCCGGTTCTATGTTCCTCGGGATGATCTGTGCTGTTTTTGCCATCAAATTTATAGCGATAAACGAAGCATCGGCCAATGCAATTATTCCATACGCACCTTCGCTAACTGTAGCGGTGCTCATTGTTCCGATGTTTGATACACTAAATGTAATCGTTACACGCATTTACCATAAAAAGTCGCCTTTTAAGCCGGACCGTAACCATATCCACCACCGGATGCTGCGTTTGGGTTTAACACACTTGCAAACTACACTCATCTTGGCTGCTGTAAACATCTTTTTTATTGCATTGGCTTTGCTGTTAAAGCAGATAGATAATAACTATGTTTTGTTGGTTTTTGCTGCAATTCTGCTCCTGCTCAATGCCCTGGCCAATAGTTTGATGCGCGTAAAAGTAAAGTCAGGATATCCTATAGGCAGCATCATTAATTAAGCTTAATCGGCACATGTTTGATAACTTTGTTTGCTCATGACAAAGATCAAAATTGCTATCAACGGATTTGGCCGTATCGGCCGGATCTTTTTAAGAAATATATTGCTGCGGCCCGAAGTAGAAGTTGTTGCTATTAATGACCTAACGGATACCAAAACACTTGCCCATTTATTCAAGTACGATTCCGTCCATCGCGGTTTTAAAGGCGAAGTAGATTTTGATGAAGATCATTTAATCATCAACCAAAACAAAATCCGGGTTTTTAAGGAAAAAGATCCGCAGCAACTGCCCTGGAAACAGCTGGAAATTGATCTGGTAATTGAATCCACCGGGAAATTTGTAACCCAGGAAAAAGCGGCATTACACTTAAAAGCAGGTGCCAAACAAGTTATTATTTCCGCGCCTTCTCCCGATAAAAATGTTCCGTCGGTGGTTTTGGGTGTGAATGATGCTTCGGTAGATTTGACTGCGTCCATCATTTCCAACGCTTCCTGCACTACCAATAATGTAGCTGCAATGGTTAAAGTTTTGGATGATAACTGGGGAATCCGGGACGGCTACATCACCACCGTACACTCCATGACGAGCGACCAAAACCTGCACGATGCGCCGCACAAAGATCTGCGCCGTGCCCGTGCTGCTTCCGGTTCTATCATCCCAACATCTACCGGTGCGGCAAAAGCGATCACCAACATTTTTCCGCATTTACAAGGCCGTTTGGGTGGTGCCGGGATCCGAGTTCCGGTGCTAAATGGTTCACTAACAGATTTTACCTGCACATTAAACCATCCGGCAACGGTAGAAGAAATCAATGCCGCATTTTTACAAGCTTCGCAAGGTTTCCTCAAAAATGTGCTGGAATATACCGAAGATCCGATTGTTTCGGTAGATATTCTGGACAATCCGCACAGTTGCATTTTTGATGCGCAGTTAACTTCGGTGGTGGGCAGTTTGGTAAAAGTGGTGGGCTGGTACGATAATGAAATGGGCTATTCGAGCAGGCTGGCAGATCTGGTGCAAAAAATTGCTGTGCTAAAAGAAGCATCAACCCAAACCGCTTCCGCATAAAAACAGGAAAGCGGAATGAACCGCTCTCCTGAAATCACACAAAAAAAAGAAGTTTGTGATGGTGGTTTAGAATTGGTTTTTATCTTACAATGCTCAAAGCAGATTTATTTCTCCGTGGTGCTACCGGGAATGGTTCCATATCTGGTTGATAAACAGCGTTTTCTACATCTTCTTTTTTCACATTCATTTTGTAATAAGAAAGGCCTTTATCGGTCATCGATGCCCCGATATTTAAGTATTTAATGTCTGATGCTTTTTTTGCCTTGATAAAAAGATCAACATCGCCATGCAGTTCGATCAACCCTTTGTAGTATAATTCATTGAACAGCACCGTTTTAAACTTATTAAAAAACAAGGTAATGCTGAAAATCAAATATGGATTGGTAATATCCGTATTGCGGTAAGGAACCGGATTGTTCAAAATTACTTTAAGGATTTTATCACGAAGCGGGGTTGAGTTGAAAAACATAGCTTTAATTTTTAAATTGTTTCTGGTAACACTTATTCAACAAAAATGCCAAACGATGCTCAATTTGTAGAAATGCCAAACGATGCTTCTTTTATCGACCTAAATTTGGGTTGAAGTAGATTTAATTGGCAGCGTTTTGTTTCTTTAAGCAGAAATTTGGGTAGATATTTTTTCGGAAAAAATATTTAACATTGATGCTTTTAAACGCAAATCAGCTTCAAAAACCATTAAATCAGCTAAAAAAACATGATTAAATTTATTACTGCCGAAGACATATTGCCGATCAGAAATGAAGTGCTGCGCGAAGGAAAATTAAGTTTGGATGAATGCCGCTTTCCCTCAGACCAAAACGAAGGTGCTTTCCATGTGGGGAATTTTGAGGAAAATTTGCTCGTTTCCATCGCTTCGTTCCATCCGCAAAATGTGGAAGGGCATATCGGAACAGGTTATCAGCTGCGCGGCATGGCCACAATTCCGGGTTTTCAGGGAAAAGGACGGGGCAACCAACTGCTCAATTTTGCTATTGTTTATCTGCGCGGACAAAAAATTGATTATCTGTGGTGCAATGCCCGAAAAAAAGCACTGAACTTTTATACCGGGATTGGGTTTGAAATTATTTCTGATGAGTTTGACGTGCCCGGAATTGGCCCGCATTATATGATGTATGTCAAAATCCGGTGATGCTGTTTTTATGCCGATAAAAACAGCATCGTTAAAAACATGTTTTTAAAACCATTCGGTTAACCGCAAATTTGTAATTTCCACCTTTAATTTATCAATATGAAAACAATAGACCAAGCTAGCTTTGCCGGCAAAAAAGTTTTGATCCGCGTAGATTTCAACGTTCCGCTGGACGAAAACTATAAAATTACAGATGATAACCGCATCACGGCGGCTTTGCCAACCATCAAAAAGATTTTGCAGGAAGGTGGCGCGGTAATTCTGATGTCGCATTTAGGACGGCCAAAAGACGGGCCGACGGAAAAATATTCTTTAAAACACATTGTTCCGCATTTGTCTGATTTGTTGGGCCAGGAAGTGCAGTTTGCAAATGATTGCATCGGCCAGGAAGCGATTGACAAAGCCAAAGAACTGGAACCGGGCGAAGTTTTGTTGCTGGAAAACCTGCGTTTTTACAAAGAAGAAGAAAAAGGCGATGTCGGATTTGCAAAAAAGCTGGCCGCGCTGGGCAATGTTTACGTGAATGATGCTTTCGGTACGGCGCATCGGGCACACGCTTCGACTTCCATCATTGCACAATTTTTCCCGGATGCCAAATATTTTGGTTATTTGATGGCATCGGAACTGGAGAATGCCGAAAAAGTGCTGAACGGCGCGGCAAAACCTTTCACAGCAATTATGGGCGGTTCCAAAGTTTCTGATAAGATTTTGCTGATTGAAAAGCTGTTGGATAAGGTTGATAACCTGATCATTGGCGGTGGCATGGCTTATACTTTTGCCAAAGCAGATGGCGGAAATATCGGTACATCTTTGGTGGAAATGGATAAACTCGACCTGGCCAAAAGCCTGCAACAAAAAGCAAAAGACAAAGGCGTGAAGCTGTTTTTGCCGGTGGATAATGTGGTTGCAGATAAATTTGCCAACGATGCGCAAACCAAAATTGCCAAAACCGGCGAGATTGAAGATAATTGGATGGGTTTGGATATTGGGCCGGAATCAGTTGCACTATTTTCCAAAGTAATTGAAGCCTCAAAAACCATTTTGTGGAACGGGCCAATGGGCGTTTTTGAAATGGACAATTTTGACAAAGGGACCAAAGCTGTTGCCGAAGCCATTGTAAAAGCAACCAACAATGGTGCTTTCTCTTTGATTGGCGGCGGCGATTCGGCAGCAGCAATTTCCAAGTTTAACTTAACATCACAAGTCAGTTATGTTTCTACCGGTGGTGGCGCGTTGCTGGAATATATGGAAGGCAAGGAGTTGCCGGGCGTAAAAGCGATTAATGAATAATGCTGTTTTTATCGGTATAAAATTAGTGTTGAAAAGGCTTTGTTTGTTGTAAACAAAGCCTTTTTGATTAGGCAAACTTTTCATCCAAAATTCTTTAACTTTATAAATAAAAATTAATAATATGCCAGAAGTAACCATCAAATACAAAAATCCTAAAACTTTGAAAGTTTTAGAAGAATTATCAAAAACAATGGATTTTGAGATTGAAACATTTAATCAGACAAGTATAGAACGGCAGAGAGCGATTGATGAAATTACAGTTCCGGCAGATAAAGAAGCTGATCTAACTCAACTTTTTCATGTTTTCACCGGTAAAAATTTAGATGCCAAAAAATTAAGGGAAGAAGCTTGGCGGCGGCTAAAATAATTTGCGGTACAAATTCTAAGCCATCTCTTTCATCTTAAAAAATAAATTAAGCATAACTTCATAATACGCAGGTAATAACTCAAATAAAGCATTTGCCATTTTCTGGTTGTAAGTATGGACAGATGCGTTTCGTTTTAAAATAATATTTGCCCAAACTTGTTCATTATTAATGATATTTTCAGCATAAGCAGCAGCAAAAACAGAGCGTGGGCTGTTCAAATCCATTAAACCGCGTTTTTCAAGAAAGCGTTTCAAAGTTTTCCAGGAAAGGTCGAAGCAATATTCGAAGCGTTGGATTGCACCATCCCGCTCCAACAAAGAAGGCTGGGGAAGCAGGCCTTCTTTAAAAGTTGATAAAGCTTGTTCAAAGGTTTCAAGCTTATCTTCAAAATAATCATTCACATCCATTCTGCATTTTTTAAAGCAATAGTTTTAAAACGTTCATCTACCTCATTAAAATCTACCAAATCAATTTTGTACAACATCGGTAAGTTTTCTATTTCTTCATTAATTGTGGCCAAATGTTGTGGCAAGATTTGTTCATTGCCAATCAAACCGACGTCTATATCTGATCTTTTTAATTCGGTCAGATTTGCCTGGGAACCAAAAATGAAAGCACGATAATTTAAACCAGTAAGGTTTTTCTTTAAAATCTCGTTGATCCAAAAAATAATTTGTTCCCTTCTTTCCATCAGAACAAATATATCCAAATGCTGCTTATACGTTAAATTGATTTTCTAATGAAAAGACTAACCGCCATGCTTCTTTTATGCCTGTTTTTTAGGCAGCTTTCCGCTCAAATCAATGCTGATTCTGCTTATGTAAGGGCCAATTACCAGAAGCTGGAGTACCAGGTCCCGATGCGCGATGGCAAAAAGCTGTTCACGTCGGTTTATGTGCCAAAAAATCAATCCAAAAAATATCCTTTTATGATGGACAGAACGCCGTACAGCGTTGCGCCTTACGGTTTGGATTTGTATAAAGGAAGTTTGGGTCCATCGCCTTTTTTTCTGCATGATGGTTATATTTTTGTTTATCAGGATGTGCGCGGCAGATGGATGAGCGAAGGGGTTTATGAAGAAATGACACCGGAAAAAGACATACATCCCACCAAAAACGATGTGGACGAAGGCACGGATACTTACGATACCATCGATTGGTTGCTCAAAAACATCCCCAACAACAATGGAAAAGTTGGCGTTTGGGGAATTTCTTATCCCGGATTTTACACCACCACAGCTTTGTTGAGCCGTCATCCGGCACTGGTTGCCGCTTCTCCGCAGGCTCCGATTGCTGATTTGTACCGCGACGATGCTTTTCACAATGGAGCGTTTATGCTGGTGGCCAATTTTGGTTTTTATCCCGGTTTTACCAATCGGCAGGATGATAAACCAACGCAACGCCGTGCAACAGAATTTATCGCTGGAACAGAAGACGGCTACGATTTTTTTATGAAGATGGGCACGATGAAAAACTCCAACGATTTGTATTATAAAGATACGATCCGGTTGTGGAACGAAATGCTGGACCATCCGGATTACGACCAGCATTGGAAAGACCGAAACGTGCTTCCGCATTTAACCAATATAAAAACAGCAACGCTAGTTACCGGTGGCTGGTACGATGCGGAAGATTTGTATGGTGCCATCAACACGTATAAAACTCTTGTTAAAAATAACCCGACAACGCCTGTTTATTTTGCCATGGGGCCATGGGTGCATGGCGGCTGGGCGCGTGGAAACGGCGACCATTTGGGCGATATTGGTTTTGGCTCGGCAACGGCTGCTTTTTATCGGGAGAATATTGAGTTTAAGTTTTTCAGTCATTATTTAAAAGGGACGGAAATGGATTTACAACCAATTTCTGTTTTTGAAACAGGCGATAATCAATGGAAAAACTACAAAACCTGGCCGTCAAAAGAAGCGCAGGAGAAGAATTTGTATTTCTTTCCCAACGGAAAACTTTCTTTTGATCCGCCAAAAATCAATGCTTCTTTTACCAGCTATATTTCGGATCCGAACAAACCGGTGCCTTTTCTCAACAACACTTCAATGGATATGGACCGCGAATACATGACGGCAGACCAGCGTTTTGCAGCTGCGCGGCCGGATGTTTTAATGTATCAAACTGATGTTTTGGCGGATGATGTAACGCTGGCCGGAAATATTTGGGCGAATTTAAAAGTATCCACCACCGGCACCGATGCAGATTTTGTGGTGAAAGTGATCGATGTTTACCCGGATTCTACACGCAATACTTCTTTTACCGGCACAAATGTTGCCATGTCGCACTACGAGCAAATGGTGCGAAGTGAAGCCATGCGCGGCAAATACCGCAACAGCTTTTCTAAGCCAGAACCTTTTATTCCCGGAAAAATTACGCCGGTTAATTTTGAATTGCAGGATGTGCTGCACACTTTCAAAAAAGGACACCGCATCATGGTACAAGTGCAAAGTACCTGGTTTCCATTAATTGACCGCAACCCGCAGCAGTTTATGAATATCATGAAAGCCAAGCCGGAAGATTTTAAAAAAGCGACAGTTAAAGTTTATGAAGGGAAAGATGAGATGAGCTTTTTAAAAGTTAGGGTAATGTAAATAGGAGTTTCAGTAATTTGCGCTTTATAAATTTCCTTTTAAAGCATGGATAGCAAGTAACTCCGCTAAATATTAACCTAAAAAATGAACTCTTATATTTTAGAAACAGCGCGTTTGGGGTTGAGGGAATTTACAATTAACGATACAAATTTTATAATTCAACTTTTAAATAGTCCGGGTTGGATAGAATTTATTGGTGATCGAAATATAAAAATAGCAGAACAGGCAAAACAATATCTTTTGAACGGGCCAATAGAAAGTTATCAAAAAAACGGGTTCGGATTATCATTGGTTGAATTGAAGATTGACAAAACACCAATCGGAATGTGCGGTATAATCAAACGTGAAAACTTAGAAAATCCGGATATTGGCTTTGCTTTTTTACCGGAGTTTGCAGGAAAGGGTTATGCTTTTGAAATAGCAAAAGCAACTATAATTTTTGCAAAAGACAAATTGAAACTATCTCATGTACTTGCTATAACAAAGCCGGAAAACGGAAAATCAATCAAACTTTTGGAAAAGATTGGATTAAAGTTTAAAAAGACATTTGCTTTTCCGGGAAGTACGGAAGAGTTAATGTTGTTCAGTAATCAATAGTACGGATGAGGCAATGTAAGCCGCTTCAGCCTAAAAACTCCATGCTTCTTTTATCACCTAAAAACCGTTAACCTTTTTACAGCTGCATAAACCAAACCATAATTTATAGTGCTAAAAGAAGCATTGTTGTTTTAAAGCAGGATCAGTATAAATCTTTGAATGATTAATAATTGTAAAAATTACGGTCAGCGTTGTTGCTTATTAATATAATTCCTGCCTCAAACATTTACATTCTTTATCGTATTACCCATCTTTAAAAACTTAAATTTTTATACACATGGCTACACCTTCTATTTTAGGTATCAACAGAACACAAGACGGCACTATTTCAGTTTTTGAAGGCGGAAAACATATCATGTCTATCCACAAAGAGCGGCTAACTAAACGCAAGCACCATTGGGGGAGGCTTGGCGATATGAAACTTTATAAAGAACATATTCCGGCTGTAAACCGGCCTTATGATTTAATTGTAGAATGCTGGTCGGCAGATAACGAGATCGAAAGAAAAGAAGAATACCATGAAGAGCTGCGGAGAGAATTTCAGTTAAAAGACGATGCCCGTATTATCGATATTTCGCATCATTTGGCGCATTTATACAGTGCTTTTCCGCCATCCGGTTTTGATACCTGCGCGGTGATGATTATTGATTCGGTTGGAAGCCCGGTTGAGCTGATTGAATATGATTATCCAGGAAAAGAAGGCAAGGCAAACCTGTTTGAAGTAGCATCTTATTACTATTGCCAAAATGGAGAAATCAAGTGTATTAAAAAGCAGCTGCATGATCGGAACCCGGAAAAGCCGGAAGGTTTGGGTAATTTTTATTACAAACTAACGGCTTGTTTATTTGGGGGAGAAGGTAGCGAAGGAAAAGTAATGGGACTGGCCGGTTATGGTGATCCGGGTAAATTGGATTTGCCTGATTTGATTGTACAAGAAGGCGAAGTGATGATTCCGGAGGAATGGAAAGAAATATTTAAATCAACCGATTACTTTTATGATACTGAAATAAAAACCTTCCAGGAAAAAGCAGATTTTGCAGCAAAAGGCCAGGAGGTTTTTGAAAAAGCGTTGATCGAAATTGCTGCCTGGCTAAGCGAAGTTACCGGAACAAAAAATATTGCTTATGCTGGCGGCTGCGCTTTAAATTGCGTGGCAAACACGCGGGTTTTGGAGCAGGGATATGATTTGTTTATCCCGCCGGCACCACATGACGGCGGAACTTCTGTTGGTTGTGCGATTTATGGTGCGATGGAATACTTCAAACTAAAAAATGAATTTGACTGGAAGTTTGATTATTTAGGGCCGGCCGTAGATATCAATGAAGTAACCAAACTGATTGAAAATTACCCTGAATTAACGATTGCTGAACCGGAAAATTTAATCGAAGAATGCGCCAACCATATTTACTGGGGAAAAATTCTTTGCGTATTTCAAAGCCATAGCGAATTCGGGCCGCGAGCTTTGGGCAACCGAAGCATTGTTGCCGATACCCGTTATGCGGTCAATAAATTTTGGATCAATACTTTTATCAAAGGCCGGGAATGGTTCCGCCCGATTGCGCCGTTTGTGTTGCAGGAAGATGTGAGCAAGTATTTTCAGTTTGAAGGAAGAGCACCTTTTATGCTTTTCACCGCTTTTTTGCAGGATGAGTACAAACATCGTTTCCCAACCATTGAACATATTGATTACAGTGCCCGAATTCAAACCGTAAGCAAAGAAGATAATGCTTTTATTTACGATCTGATCAGCAATTTTAAAGAAAAAATAGGCGTTGGTATCATCGCAAATACTTCTTTTAACGGCAAAAATGAGACCATGGTAGAAACCTTGACTGATGCTTTGGATTGTTTTGTAAAGCATCCGATCCACCACCTGGTTGTTCCGCCGTATATCATCTCCAAAAAAATTCCGGTTACCAATCCTTTGCAACTTTCAAGTTATCAAGTATAAAAATCTTTTTAAACTTTATTTCGGATGCTTCTTTTATCACCTCAATTTTGTGCTTTGTGTTTCCGCAGAAAACAAAAAAACATTGATAAAAGAAGCATTCTTGTTTTCTAATATAAACTTAAAAATACCGGGTTTGAAAATATATATTTTGTCGCCGCATATTGATGATGCGGCGTTTTGTTTGACTTTGAATATTGCAAAGTTTGTTGCCGCTAACTGGCCGGTTACTTTGATAAACTGTTTCACGATTTCTGCTTTTACCACAATTGATTGTGGTGTAAAAGGCAAAGACAAAGTGAGTTTGTTACGGAAAAAGGAAGATCAGGAATTTAACAAATTGTTTAATTCGGAAATCAATATCATCAACCTCGACCTGCTTGATGCGCCGTTGAGAAATAATTATATCCATCAGTTTAATCAATTCAATCCGGCAGAACTGGATTTAATCGAAGAAATCAAAAGCTTTTTAGCCATAAATGCTGATGGCCTAATCCTTTGTCCGCTTGCTTTGGGCAACCATATTGACCATACGCTTTGTGCCGAAGCAGTCGCACAACTTTATCAAAATAAACAGGTGCTTTTTTATGAGGATTTGCCTTATACGGCCAGAGTCAGTCAAGAAGAAATAGACGGTCATATTCAAGATTTAGAGGAAAAATTAGCTGTAAAACTGGTAAATTATATTGATGACCTTGAAAACAGTAAAATAGATAAAGAGCAAGCCATCCGTGTATATCAAAGCCAGGTGAACGATGAAATATGTTCGGAAATTATTACTTACTTGCATAAAATAGGCGGCGAAAGATTGTGGGGCGAAGCTGATGTTATTGACCGATTGAAAGGTGAATTGGTTTAGGGTATTTTTCTTCACAAATCAAGAGGCTGTTTAAATTTTATTCAATCTATTTTCGATGCTTCTTTTATCAACTAAAAAATGTCAGGCGTTTGTTTTGTTCAGATTGATGCAAACACCAATTTTTATAGGGTAAAAGAAGCATTGGCATCAATTCTAAGCTATTAAGACAGGCTCTAAAATTAGGCTTAAAAATTAATTTGTTGAAGTAATTTTAGCACATCTAATTAGCTAAACATCTTTAAAACCTAAGTCTGCCGTAGCAGACTTTTTTTATGCCGGTAAAAACAGTATGCCTATAAATTTTCGTTTAAAGAAATGTTGAAAAAGTTTGTTGAAAACTTTTAGTGGGAGATAGTGGTAAAAGGTGGTAATTTTTATACTTTTACTCATTAAATATTACCCTAACCTGGATAATGCCGCATTTTTTAGGTGAGTTTGAATGTAAGCTTGATGCTAAAGGGAGAATGATGATCCCTGCAAACCTCAGGAAACAGCTTCCGGAAGCTGAGCGTGAAGGACTTGTGATCAATCGTGGCTTTGAAAAACACCTGGTGGTTTATCCGCGCAAGGAGTGGGATTTGATATTGGATGACCTGTCAAAACTGAATCAATACGAAAAAAAGAACCGTGATTTTGTCAGATATTTTACTCGTGGCGCAACAGAAGTCGTTCCGGATGCAGCCGGAAGAGTGCTTTTTCCGAAAGCACTGCTGGAATATGCCGGTATCGGAACTGATGTGGTGCTGACCGGGAATTTGAATAAAATAGAAGTTTGGGCGCAAAGTGCTTACGACGAACAATTGGATAATGAGCCGGAAAATTTTGCCAAACTGGCGGAAGAAGTGATGGGCAACAAAGTAAAAGGTACGAATGAGTAATTACCACACACCCGTAATGTTGCAGGAATGCATTGATGCGCTGGCTATCCGGCCAGAAGGTGTGTATGTGGATGTAACTTTTGGCGGTGGCGGCCATTCTCAAAAAATATTAAATGATTTGGGCAAAAATGGCCGTTTGCTGGCTTTTGATCAGGATGAAGATGCCAAACGAAATGCGCCTGATGATGGCCGTTTTACTTTTGTTGAACAGAATTTCAAATATTTGAAAAATTCCTGCCGCCTATACGATGCACTTCCTGTTGACGGGATTTTAGCTGATCTGGGTGTTTCTTCGCATCAGTTTGACCAGGCCGAACGTGGTTTTTCCGTTCGCTTTGATGCTGATCTGGATATGCGGATGAACAAAAGCGGTGATCTGACGGCGAAAAAAATTATCAATACTTATACGGAAGAAGAACTGCACCGCATTTTTGGCATGTACGGCGAATTGCAGAACGCAAAAACACTGGCAAAAACAGTAGTAACGGCAAGGTTAAATCAACCAATAAACACAATTGCCGAATTGAAAAATGCCATTCAAAGCTTGATCCCAAAAGGAAAAGAAAATAAATATCTGGCGCAGGTTTTCCAGGCATTGCGGATTGAAGTGAACCAGGAACTGGAAGCTTTGCAGGAATTTTTGACGCAGTCAGCAGATGTTTTAGCATCTGGAGGACGATTGGTGGTGATGTCCTATCATTCGCTGGAAGATCGTTTGGTTAAAAATTTTATTGCCAAAGGAAAATTTCGAGGTGAAGTAGAAAAGGATTTTTTCGGAAACGACCAAAAACCTTTTGATGCCGTAAGCCGAGGTGCGATCACAGCATCGGAAGAAGAAATAAAAATAAATAACCGGGCACGTAGTGCTAAATTAAGAATAGCTGTAAAAAGATGATCAATCGGTTAAAAGTAGAAATTCCGGAAGACGAGGAATTAGAGAAAGAACTGATTGTGGAAGAAAAACCGCCTGCCGGTAAAATACCCGATAATTTTTTCACCTTGTTGCTTCATAAAGGTGTGGTTTCTACGGATGCCGCTACCCAGATGCTGCCTTTTATATTTTTTGTGGCTTTTTTAGCGATGATCTATATTGCCAACAGGCACATGGCCGAAAATAATATTCGAGACATTGATAAGCTGTCCAAACAAGTAAAAGAACTAAGCTGGGATTATAAAACCACCAAAGCCGAACTGGCCTTTAAAAGCACTTTGTCTGAAGTAGAAAAAAAGACGGACACATTGGGCTTGAGAACCTCTGTAGAACCGCCGCAAAAAATCACGATACCTGCCGATGAGCATTAGAACCAACATACTGCTCCGCGTATATCTCGCCTTTGGCCTGATTGTATTCTTTGCTGCGGCAGTGATGTTTCAGCTGTGCCGCGTGCAGTTTTTACAGGGTAAAAAATGGGCTGCCATGCAGGATAGCCTGTCAATCCGATATGTAAATGTAGAAGCCGCCCGCGGAAATATTTTTGCGCAGGACGGCAGTATGCTTGCCACTTCTGTGCCAGAATATGAAGTGCGCATGGACATGATGGACGGAACGATTACCGATGACAAAGTTTTTTATGGCAAAGTAGATTCCCTGGCCATGAAACTTTCTGCGTTTTTTGGTGATAAACCAGCACGGGATTATTCCCGCTATCTGCGCGACGGCCGCCGAAATAATTCCCGTTACCTGCTAATCAAACGCCGGGTTTCTTTCCAGGATTTAAAGCAGATTAAAAAATTTCCCATATTTAATTTGGGCAAATACGGCGGCGGTTTGATCATTGCACAACAAAACAAACGGATTTTGCCATACCGATCTTTGGCTGCCCGTACCATTGGTTATAAAAATGAGAACGTCAAAAATGCAGTTGGGCTGGAAGGTGCCTATGCTTCTTTTATCAATGGAGAATCCGGCAAGCGTTTGATGCAGCGCATTGCAGGCGGCGTTTGGAAACCGGTAAATGACGATTACGAAATCGCCCCGAAAGAAGGCGCGGATATTATCTCTACGCTGGATGTGAATTTTCAGGATGTGGCGCAAAATGCTTTGGAAAAACAGCTGATCAAAAGTGATGCCGATCATGGTGCAGTTATTTTGATGGAAGTTGCAACCGGTGAAGTTCGTGCGGTTGCCAATTTTACAAAAGTATCTACCGGCGTTTATCAGGAAAAATTTAATTATGCCATTGCCGGTAATCAGGATCCGGGTTCAACTTTTAAAGTCGCATCGTACATGGCTTTGCTGGAAGATCACAAAGTAGATACTAACACAATGGTTAACACCGGAACATATCAAATTCCTGGTCATACCATTAAAGATTCTCACGGAAGTATTGGAGTGGTTACAGTAAAAAAAGCATTTGAACTATCCTCCAATGCTGCCGTAGCTTTTTTAGTTAACAATGCTTACCATGAAAACCAATCTCAATTTACCGACCATTTATACGATTGGCACTTGAATGAAATGTTAAAATTGCAAATTCCGGGCGAAGCACAGCCTGTTATCAAAAATCCTGAAAATAAGAGTTGGAACAAAAACATGACTTTGCCGCAAATGGCTTACGGTTATGAAATGCAGCTGACACCTTTAAAAATGCTTTCGTTTTACAATGCCGTTGCGAATAATGGAAAATATATTGCGCCAATCTTTGTAAAGGAAATCAGAAGGTTGGGCAGTCCTATAGAGCAATTTCAAGCAAGAGTTATTAAAGATAAAATTTGCTCTAATGTTACTTTAGGTAAGATCAAAAAAATGTTAGAAGGTGTAGTTATCGAAGGTAGCGGCAAAAAATTCGTTTACAATCCATTGTATAAAATAGCTGGCAAAACAGGCACTGCACAAGTTGCCGATGCAAATAGAGGTTATAAAGGAAAGCGCCAATACCAAGCTTCTTTTGTAGGCTATTTTCCGGCAGAAAAGCCTAAATATTCGATGATCGTGGTGATCAATGATCCGAAAGGTGATTACTATGGGGCTTCGGTTTCCGGGCCGGTTTTTAGGGAAGTGGCTGATAAAGTTTATTCAAGTGATCTGGATTTGAACCAAGCACCAACAGAACATTTTGTTGCAGCCGGACAGCAATCACCCCAAACCAAAGCCGGACAGCAAAAAGCCGTGCAGGAAGTTTACAGCAAATTTGGTTTGAAACCTGTTTCTGCCAAAAATAAAGAAACGGAAACCGACAGCAGTGAAGGAATCAACAGTGGAACCGTAACCAAAAAAGGTGCAGTGCCTGCCACATTAGGTATGGGTTTGCGTGATGCTTTGTTTATCATGGGAAATGCAGGCTATAAAGTTGCGGTTGTCGGCAGCGGAACGGTTGTCCGCCAATCGGTTGATGCCGGAAGTTTGATCCCGAAAGGCTCTAAAATTGTACTCGAACTGGAATGAAATTATTAACAGAAATATATGCAGGAATACCTGGAGCAGCTGGTTTGAACAAACCGGACCAGGAGATTACTGCGCTTGTTTTTGATTCACGGAAAGTAGTTGCCGGAAGTTTGTTTTTTGCGGTAAGGGGCACTTTGGTTGATGGTCATCAGTTTATCAACCAGGCAATCACATCTGGTGCAACGGCAATTATTTGTGAAGAAATTCCGGAAGATCAGGATCCTAAAATTACCTATGTAAAAACAGCATCGGCTTCTGTGGCTTTGGGCTTGGCTGCCGCAAACTTCTACGATCATCCTTCAACCAAATTGAAATTAGTGGGCATCACCGGCACCAACGGCAAAACGACGGTGGTAACTTTACTGTTCAAGCTTTTTTGGGAGCTGGGTTATAAATGCGGTATGCTTTCCACCGTAGAAAACCGGATCAATAATGAAATTATTCCGGCCACGCATACCACGCCTGATCCGATTGCACTAAACCAGTTACTGCAAGAAATGGTAGAACTGGGTTGCGATTATGCTTTTATGGAAGTCAGTTCGCACGCTATTGTACAGCACCGTATCACGGGATTGAATTTTGCAGGAGCAATATTTTCCAACATTACACACGATCATCTTGATTTCCACAAAACCTTCGATCAGTATATAAAAGCTAAAAAAACTTTTTTTGACGAATTGCCCGATACTGCTTTTGCCCTCACCAATCTGGACGACCGCAATGGCAAAGTAATGCTGCAGAATACCAAAGCCGTTCAAAAAACTTATGGTTTAAAAAGCATGGCTGATTTTAAAGCTAAAATTATCGAAAATCAGTTTGGTGGTTTATTATTACACATTGATAATCAGGAAGTTTGGTTTAAATTAGTGGGCAGTTTCAATGCGTACAACCTGCTTTCCGTTTATGCTGCGGCGATGTTGCTTGGACAGGATCAGGAAAAAGTTTTGACGGTGATGAGCCATTTATCCGGTGCGGAAGGCCGGTTTGATTACCTTGTTTCTGCCAACAAAATTATCGGTATTGTAGATTATGCACACACGCCGGATGCCGTGCAAAACGTGTTGAGTACGATCAAAGATATCCGCAAAGGCAGTGAGCAAGTGATTACAGTAATTGGTTGCGGCGGCGATCGGGATAAAACAAAACGACCAATAATGGCCAGTGTGGCTTGTGATTGGAGCGATAAAGTGATCCTGACTTCAGACAATCCAAGATCAGAAGATCCGGCAGAAATCATCCGTGATATGGAAGCCGGAGTTTTACCGGATCAGCAGCGAAAAACATTTTCTATTGCCGATAGAAAAGAGGCGATAAAAGCAGCATGTCATCTGGCACAGTCCGAAGATATTATTTTGCTGGCTGGAAAAGGGCACGAAAAATACCAGGAAATAAAAGGTGTAAAATATCCTTTTGATGATAAACAGATTTTGGCAGAACAATTTAAATTGATGAGTTGATGCTGTATTATCTATTCACTTACTTGTACAAAAACCACAATATTCCGGGTGTTGGTGTGTTCCAGTACATCTCGTTCCGTACGGCCATGTCGGTCATTCTTTCGCTAATTATTACGACTGTTTTTGGCGGCAAAATCATTAAATATCTACAGAAAAAGCAGGTTGGCGAAACCGTTAGAAATTTGGGACTGGAAGGACAAATGCAAAAACAGGGAACGCCAACCATGGGCGGCATCATGATTTTGATGGGCATTTTGATCCCGACATTATTGCTGGCTAAGCTGGATAACATCTATATCATTTTGATGATTGTTACCACCATCTGGATGGGAACGGTGGGTTTTTTAGATGATTATATCAAGGTTTTCAAGAAAAATAAAGAAGGATTAGCCGGCCGTTTCAAAATTGTTGGTCAGGTTGGTTTAGCAGTAATTATCGGTTGGACGATGTACTTCAGTCCGGAGATCGTTATCCGTCAAACAGTTACGCTTCCTGTGAAATACGATGTGCCGGTAGAAGTGCATCAGCAAGGCAACAAATATATTTATACGCAGGATATTAAATCTACCAAAACCAACCTACCTTTTTATAAGCATAATGAGTTTGATTATGCTAAAGTAATTAAGTTTATCGGCCCGGGCTACGAGCATTATGCACTGATTGTGTTTATGCTTTTCACCATTTTCATCATCACGGCAGTTTCCAATGGTGCCAACATTACAGATGGAATTGATGGTTTGGCAACCGGAATTTCTGCAATCATCGGTATTACGCTGGCAGTGCTGGCCTACGTTTCTGGTAATACCGTGATTTCAGATTATCTGAACATTGTTTACATCCCAAATTCCGGTGAGCTGGTTGTTTTTGCCGGGGCATTTGTAGGTGCTTGTGTTGGGTTTTTGTGGTACAATTCTTATCCGGCACAGATATTTATGGGCGATACGGGCAGTTTAGCAATTGGCGGTATCATTGCGGCTTTCGCCATCATGATCCGCAAAGAATTGCTGATACCTCTTTTATGCGGTATTTTTTTGGTTGAATTGGTTTCGGTGATTTTACAAGTCAGCTGGTTCAAATTCACTAAAAAAAAATATGGCGAAGGCAGAAGGATTTTCCTGATGTCGCCGCTGCACCATCATTTTCAGAAAAAAGGTTATCACGAATCCAAAATCGTTACGCGGTTTTGGATCATCGGTATATTTCTGGCCATTTTAACGATGGTCACCCTAAAATTAAGGTAGTAAAAACAGCATCAGGCAAAATGGAAAAAGAGGATCAGACAACAATAGCAGCAGCTGCCGGAAACGGGCGGTTTTTGTGCATTCTCGGAGCAGGGGAAAGTGGCGTTGGTGCAGCTTTTTTAGCACGGAAGCAAGGTTTCAAAGTCTTCGTTTCTGATTTCGGGCCGATGAACGATAAATACAAACTACAGTTGCAGGACTGGAATATTGATTTTGAAGAGAACCGGCATTCTGAGGAAATTATCCTACAGGCTGATGAAGTAGTGAAAAGTCCGGGCATCCCAGAGAAAGCACCGATCATCAAAAAACTAAAAGCAAAAGGTATCCCGGTAATTTCCGAAATTGAATTTGCCGGAAGATATACCAAAGCCAAAATGATCTGCATCACCGGATCAAACGGAAAAACTACAACGGCCAGCTTAACCTATCACCTGCTAAAAAAAGCTGGTTTGAATGTGGGTTTGGCCGGCAACATCGGTAAGAGTTTTGCTTATCAGGTAGCTGCCGAAAAGTATGACCATTATGTACTGGAGATCAGCAGTTTTATGCTGGATGACATGTATCAGTTTAAAGCAGATATTGCTGTTTTGCTGAATATTACACCAGACCATTTGGATCGCTATGAATATAAAATGGAAAATTATGCGGATTCCAAGTTTCGTATTATCCAAAACCAAACCGGAGCAGATTATGTGATTTATTGTGCAGATGACGAAGAAACCATCAAAGGCATCAGCAAAAGAAAAATTGAAGCCAGGCAGATGCCTTTTTCCATCCAAAAAAAGGTGAAGCAAGGTGCTTATCTGGATGAAGACGAACTGTATTTTTTAACCGATAAAGGAGACCTAAGCATGAATATCAGCGAGTTGGCTTTGCAGGGGAAACACAATATTTACAACAGCATGGCTTCGGGCATTACGGCCAAAGTGCTGGAATTGCGCAACGAAACCATCCGCGAAAGTATGGGTGATTTCAAAAATATCGAGCACCGGCTGGAGCACGCAGGAAAAATTGCCGGCATCAATTTCATCAATGATTCTAAAGCCACCAACGTAAATTCTACCTGGTACGCCTTAGAAAGTATGAACACCGATGTAGTGCTGATTTTGGGCGGAATCGATAAAGGCAACGATTACACTATGCTGAAAGAACTGGTAAAGCAAAAAGTAAAGGCAATTGTGTGTTTGGGAAAAGATAATAAAGCTATTCACAAAGCATTTGAAGACGATGTGGAGTTGATTGTCAATACGTTTTCCGCAGCGGAAGCTGTGCAAATGGCTTATCATTTAGCTAAAAAAGGCGATACCGTTTTGCTATCTCCGGCTTGTGCCAGTTTTGATTTGTTTAAAAATTATGAAGACCGCGGCCAGCAGTTTAAGGCAGCGGTGAAGGAGTTGTAGGAGAAGCGAATGGATTATAGTTGATAGTTCATGGCAAACGGACTGGCGACTATTAACTATTAACCATAAACAAAAACTGAATGAACAACATAAATAAAATTCTTAGTCAAACCAAAGGCGACCGCTGGATATGGCTCATTGTGATCTTGTTGTCTGTAATTTCGGCTTTGGCCGTTTACAGCTCTACCGGTACGTTGGCTTATAAACATGGCGTTGGTGCAGAATCTTATCTGATCAAGCACATGGCCATGATTTTTGGCGGCATTGCGCTGATGTTTATTTCGCACAAACTGGATTACCGTTATTACGCCGGAATTTCAAAAATCCTGATGATCGTAACAATCCCGCTGCTGCTTTATACGCTTCTTTTTGGTAACCATGTAAACGATGCCAGCCGCTGGATCGCCATTCCCGGAACCGGGTTAACGTTCCAGACCTCAGATTTGGCCAAATTATCTTTAATCACTTTTTTGGCGAGAAGTTTATCGCGCAAGCAGGAAAATATCAAAGATGTAAAAGAATCTTTTCTGCCGATTATGGGTTCGGTTTGTGTAGTTTTTATTTTGATTGCGCTGGCAAATTTGTCCACTGCATTAATGCTTTTTGGAGTAAGCATTTTACTGCTAATTATTGGCCGAATCAGCATCAAACAAATTGCGGTGGTTTGTTTGGCCGGGGCAGTTTTATTGGCTGCCGTAGTTTTTTTGGGGCCGAGAAGGAAAACTTATGCTTCCCGGATCCAAACTTTTATGCACCCAAGCAAGGTAGATCGCGATAAATCTTTTCAGGCGGATCATGCCAAGATTGCGATTGCAACCGGCGGCGTTTTCGGTAAAGGCCCGGGAAACAGTGTCGAAAGAAATTATCTGCCACACCCATATTCTGATTTTATTTATGCAACTATTATAGAGGAATACGGTCTGATCGGCGGTTTTTCCTTGGTTATTATTTACTTGTTCCTGCTTTATCGCTGTATTAAAATTGTAACCAAAGCACCAAAAGCGTTCGGTGCGTTGCTGGCGGCAGGTTTGAGTTTTAGTTTAACGATACAGGCTTTTGCCAACATGGCGGTTGCGGTCGGTTTGGGTCCGGTTACGGGTGTGCCCTTGCCGTTGGTAAGTATGGGTGGAACTTCCATTTTGTTTACCAGTGTGGCTTTCGGGATTATTTTATCTGTAAGCAGGCATATTGACGAATATGAAGACAATCGGAAAGTGGTAGTGGGCGAGATCAGGGAAAAAGAAATGGCAGCCTGAATTTAGGTCGATAAAAGAAGCATCAGAAGTTTAGTGATAGGTTTTAAGTTTTAGGTCTATAAAAGAAGCATCAACAGAAATGGCAAAAAGGATCATCATCAGTGGCGGCGGTACAGGAGGACATATCTTCCCGGCTATTGCTATTGCCGATGCGCTGAAAAAGCTTCATCCTGAAACTGAATTATTGTTTGTTGGTGCCAATGGCCGCATGGAAATGGAGAAAGTCCCGGCAGCAGGTTACAAAATTGAAGGTTTGGATATTGCCGGTTTTCAGCGTGGTTCAATCCTTAAAAACCTATCACTGCCGTTTAAAATTTTGCAAAGTGTGCGAAAAGCGAAATCAATCATAGAGGATTTTAAACCGGATGCGGTGGTTGGTGTTGGCGGTTATGCTTCCGGCCCGCTTTTGTATGCGGCATCAACTAAAAGTTTGCCGATTTTGATTCAGGAACAAAACTCTTACGCAGGCATTACCAACAAATGGCTGGCAAAAAAAGCAAAGACTATTTGTGTGGCTTTTGATAATATGGAGCAATTTTTTCCGTCAGACCGGATTATCAAAACTGGAAATCCAATACGTAGATCATCAGTAGAAATCGCCGGAAAAAAAGAACAAGCATTAACATTTTTCAAGCTTTCTCCATCAAAAAAAACAATTTTGGTTACCGGCGGAAGTTTAGGTGCCGGAACATTAAACCAATGTATGCTGGCTGGTTTGGAGGAATTAGTTGCTGCGGATGTGCAGTTGATCTGGCAAACCGGAAAATATTATTACAAAGGGATTTCAGAAAAACTGGGTTTAACTACTCATCCGAATATTTGTGTTTTAGAATTTTTGAACCGGATGGATCTGGCTTATGCCGTAGCGGATGTGATTATTTCGCGTGCCGGTGCCGGGACGATTGCTGAATTGTGCATGGTCAAAAAACCAGTCATTTTGGTGCCATCGCCAAATGTTGCTGAAGATCATCAAACCAAAAACGCGTTGGCTTTGGTAAAGCAAAATGCGGCAGTTTTGGTGAAAGATATTGATGCCGAAAATACATTGATAAAAACAGTATTGGCATTATTGAAGGATGAAGATCAGCAGCAAAAACTAAGTACACAAATTGGCAAACTGGCGATGCCGGATGCTGATTTGAACATTGCAAAAGAAGTATTTAAAATTACAGAAAATATAAATGATGCTGTTTTTACAGCATAAAAATATGGAACTGAATAGTATAACGCGCGTTTTTTTGATTGGTATTGGCGGGATCGGCATGAGCGGTTTGGCGCGGTATTTCAATCATCGCGGCTGTTTGGTTGCCGGTTATGATAAAACGCAAACCGATTTGACAACGGCTTTAGAGCAGGAAAATATCGAAGTGGCTTATCATGACGAGATTGATTATATCCCGTTTGATTTTAACGAGCCGGAAGATGGCACGCTGATCATTTATACGCCGGCTATTCCGGCAAACTCTTTGATCCTCAGTTTCTTCCAGGATAAAAATTTTAGTCTAAAAAAACGTTCAGAAGTTTTGGGCATCATCAGCAAAGGCATGTTTACAATTGCTGTGGCCGGTACGCATGGCAAAACCACTACGTCCAGCATGATTGCGCATATTTTGCGGGCTTCGGGCAATGATTGTTCAGCTTTTCTGGGCGGAATTGCAACCAATTATCACACAAATGTGCTGTTCGGCAGCAACGAGATGTTGGTGGTTGAGGCCGATGAATACGACCGTTCTTTCCTCACTTTGCACCCGGATATTGCAGTGGTTACTTCCATGGATGCCGATCACCTCGATATTTATGGTGATAAAAACAGCATGGTCAAATCTTTCCGGCAATTCGCTTCGCAACTTAAAGCTGATGGAAAACTGCTTTGTAAAAAAGGTTTGCCTTTACAGGGTTTCACTTATTCTGTGACTGAAAAAGCTAATGCTTCCGCAGAAAACATCAACATTAAAAACAGTAATTATTTTTTTGATTTTAAGAATGATGAAGTCGAAATCAAGGATATTCAATTAGGGATTGCAGGCATACACAATGTGGAAAATGCGGTTGCGGCGATACAAACGGCTTTGTTTCTGGAAGTCGATTCGCAGGAAATAAAAGCAGCTTTGAAATCTTTTTTGGGCATAAAACGTCGGTTTGAATACCTAATCAACACCGGAAAAACGGTTTACATTGATGATTACGCGCATCATCCGGAAGAGTTGCGTGCTTGTATTCAATCTGTAAAAGAATTATATCCGCAGAAAAAATTGACGGTTATTTTCCAGCCGCATTTGTTTACGCGGACGAGAGATTTTGCTGATGAGTTTGCTGAAGTTCTATCTAAAGTTGATGATTTGCTTTTGCTTGATATCTATCCGGCGAGGGAGTTGCCGATTGAAGGTGTTTCTGCAGAAATGATTTTAGATCGAATGAAATCAAACTCAAACACCAAAAAATATACGGTAAAAGAAGCATTGGATTATGTGCAGCAAAACCAGCCGGAATTGTTGCTGACAGTTGGCGCCGGAGATATTGACAAAATGGTTGAACCGCTAAAAACCATTTTACAAGATGTTTAAAAACCCGATCTGGAAACACGTGGCTTTTGGCCTGATTTGGGCAGTTTGCCTGGGCGGTTTATTTGTATTGATGAGTTTTATCGGCATAAAAAAAGCATCAATGCTGTGCCGTGAAGTAAAGGTTTATATCCCTGGTAACCAATATTTTGTAGATCGGCAGGAAATCAATTCAATATTGCATGTGGGCAATAATAATTTGGTGGGGAAAAAGCTGGAAGACATCAACATCCATCAGCTGGAAAAAACTTTACAAGGCAATCCGTTTATCGAGTTTGCCAAAGTTTATACCGATATGGACGGCGTAATCAATGTAGAAGTGCGCCAGCGGCAACCGATTTTGCGGGTGATGAACCGCTTTGGACAAGACTTTTATGTGGATCAATACGGCTTAAAAATTCCGTTGTCGGCAAACTTTACGGCACCGGTTTTGGTTGCAACGGGTGATATTGATGAAATATTTATCAATCGGGTAGATACTTTGCACACGGCTTTGGCCAAGGCATTATTTAAAACAGCAGATTTTATCCGCAGAGATTCTTTGTGGGATGCACAGATTGAACAAATTACAGTTACTCAAAATCACGAAATAGAATTAACTCCGAGGGTTGGTAATCAGCGTATTTTGTTAGGTTCAGCTGATTCTTTAGATAAAAAATTTAAAAACCTGTTAATTTTTTATCAGAAAGCGATACCTAAAGTTGGTTGGGGCGCGTATAAAATTATCAACATTAAGTATGCCAACCAGGTTGTAGGGATCAAAAGCGATTCTTTGTTACAAGTAGAGGCATCAAAACCCAAAAAAACAGTTCAGGATTCTAACCAGATTATTCAAGACACAATTCAAAATATTCATTAGAAATGGAAAAGGTTTCTATCATTCAGGATAAAAGTTCGCCAATAGTTGTTGGCTTAGACATTGGCACCACAAAAATTTGCGCCATTGTAGGCCGCAGAAGCAAGGATAATACGGTGGAAATTTTAGGTATTGGAAAAGCCGAATCTGCCGGCGTTACGCGCGGTGTGGTCTCCAATATTGATAAAACTGTGCAGGGAATTACGCAGGCAATTGAAATTGCCGCCTCACAATCCAACGTAGAAATCCGTGTGGTGAATGTGGGGATTGCGGGCCAGCATATCAAGAGTTTACAGCACCGCGGTTTGATTACGCGCCGGGATTTGAACCGGGAAATCAACCGGAAAGATATTGAAAAGCTGATCGAGGATATGTACAATTTGGTGATGCCTCCGGGAGAAGAAATTATCCATGTGCTGCCGCAGGAATTTACGGTGGACAATGAACCCGGAATTAAAGACCCGATCGGCATGGCCGGCGTTCGGTTGGAAGCCAATTTTCATATTATTTCCGGCCAGGTTACGGCTGTAAAAAATATTGTAAAATGTGTGACGAAAGCCAATTTGGAAAGCCATGATTTGATCTTAGAACCTTTGGCCTCATCGGAAGCAGTTTTAACGGATGAAGAGAAAGAAGCCGGTGTGGTTTTGGTAGATATCGGCGGCGGAACCACGGATTTGGCTATTTTCCATGAAGGGATTATACGCCACACTGCTGTAATTCCGTTTGGCGGAAATAGCGTAACCGAGGATATCCGTGAAGGCTGCTCGGTGATGCGCAACATTGCAGAGATGCTGAAAACGCGTTTTGGTTCAGCCTTGGCAGAAGAAAACAAGGATAACGAAATTGTATGCGTGCCGGGTTTGCGTGGCCGCGAATCGAAAGAAATATCGGTTAAAAACCTGGCTTACGTAATTCAAGCGCGGATGGAAGAAATCATTGAGCATGTTTATTATGAGATCAAAACTTCCGGTTACGAAAAGAAAATGATAGGTGGGATTGTCATCACCGGCGGTGGTGCAGATTTGAAACATTTGCCGCAATTGGTTGAATATGTAACTGGTTTGGATTGCCGCATCGGTTATCCGAGCGAGCATTTGGCCAAAAATGAAGTGCTGCAAAAAAACATTTTTGATGATTTGCAAAGCCCGATGTATGCTACCGGAATTGGTTTGCTGATCAAAGGAATCCAAAAAATGGAAGATGCAGAAATGCCGGCCGTTGCAGAAGTAAAATCCCAGGCCAAACCTGCTGTTGCATCAGAAAAGAAACATGGTTTGCTCTCCAGGATGCTGGAAAAAGGAAAAATATTTATCAAGGATGATATCAAAGATGAAGATTTCCTGAAATAGATTTGGAGCAGGTTTAAGTTTTTGTCAAATTTCTTTATGCTTCTTTTATGCCGGTAAAATTAGTTTTTGTAATTTATACCGATAAAAGAAGCATAATAACTTCGAGATTTTAGGGTGATAAAAGAAGCATGAAAAATGGATCAACCTTAAATATGCCCTTAATCAACCAAAAACTTATATCAATAATAATAAATAGTAAAAACGTACTATTACGTTTTAAAAGAAGTGATTCGTCAATACATTATATAGTTAAAGAACAGCCATTATGCAATTTGAAATGTTAAAAGAAAAATCGTCTATCATCAAAGTAATTGGTGTGGGCGGCGGCGGTGGTAACGCAGTAAACCACATGTACAGACAAGGTATTACCGGTGTTGATTTTATCATTTGTAATACAGATTCGCAGGCATTGGAACTAAGCCCGATACCGAACAAGGTGCAGTTAGGTGCCAGTTTAACAGAAGGGATGGGTGCTGGCTCGATCCCCGAAGTTGGGAAAAACTCAGCCATAGAAAATATTGACGATATTAAACAAATGCTGGGTACCAACACCAAAATGCTGTTTATCACGGCCGGGATGGGTGGCGGAACAGGAACCGGTGCCAGCCCGATTATTGCGCAGGCAGCTCGCGAACTGGACATTTTGACCGTTGGGATAATTACGACACCGTTTTCTTTTGAAGGCAAACGCCGAAAAATGCAGGCAGAAGAAGGCATGGAAGAACTGCGGAAATATGTAGATTCTTTTCTGGTGATTTCTAACGATCGGCTGCGCGAAATATTTGGTAACTTGACGCTGGGTGCTGCTTTTGCACAGGCAGACGATATTTTGACAACTGCCGCAAAAGGTATTGCTGAGATCATTACGTTGCCGGGCTACATCAACGTTGATTTTAAAGATGTGCGCACGGTGATGAAAGATAGCGGCGTTTCCATCATGGGAAGTTATTCTGCTGCTGGCGAAAACCGCGCTTATGAAGCTGTGCGGGGTGCTTTGGCTTCTCCGCTATTAAAAGATAACGAAATTGAAGGTGCACGCTATATTTTGCTCAACATCAGTTCCGGCTCCAAAGAGGTAACGATGGATGAAGTAAGTGTAATTACTGATTATATTCAGGAAGAAGCCGGTTTGATGGCTGACCTGATCTGGGGAAATTGCCAGGACGAAAATTTGGGCGAAAAAATATCTGTAACCATTATCGCTACAGGTTTTCAAACCAAAGATGAGCGTGAAAAAGTACAAAATACCAAGAAAATTGTTTCTCATTTGATAACGGAAACACCGCTGGTAAAACCTGTAAATGAATTTACCAGCATCAACAATGGCAAAGCTGATAAAAGCGAACCGTTTTTAAAAGTGCAAGAAGAAAATCACGGAAACAATATCAATACATTCCAGAAAAAAGAAGAACCATCACGAGAAGATTCAACCGGGAAAATCCGTTATCAATTAACCGAAGAAGAGAAAACACAGGAGCCGGAAATAGAAAATACCGGTTTTACAGTAAAATACGCCGAACCAATGAGCTTTGATAAGCCTACAGAAAACTCTGTTGCTGAGCCAATTCGACCTGAGCCTGCCAAACCAGAAGCGCAGCCTGTGATTGCCGGTGCAGATGACTTGAAAACTGATGAATCTATTGAAGAGCAACTGCGCAAATCACGGGAACGGATTATGCGTTTAAAAGATCTGAGCATGAAATTGCGAAGCGGAAATATCCAGGAGTTGGAAAATGTGCCGGCCTATAAACGCAAAGAAATTGCTTTGCAGCAGAACGTGCATTCCTCAGAAACACAAATTTCCAGGTTTTCTTTGTTGGCTGATGAGGATGGCAAAACGGAGATCAGGCCCAACAATTCTTTTTTGCATGATAATGTAGATTGAATTTCAGGCATTAAATAATAAAAATCAAGGTCTTTGTTCAAACAAAGACCTTTTTTGTTAAATTCAGGTAAGTTTTGGTGCTTCTTTTGCGGATATAAATTTAACAGGTATTTTTACCACAACACATTCATTTTTTTAAAATAAACTGCTTTGGATTTATTTGATAAGATACAAAAAAATATGGGTCCTTTAGGTCAGCATCAAAGCTGGTCGCATGGTTACTTTTCGTTCCCGAGGTTAGAAGGGGAGATTGATGCCCACATGCAATTCAGAGGAAAAGAGCACTTGATTTGGAGTTTGAACAATTATTTGGGCCTGGCCAATCACCCGGAAGTGCGCAAAGCAGATGCAGAAGCTGCTGCTGCTTATGGCATGGCATATCCGATGGGCGCACGGATGATGTCGGGAAATTCAACACAACATGAAGCTTTGGAAAAAGACCTTGCCAAATTTGTAGGTAAAGAAGATGCTTTCCTACTCAATTACGGTTATCAGGGAATGGTTTCTATCATCGATAGTTTGGTAGATCGGAACGATGTAATTGTTTATGATGCAGAATCTCATGCCTGTATTATTGATGGTGTGCGTTTGCACATGGGCAAACGCTATGTTTATCAGCATAATGATATGGTTAGTTTAGAAAAACAGTTGGAACGCGCATCCAAATTAGCAGAACAAACCGGCGGCGGTATTTTGGTGATAACAGAAGGTGTTTTCGGCATGTCTGGCGCACAAGGCAAAATAGAAGAAATAGTAGCTTTAAAAGAGCAGTATAAATTCCGTTTGCTTATTGATGATGCACACGGATTTGGCACAATGGGCGTAACGGGTGCTGGTACGCACGAAGCCCAAAATTGTATTGATGGTGTAGATGTTTACTTCGGTACTTTTGCAAAATCTATGGCTGGCATTGGTGCTTTTGTGGCTTCGAGCAAAACCATTACAAATTTTTTGCGCTACAACATGCGCTCGCAAACTTTTGCCAAAGCTTTGCCTATGCCAATGGTTATCGGTTTGAGAAAACGTTTGGAACTGTTGATGAACCGCCCGGAGCTGCGCGAAAAATTATGGACGATTGCCAGAGCTTTGCAAGAAGGCTTGCGCAGCCGTGGCTTTGATTTAGGCGTTACCAATACGATGGTTACACCGGTTTTTTTGAAAGGCGAACTGGAAGAAGCAACCAGCCTGACCATGGACCTTAGAGAAAATTATAGTATTTTTTGTTCTATTGTACTGTATCCGGTTATACCGAGAGGACTGATTGTACTGCGGATCATCCCAACGGCAACACATAGTTTGGAAGATGTGCAGCGCACACTGGATGCCTACAGTGAGGTAGCAGAAAAACTGAAAAGCGGCTATTATAAAGAAAATAAATTTGCTTTGGCTGATAGTTAAATAGTTACTTTCTTAATCAGAAGCACTGGATTGTTTTCAGTGCTTTTTTTATGAGGTATTTTTTATCTTTTGTAATCAAAAAAATTACTAATTATAATGCTTCTTTTATGCCGTAAATTTTGGTGTCCTATTTTTTTGGCTAAAGCCTGTGTTGTTTTTAGCTTTTGTCCACGGCCTGAAGGCCGTGGCAATTGAAGTTCAATAATTATCCTGCTAAACTTAAAACCCATTGATTACCAACAAATATAAAACACCAGGTACAAAGAATGCAAAATAAGACAGCCAAATTGCCACGGCCTTCAGGCCGTGGATTGTAGGTAATTTAAATACGGCTTTAGCCAAAATAACCAAGCAGAAATTTGAACAGCTTCTAAATATTTTCCATCACCTTTATCTGCAAAAAATACCTATTGTTGTTTTCTCCAAAAAAATTTACATTAGCTTATATAAAAAGCCTAACCATATTATCTGATGAAAAAATTTGAAGAAATAAAAAAGCTGGTTGAAAGTTTGGAATCAGATGCCGAAAAGTTTTATAACAAAGGAAACAGTGCTGCCGGAACGCGCATCCGCAAGGGGATGCAGGATTTGAAAAACATGGCCCAAGCCATCCGCCTGGAAATCCAGGATACCAAAAACGCAGAACCCGCAAAAAAGTGATGCTTCTTTTATCGACTAAAAAATCCGATCCGTCATCGGATTTTTTTATGGATTTAGTTTTTTTGTTTCGGCTGCAATCAATTCAGCAACCTTTGAATTGACATTTACTAAAGGCAATCTTAAAGTGTTTCCGCACAAACCCAACACTTTCATGGCTTCTTTTACGCCTGCCGGGTTGCCATCTGCAAACATCAGTTTGGTAAATTCAATCAGCTGATAATGTAAAATGCGGGCAGCTTCCCATTTTCCTTCCAAACAAAGCCGAACCATATCCGAAAATATTTGCGGCACAGCATTCCCAATCACCGAAATTACACCAACTGCACCCAAGGCAATCATAGGCAAAGTAACCGGGTCATCGCCGGAAATCAGCATAAAATCTGCCGGTTTATCGCGCATAATCTGGTTAAACTGATCAAAATTTCCGGATGCTTCTTTTACCGCTATAATATTAGGGCAATTATGGGCCAGACGGACAGTGGTTTCTGCGGAGATATTGCTGGCCGTTCTGCCTGGCACATTATATAAAATCACAGACAAATCTGATGCAGAAGCCAACGCTTTATAATGCTGATAAATCCCTTCCTGCGTAGGTTTGTTGTAGTACGGACTTACAGACAGGATGGCATCATAACCGTGCTTGTCAAAATTTTTAATATTTTCAATTACGGCCTGTGTGTAATTTCCGCCAATACCGGCAATTAAAGGAACGCGGCCTGCAACTTTTCCGGCTGTAAATGCCCAAACATCTTTTTTTTCTGCGGAAGATAAGGCAGCACTTTCACCAGTTGTGCCCAAAGAAATCAGGTAATCAATGCCTTTTGCGATCAGGTGTTCCAAAACGATTTCCAATGCCGCGAAATCAACAGAACCATCAGTTTGAAACGGAGTAATGACAGCAACTCCGGTGCCATGAAATTTTTTCATTTATGTGGATAGAAACCGCTAAGATAATATTTTGGGTTTTCAGTTAAACGAATCTCAAATAAATATTAAACGAATATAAGCGACTGTTTAAGTTTCTGTTAACAAAAATCATCATGCTTCTTTTATCACCATAAAACCTGTTTTTATAGTTGAGGTGAATGTTGAAGCATGGACGGCCAATGATTTTTAGGTGATAAAAGAAGCATGTAAAATAAATTGAACAAAATTAAAATAGCTTTTGAATGATCATCCTTCGATCATCGCCAGCAAATCCTGTTCAGAGATCATCAGAATATTTAGTTTCTGTGCTTTTTCCAACTTTGATGGCCCCATGTTTTCGCCTGCAACCAAATAATCGAGTTTTGCGGAAATACTGCCGAGGATTTTGCCGCCGTTCTGCTCGATCATTTGCTTCAGTTCTTCCCTCGAAAATTGCTCAAACACACCAGAGATAATAAAACTTTTGCCGGTTAGTTTTTCACTTTGCAGCTCGTTTGTTTCTTCTTTTAGGGTAAATTGTAAGCCTGCTTTTTTTAACTTTTCAATTTGTTCCAAGTGCTGCGGAACCAGGAAATATTCGATCAAACTTTCGGCAATGCGGTCGCCAATTTCATCCACTAAAATTAGTTCTTCAAAAGAAGCATGCTGCAAAGCTTCAATCGTTTTAAAATATCGTGCCAATTTTCTGGCAACTGTTTCGCCCACAAAACGGATCCCTAAACCAAACAGCACTTTTTCAAAAGGCATTTCTTTTGATTTTTCGATCCCGCTGATCATGTTGGTGATTGATTTCTCGCCAAAGCGTTCCAGCGTCCGCAATTCGTCAATGTGCTGCTTCAGTTCATACAAATCACTAATATGATGCAGGAAACCACGCTTGTAAAAGTTCTCAATCGTTTCATCGCCCAAGCCGTCAATATCCATGGCTTTCCGGCCGATAAAATGCTGAATTTTTCCAACAATTTGCGGCGGACAACTTTCATCATTCGGGCAATAAAAAGCAGCTTCGCCTTCTTTTCGTTCCAACAAAGTTCCACACTGCGGGCAATTGGTGGCATATTCAATTGGCTTGGCATCAAGAATACGTGCATCCAAGTTTACGCCCGTAATTTTCGGGATGATTTCACCGCCTTTTTCTACATAAACAGTATCGCCTTCGTACAAATCCAAGCGTAAAATCTCGTTAGCGTTGTGCAAGGTTGCCCTTTTTACGGTTGTCCCGGCCAGCAAAACCGGTTTCAAATGTGCAACCGGCGTTACTGCGCCGGTGCGGCCAACCTGGTAGCCAACACTTTCTAAAATGGTTTGTGCCGAAGCTGCCTTGTATTTGTAGGAAATAGCCCAGCGCGGCGATTTTGCCGTAAAACCCAGTTCTTCCTGTTGTGCAAAACTGTTTACTTTTAAAACAATGCCATCAATATCGTAGCTCAGTTTAAAACGTTCGGTTTCCCAGGTTTTAATAAAAGCCAACACTTCCTGGATATTGCTGCAAAGTGCCGTGTGGCCGCAAACCGGAAAGCCCCAGCTTTTTACCGTTTGCAAACTTTCCCAATGGGTTTTAAACTGATTTTTATGCGCATAAAAGAAGTACAGGAAACAATCCAGCGGGCGTTTTGCAACTTCTGCCGAATCCTGCAATTTAACGGTGCCAGAAGCAAAGTTGCGCGGGTTGGCATAAGTAACTTCACCGTTATCCAAACGCTCCTGGTTCAATCGCTCGAAAGCTTTTTTGTGCATGAAAACTTCACCACGAATTTCAAATTGATCGGGATAATTGCCTGGTTTCAAATGATGCGGAACGGCATGAACGGTTTTGATATTATTGGTAACTTCATCGCCTTGCGTGCCATCTCCGCGTGTAACCGCACGAAGGAGTTTTCCGTTTTCGTAAGCCAAACTGATGGATAATCCGTCAAATTTCAGCTCAACCACGTACTCAAAATTAAGCCCAATGGCTTTTTGGATGCGCTGATCAAAATCCAGCAAATCCTGCTCGTTATAAGTATTTCCCAAAGAAAGCATTGGCCATTGATGTTTAACCGTTTGAAATTCTTTGGTGATTTCTCCGCCAACTTTTTGGGTTGAAGAATTTGGGTCGAGCAATTCCGGAAACTGCTTTTCCAGTGCCGCCAGTTCTGATAGTTTCTGGTCGAAATCCTGATCAGAAATACTGGGCTGCGCCAGCACATAATAATTGTAATTGTGTTGTTTGAGTTCGGCGGATAAGGCTTCAACCTGCGCTTTGGCTTCTGTAAAAGTCATAGCACGAAGATAGGAAATTGAGGGTGAGATATGGGCTTTTCTCGATCAGTCAACAGTGCTTTTAATTCCTGTTTAAAATTTTACTTTTTGATATTTTGGCTAAAGCCAACAACTCTGATTGTATGCAACCACGGCCTGAAGGCCATGGCAATTTATAATTTAGCTATTTGTGTCCAACAATAACCCGTTAGTAAATATCAATTATTCCTGTAGAAAGGAGTTGTATAAAATTTCAATTGCAATTGCTACGGCCTTTAGGCCGTGGACAAAGCGGACAAATAGCGGGCTTTAGCCAAAAATTAAAATTACAAGCCGTTAAATTTGATGGCATAAAATAAGCATGAAAAATTGTTCTAATAAATTTAAACAAGCTTTAAGTTTAACGAGCAAATTCCCCATGCTTCTTTTATGCCCTAATAATCATCAGCACTAAGTTTATAGTGCTAAAAGAAGCATTGGTTTATATACTTGTTGTTTCGGTAAAAACCTGTGTCGCTGTTTGCTGAAGTATGGCTATCAGTTTTTCGATCTTGATGGGTTTGGAAATGTAGTCATCCATTCCGGCCTTAAAACATTCTTCACGGTCTTCGGCCATGGCGTTTGCCGTCAAGGCAACAATTGCCGGTTGCCGTGCATTGTTTTTTCTGATGTGCCGTGTTGCTTCCAAGCCGTCCATTTCCGGCATTTGCATATCCATCAATATTACATCATGGTATTGCTGGTTTAGCATTTCAATCGCTTCTTTACCTGTTTCTGCCAGGCTGGCTGTATAACCGAGCCGTTCCAGCACTTTCAGGATCAGCTTTTGGTTGATCTGGTTGTCCTCTGCCACCATGATTTTTAGCGGATAAAGTATTGCGAATTCTTTATTAAGGATGCTGTTCGGCTTGCGGTCTGTTTCTGCCTGCTTTGGCTGGTGCTGCAATGCCGATAGGATAACCCTGCTTAAATGTTGCTGCTTGGCAGGCTTGGTCAGCACGGCGGCAAACAAATCAGGGTATTTGTTCCTGGTCTCATCCCCAACAGAACTAAGCAGGATAACCGGCAATTGCTTGTATTTTTCCTTAATTAGCTGGGTTAGTTCTAACCCGTCCATTTCAGGCATTTGCATATCAGATATGACCAGGTCAAAATCCGAACTGTGGTTTAATATTTCCAGCGCATCTTTGCCCGAATGTGTCATTATAGGTTTCAGTTTCCAGTTCTCCAACTGCAATTGCAAAATTCGGCGGTTGGTCGCATTATCATCTACTACCAGCACTTTGCAGCCTTCCGCTTCGGCCATATTTATCGATGTGAAAGACTTTTTGTTTTCCTGACTTACCTTGCATTTTATATTAAAACTAAAAGTTGTACCCACTCCCAAAACGCTGCTTACCGTAATTTCGCCGTCCATTAGGTTGATCAGCCGCTCGCAAATCACGAGGCCAAGCCCTGTACCGCCGTAATTTCGGGTAGTAGAAGAATCAACCTGAGAAAAAGCTTTGAACAGCTTGTCCAGTTTTTCTTCCGCAATGCCAATACCGGTATCTTTTACTTCAAATTCAAGTTGTAGTTCGTCTCCGTTTGTTTGTGCAGCCATCGTCAGCCCTAAAAATACTTCTCCTTTTGGCGTAAATTTTAAGGCGTTACCTAAAAGGTTAATCAGTACCTGGCGCAAACGCATACTATCGCCAACTATTTGGGCAGGTAGCTTGTGGTCAATTTGGTACATCAGGTCTATCCCTGCCTGTGCTGCCTTTCCTGCCAGCAAATCCAGCACTTCTTCCACGCAGGTACGGATATCAAACGTATGCGGGTCGAGCTCCATTTTGCCCGACTCGATTTTGGAAAAGTCGAGGATATCATTGATAACGTTCAGCAAGGCTTCGCCGCTGTGCAGTATAGTTTGTGCAAATTCGTACTGCTCCGGATCAAGCTTGGTTTCATTTAAAAGAGAAGCCATCCCCAATACACCATTCATCGGGGTACGGATCTCGTGGCTCATGGTAGCCAGGAATATACTTTTAGCCTGGTTCGCCTTTTCTGCCTCCTCGGTTTGGCCTAACAACTGTTTGTTTAGCGATCCCAACTCTTCTGACTTCGCCAGCAACTCCTTGTTCAGCCCCTTTAAATCTATAGCCTGTTTGTTTACTTCCGTAGTCCGTTCTATTACCTGTTTCTCCAATAAAGCTTTTTGCCCCTCAATAAAACGGATACGGCTTTTATACCAGGTATAAGCAGCGGAAACAATAACACCTAAAGCAATAAGCCTAAACCACCAGGTGGCCCAAAAAGGGGGAAGAACAATGATTTGCAGGCCAGAAGTTGCAGGCGACCAAAGGCCGGCACTATTTTTATATTTAATTTTAAAAGTATAATTGCCCGGAGCCAAATTGGTGTACGATGCCATTGTACGCCTGCCCACATAGTTCCAATCTTTTTCAAAACCTTCTAATTTGTAAGCGTATTCTTTTTTATCTGCGGAAGCATAATCAAGGGCTGCATACTCCAGCGAGATAAAAGATTGGTTGTGAGAGAGGGTGATAGATCTGGTGTAAGAAATATTTTGTTTTAAGGGTGATGGGTCGGCACTATTTTTGGCAATGGCCAAAGGTTTATTAAACAACTGAAAGCTGGTGATCACCACAGGGGAAAAGCCATTTTTCTTTGTTGTTTTTTCCGGGTCAAAAGCATTAAAACCATTAACACCACCAAAATATAGGATACCGCTACGGCTTTTTAAAGCAGAATGGGCTTTAAATTCAGAAGCTTGCAGGCCGTCTTCGGTAGTAAAGTTTTCGAATTTGTTGCTATCCGGGTTGTACATCGAAATGCCCGAGTTTGTACTGATCCACATCTTGCCTTTGTTGTCTTCCCGAACAGCATAAATAAGGTCGCTTGGCAAACCGTCAGTTTTGCTGAAAACCTTAAACTTCCGGGTTTGAGTATCAAATAGATTTAAACCTGAAAAAGTGCTGATCCAAATATTCCCTTTGTGGTCTTCAAATAAATCAGTTACAGAATTATTACTGATACTGTTGGTTTTCGCATCATGCTGGAAGTGGGTAAATGTATTTGTTTTGCGATCCAGTAAATCTATGCCTGCATCATAAGTGGCAACCCAGAGGTTATTATGCCTGTCTTCCAACAAAGCATATATTCTGTTGCTGCTTAAGCTTTTCGGATTGTTAGCATCAAACTGGAAACTTTTAAAAGTTTTTGTTTTGCTTTCGTACACATTTAGGCCGTCGTTATAAGTGCCAATCCAGGTTTTTTTGTCACGGGTATGGATAATAGAGTAGATGTTATTACCACTTAAGCTGTTAGGATCTGCAAGGTTATGTTTATAATTGGTAATCTTGTTTGTAGCTTCATCTAATACACTAACACCATTTGCCCAAGTTCCAATCCATAAATTACGGTTGCTGTCTTCAGCAATATCAATCACATAATCACCAGCAATGCCTTTGCCGTTTTTTTGCTGTTTTAAGGCTGTAAAAGTGCCTTTTTGTGGATCAAATTTGTTGATTCCGCCGCCATCTGTGCCAACCCAAATGTTTCCTGCTGCATCTTCTGCCAGATCGAGCACAAAATTATTGGATAAACTATTTGCTGAAGTGTTGTGTCTGTAATGCACAAAATTCTCCGTGCTTTTCTTAAAAAGGTTGATGCCTGCACTAAAGGCACCCAGCCACATATTTCCAAGCTTATCTTTGCAAATGGCATAAATAGAATTTCCGCTTAAACTATTGTTATCAATATCATCATGGGCGTAATTATCAAAATGACTGGCACCTTTGTTAAGTATGCTGATGCCTCCGTTTTCTGCGCTTACCCACAAACTGCCGTTACTATCCTGATTGATGCTGAGAATATTATTGCCAATCAAACTTTCAGGGTCATTTTTATCATGCAAAAACCTGCGAAAGGTTCTACTTTTTTCATCAAATAAATTAAGCCCTTTTTCCTGCGTACCAATCCAGATTCGGTGTTCGGCATCCTCAAAAATATTGGTTATGCCGTTGCCGGATATAGTAGACGGGTTGCTGTCGTTATGAAGAAATTTAGTAAAGGTTTGTGTTTTTTTATCAAAAAAATCTAAGCCATTTGTATTTGTGCCTACCCATAATTGATGTTTAGAATCTTCTAAAAGGGCTGTAATACTATTATCGCCAACACTTTTTAAGTCGCTGCCCGAGTGTAAATAATGTTTAAAATAGTTCTTTTTGGTATTGTAATAATTCAAGCCTCCGTTTTGCGTAGCTATCCACAAGTTATCTTCCTTGTCTAATACAATTTTGTTTACTGCATTACTCGAAATACTGTTAGGGTCGCGGTCATTATGCAAAAACCTGGTAACTTGTTCTTTTCTGACATCAAGCTTATTAATGCCGCCAACTTGTGTTGCAATCCAGATATTACCACTTTTATCCTCGGTTATATCCTGGATAAAGTTATTGCTGATGGTATTGTTGTTCTTAGGGTCGTACCTGTAAATCGTAAAATTGTATCCGTCATAACGGTTCAGGCCGTCCCTTGTCCCAAACCACATAAAACCACGGCTGTCCTGAAAAATGCAAGTGATATTGATTTGCGAAATACCTTCGGCCACGCCAATATGCTCAAACTTGATTGTCTTGTTTTGACAAAAGGCAGATAATGTGGCAAAAAAGGAAAAAGCAACAAAACAAATAATTGCTTTTTTGAAAAGACCGGCTATGTGCATGGCTTGCTATTTAAACCATTAGGATTAGGTTAAATTAATAGCCTTGTTATACGCAAACAATTTTTATTCGTTCCCTTTTTGTTGATTTTGAAAATAGCAGATCAATTGCAAGCAACAGATTCTTAGTTATTTATAATGTAATAATCTGAAATAGCTTTTTATTTACATCAGATACTTCAATATGTCTTTGGATGAAGTCATGCTTCTTTTAGGCATATAAATTTGGTGTTTGTTCCCTCGGCTCAAGCCTTTCTAAAAGACAGGAAGTCTGTAAAAATGTACGGAAACCTATTGATTTTTAGGTGATAAAAGAAGCATCGCAAAATAGCATGGACAGGATTTAAAAAGGCTTTCAACCACCAATCCCGCTTAACATACTAAACACAATTATTCCAAAAACGATCATCGTAATTACGACATACAAATAGTCTTTTTCCAGCAAAAAGCTAAAAACAGAAAGTAGTACACGGGCAATGGGCGTGGCGATCAGCAGTAAAATACCGGTCTGGATAATTGCCCGTCCTTTTATTGCTGCAACGCCTTGTAAAATGCCTTGAATATTTTTCAAGAAATTGGGTTCGCCGGTAAACTGATGGTAAGAAGCAGTTTCGTTTCCGTGCCGGTAAAGGTAGATCAAGCCGCCGATGAAAACCACCGACATAGAAACGATAACGCCCCAACGCAACAAAGAACCGATCATCAGCTTGACATCCGCATCCTTAAATATCCTTTTTTCGCTGCTCATATTTTTCCGCTTAAACCTTTGTAGATCATTTGGACGGCGACAATAGAAATCACCACAGCAAAAATAATTTTCAGCGATTTGGTATTGGCTTTCACCAAAATTTTTGAACCCGTAACTGCGCCCAAAACTACGCCCAGCACCACCGGCATAGAAAGGCCGGGATCGATATAACCGCGCTGCAAATAAACCACGGCACTTGCGGCTGCGGTAACACCGATCATAAAATTGCTGGTGGTGGTAGAAACTTTAAACGGGATGCGCATGATGTTGTCCATCGCCACCACTTTTAAAGAACCCGAACCAATGCCCAGCAAACCGGAGATCATGCCGGCAAAGCTCATCAACCCAAAACCGCCAAAAACATTGCGTACACCATAAGGAATTTGCTTCCCTTCATTCGGGTAAGAACTGCCCAACTTTAGCCAGGTTGCAGCTTTGCTGGAAACAGGATCAGCCTGGGTGTTTTTCTTGACAAAAGACATCACGGCCGAGAAAAGCAAAATTAAACCAAAAAGAATTGCAATATAGGTTGCAGGGATATAGCTGGATAAATAGGCACCCAAAACCGCACCGATGGTAGTGGCAATTTCGAGGAACATGCCCAGCCGCATATTGGTGATGCCTTCTTTTACATACGCTGCCGCCGAACCGGAAGAAGTAGCGATAACCGAAACCAGCGATGCGCCAATGGCATAATGGATATCAACATCCAACACCAAAGTCAGCAGCGGGATGATGACAACGCCGCCGCCCAAACCGGTTAAAGAACCGATCAAACCGGCGAAATAGGCACCGATCAAAATATACAAGGTTAAAAGAAGTATCGTCATAAGTTAAGCTAAAATCGGCTTTAAGATAATACTTCTTTTAGCATATAATTTTTAAGATGTTAAACTAAGTGGCAAAACGTAACGCGGATTGAATTTTCCAACGGAAGAGGGACGTGATTTTTTAAAATCGAAATGTTGGTTTTGGTAAGAGAATTTGGTGTTAAGCTGCCTTAAAACCTGGAAATTACTGATCAGCTGCAAAAACTTTACAGTAGAAATCGGTGCTGTTTGCGGCGGAAGTGCCAGCAAATCTGCCACTTCATCACCCATCAAATAGCGCATCAGTTGCATAGTTTGTTTTTTGGGGAAAGAGGCATCAACTGTAGCAAAATAATCAACCAGAGATTTAGTGAGAGATTGGCCGTGTTCTGAAGTTTTGAAATTTCGCAAGCGGATGGCTTCTTCCAGCAGTAAAGCTTCTTTGCCGGTTTCGGGCAGTAAGCGTTCATCTACGCCCAGCAAAAACCCGATCACATTCCACAAGTGTATAAAAGCCTGCTGCTCCAAATAGCTGATGGTTAGGCCAAACTTGCGCAAACCGCGGATCACGATCAAAGAAAAAGAAAGGTTGGTGCCTGCCATATCTTCCTGGTTTACTGGCAAACCCCAATCTTCCTGGTTCCATTTACCACTTTTATCAGTATAAAACCGGATCGCTGCGTGCAGCAAACGTACTTTTAAAATGCTGGCAAAACCTTTTCCATCCGGTTTAAAAGCGTTGGGTGCCATCACATCCCACACAAAATCCGCAGTTTCATTCAGGCGGTGTTCGGGTTTATTTTTGATGCGTTCTGATAAATCGAGCACGCGCGCACCGTCTGCAGCAGCATAACAATAAGGCAGGGAAAGCAAACCCAATAAATTCATGATAGCTGTGGCGTAATTGGCAAAAAAAGCCGTGCCTTGCTCCATCAGTTTTTGATCAGCCCAAACCGGAAGTTTTGCAGCTGATCGGAATACTTCTTTTATCGCATAAAAATTGGTAATATGTTGAAGGTCAGTGTTTATATTGATGGAATCCAATAAACTTCTGAAAGCTGTTTTTTGAACATCATCTGCAAAAACCTCGGTAATCAAACTATCCGCAGCAATATCTCCGCAATGGCGCATGGAAGTCAAAAATTCAAAACTATAATTTGCTGCTGGTTTCATTTTTCTGATTTTAAAGATAAAATGAAACCCGGCAAAAATAGTTTGATCCGCAGAAAGCGAATTGAAAATATGATAAACGGATTAAGTTGCGTAACCCAAAATCTTGAGCACCTGCTTGCTGTTTTGTTCTTCGCCAAAAACATCAAAATTAAACGTTTCATCGCGGTTTCTGCGGATGATGACATGTTTGGGTGAAGGCAGCAGGCAATGATGGATACCGCCGTATCCGCTTAAAACTTCCTGGTAAGCACCAGTATTAAAGAAGCCGAGATACTGTACTTTTCGTGTTTTGGGCATGTAAACGCTGTTCATGTGCGCTTCCTGGTTGTAATAATCCTGGCCGTCGCAGGTAATCCCGCCCAGGTTAACTCGCTCATACTCAGTATCCCAATTGTTTATTGGCAGCAAAATATATTTCTGGTTCAACGCCCAAACGTCGGGCAGATTGGTGATAAAAGAACCATCCAGCATCAGCCATTTTTCGCGGTCGTTTTGTTGTTTCCGGCCCAAAACTTTGTACAGAATTCCGGAAGCTTCTGCAACAGTATATTTCCCGAATTCGGTGATGATATCCGGTTCTATCGTATCATTTTCGGCACAAATTTCTTTGATCCGGCTCACAATTTCGTTGATCATGTATTCATAATCAAAATCAAAAACCAACGAATCTTTAAAAGGCAAACCGCCGCCTATATCCAACGTATCCAAGTCCGGGTTGATCTTTTTGAACTTGCAATACAGCGTTACATATTTTTCCAGCTCGTTCCAGTAATATGGCGTATCGGAAATACCGGAATTGATGAAAAAATGCAGCAGTTTAACTTTAAAATTAGGATTGGAGACAACTTTTGTGTTGTAAAAATCAATCACGTCTTCCATCCGCACGCCCAAACGCGAAGTGTAAAATTGCGAATCCGGCTGCTCTTCAGCGGCAATCCTGATGCCTAAATTGCAAGGTGTATCCAGTTCTACTTCGTCATCGTACAAGTTAAATTCCTCTTTATTATCTAAAATCGGGATGATATTTTTAAAGCCATCGTGCAGCATATCAATGATATACTGTTTGTATTGATATGTTTTGAAGCCATTGCAGATCACGGTAATGTCTTTCGTTAGCGAGCCTTTTTTCTCTAGCGCGTCAATCATCGGCATATCAAAAGCCGAAGAAGTTTCCAGGTGAATTTCGTTTTTCAACGCCTCTTCCACAATATGGCGGAAGTGCGAGCTTTTGGTGCAGTAGCAATATTTGTACGAGCCGCGGTAATTGTTTTTAACAATGGCAGATTGAAAAAGCAGCTTGGCCTGTTGTATTTTTTTGCTAATCAGCGGCAGGTACGTAAAGCGCAGCGGCGTGCCATACGTTTCGATCATTTCCATCAAGTTGAGGTCCTGAAAATATAGTTCATCATCAATAATTTCAAAACCTTCCTGCGGGAAACCCACGCTCAGGTCCAGGAATTCTTCGTAGCTCTGCATCTATTAAAATTTTTGGCAAATGTGTGGTTTTTATACGGAAATTATTAACATCCAGCCGTAATATTTACAGATGGTTTTCAGGCTGTTTCTGATGCTGTTTTTACCGGCAAAAAAACTTCGGCCATCATGCAGCGCGCGCTGCCACCGCCGTTGGTTTCGATGGTGTTTAATGGGGAATGGATAAGCCTGCAATATTTTTCCAAAGTTTTAATTTGTGCTGCTTTTAAGGCTGAAAAAGCCGCTTCCGACATCACCAGCAAGCTTTCTCCCAAATTATTTTTAAGCTGAAGCATATTTCCGGCAAAAGCGTTCATTTGTTCAAAAGAAATTTCAACAATCTCTTTGCCGGATTTGGACAATGCTTCTTTTATCGTACTTTTTTCGTTATTGTTTTGGATTGAATCTAAGCAAATTATTGCAAACCGATCACCTAAAGCCATCAAAACGTTGGTGTGATAAATGGCTTTTTCCGCTTGATCCGTTGCCTGAAAAGTAACTGCTTTATAGCCGGATAATTTGCAAAATTCTGCTAATACTTTCTGATTTGTTCTTGGCGAAAGGCAAGCGTAAGCCAGTTTGTTTTCGCGGTCTAAAACCAGGCTTCCCGTGCCTTCCAAAAACTGGTTTTGCTGTTCAAAATAACTCAGATCAAAAACCTGTTTTATTTCAAATGCTTCTTTTATCGACCCAAAAACCTTGCGTTCCAGGCGGCGGTTTTCGGCCTGCATCGAATACAAAAAAACAGAACCATCTTCATGAAAAGAAACCCAGTTGTTCGGGAAGATCGAATCCGGCGTGTGCGGTTCCGGCATATCGTCGATCACCTTGACTTCTACGCCGTTTGCGCGCAAAACTTTTACAAAAGCATCAAACTCATACAACGCTTTTTGCTGCATTTCTGCTTGTTCGCTGTTTTTTTGGAACGCGTTGCTTTCGGCCGTTTGCTCATTAAAACCAAAGTTTACCGGGCGGATCATTAATATTTGGGAAGTCATCATTGTTCAATTTTTAATTTAAAGCCAGTTTATCTGTTAAAAAAACCATTATTTAAAAATTTTATCTCTTCAATATAATTATGATATTTTTTGCTTTCATCGTAATAATTTTTCTTTCCGTGTGTTAAATCTACATCAACAGACTACTACTCTATTTTTTGAACAAGCTATTAGTTAAGTCGGATTAGTGCAGAAAGATTTATCATGACCAAAATTATCATCCAAACTGGTAAATACAGAGGTTTGTACCAGATTATCCTTTTACAATGTCAGCAATTTTTTATTGTTAAATGGTGGAAACCGCTTAGCATAACGGAGCATTTGGAAGAAGAATCGATTGCTAAACTATGTGAACTGATGGAAAAATACAAGGTTAAACAATGCGATATTTACGATTGGAGCGGCGATGAATATTACCAGCAGGTTTTGAAAAAAGCAGTGTAAAAACAGTATTCCGAAGCTTACAATTCATCTCGAAAAAGCGGCATACTCATGCAGTGAAAACCACCGCGCGCACGCGAAAGTTCTGCCGATGGAAAAGTGATAACCGTATCGCTGATGTTTTCAGGATCGGTTTCGTTGTTTTCAAATTTACGGATCAAATCTTCGGCTTTTATTATTGTAAACCCTTCTTTTTCAAAAGCTTTCAGCGTTTTATCGTTGCGATCATAACCTAAAACTACGCCTTCTTTCAAAGCCAATAAATTGCAGCTGTCCGTCCATTGTTCGCGCGAATCATACGGAAAGGTGTTGTTGCCGGAATAGATGAATTGGGTTTTTTCGGTGCTGCCGAGTTCATTTTGGCTGATGTCATTTAGCAGTTCTTCCAGTTTACCAAATCTTCTTGGTGTATTGATTTTGCCATTTTCAAACTGCACTATTTCCGGCTGATCAGTTTTTTTTGTTTCAATGAGATGATCAATCGGCAACCCGCTTTCCGGGTTTTCAGCACCGTTAAAAAGCGAAGACAGCAAAACCCACACGTTCATTTTTACCTGGGTAAAAACAGTATCCAGGTGCATAAAATCACGTTTGTGCGGGATTTTGATCACCGTAACTTTTTGCACCACGTTCTTTTCAAACAAAATTTTGATCACCGCACTGGCAGCTTGGGGCGTGGTGCGTTCGCCACAGCCAATCAGCAAGTGGTTTTTGCTCACCATCATCACGTCGCCGCCTTCCAGCGTGTTCAACGTATCAATTTCTCCTTCGGGGATTAAAAAATGCTGTTCAGATTGCGGCACTTCGATGATGTTTTGGTGGTAATTTTCAAATAGCGAATGGTTGAAAAAGATGTATTTCGTCAGTAAAGCTTCACGTGCACGAGGTTTGCGCGCCGGTTTGTTCAGCAAAATGTGGTTGTTGATGATTGTGCCGAGATCACGTGTAAAAATCAGGTTTGGAATTGGGGCGAAAACGAGCTTTCCGTCCGGCAATGTACCCGAAATTAGCAATACGGCCAGCTGCACCGAAGGCAAATCCAGTAATTCTTTTTGTTGCAGATATGTGCAGCTTTCCGTAGCGCAAACAGCGGCAATCAGTTGTGATCGAATATTTTGATCATCCAAAATTTCGATCAGCAAAGCTTCCAGTTCAATTACTTTTTTGGAAGAATAGAAACCGAGTTTGCCGGGTTTATAAAATTCGCGCGTACTGTTTTTAGCATCTAAATTTTGGATTTTGCCTTTGATTGAATCCGGATCCAGAAAATAAAGCAGGATTTTCAGGTACAGATCGTATTCTTTTTGGCGGATGGTTTCCAGGTGAACAATATCTTCAAACAGCCAATCCTGCGCTTTGGAAGGCACCACTTTGCCCAGGCCTTTATCGGGGCTGTGGACTAAAATCCGGCGCAGATCACCAATTTCTGAACTAACTTGTAATTGAAAATCATTTGTTTGAAGCATAATTATCCCTGGCTTGCAAATTTATCAGAATAAATCAGAATTGGATTTGATGCTGTTTTTATCACCCCAAAATTCGTGTTGAGCAAAAACTACTCATTTTCGTAAATTCGCCCTTATGGATTTTATTTTAGAAGCTGCCGTTCGTGCCGTCAAAACTTTGTTTGCTGTTGATATTAAGCTTGAAAGTTTGACTTTGCAACAAACGCGCAAAGAGTTTGCAGGCGATGTTACAATGGTTGTTTTCCCGATCACCAGGTTTTCTAAAAAATCACCGGAGCAAACTGGAACTGCTATCGGCGAATTTTTAGTGGCGGAAGTTGAGCAGATCGAATCTTTTAATGTGATCAAAGGCTTCTTAAATTTATCCCTTAAAAACAGCTATTGGATTGATGTTTTTTACAACCACGTTAATCAGCCCAACTTCGGTGTATTTCCATCCAACGGACAGAAAGTGATGGTGGAATATTCTTCGCCCAACACTAACAAACCACTGCATTTGGGCCATGTGCGCAATAATTTGCTGGGCTATTCGGTAGCAGAAATTTTAAAAGCAAATGGTTATGAAGTGATCAAAGCCAATTTGGTAAATGACCGCGGTATCCATATCTGCAAATCGATGTTGGCCTGGCAACAGTTTGGCAATGGCGAAACGCCGGAATCTTCGGGTTTGAAAGGCGATCATTTGGTTGGGAAATATTATGTGATTTTCGACAAAGAGTATAAAAAGCAAATTGAAGAACTGAAAAGTCAGGGCGAAACAGAAGAACAAGCGAAAAAAAATGCGCCGTTAATCCGCGAAGCGCAGGAGATGCTGCAGCAATGGGAGCAGGGCAATCCGCAGGTAATTTCTTTGTGGATGGATATGAATGAGTGGGTTTATGCCGGATTTGCAGAAACTTATAAGAAACTGGGTGTTGATTTTGATCAGTATTACTATGAATCCAACACTTATCTGTTAGGAAAATCCCTAATTGATGAAGGCCTGGAAAAAGGCGTTTTCTTCCAAAAAGAAGATGGCTCAGTTTGGATTGATCTGACAGCGGACGGTTTGGATGAGAAATTAGTGCTTCGTGCTGATGGGACTTCGGTTTACATGACGCAGGATTTAGGAACAGCACAGTTAAAATACGACGAATACCACACCGACAAAGCTTTGAATGTAGTGGGCAACGAGCAGGATTATCATTTTAAAGTGCTGTACCTGATCCTGAAAAAGCTGGGCAAAAGCTGGGCTGATGGTTTGTACCATTTATCTTATGGCATGGTTGATCTGCCATCCGGGAAAATGAAATCCCGCGAAGGGACAGTCGTAGATGCGGATGATCTGATTGCAGAAATGGAAGCCACAGCCAAAGCGCAGACGGATATTTTAGGAAAAGCAGCCGATTTCCCGGAGGAAGAAAAGCAGAATTTATACCATATAATAGGAATGGGTGCGCTTAAATATTTTCTGCTCAAAGTAGAACCTAAAAAACGCCTGCTTTTTGACCCGAATGAATCTGTAGATTTCCAGGGCCATACCGGGCCGTTTATACAATATACTTATGCGCGGATCCGCTCAGTTTTAAATAAAGGTGCACTTCATCCGGATACTGTTTTTATGCCGATAAAAACAGTATCGCCTGTAGAAAAAGATTTGATCGTACAGTTGGAGCAGTTTCCAGTGTTTTTAGCCGAAGCGGCAGCAGATTACAGTCCCGCTGTAATTGCAAACTATGTTTATGAACTGGCAAAATTGTACAACAAGTTTTATCACGAAGAAAGTATTCTGAAAGCTGAGGAAGAAGAAGTAAAAATTTTTCGGTTGCAACTTTCTGCAGTTGCTGCTACTGTTATCAAAAAATCAATGTGTTTGCTGGGAATTGAAGTACCGGAGCGGATGTAGGAGGAAATTTAGCTTAAAGCCTGTTAAGTTTTATTCAGAAAACGGCAATGCTTCTTTTACCACTATAAAATCTGATTTGTGTTCAAAACAAATGTCGAAGCACAAAAGCTTGCTGTTTTTTAGGTGATAAAAGAAGTATCAAAAATATATTGAACAAATTTTAAACTGGTTCATAGTATTTTAAAAAAGTAACTCATTTTTTCACTTTGTGCAAAAAAAATCTATTAAAGCTAAAAGCAGCTCTACAAAAAGGTTACATGCAAAGCTATAATTGCTATTTTATTAAATAATGAGGCATTTTTAGCCAAATGAATTTACTAATAATTTAGTTTTATTCGGATTTGTAATATTTTTATTTGTTTTGTTAAAAGTTACACAATTCTATTAATTTTTTTTAGGTTTGAAGTTGATATTTAACTAAAACAAATAAAACATGAAGCAAAAATTACTTATTTTTTTTCTGTTTGGATTATTTGCATTGAATAATGCATTTGCACAGAACAGAAAAATTACGGGAGTGGTAACGGGGGCTGATGATGGCCTGCCATTGCCGGGAGTATCTGTTATGGTTCAGGGTACTAAAATTGGTACTTTAACAGATGGTGACGGACGTTATAATTTAAACATGCCTGCAACTGGCAGCGTTATAAGTTTTACTTTTATTGGTTATACTACCCAAAACTTAACTATTACTGGCAGCAATACTTATAATGTTAAGTTGGCAACCAGTACAAGGCAATTAACAGAGGTTGTAGTAACGGATGGTTATTCAGTACAATCAAAAAAATCATATACTGGTGCTGCGTCAACAGTTAGGGGTGCTGAAAATGAGAATAAACCGTTTTCAACAGTACAACAAGCTCTGCAAGGGGAAGTACCGGGTTTAAACGTAACAGTAAATAGCGGACAGCCAGGAGCTAATGTTCAAATTCGTATCCGAGGTGTCAATTCTGTATCGTTAGATTCAAATCCATTATATGTTATTGATGGAATGATAGTAAACTCCGGACAGCTTTCTCGGGCAGGTGCATCCAATACAAATACAGGGACGTCTAATTCAAATGCATTATCTGGTTTAAACGAAGATGATATAGAAAGTATTACAGTTTTAAAAGATGCATCAGCAACAGCAATTTACGGTTCAAGGGGTTCTAATGGTGTAATTGTTATTACAACCAAAAGAGGTAAGGCTGGTAAAACCCAAGTACGGTTTGATACAGAGGTAGGTAATACCAGTAACTTGGCAATTCCTGAAGCTGGAAAACCGGTAACAGGCGACCAATATCGTACCTTGTTTATAGAGGGTTATAATAATGCGTCTGCAGCTTACTTAGCTAACACAGCTAATGATCCTACAAAAAATCCTTATACACCAACAGCTATTGCTAGTGCTACAGATAATTATGGCTTAAACGGCCCAAGTAATAACTGGTATAACCTTGTAACTAAACGAGGTTCGCAACAGCAGTATAATGTGTCTATGAGTGGAGGAAGCGAAGATACCAGAGTATTTGCTTCAGCAGGATATTTTAAGCAGCAAGCAACAGAAATTGCTTCAGATTTGACCAGGGTAACAGGCTTGTTAAATATAGATCATAAAATCAGTAAAAGAATAACTTCGACTACTGGGTTAAACTTCTCTAATGTTAATCAAAACACCCCTTATAACAGTGGTTATTTTGCAAATCCAATTGCCGGTGCTTATTTCCTTCGTCCATTTCAATTAGGATATAATACAAATGGGTCTGTAAATTCAACTATTGGTGGTAATACAAATTTCCCCGGGTTTTATAACCCTTTGTGGTTAGCTTCCCATGACAAGAAGAATTTGCTACAAAGCAAAATCTTAGGCAACGAATCTATTAAATGGAATATTTGGGATCAATTAAACTTTACCAGTTATGCAAGCATTGATTACAATGTTTTAGAAGAAAAGTATTATCAAAATTCTATTATGGGAGATGCCCGTACTGTGGGTGGAAGTGGCACTGATAACTATACCCGTTATTTTAATTGGTTATTGCGTAATCAATTAGACTATCGTTATAATGTAAAAGGTGTAGAAGATTTTTATGTAGATGCAACTATAGGTTATGAAGCCCAACGTTCCCAGGAATATTACAGCACTATATACGCAACCGGTTATCCTGGAACGCAACCAACACTTACTGCTGTAGCAAATGCCTCTACTCCGGTTACTGCAAGTTCTTCCTTCTCTAATTATACGTTTGATTCTTTTTATTCAAGGGCTAATATTAATTTCAAAAATCGCTATTCTGTTAGCGGTTCTTTTAGAAGGGATGGATCATCCAGGTTTGGAAGTAATAATGAATTTGGTAATTTTTATTCAGTAGGTGGTGCCTGGAATATCGATCAGGAGCAATTCTTTAAAATACAAAAAGTTTTATCAACAGCTAAAATCCGTAGTTCTTTTGGTACTACAGGTAATGCAGGTAACGCAGGTAATGGCCAGGCTCAAATTACTGCAAGTGGTGCCTTAATAACTAATATTAATTATTTGTGGCGTCCATTGGCAAGTTATGGTTATAACTATGTTAATGGAACCGGCCAGCAATACAATGTTGTAGGTAATCCTAACTTAACTTGGGAAACTACACATAAATTTGATATTGGAACTGATTTTGGTTTTTTCAATGATCGTTTAGCTTTTAGTCTGGATTATTACCATAACAATATTGATCGTCTGATATCCTCTATCCAAGTTTCCCGTACAACAGGTTTTTCTTCTGTTTATGGTAACATTGGATCTCTAATAAACAAAGGAGCGGAATTGGCTATAAAAGGTATTCCGGTTAAAACTAAAGATTTTACCTGGACTACAAACTTTAACATATCTCTAAATCAAAATCGGATTTCAAAATTAGCAAACGCTGCTGGTCAAAATGGTAATTATTATTTGGCTCCTGGTTATGATTATTACACTTACTATGTAAAAGTTTCTGCTGGTGTTGATCCTGCAAATGGTAATGCATTATGGTACACTGACAATACAAAAACTACAACTACAACTAATTACAGCAGTGCAGCCTATCAAACTTATAAACAAGCCGATCCAAAAGTATTTGGCGGATTTAATAATACATTTAATTATAAGGGTATTGTGCTTGCTGCTGATTTCTATTATAATTATGGAAATTATATTTATGATAGTTATTCACAATATCTTAATGCTGGTGCTTATTATAATTATGGCAAATATCAATATGTTTATGAAAACAGATGGACTACACCAGGACAAGTTACTGATGTGCCTAAATATACAGTAGGGGGCATTCCTGCAAACAATGGTAATGATGGATCATTTTCTTCCCGTTATTTCTATAAAGGCGATTATATAAGATTAAAGAATTTGAGTATTGGGTATGATTTTAAAAATATTACTTATTTGAAAAGTATCGGTATCGGCCGGTTATACTTATATGGAAGAGGAACAAACGTATTTACCAAAACTTATGATAAACGCCTACCTTTTGATCCTGAAACAAGTATAGGAGGTTCAAGTAATATTGAAACTCCTCAGGCTAGGACTTTTACCATTGGATTAAATGTTGGTTTTTAAAGAAAAGAAAAAATGAAAATTAAAAATTATATATATAGCCTTTTTGCGATAGCGGCTTCATTTTCGGCATGTAAAAAAAGCTTTTTAAATGAAATACCACCTACTTCTATAGCAGTTAATGACGCTATTAAAACAGAAAATGATTTATCTGATGCGGTAAACGGTATGTATGTTGCCATGAAACCTTCAACGCTGTTCGGACGTGATATTCCGGTATTAGGTGATTTGCTTGCTGACAATACGTACATAAGTTCAAGTAACGCAGGTAGATATTTAGTTGAGAATAATTATTCTTTTATTGCAACTACGGGAGAAGCAAGTAATATCTGGGGACAAGGTTATTATGCTATTCTGCAAGCCAATCGCATTATTTCTACAGCCATAGCACCAAGCAATAATGTAAATCAGTTGAAGGGTGAGGCTTATGTTGCAAGGGCTTTGACTTATTTAGAGCTTGTTAATTTTTATGCTACCCCCTATACCGTAAATTCTGCTGCTGCAGGTGTTCCGCTTGTAACTACTCCTACTAATATTTCCGGTGCTTTTATAAAACCCGCCAGAAGCAGTGTGGCTGCAGTTTATACTCAAATTATAAGCGATTTAGATAGTGCATATACTATTATGCCAGCAACCGGGACAACTTTACATGTTACAAGTTCTAATTACATTAGTAAATATGCTGTAAAAGCTATTGAGGCCAGAGCTTATCTATACAAAGGCGATTATGCAAATGCACGCGATGCAGCTTTAGCAGTTGTGCAAGGCGGCGGATATAGTTTAACTACCACTGCTTCTGCCTTTACAAGTTATTGGGCTAGTCCAACACCTGTAACCAACAAACTGGAAACTATTTTTGAGTTAAGTATGACTTCAACTAGCAATAATGGGTTTGATGGTTTAGATGCTTTTTACAATCAGGCCGGATACGGAGACATGTTAGCTACCAGTGATCTTTACAATTCTTATTCAGTAACAGATTTTCGAAAAACTTTAATTTTAAACGGAAACCGTGCTGGCAATCAAGCTTATATTGTTAATAAATACACTAACTTAACCAATACAGATAGAGATGAAGTTAAAGTTATTAGGTATGCAGAAGTAATTTTAACTCTTGCAGAGGGATATGCTGGTACGGGTGATAATGTAAATGCTCTAATTTACCTTAACCAGCTTGCAAAACTTCGGGATCCGGCTTTTATAGGTTATACTTCTACTGGGCCTCAATTGATTTCAGATATTATAAATGAAAGAAGAAAAGAACTTGCTTTTGAAGGTCTTAGGTTTTTTGATTTGACACGTACAAACTCCATAATTAATCGTCCTCAAATGGCTAATTCTTATCCTTCTTACCCTACAGTAACTACATCTAATACAAGAAGAGTTTTGCCTATTCCTCAAGGTGAAATTAATGCTAATCCTGGTATCACACAAAATCCTGGATACTAATTACTTAACATTTATATTGCTTTGAAGCTGTCCGAAAATCGGACAGCTTTTTTATTGTCAGATTTTTATCTTTGAAGTTGTTTAAACTTTTTTTGCATTAATAATATGAATATCAATAGTTTAAAAATAGGACACACCCCTAACCCCTCTCGAGAGGGGGAAGCACAATTCGCCACCTTTCTAAATGCTATGTATAATTTAGAAAGGTCTGCGAGCGATTTCCACTCTTGAGAGGGGTTAGGGGTGTGTCCTTCTCTAATTAATATTTAAATACATTTCGATCTTGATAAAATTGAATAAAAGTTTAAACAAGTTCTTTAAATATATTTTTGCTAAACAAATAAATATGAAGAAAATTGCTTTAATAGTGCTTTGCTGGTTATACATTGTAAATGTTAGAGCGCAAACTTTAAATAGAATTAATGGCACAGCTGTACGACTTACTGATTTTACTGATGTTAAAGGCTCCCCATATTTTTATAATGATTGGTTAAAAGGTGATGTAACTATATCTAATAATTCAATACATCAAAATATGGATTTGAGGTACAATCTTGTTAATGATCAACTTTATTTTAAAAGTGGCAATGGATCTGTTCTCACTTTTGCTGACCCGGTAAAACAATTTACAATTAATTCCCCGGTAGAATCAATGCAAGTGTTAACATTTCGTAATGGGTACCAAAATATTCCAGGAACTACGTCAACATCATTTTTAGAAGTATTAACAGAAGGTAAAACACAGCTGTTGAAAAAGCTTTCGAAAAAAATCCAAACAGAAAACGTATATCCTAATACTTCAACAAATAAGTTTTTTACTGAAACTAAAACGTATTATATTTTTAAGGATGGCAAAGGGATATTAATTAGACCCGACAAAAAATCAATCATATTTGCACTTCCAAATAAACAAGCAGAATTAGAAGCTTATATCAAACAAAATAGATTGAATTTAAAAGATGATGGAGATCTGAAAAAGCTTATAATCTACTATAATTCAATTAACGACTTATAATTTCCCAACTTGTTTTCAAACAAAAATTCCTTGTATAAAAAACATTTTTTTACAGATACTATTTCTTTTACCTACTCACCGCTCCAATCTTCTGCAACAACTTCCTATTCTCCCTTTTGTGCATCAAATTGTAAACCATCTTATAAATGATCGGTAAAAGAAGCAAAGTTAATATAGTTGATGTAATCAAACCACCGATCACTACAATAGCTAAAGGTTTCTGAGTTTCAGAACCAATTCCTGTTGAAATGGCAGCCGGCATCAAACCAATGGCAGCCATTAAAGCGGTCATGACAACCGGACGAACCCTGGAAATAACACCCGTTAAAATGGCTTCATCTACTTGAGTTCCTTCCAATAAATTTTTTCTGAAAACGGAAATCAGAATTACACCATTTTGGATACAAACACCAAACAAAGCGATAAAACCAATACCTGCCGAAATACTAAAATTGGTATTGGTAATATGCAAAGCTAAAATACCACCAATCAAAGCAAAAGGTACGTTCAGGATAACTAAAACGGCATCTTTCATGTTCCCAAAAGTCATAAACAGGATCAGAAAGATAACCAGCAAACAGATCGGAACCACATTTGCCAATGTGTTAGAAGCACGGATTTGGTTTTCAAACTCGCCATTCCAGGTAAAAGCATAGCCCTGGTCTAACTGAACTGCACGGTTAACTTTCTGTTGTGCTTCTGCAATTGTACTTCCTAAATCACGTCCCCGCACAGAAAACTTGACGGCAATGTAGCGTTGATTATTATCCCGGTAAATAAAAGCCGGACCAGTCAGTTTGGTGATCTCAGCAATTTCCTGAATGGCAATTTTAGAACCATTTAGAGTGGGCACCATTAAGTTTTCAATCTTTTCTTCTGTATCCCGGAAGTCTTTTTGATAGCGGATTCGGATATCGAATTTTCTTTCGCCCTGATACAAAGTGGTAGCGGCTTTTCCACCGATCGCCATTTCAATAACCGAGTTGGCATCTGCTGTACTAACGCCATACAAGGCCATTTTGCTTTGATCCAGTTCGATGCGAAATTCTGGCTGCCCCAAATTCCGCAGAATACCCAAATCTTCTACGCCTTCAATTTTTTTCAGTACCTGCATCACTTTATCAGCTTTATTGTCAAGCACCTTGAAATCAGAACCGAAAATTTTCACAGCCATAGAAGCAGGAACACCTGCTACAGCTTCAGCCACGTTATCAATAATGGGTTGCGAATAGTTAAATATAATACCCGGAAACTGGTTCAGCTTCTTATCCATTTGGGAAATAAGTTCTTCCTGGGTGATATTCCGTTTCCAGTCGTCTTTCGGATAAAGATCGACCTGAATCTGAACATTGAAAAAACCTTTCGGATCTGTCCCGTCATTGGTGCGGCCAACTTGTGACAGTGTTTGCCGTACTTCCGGGAAAGAACCCAAAATACTACGCATTTTATTGGTCGTGCTAACTGAACTTTCCAAAGATGTGCTCATAGGCAGTTGTGCTGTAACCCAAAGTGCACCTTCATTCAATTGCGGCAAAAATTCCGTTCCCAATAGTTTGGCTGAAGCAAAAGTCAGGGCCATAATCACCAAAGCCACAAGCAAACTTAACTTCTGATTTTTATAGGTGAAATTGAACATCTTGTGGATGCCATTTTCAAAAAATATTACAATTGGATTGTGTTTTTCCCGAACGTTCTTGCGGAGTAAAATACTCGATAATGCTGGAACCAACGTCAGCGTAAAGATCAAAGCACCCAGCAAAGCAAAGCTCAAAGTATAAGCCAAAGGAGAAAACATTTTACCTTCCACTTTCTGGAAAGCAAAAATCGGCATCAAACAGGTAAGGATAATCAGCTTGGAGAAAAAGATCGCTTTTCCCATTTCTGTACCTACATTTTTAAATAAGCCGAGCTTGGCCAGCTTATTAAATTTCTCCATGCCTACTTCTTTTGCCCGATGGTCCAGGGCAACGTAAATTCCTTCTACCATCACCACGGCACCATCAACGATGATCCCAAAATCGACAGCTCCCATCGATAATAAATTGGCACTCATGCCTTTAAGCTTCAAACAGATAAAAGCAAAAAGCAGAGCCAAAGGGATGATGATGGTTACCGTAAGCGTAGTGCGCCAATCGGCCATAAACAAAAACACGATTACGGTAACCAGAACAATACCTTCGATCAAGTTGTGGATAACTGTGTGCGTGGCAAAATCCATCAAGGTGGTACGATCGTAAAAAACATCAATTTTGGTGTCTTTTGGCAAAATGTGTTCATTCAAATCTTTCACTTTGTCTTTAATCCGTACCAAAACTTCCGCCGGGTTTTCACCTTTACGCATCACCACAATACCTTCAATCTCATCATTCATCTTGTCGCGACCCACTTGGCCCAAACGTGGCAAACCGCTTTCATGCACATCTGCAACGTTGCGCGCCAGGATTGGTACATTGTTCACGTTTTTGATGATGATATTTTGTATCTCGCTGATATTGTTGATTACACCGATCCCGCGTACCACGTAAGCCTGGTTATTTTTCTCGATCACATCGCCGCCAACATTAATGTTGCTTCGGTTGATAGCCGTAAATACATCCAGCGAGGTTAAACCGTATTTTTGCAGCAAAGCAGGGTTTACGCTCACTTCATAATCTTTTTCTTCTCCGCCAAAACTATTTACATCGGCCACACCAGGGATGGCTTTAAACTGTCGGTCCAAAACCCAATCCTGCAAAGCGGTTAGTTCGTGAATACTTTTCGTTTTGCTACGGAGTGTGTAGCGGTAAATTTCACCTGTCGGGCCATACGGCGGTTCCACTTCCGGTTTCACACCATCCGGCAAATCAGCATTCAGCAATCGGCTCAAAACCTGTTGACGGGCAAAAGCATCGTCCACATTATCATCAAAAATGATACGTACATAAGACAAGCCAAAGGAAGAAGTAGTCCGTAAATTTGATTTTTTCTGAACAGAATTCAGCACCGTTTCCATCGGGATCGTGATCATCCGCTCCACTTCTTCGGCACTGTGGCCCTGCCATTGGGCAATGATGATAATCTGCGTATTCGTTACATCCGGAAAGGTTTCTATCGAGGTATTCAGATAACTGATTACACCCATAATCGCCAATACGCCCGTCATCAAAAACACAAAAACCCGGTTTTTTAACGAAAAATAAATGATACTTTTAATGAACTTATCCATTATGATGATTGCCTTTTTTGATTAGATTGTTAAAAATGTGATGCTTCTTTTATGCCACTAAAATTTGTTTTATAAGATTGGTGCAAAACCAAAACGGCTTTTAGTTCACTGATTTTAGGTCGATAAAAGAAGCATCAGTTTATCGGAACAGAACAAAATTATTGAGCTATAAGGTCAGCTTTTATTCTTCTGTTAATGCATCGTACAGCAACAATTGGTTTTTAGAAACCAGCATTTCGCCAGCCTTCAATCCAGCCGAAATATAACTTACGTCATTTACTGTTTTTATCACCGTAACTTCGCGAACCTGCATACTGCATTTGCTGAGGTAAACGACCACATAGTTCTTACTATCATTAAAAATTATAGCAGAAGCAGGTACCGTAACGGATTTAGTTGCTTCATTATTGGTGATAATTACAGAAGTAAACATTTCCGGTTTCAATAGCATATTTGGGTTCGGCAACGTAATTTTTACTTTCATTACCTTGTTGTCTGGATCTAAAACAGAGCTAACTTCATTTACTTTTCCGGAAAAAAATTTGCCCGGATAAGCCAGCGTACTTACTTTGGCCGCATAGCCGTTTTTTACTTTGGATATATCACTTTCAAAAACATTTGCCCATATCCAAACATCTTTCATATCCGAAATGGTAAACATGCTGGCGGCATTGTCAGAACGGATAAAACTGCCGGAAGTAACACCTTTTTCTACAATATAGCCGCTTTCCGGTGCTTTGATCACGTATTGGCCATTGGCACTCGTATTTCCGCGGCCGTTGATGCTCAATTGTTCCTGAATTTTTGTATTGGCCGCCGTTGCTTTGTTGTAATTTTCTTTGGCTTCGGTATAATCGCGTTCGCTGGAAATACCGTTTTTATACAAGTATTCTGTTTGCGCCAACTGGCGTTTGGCAATAGAAAGGTCTGATTTTGAGGCAGATAAATCTGTATAGTTTCCGGCTACATCTGCACTGCGCATAACAGCCAGCACTTGCCCTCTGCTCACTTTATCCCCCAAAGAAACGCGGACATCAGAAACCTGTCCACTGGAAAAAGGAAAAACTTTTACCACGCGGTTATCGTCAAAAGAAACCTCGCCGGACAGGGCCAGTTCGTCCTGCATGTTGGTAGTTTTAGCAGTATCAATTTGGATAATTTTGGCTAATGAATCTGTAATGCAAACGCTTTTTTTCTGTACGGTTTCTTCTTTCTTTTCCTTGCACGCCGTTAAAAACAACAATACGGAAAGGCCAATTAACAATTCTTTTTTCATCTTTTTATGGGAATGGATTACTTTTTATTAAGGGTTAATTATGGTAGAGCCAACGTTAAAATTCACATCAGCAATGGCTTTTTCCAGGTTGTATTGCTGTTGGATAACCTTAAGTTTGGTGTCTTTGTACGATTCAAAAAAATCTATAAACTCAACTAAGCCCATTTGCCGTTCTTTGTAAGCTTTGACAACATTGGCAAAAAGTTTATCGTAAGTGCCGTAAAAATCCAAGTTGTTTTTTGAAAATAGCTGCAAACTTAGGTTGTATTGTTCTACAGCGGTCACCACATCATTTCTCACTTGCAAATCACTGTTTTTCAATACAAATTCCTGATTTTGGATGCTGAATTTTGCAGATTTGATATTTCCCTGGTTTCGGTTGATAAACGGAAGCGGCAAACTGATGGCCAAACCGTAATAATTGGGCACATAATTACTGGCGCGGTCATAATCAACTCCAATTGTTAAATCCGGGATAGCCAAGGCTTTTTGATAGCTCAAGTTGTGTCCGGCCTGTTCAAACAAAAATTTACTGGCCTGATAATCACCACGGTTTGCTTTTGCTGTATCAATTAAAGCAGTAATATTTAGGTTAACATTAGTGGCTGGCGTAGTCATATCCGGCTTGATAAAAGTAGTTTCTTTAACAACCAGGAGTGTTTTCAAATCATTTTCTAGCTCGTTGATCTGCCTGTTATTTTCAACCAAATCATTTTCCAGCCCAAAAGACAGTGCCTGCAACCGCACCACGTCCCGCAATGAAGAATTACCAACGCCGTAAGCTGTGGTAATGGCTTTAACCAAATTGTTAGAAGAGTTGATTTCGTACTGATAAATTTTGTTCTGCTGCAAAAGATTGTCCAGCTGTGCAAAATCCACTTGCATATTGTAATGCAGGTTGCGCAATAAATCGTTAAATTGTGCTTGTTGTACGTTTACGTCGTCCAAAGCTAACCTAATTTGCTTGCCTCTTTTTCCGGCAGTTCTGAACAATTGGTTGATCTGTGCAAAAACCTGCCCGTTGCCATCAGAATGGTTAAAAAAACCTGATTGTTTGGTATAAAGGTTTTGATCAGTACTGAGTGATGGATTGTCCCAAAGTTTGGCCTGTTGGATCAATGCCCGGGTGGCGTCAACATTATATTTTTGGGCGATGAGGGTAAAATTATTAACTAAAAACCTTCTTTCGGCTTCCTGAAATTTTAATGTCAGCGTATCAGTTTGGTTTTGGGCATAAAGTGCATTAGTGATTGCAGTTAAGGCAATTACACCAATTGCAAATTTGAATTTAAACATATTAAACCTGGTTCGGAATTTTGATATTGTTCGGATGATGATTTTTGCCGAAATAAGCAAAGAAAAATTATACGTAAATTTATCTGAATAAGATTGAAAGATAATGACAAATTTTCATTAGAAAAGATACTTCATTTACATATTAATATTACACAACTGATTTTATTGTATAATTAACGACAAAAGTAGATATTATTATAAATATCGTATGCAACTTTCTTGTGATTTTTATGTTGAAATATCATCCAATTGTCAGCAACATATAATTTTGTTTTACACTTGTACCAACTACCTTAAATCTAAAAATAATGGCCAAAAAAATTATTTCCGCAATGGATGAAGATACTGGTAAAGATGCATCTCTTACAGGAAAAAAAGTGCCTGTTTCCAAAAAAGTAAGTGTAAAAACAGCATCTGTTCCTGATAAAAAATCTGAGCTTGTTCAACCTCAAACCGCATCAGTTATTACTCAGCCAACATCCACCAATAGCAATCTGCCTGAAACTATTGCCTTGCAGCCGGTTGAAGTTTACAGTCGTTTTTCGGACTTCGATATCAGCCTGTTTAAATCCGGAAAGCATTATAAATTATACGAGCTTTTTGGTTCACACACGTTGGAATATAAAGGCGTTACCGGAACTTATTTTGCTGTTTGGGCACCCAATGCACAAGTGGTGCATGTAATGGGTAGCTTTAACGGTTGGAATAAAAGTAGTCATCAGTTATTTGTTCGTTGGGATGGTTCCGGGATTTGGGAAGGTTTTGTGCCGAACGTAGGGCACGGCGAAACTTACAAATATGCTATCCGCTCATTTTACGGAGAAGAACTGGAAAAAGGCGATCCCTTTGCCCTGCGCTGGGAAGAACCGCCGCGCACGGCTTCTATCATAACGCATACTTATCACGATTGGCAAGACCAACAATGGATGCAAAAACGGATACAACACAATGCACTTACGCAGCCATACTCCGTTTATGAGGTACATTTTGGTTCTTGGGCGCGCAGCTCTGAAAGCCCGGATCAGTTCATGACTTACCGGCAAATGGCCGATGTGCTGGTGCCGTATGTAAAAGAGATGGGTTTTACGCACGTAGAATTTATGCCGCTGGCTGAACATCCATATTATCCAAGCTGGGGCTACCAGATCACGGGCTATTTTGCAGCGAGCACGCGCTATGGCTCTCCGCAGGATCTGATGTATTTGATCGAGCAGTTCCATGCACAGGACATTGGCGTAATTTTGGATTGGGTGCCCTCACATTTTCCGGGCGATGCACACGGGCTTTTCCGTTTTGACGGTACAAGTTTGTTTGAGCACGAAGATCCGCAGAAAGGTTTTCATCCTGATTGGAAATCCTATATTTTCAATTACGGCCGAAATGAAGTCAAAGCTTTCCTGATCAGCAACGCACTTTTCTGGCTGGAGCGTTATCACATTGATGGTTTGCGGGTGGATGCCGTGGCTTCGATGCTTTATCTGGATTATTCGCGGGAGGCAGGCGAGTGGGAGCCGAACATTTATGGCGGTAACCAAAACTTGGAAGCGATTCAGTTTTTAAAGGAATTCAACGAAGCCGTTTACAGTCATTTCCCTGATGTCCAAACGATTGCAGAAGAATCAACTTCTTTTGGCGGCGTAAGCAAACCTACTTTTTTAGGCGGTTTGGGTTTTGGCATGAAATGGATGATGGGTTGGATGCACGATACGATCAATTATTTTAAAGAAGATCCGATCAACAGAAAGTATCACCAAAAAGAACTTACCTTCAGTTTGCTGTATGCTTTTACAGAAAACTTTATGTTGCCTTTATCACATGATGAAGTAGTTTACGGCAAAAAATCCATGATTGGTAAAATGCCGGGCGATGAGTGGCAGCGTTTTGCCAATTTGCGGGCATTGTACAGCTTTATGTTTACACATCCGGGCACCAAATTATTGTTTATGGGTGATGAATTTGCACAATCAGAACAATGGGAATTTGGCCAATCGCTAGACTGGCATTTGCTGGAATACCGGCCGCACAAAGGGATGCAGGACCTGGTCAAAGCACTAAATAATCTCTACAGATCAGAACCGGCTTTGTATGAAAAAGCTTTTAGCGGAGAAGGTTTTGAATGGATTGATGAAAATAATGCTGAAGATTCCGTTTTGATTTATGCCCGAAAAGGAGTTTTGCCGAAAGACGAACTGGTTATCATTTTAAACCTGACACCGGTAGTGCGCCAAAATTTCCGTTTAGGCGTGCCGCAAACCGGCGTTTGGAAAGAAATATTTAATTCTGATGATCTGCATTTTTGGGGAAGCGGAACCATCAATCCGCAGGAAATAAAAACGGAAGATATTTATTGGAACTATAAAAACCAATCTGTCGCGCTAACATTGCCACCGCTTGGTGTAAGTGTACTGAAAAAAGTAGGGTAAAAACAGCATTTAATTCAAACAAAACAAACTGGTTTTTAAGCCGGTTTTTTTTGTTTAACATAGGCTTCTTTTATCAACCTGAAATTGGTGTTGAATAGATGTTTTGAAAAAGATCAGCATAAAAAAAACCGAAAGCTTTCACACTTCCGGTTGTATTTTAAAAGCTGATTTATCAGCCCGAGATCAATGCTTCTTTTATCGACCTAAACTTGGTGTTGCTTATAATTTGCCAGCTTCTTCAGCCAAATCAACTAATTTGTTAGAATAACCCCATTCGTTATCGTACCAGGCTACTACTTTTACAAATTTATCATTCAAAGCAATACCTGCCCCTGCATCAAAAATACAAGTACGCGGATCGCCCAAAAAGTCTTGAGAAACTACATCATCTTCCGTATAACCCATAATGCCTTTCAGTTCGCCTTCGGAAGCTTCTTTCATAGCAGCTTTAATATCTTCATAAGATGCTGAATTTGTAAGCTTTACAGTTAAATCTACCACAGAAACATCAGGAACCGGAACACGGAATGACATGCCTGTTAATTTCCCTTTCAATTCCGGGATCACTAAAGTAACCGCTTTTGCAGCACCGGTTGAAGATGGGATAATGTTTTGAGCAGCACCACGGCCGCCTCTCCAGTCTTTATGGGATGGGCCATCAACTGTTTTTTGAGTTGCAGTTGTTGCATGAACTGTGCTCATTAAACCTTCTTCGATACCAAATTTATCGTTCAAAACCTTGGCCAAAGGAGCAAGGCAGTTGGTGGTACAGCTTGCATTGGAAATAATAGTTTGATCTGCTGTTAACTGTTTGTTGTTCACACCCATTACAAAAGTAGGCGTATCATCTTTTGCCGGTGCAGACATGATTACTTTTTTGGCACCTGCATCGATGTGTTTTTGCGCTAATTCTTTAGTCAAAAACAAACCCGTTGATTCGATAATTACTTCGGCACCAACTTCGTTCCATTTCAGGTTTGCCGGGTCTTTTTCAGCAGTTACGCGGATAGATTTTCCGTTGACCACCAAATGGCCGCCTTCAACAGCAATTGTCCCTTTAAATTCGCCATGTGTCGAATCGTATTTCAACATATAAGCCATGTACTCTGGGTCAACCAAGTCATTGATACCTACAATTTCAACATTTGGCCTGTCGATTGCAGCGCGGAAAGCCAAACGGCCAATACGGCCAAAGCCGTTAATTCCTATTTTCATAATTTTAATTTTTATTGATGTAGTATGTTAACAAGTTATTGATAGGTTCTTTAATGATATTTTTGATGTTAATTCCATGTTTTTGAGTAGTTTGGCATAATAAATCCTGATAAATGGAAGCAACCGTTCCTACAAAATAAACCGGTACATCTGGGTTTTCTTTAGTCAAAGGGATTAAATAATTTGAAACAAAGCATTCAAAACCTGTTGTTACCAAATCGCTTATAAATGCTTCTTTTAGGTGCTCTTCTGCAAAATTGCGGAAGGAACTTAAAAATACGGCTGGCAATGGTTGTTTATACACTTTATCCAGAATTTGTTTTCTATCAAGGTCAAACTTTTCAACAAATTTCTTGGCCAAATTGTCCGGCATAGTTTTATTTAGATAAGATTTAACAATTTTCGTTCCGATCCAATTTGCAGAACCTTCATCTGCTAAAATATAACCTAAACCATAATTGTTTGGTTTGATTTTTTTGCTATCAAAATAAGCTGCGTTAGAACCACTTCCCAAAATGCAAACAATGCCTGCCTGATCCTGACAAGTTGCCAATGCAGCAGCATAAATATCATCTTCAACCGTTACTTTCCCAAACTTAAAAAACTGGGAAAAGGCATTAAAAATAAGTTGTTTGTGTTTTTGTGAAGCAATGCCCGGCCCGAAGAAATAGATCTTTTTGATTTCTTCGGCATGATGGATGAGGTGGATATTTTTGTTTAGCAAAGAAAGTACACTTTTTTCATCGCTGGCAAATGGGTTGATGCCATTGGTTTTGAAAGATTGTACAACGGTTTGCTTTTGTGCCAGCTTCCAGTAGGCAAAGTTAGAACCACTATACACAATTGCAATCATCAGATCAGATGGCTAAAATATCTACCATTTCCAGCAAATCCGGCTCTAACTTAAATTCATGATGAGAAATAGCCTCATCCAATTCTGCCAGCTGGATTGTGTTGCCTTTTAAACCTGTCATTTTGCGCGTTTCGCCGTTGATAAGTGCATTTACGGCAGCGTAACCAAGCCGGCTTCCCAGTACACGGTCAAAACTGCTTGGGCTTCCGCCTCTTTGCAAATGCCCTAAAATAGTTACTTTCACATCGTAAGACGGGATATGTTCTTTCACATGTTTGGCAATGCCATAAGCACCGCCATTTTTATCTCCCTCGGCTACAATAACAATGCTGGATGTTTTTTTGTTACTTCCGGATTGTAAATTTTTAATCAGGTCATCAATAGCAGTTTCTTTTTCGGGCAGTAAAATAGCTTCAGCACCACCGGCAATGCCTGCGCGCAAAGCAATACAGCCGGAATCCCGGCCCATTACTTCAATAAAAAACAAACGGTCATGTGCATCGGCCGTATCACGGATTTTATCTAAAGCATCAATAACCGTGTTGGTTGCCGTATCAAAACCCAAAGTAAAATCAGAACCGTACAAATCATTATCAATTGTACCCGGAATGCCGATGACCGGAATATCATAAAGCCGCGAAAAGCGTTCTGCACCGGTAAAAGTGCCGTCTCCGCCAATCACAATTAAACCATCAACACCTCTGGTTTTTAGGTTTTGATAAGCTTTTTCCATGCCGCTTTCTGTTTTAAACTCCAAACAGCGCGCCGTCTTCAAAATCGTACCGCCCAGGTGCAAAATATTGCTTACCGAACGCTCATTCATATCGTACATATTGTTGTTGATAAGGCCCTGATAGCCCTGCTTTACCCCAACAACCTGCAAACCATGATAGATGGCCGTTCTAACAACTGCACGAATACATGGGTTCATTCCCGGTGCATCTCCGCCCGAAGTTAATACGGCAATCTTGTTTACTTTAGACATTTTTTTTAACCGACTCCTTATTATGGCGAAGATAAGGTGTAATCTTTACACTAAGTAATATATTATTTATTAATTTTGAAAAGGCGGTAATGCCTGGCCAAACCTCCTTTAATTTGGAACCAATACTACCAAAATTTGATTCGGTATTTTCTACAGATTGTGTAATTTTCGGATTTCATGCCAATGAACTGAAAATTTTATTAATCGAGCGAAATGAAGAACCTTATAAAGGCTGGCGCGCTTTGCCGGGTTACATTGTTAAAGCAGACGAAAGTATAGATGATGCTGCCGAACGGATTTTGTACGAACTGACCGGCCTGCGCGATTTGCACATGGAGCAGTTTCATACTTTTGGTGATGTGGACCGCCACCCGCAAGGCCGCGTGATAACGGTTGCTTACTACGCGCTGATTCGGATTGATACACAGCAGGAACTGAAACCCGTTACCAATTTTGCCCGCAGTGCTTCCTGGTATCCGGTGAATGAATTAGGGGATTTGCCTTTTGATCACCGGAAAATTTTTGAAACCGGTTTCCAGAAAATACGGCGAAGATTAAGCTATCAACCCATCGCTTTTGAGTTGCTGCCCGAAAAATTTACGCTCACACAACTTCAAACTTTGTATGAAGCCATTTTGAACAAAAAGCTGGATAAACGTAATTTCCGAAAAAAGATGCTGAGCTACGGTTTTTTGAAAGAGCTGGATGAAAAACAAAAAGGCGTTTCGTATCGTGCTGCAAAATTGTACCGTTTTGACCGCCGAAAATACAACAAGATTTTTCAGAATGAATTGGCTATTGCTTCACCTTAACTTTTAGCAAAAGACACAGAATAGCTGGACTAATTTAAGTTTTCAGCACCTTAAATAAGTGGTAGATGCTTCTTTTATCAACCAAAAACCTGCTCCAATATAAATTAAAGCAGGTTTTTTGGTTGATAAAAGAAGTATGGTTTATTTGGATAATGGTGCCAGCTCCAGATGATATTTCACTAAATCATCTATCGGCGAGCGGATGATCCGGCCAAAACTCATGCCGTATTCTGTAGCGGTTTCTTCCAGCACATTGCGGAAATTGTATCCTACAGAACCAATACAATTGAAAGAATAATTTTTGTAATCCGGATAATGGCTTACTAAATTTCGGAAGAAATCTTCAAAAGAAGTTTTAACCAAATTGCGGGAATAAGCAATGTTTGCCGTGTTATCATACACAAATTTGCTAAAGCTTGCACAAAAGCGATTGGGCAAAGGTTTGGTATAAACGGTATCGATGATATCATCCGGCGATAAATGAAAAGTTTCCCAAAAAGTATCGCGTACTTCCTGCGGCATATAACCGCGGACATAATCCGAAAGCAGTTTTTTGCCGATGTAGCAACCGCTTCCTTCATCACCCAAAATAAATGCTAAAGAGTTGATTTTGAAAGTGATGTCTTTACCGTTGTAAATACAAGTGTTTGTTCCAGTGCCCAAAATTGCTGCAAAACCGGAATTTATGCCCAGCAAAGCGCGGGCTGCGGCCATCAAATCATGGCCAACAAATACTTTGGCAGCTGTAAAAACTACCTGCATCGCTTCTTCTACAATTTTTACTTTGTCAGCCACATCGCAACCGGCCCCATAATAATATAGTTCTGTAATATCTTCCTTTTTAAGGTCAGAAGGCAAATTTTCGTTCAACGAATTGATGATATAAGGCTTATCAACAAAAAAAGGATTGTAACCTTCGGTGTTATAATAAACTTTTTTTCCAGATTCGTTAATCAGGCACCAGTTTGTTTTGGTTGAGCCGCCGTCCGCTATAATAATCATAAACCGAGTAGTTAATATTAAAGGTTGAAAATACAATATTAAATACTATTTCTGCTAAAAAAAAATCCTGCCGACTTCTGGTTGGCAGGATTAGTTTATTTCCGTTTAATATAATGATCAGGATTTTGGTGATGCTTCTTTTAAGGCATAAAAATCCAGGATCAATTGGTTCATCTGCCCATAACGGTATTTCTTATTTTTGATTTTTTCTACAATTTCTGGTTGGCTGGCCATAATTTCCGACATGATCGGAATGAATTCGTCTCTTTTCAACTCTTTCAAACTGTTGGCATCATCGCCATAATAATACGTGTTTTTGCCTTTGCCGCCACGGCCTCCGCCCAAATTAATACCCAATCCGCCGCCAATGCCGCTGCCAAAACTGCCGCCGCCCAGACCAAAACTTGGGCTTATTCCCGGAGACATTCCGCCGCCACCGCCAGTTGTTGCATACAATTTCATCGGTTCATTTACCAAAACCTTTACAAAATCAATGCTTCTGCCCGTCCAGTTTTCAGCTCTTGGAGCATGAGCCACTGTAAAACTGTCTTTTCCGGCCACAAAAGAGCGGACCATAGATGCCGTTAAAGTTTCTTTTTCTTCGCCTTTATCTTTTCGGTACAAAATAAAACCTTCATTATTTTGCGGGCCGCGGCCTGATGGGTTCACAACAATCTGGCCGATAAACTTTTGCCCGTTGGCATCATAAAAATAACCATCGTCCCACTGGTTTAAACCCAACTGGGCCGAAGCCGAAAAAGCGGACAACGAAAATAAACCAAACAGGAGCAGGCGTGCACAAAGTGTTTTCATAAAAGGATAAACCATTTTTTAATGTTTTTAGTATGCTGTTTTTAGCAGGTATTTTCTGCTGAGACTTTGTTTTTTGTAAAACGTTTATCACCTGAGAAAATAAATTTACTGATAAACGTCATCTAAAGATTTTTTTGGTAAGACACCAGTTTTATAATAGTTCAGCAAATCGGTAATTGAACCAAGTTTAAATGTTTTATCTTTAATTTTTGCAACTACTTCCGGTTTGTCTGCCATCAACATGGTCATAGTTTCAACAAAATTTTTACCTCTCAACAAATTTAAATGATCTTCGTCCGTACCATAATAGTAACCCGACGCATTTTTTCCGTGCATGGCAGCGGCACCCAAAGCACCTCCTATCAAGGCGGCTCCAAGAACCGGTGTAGAACCTGAGTTTATTGCTGAGTAATAAAGCTTGGTTTGGTGATTAATCATGACTTGTAAAAACGGGAACTTTTCGAGCACTATAGAATGAGATACCGTAAAACTGTCTGTATCAATAACAAAAGATTTGATCTGCCCAGATGGTATTTTTTGCTTGTCTGCGTTTGTATTGGTTTTATATAGTAAGTGATCGCCTTTTCCTTTAAAAACAGAAGCATCGGGCAATGAATAATAGATCAATCCAGAAAAATGATTTCCGCTTGAATCTATGTATGAACCTTTTTCCCAGGTTTTTCTGAACAGTTGTGCTTCGGCGGATAAAGTAATGTTGAAAATAAATAACAGTAGTAAAAATTTCTTCATAAGATTTAGATATTTGGACAGTAAAAATACGATTAGATTATAAATTTAGATACAATGATTGTTGATTTAAGAAGTGATACCGTAACCAAGCCCACGCCCGGCATGTTGGAAGCGATGTGGAGTGCCAAAGTAGGCGACGATGTGTACGGTGAAGATGAAACCATAAACGAATTGGAAACCAAAATTGCAGTCCTATTTGGCATGGAAGCTGCGATATTTTGCCCTTCCGGAACGATGACGAACCAGATTGCAATAAAGAGTTTTACGCAGCCGCTAGATGAATTGATTGCCGACCAAACGGCACATGTTTACCGTTATGAAGGCGGCGGAATTGCCTTTAACTCAGCCGTTTCTACACGTTTGTTGAATGGCCAGCGCGGGATTATTACAGCTGAAATGATCGAACCGGAAATCAATGATCCTAATAATATTCACTTTCCGCATACTACTTTGGTTGTTTTAGAAAACACGGTGAACAAAGGCGGCGGCAATTGCTACCGCCTGGATCAAATCGAACCAATCGCAAATTTATGTGCTAAAAGAAGCATCAAGCTGCATTTAGATGGCGCAAGGATTTTCAATGCTTTAACTTTTACCGGTGATCAGGCTGCGGATTACGGCAAATATTTCGACGGGATTTCCGTGTGTTTATCAAAAGGTTTGGGCGCGCCGGTTGGTTCTGTTTTTTTGGCCGATAAAGCTACCATCAACTATGCGCGCCGTTTGCGTAAAGTTTTGGGCGGAGGGATGCGCCAGGCAGGCTTTTTGGCCGCAGCCGGGATTTATGCTTTGGATCATCAGGTAAAACGCTTGCAGGAAGATCATCATCATGCAAAATTACTGGAAGAAACGCTGAACGAATGCAATTGGGTAACCGGTGTTTTAAAGGTAGAAACCAATATCATCATTTTTGATACGGTAAAAGAAGCATCGTACTATTTGCCGAAATTAGCAGAAAAAGGGATCAAAGCTTCTGCCAATGATGTACGCCGGATCCGTTTTGTAACACACTTGGATGTGCATCCCGATCAAATACAATATACAATTGACGTGTTAAAAAGCCTGAACGAATAATAAAAAAGCCAATGGAATATGCAACTTTAGGAAAATCAGATTTACAAGTCAGCAAGATTGGTTTTGGCTGCATGTCTCTCCGCGGAACTGAAAAAGAAAACGAATCTTTGATCAACAAAGCATTGGAACTTGGAATCAATTATTTTGATACCGCCGATTTTTATGAAGATGGTGAAAATGAAATCAAATTGGGGAAGCTTTTAAAATCTGATCGAGGCAATCTCTTAATCGCCAGCAAAGTTGGCAACAAACATGAGCCGGATGGCAGCACAAGTTGGAATGCAAGCAAAGCATATATTTTGCAAGCTGCGGAAGAAAGTTTGAAGCGTTTGCAAACTGATTATTTGGATTTGTACCAATTGCACGGCGGTATGATGGAAGATAACATTGATGAAACCATTGAAGCTTTTGAACTACTGAAACAACAAGGTAAAATTAGATATTACGGTATTTCTTCCATCCGGCCAACCGTAATCCGGGAATATGTAACCAAATCTAATATTACAAGTGTGATGATGCAATACAGTTTGCTGGACCGCCGGCCGGAAGAAACTTGTTTTGATTTACTCGAAAAAAATCAAATCAATATCATAACAAGAGGAAGTGTTGCGCAAGGCTTGCTGGTTGATAAACCGGCAAAACCTTATTTAGATTATACTGAAAAAGAGGTGATAAAAGCAGTACAAGCAATTCAAAGATTTTCTGGTAATGACAGGAGTAGTGCACAAACTGCTTTGCAATTTGCTTTAACTCCAACAGTTGTTGCCAATGCTGTTGTTGGAATCAGGACGGTTGAACAATTGATAGATGCAGTTGGAACTTTGGATGTTGGAAAACTTACAATTGAAGAATTAGATTTATTAAAGAGTAGTATTTCACCTAATCAATACCAGCAGCATCGTTAAAAGAGCTACTGTTTTTATCAGGTTAAAATTGTAATTGAAAAGATTAGGTTTGCAATATCACAAACCTTATCTTTTTACTGCTTATTTATTTAATTTTATACTTACACTGTTTTCATCAAAAAAATAAACTTAAAGCTTTGAATTTTTATATTCAAGAGTAATCCAAGCTTACTGTCAGTTGCTGTTCTGCAGATTCTATATCTGCACCAATTATTTTATCACAATTATTTTTGTTTGTGAAGTATGCGCACTAAAATAACCCAAAGCATTATTGGTTAAGTTGCTTGGCGGATTGGCTGGCGTAACGCCGCCGCCCGGCCCGTTTTGTTGCTGCTGCTGTAAAGCGTACCAGTAAGTGTAATTGGCTTTATCGATGCATTGCATTTCTACTTTTACCATATCACCGGGATATATATCAACATCATCCTGCCTCAAATGTGCTGTTACATGCTTTCCGTCTGTCAGGTCATCGTTGTAAACAAAAATACCTTTTACTTGCACGTTGTTTACATACATTAAAAAAAGATACTGATTTTTAACGCCAGCCGGATCGGAATACGAAACGTAAATTTCCTTTCGGTCTTTGCCATTGTTAAACTCATCATTTTTTGCGATAATCGAATCCAAAGCTATGGCCGTTGGCATAGTTGAACTTGCGGTGTATGTTTTGCTGTTTGCTTGCACCGCTAAATTATAGGTATTTAAGCTGATGCCCTGAAGCTGGCTGTTTGAATATGTACCTGCCGACACTTCGTTTAAATTATAACTTTTACCGGACTGATCGCTAATAGTTACCGTTGCACCGATTACTGGCGGATAAGTATTGGTGCTGGTAAAAGCTGCATTTTGGCTCAGCTTTACAAGTGATGTATTGTTGTTGGCAACGTTGGCTTCGATCACCATTTGGCCGGAAGCATCTTTCAGTTTCAAATCAACCACTTTTTGGCACGAAGTTATTGCCAGTAAAAGAAGCATCATTAAAGTTGTACCGAAACTTAAATCCTTTGTTTTCATGTTGGTTAAAATTTAAAATTCCATGTTATAGATGGAATGGCGGTAGAAAAAATACTGGTTTGCACAGCCTCAGTTGTGTTCGGAACGGTTTTGCTGTCGCGGAAAGTGATGATGTAAGGGTTATCATAGCCATAAACATTATAAATACCAAAAGTCCAGCTCGAATGGTATTTTTTGTGCTCTTTGCCTTCCAGCGTAGCACCAATGTCTAAACGGTTGGTTGGCGGCAAACGATAGCCGTTTCGCTCAGAATATGAATAAGTTGTCAACCCGTTGATATTATATTTTCCGGTTGGATACGTAATGGCATTGCCGGTTCCGTAGATGAAAGTGGCAGAAAATGTCCAGCGTTTATTAAGATTGTAAATGCCAACTATTGAAAGATCGTGCGTGCGGTCTTGCTTTGCCGGGAAATAATTGCCGTTGTTGATCGCATCAAACTTTCGTTCCGTCCGTGATAAAGTATAACCAACCCAACCGTTAAAACGGCCGTATTTTTTTTTCAAAAACAACTCCAAACCATACGCCCTGCCCGAACCAAAAGTCAACTGCGATTCTACATCCTGGTTAACCCGCAACTGTGCACCGTTTTTATAATCGATCTGGTTTTGCAGCCATTTGTAATAAACTTCGGCCGAAAACTCGTACTGGTTCTCTTTAAAATTTTTAAACCAGCCGGTAGAAACCTGATCGGCAATTTCCGGTTTGATGTTAACCGTGCTTAAAACGTACAAATCTGTGGGCGAACTGCTGGTTGAGTTGCTTAACAAATGGATATTTTGTGTGTTGCGGTTGTAGGAAGCTTTGATCGAAGTTTCCTCGTTTAATAAATAACTGGCGGATAAACGAGGTTCCAGATTATAGTACGATTTTACCACACTACCGGAACCATAAGTTTGCGAAGTTAAATCACTGCCGGCTGTATCGTACGTTTTAAAGGTGCCGGGGCCTTGTAAAAACATCCCGCTTAAACGAAGCCCGTACAAAATGCTGAGCTTATCGCCTGCCTTCCATTCATCACTTATGTAAGCCGCGTTTTCAAAACCATAGCGGTTTTCTACGCTTTTGCTGTTAATGCTGGACGTTGCCGAAGAGGTAACATCACCCGGAAAAATAGCATGGTGCAAAATATTGACCCCAAATTTGATCGTATGGTTGTTGCTTAAAGAATATTGCAGGTCTTCTTTTAAATTGAAATCTGTGATTTGAGAGGTAACTTTAAAGCTATTGGTAGTGCTGAAACTTTGGACAGCAAAATTGTAATTGCTGTAAACAAGTGAAGTATTTGAAAACAAGCGGTTGGTAAACAGATGGTTAAAGCGCAACGTGCCGGTAGCATTGCCCCAATTTGTGCCAAAGGTATTTTTCAAACCTAAAACATCTTTACCAAAATAGCCGGAAATGTAAATAGCATTTTTATCGTTGAAATGATAATTAGCTTTGGCGTTGAGATCATAAAAATACAGGGTGCTGCCTTTCAAAGTTGTGTCTTTGGAAGCTTTTAAAAAAACATCTACATAAGTTCGGCGTGCGCTGATCATGAACGAGCCTTTATCTTTTACCAGCGGGCCTTCTATTTTTAAACGGGAAGAGATCAAACCCAATCCACCCTGCACTGTAAAATTTTGGTTGTTGCCTTCGTTCATCTTCACATCCAACACGGAAGACAAACGGCCGCCATATTCTGCCGGCATGCCGCCTTTGTACAAGCTTACATCTTTTATCGCATCAGAATTGAAAGTGGAAAAAAAGCCAAACAAGTGCGAAGCGTTGTAAACCGTTGCTTCGTCCAGCAGGATCAGGTTTTGGTCTGAGGCACCGCCACGCACATAAAAACCGGTATTTCCTTCTCCGGCTGATTTTACGCCGGGCAATAAAGTAATTGTTTTCAAAATATCCCTTTCACCCAAGAGCACAGGAACCTGGTTGATTTGTGCCATGTTTAGTTTTTCTAAACCCATTTGTGGCGATGTAACCTGGTCATTGTTGGGTTTATTAGCACTAATGACCACTTCCTGCAAACTGGTTTTAGAAGACAAAGAAATATTTAAACTCTGGCTTTTATGGAGCGAAATTTTTTGGGTAAAAGTTTGATAACCAGTATAACTAAACAGCAAAGTGTAATTGCCTTCGGATACAGCAATCGAATAAAAACCATAGTTGTTGCTCGAAGTCCCGCTGTGCGGCAATTCCTGGATGCGGATGGAAGCACCGATCAGCTGCTCGCCAGTAGTTGCATCTCTGATAGTACCACTGATAACAAACTTTTTTTGTGCAAACGAACCGGAAGCGGCAAAAAGTAAAATTAAAAAGGCAAAAGTTTTAAGCATTAAGCAAAGTTTAGCAATATTCGGCTAAGATATTGCTATTGCAGTAATGCAAATGTTAAATAAAAGTAATTGTTTTTTACGATTGATGATTTTTGCCTGATAAAAGAAGCATTCGCTTCAAAAAGCTGAACTCAATATTTAGGGTTTAATTACGGTCATTTTAAAACCCTTTCCGTTAACGGAAAGGGTTTCCTACAAAACGTTCATCAATTTTATGCTGATAAAAACAGCATCAGTTAATCTTACGGTCATTTCCCTGCTGTTCCAACATCCAGCCCGGATATTCTTTTGGCAGCGCACTTACTTGATCAATTTTTTTTAGTTCAACTGCATTCAAAATTATTCCGGTAGAATACAAGTTGGATTTTAATTGATCCGGGTTTTTGGTACCGATAATCGTACTGGTATTATTATGTTTATAATTTTCAATCATGATTTTTCAACTATATATCGTGATCCTGATTGGTTACTGTTTTAGGATTAGAAATCCAAAGCTCAAAGGACATGAATTGCAAATACTTACCGGTAAGATAGTTACTTTTTTAAAAATTCATATTCATAAACTTTTGGCTCGATTTTACCCGCAAGTGTCCTCAAGCTTTCTCTTAGTCCGCCAATTAAAATCATATACTTTTCGTCTAAACTCTTACTGTTCATTTTTCCGGCTTCATTTCTTCCTTGAAAATGCGCTCTAATGTCGTAAAGTGAAGCGTTAACATTAGAGTTTATTTGTTGGTGATAGTATTTCCAAAGTTCACGGCCAGCGTTCATAACTTTAGTTGCTTCGGGCGAAAAAACTAACGGAATTGTTCTTTGCGTTTCAGTGCCAAATAAATCACTTGTATTTTCTGTTTTTAATTTACCGTTTATGAATTTGCTCATAAAATTGCTGTCAAACTTTTCTCTGGCGTTTACTTCTTGTTCAGTAAAGGGAATCCAGTGATTGGTCCCGTATATTGATTGGATGTTATTGCTGAAAAGAGTAAACGTTAAGCAATCGTTCTGAAATTCTATGGCAGTTTGCCAGCCATCATTTGGATATAAAAATTGGTCTCGATCATTTAACCAAGTGGCAGGTATTGATTTACGAACTGAATAACAAACACAACAGTTAATCAAATTTTCATTAAAAATAGACATTCCACGAGGAACAGCCATTTGGTCTTTGCTATTTACAATCTGTATTATACTGTTATGTTGAAATGAATTTCTTGTAGTTCCTTCTATCCAGCCAATAACAAAGCCTGTTTTTAATTTAATTGAATTTACAAACTTGCTGTAATAGCTGTAATCCTCGTATGAGTACAAGATTTTTTTGTCGGTGAAATTTGCCTTTTCATCATAAATATCAGCTTCAATTTCTTTAAAGACATTTTTTTTATCTGTGTTCCAAATTTTAAATCCGATAGGAAATTCTCCTTTTACGTTATCAAAAGTAACAGCAGGAACAACAAAAATTTTTTCAAGCTTCGCTTGAAAATGCTGGCGAAAATCTAAAAAGTGAGATGATTGCAGAATTTTCAAAGTTGAAAATTCTGCAATCATACTATTAGGAATTTCAAAATAAATACGTGCTAAGAACTGGGCAAATAACTCTCGATTTCCTCCTGACAATTTATCGTGATATTTATCATGAGTTTTATTTTCATTTACCCCTTTTTTATATTCTCCTGTACCTGTTTTTTGTTTACTACTTCCGCCTTCAGCATAAGGAGGATTAATGTAAACAATAAATTTCTTACGTTTTTCAGGGTTGTTGATGATCTCGTACAATGGTCTTGGCAACTTAGTAAATTCATCATTCAAAAAATCAAATTGAAAAACGTGGTCGTGTAATAAGTTTGAACCATTGCCGCTTATAGAGTTTTTATTCATCGAATCAATCTGATCGTGCATTACTTGTACATCCTGAGTATCCAATGTAGAAGCCCAAATGTTGTATTTGTTTGTAAGCCCGGTAAGTAGGTTGCCCGTACCAGCTGCACAATCCCATATGTAATATTCGTCTTGCCAGTCTTCGCCCAAAACATCAGTAAGATATTTTTGAGAAAGCTCGACCCAAATTTGAGGCGTAAAAAAACTGCCTTTTTTTTCTCTTACATCTTGCGGAACCAGCAAATCCCTGCGTTCAACAATATAACTCCAGTATTCTTCCTTTGGAGGCCTATCGTATTTGTTCCAAAATTGTGTATGTGCAACTTGTTTATCTTTAAATTTTGCTGTGCTTTGAGTGAAAAAACCAACTTTGTTCTTTTTTTCGTCAAAGTCGTAATGGTCGCGTTTTAGTAATACAAAAAGTTTTTCTTTGAGAGTATAATTTTCTTGTGAAAGAAGGTCGGCAAGATAAAAGTCACCATCAATAATTTCTTCTTTTTTTGCAAGTTCCCAATCCATTGCAATGGTTGGTTTTACATTTTGTAGCCATTTATTATAAATAACCACAAAGTTGTTTTTGTCAATTTTGGTCTTTGTTAAACCTGATTTTCCAACAATGAAGTTATTTTTGATAAACCGCTTTAAATCCCGATCATCTTTGAGGTAGTTGAAAAGCAGCGTCTTTGTATCAATAATTGTCTTTACTTTTTCATAAACTAATTTAAATTCTTTTGTGCCGTAATTAGATGGTGTAACATTCCAGTTAAAGTCATTTTGATAAAATACTTCATGGATATCATTGTATGGAATAAAGGCGATTTTTTCACCGTCAAACGCACCCAACATTGGTGGAGGTAAAAATTTATCGAATGTTCTAGCTTTTCCGATAGTCAATATAAGCTGAACAATAGATTCATAAATATCTGAGGATCCTGTTTTTGCTTCTGCCCATAGCAATGATTCCTGCTCAAATAATTCTTTCTGACTTTGGTGCATACACACACTAAAATCAATATTGCCAATTTCTTTAGAGCAGTCATAAATCCCGAAATAATCTTGGGCTACTTTGTTTTTAAGTTCTCCTTCTCTAATGTTTTGATACTTCATTTATCGTATTCGTTGTTGGTCGCTTTTTACAATGTTTGCTGACTTGCTATTTGCAGTTGGTTTTCTTTCGAGTAAATATGAAAATAATTTGTTTGGTGGTAAAATATAAACTCCTCTTAAATTTAAAACCTAAAAAAGCCGAAACCCTCGTTCCAGCTTTTCTCGATTAAATCCTGATACTGTTTTTATCCCCCTAAAAACAGCATCACCCAATCTTCCGATCCATCCCCTGCCGTTCTACCATCCAGCCCGGATATTCCTGCGGCAAGGCACTTACTTCGTCCAATCTTTTCAGTTCATCGGCATTCAATGTCAACTCTGTAGAATGTAGGTTAGATTTCAATTGTTCCGAGTTTTTGGCACCGATAATCGTACTGGTTACGCCCGGTTGCTGCCGCACCCAGGCCAATGCAATTTCGGCAGCTTTTACTTGGTATTGCTGGCCGATTTGATTTAGCACATCAATAATAGCATAGCCTTTTTCTTTGTTCACCGGCGGGAAATCAAAAGTATCACGACGGGAATTTCCTGCTTTTTCATTTTCCCTGGTATATTTTCCCGAAAGGAAACCGCCTGCCAGCGGGCTCCAGGGCATTACGCCAATGTTCTCGGCTTGGGCCAAAGGCAAAATTTCTCGTTCGATATCGCGGCCGGAAAGCGAGTAGAAATATTGCATGCCCACAAACTTGTTCCAACCGTGTTTTTCGGCAATGCCCAACGCTTTCATCACCATCCAGGCCGGCCAGTTGCATACGGCTACGTAACGCACTTTTCCGGTGAGTACAATATCGTTTAAGGAACGCATGATTTCTTCAATCGGCGTCAAAGGGTCAACGCCATGAACGTACAAAATATCAATATGCTCCACTTGTAAACGCTGCAAGCTTTCATCAACCGAGGCAAAAATATGGTAGCGCGACAAGCCCACATTGTTTTTGCCTTCGCCTATTTTGCCACGTACTTTAGTGGCGATAACCAAATCGTTTCTATTTAAACCTAAATCTTTAATGGCTTGGCCCAACATTTTTTCTGATTGGCCGAAAGAATAAACATTGGCCGTATCAATAAAGTTGATGCCTGCATCTACCACTTGTTTCATCATATCGTTTGCCCCGGCTTGTTCCACGCCGCCAATAGCTGCCCACTGGCCGCTCGAACCGAAAGTCATTGTCCCAAAGCAAATCTCAGAAACCAATAAACCTGTATTGCTTAAAATATTGTATTTCATGATGCTGTTTTTATCGTATAAAAGTTTAACTGCCTATTGCCTGGTTTTGTTCTGCCACAATATTACCGTTGATGTTGTTATGATAAAACTTATGGCAAAAAAAGCCGTTAAGTGTAACCATGCAGCAACTCCGTAAACAATTAGATAAAATAGGGCGCGACCCGCAAATTACCGCCAAAGCCGTTGGTTTAAGATATGTAAACGATTCTTCGCCAGGTTATACCCGCGAAAAAGTTGGAGAAGAATACATTTTTAAGGATGCAAAAGGAGTATTGGTGGAAGATGAAGAACTGCTTTTCCGTTTCCGCAAACTCATCATTCCGCCGGCTTATACCGAAGTTTGGATTTGTCCTTATGAAAACGGGCATTTGCAGTTTACCGGCGTAGATGCTGCTGGGAGAAAGCAATACCGTTACCATGCCGATTGGAACAAGATTCGCAACCAATCCAAATACCACCGCATGGAAGTTTTTGCCAACCATATCCCGAAAATACGCGAAGTGATAGACCGGGATTTGGCACGAAAAAAATTGGACAAGCAAAAAGTGTTGGCCTTGGTGGTTCGGGTAATGGAACTGACGCATATCCGTATCGGAAACGAAAACTACCGCGAACTGTATGGCTCTTATGGTTTAACTACTCTAAATGACGAGCATGTGGAGATTAAAGGCGGCACGATCAAGTTTGGTTTCAAAGGCAAAAAAGGCGTTTACCACGATTTGAAATTAGAAAGCAAAGAGCTGGCAAAATTGGTAAAGCAATGCCAGGATATTCCGGGCGAAGAGTTGTTTCAGTATTATGACGAAGAAGGCAACCCGCAAGATATTAAAAGCGATGATGTAAACACGTATTTAAAAGAAATTACGGGCGAGGATTTTACGGCGAAAGATTTCCGGACTTGGAGCGGCAGTGTGCATGCTTTGTATGCTTTTAAAGCGGCCGGAGGTTTTGAAACGACTTCGCAATGCAAAAAAAATATCAAAAACGTTTTGGACGATGTTGCTTTTCATTTGGGGAACACGCGCACAGTTTGCAAAAAATATTATGTGCATCCAACGCTAATTAAAAGTTATGAAGAAGGCCGGATCGAACGCTACTTAGAACAGATCACCGAAGACAAACCACTTTCTGAACCAGGTCTAAACCAGGCCGAAAAGGTTTTGCTGGAACTGATCGGCAAAGAGAAAATTGCGGAAGCTTTGTAAGAATCAGTAGTTTTTTGTTTTAAGCTGATACTTCTTTTATCGACTAAAAATCATCAGCATAAATTTATACCGATAAAAACATTTAATAGCAGACCTAATAAATTACAATCAGACCTACAAGGTTTTTAAAACCTTATAGGTCTGATTGTAATTGCGGAAGCATTGTAAAATAAATAATACTTAATGATGCTGTTTTTATCAACTAAATTTACGATTCTATCAATCTTAATAATTTTTTTAACAATTTGTTAAAGTAGTTTTGATCTTTTTAATTTTCTTGTAACTTTATTTTAATTAAACAAACAAATGTTTGACTTTAAAAATAAAGTATGAAAAAATTTTTACTTCTTCTGTTGGCTTTTACTTTATCACTTACGGTTTTTGCACAGAATAAAACCATTTCTGGAGTTGTAACCGATGCAAAAGGCGGCTCAACCCTGCCCGGAGTAAGCATAACGGTGAAAGAAGTTCCAGGAATCGGGACACAGACAGACGCAAACGGCCGCTACTCTTTAGCTGTACCTGCCAATGCCAAAACTTTAATTATCAATTACATCGGTTTTGGCACATTGCAAGCCCCTATTACTGGCACAGTTGTTAATGCTGCCATCCGCGAAAATGCTCGGCAATTATCCGAAGTGGTAGTAGTTGGTTATGGTACACAAACGCGGCAATCGGTAACCGGTTCAATAGCAGGCGTTACGGCAAAAGACATCCAGGAAACGCCGGTTACCACGGTAGAACAAGCCATTCAAGGCAAAATTGCAGGTGTTGCTGTCCAGTCTAATAACGGAAAGCTTGGCCAGGGTATGCAAATCAGGGTCCGCGGAACTTCTTCTTTATCGGCCAGCAACCAGCCGCTTTATGTTGTTGATGGTGTTCCGATCACTTCTGACAGCCAATCGGGTACTTCGGCAGGCACCAACCCCATCGCTGATATAAATTTCGACGATATCGAATCTATTGATGTATTAAAAGATGCTTCTGCTTCGGCTATTTATGGTGCGCGCGCTTCCAACGGTGTAATTTTAATCACCACCAAAAAAGGCAGGGCAGGTACGTCAATCATCAATTTTAATGCACAGTTTGGGAATAGCCAACCTTCCCGGCACCGGGATTTTTTGAATGCCGCGCAATATGTACAAATAGAAGAACGGGCAGGAGTTGGAGCAGCAAATTATGATTTTGCACACCAAGATCCTAATAATCCAACTTTTTTAACCTTACAAGCTGCTCAAGCTTACTACAAAGCTTCTGTTGAAAGGCGTTTAACCCGTTATGCTGCCGGAAGCACCAGTTGGCAAACCGGCGATGTCAATACTGATTGGGAAAAGCTGGCTTTTCAGAAAGCGCCGCAATCGCAATACGATTTAAGCTTGTCCGGCGGAACAGATAAAACAACTTATTACATTGGCGGCCAATACTTAGACCAAAAAGGTATTTTAGTGGGCAACAGTTTTAAAAGATATTCTGGCAGGGTCAACATCGAAAGTAAAATGTACAGCAATTTTACGGTTGGCATGAACCTGAGTTTTGCAAGGACGATCAACAACCGTGTATCCAACGATGATGCTTTTTCTACCCCTTTGCAAATTGTAGCCCTGTCGCCCATTACGCCCAGAATTGATCCGCGTTCAGGCTTAGAAAGCGGAACTTTGCCAAACGGTGTTTCCAGCACTTCGGGTTTAGGTGGTATATTGGCCAGTACTTATCCGGTTTACTATAACCCTTTGCTTAGTGTGGGCAATGCTTACTTTAATACCAATGTTTACCGCACTTTGGGCAATGTTTATGGTGATCTGAAAATTGCAAAAGGTTTTTCTTTCCGTACAGAATTTGGTATTGATCAATTGAATCAGAACGAAGATAGTTATTACAACAGTTTGACCTTTAGAAATACCCAAACTGCAAACGGTTCGGGTTCTAATGGTTATACACAAGTTTTAAATTATAACACCAACAATTATTTTACCTATAAAAATACTTTTGCCCAAAATCATACCGTAGATTTTACGGCCGGGATGAACTATCAGTTAGGGCAAACAAACTATAATCTTGCCACCGGCACGCAGTTCCCTTCCGATGCTTACAAAACTATATCTTCCGCAGCAACAACAACCGGTACTTCCGGTAGCACCAATTATAGCTTTGTCGGCTATTTTTTGAGGGGAAATTATGCCTTTAAAAACAAATATTTGGTTTCAGCCAGTGTTCGGGATGATGGTTCTTCCCGTTTTGGCGCTTCTCAACGTTATGGTATATTTCCTGCCGGTTCTGTTGGATGGGTAGTAACGGAAGAAGATTTTCTAAAAAACTTCACACCATTAAGTTCATTAAAATTGCGGGTCAGCTATGGGCTAACCGGTAATGCCGAAATCCCTAATTTTGCTGCACGTGGTTTGTTTACGGGTGATGCAAGTTATAATGGTGCGGCCGGCCAGCGTGTTTCGCAATTGGCCAACCCAAATTTAAAGTGGGAACAAACGGCACAGTTTGATGCAGGTTTGGATTTTGGGTTTTTCAACAACCGCGTAACCGGTGCTTTTGATTATTATCGCAAAAACACCAAAGACTTATTGCTCAACGTAAATATCCCCGGGACTTCAGGCTTTTCCACGCAGTTTCAAAACTCAGGCAATTTGTACAATCAGGGTTTAGAGTTTGCTTTAACTACACAAAATTTAGTGGGCAAGTTTAGGTGGTCAACTTCTGCAAATATTGCTTACAATAAAAATGTAGTTACCAATGTGGGCGGTCAAATCTTGGGAACAAATGACCTGAACCGCGTAATTGAAGGCCAACCGGTCGGCGTTTTTTATGGCCGGGAATATGCTGGTGTTGACCCGGCAAACGGTGATGCCATTTATTACCTGAATACAACCAACGCTGACGGAACCCGAAACCGCACTACCACCAATGATTATAACGCGGCACAAAACGTAATCTTGGGCAATCCGACACCAAAGATCAATTATGGATTTACCAACAATTTTGCTTTCCAAGGCTTCGATCTTTCGGTAACTTTTCAAGGGGTTTATGGCAACAAAGTTTATAACGCTGGTGGCCAGTACATGAGTGCCAATGCCGGCAACGGGTATGATAACCAAACTACCGACCAGATGAATTACTGGGATAAGCCGGGCGATATAACCAATGTGCCAGAACCACGTTTGTTTGCTGGAAACGGCGTGGCAGCGTCCAGCCGCTATTTGTCCAGTGGCTCATACCTGCGCTGCAAAGTGGTTTCTTTGGGTTACACCATACCAAAAAGTGTGTTAAGTAAAGTCGGGGTAAGCAAAGCAAGGGTTTTTGTAAATGCTTACAATTTGTTTTTGGTTACCAAATACAAAGGCTGGGACCCGGAGGTGAATGCTGATTATCAGGCTTCAAATATTAATTTGGGTGTTGATTTTTATTCGGCACCACAACCCCGGACCATTACTTTCGGCTTAAACATTGGCTTGTAATCCCTAAAAAATTAAAATGATGAAAAAATTTAATATAAAAAATATAGCATGTGCCGGCCTGATGCTTCTTTTATCGGCCTGCAATAAGCAATTGGATTTAAATCCTACGCAAAGTATAGATACCAACCAGGCTTTGTTAACGGCAAAAGATGTACAGATTACCTTGATAGGCGCTTATAGTAATTTGGCAGTGTATGATATAAACCGAGTAGAACATTTGTACGGTGGGTTAGTATTTTTAATGCCTGATCTTTTAGGAACATCGGGGCAGGGAATTATTGATTGGACTGGAACTTATCAGCAATTAACAGAGATGACCAACCAATCCATCACCGTAAACAATTCTTTCGTGGCTAATCTTTGGTTAACAGCTTATCAAAATATCAACCAGTTAAATTATGTAATTTCGGCTTTAGACAAAGTTACAGTCCCTGCCGACCGCGACCGGATAGAAGGCGAAGCAAAGTTTTTACGTGGCATGAATTATTTTGATTTGGTGAGGCTTTACGGCCGTGCCTGGAACGATGGCGACCCAAATACCAACCTCGGCGTGCCCATTGTTTTAACGCCAACTATCCAAATAGATGCAACATCAAATGTGCCGCGGGCAACAGTTGCACAAGTTTATGCCCAGGTTTTGTCAGATTTAAATACTGCTAAAACCAAACTCCCTGCAGCCAACGCTTTTTATGCCAATAAATATGCAGCATCTGCTTTATTGTCGCGCGTTTACATGCAAAAGTTAGATTATCCAAATGCGGCTGCCGAAGCAAATACGGTACTTGGTGCCGGCGTTTACGGTTTGGTAAGCACTTATGCGGCAGAGTTTCCTTTTCCAGGCCCGGTGCATCAAGACAATACACCAGAAGATATTTTTGCTGTCCAGGTAACCACACAACAAGGTGTAAACAGTTTAAATGAATTTTACGGCGGCCCATCTTATGGTGGCCGTGGCGATGCCGCTATTTTACCTTCTTTCCCTGCCGAGTTTGAACCTGGTGATGCACGCGGTGCTTTCTTTTATAATGAAGGAATAGCTCCTAACATATCTATCTATTCCTCCAAATTTCAAAACCAATTTGGTAATGTTAAAATAGTACGTTTGGCCGAAATGTATTTAAACCGTGCCGAAGCAAACTTACGGATTGGTGCAACTTCCGCCATTGGCAATACGCCTTTAAATGATGTTAACCGGATCAGGGACCGCGCCGGTTTATCGCCGCTTGGTGTTGCCACAATTGCCAACGTATTAACCGAACGCCGACACGAACTGGCTTTTGAAGGCGGTTTCTTTTTGCATGATGCCAAGCGGACGATGCAAACGGTAGGTGCGCTTGCCTGGAATTCGCCTAAATTAGTTTTTCCTATTCCGCAGCGCGAAATTATTGCCAACCCAAGTTTAAAACAAAATGCAGGCTATTGATTTAGATACTTCTTTTAGCAGGTAAAAGTTGGCAACAAATTTATGCCGATAAAAACAGCATGGCCGGGAATTGATTTCCGGCCATGCTGTTTTTATCAGTAAAAAACTTTTAAACGGAAATCAAACTTCGGTCTCAGAATTTAAAAAGCACTTTTAAGCCGGTAAACGCAATTTGCAGGCCTACACAAAATATTAAAAAAGCAGAGATACGGTTTACAATATTTTCGCCGTTTTCACCGAGAAAATCAATCAGCGTTTTGGTGTTGAAGTAGAAAATGTAAACCAGCGTACACATCACCAATACCGAAACCAGCAAAGCCGAGGTATTGATGAGATAACCGTCCATATTGTCGGCCGCACTGTGCGCGCTCAAGGTAAAAAGTACCGAAATGGTACCCGGACCGGTGGTGATCGGGAAAGCTATTGGGTAAAAAAGCTTGCCGGCCACATGCCCATATCCGGTGTCGGTACTGTTTGATGCCGCACCATTTGGCTGCACTTGTGTTGTTTTGTCGGAAGATAAAAATCCCCAGCCAATTTTGCAGATCATAATGCCGCCCGCAAGTTGTATAATGGGTATGGAAAGGCCAAAAAGCTTTAAAATCCATTGCCCGGCAAACAACGAAACTACGCAAATCAAAAAAGCATACAAACTTACTTTTTGTACCGCTTTGCGCTTGTCTTTTTTATTGAGGTTGAGAAAATACGGGCTGACGATAAACGCTGAACCAATCGGGTTGATAACCGGGAACAGCGCAATGATACCGATAAAAACAAGGTTGATAAAGGAGTGGTAAAATTGGTCCATAAAAGAAGTATTGTTTTAACGTCAGGATGGATAAAGCTAATAGAACATTTTGGTTTTTACGCCTCCAATTATTTTTTCGTTCAAAACCTACTTGTCGGGATTTACTTTTAGGCTCCTGGTCGGAATTTGTAATCCCGTTCTACGGGCTAAGGATTTTTTAATTCTTTTTTAAGAAGTTTAAATTTTATACCGATAAAAACAGCATGGCCAGGAAAAACTTTCCCCGGCCATGCTTCTTTTACCACCTGTTTTTTTAGCCTTCTGTCGGAGGCGTTCCCCGAAAAGCATCCAATTTCTCGATCCGCTCTAATTGCACCGGTTTGTTGGTTCTGGCCGATTCATAAATGCCCGCTGGTCGGGATTTGTAATCCCGTCCTTTGAACTTTGGATTTTCAATCCAAGTAAACTCTAATTTTCAATCTAAACAATGAGACTTGCATACTTCTTTTAGCACATCAAAACTTGCAAGTAAAACAGCATATTTAACATTTTCATAACTTAAAATAAATTTGCTTTCTCCATATTAAACTTGTAGGTTTATTTTATCCAATTTGTTACCTAATAAAGCTTTCGGCTAATTCTTAACACGACCGAATACTCGTACTGCTTCTACCGTATAAAAACGTTTTTTCTTTTTGTTGTTGCTCATTGTTTTATAAAAATGCTTATGAAAACACTGCCTTACCTGTTTATAAAACCGCTTAAAACCCTTTCCCTATTTTCTTTACTGTGCTTTTTGCTTTTCACCAACATGAAATGCAAAAAGGATAATCAAAACCCGGTTGACCAGTTGCCGCCTGCCACCCACGAAGGAAAAGAAACTTTTGGCTGCTTAGTAAACGGGGAAGTTTTTTTGCCTAAAGGTATTAACCTTGGCGGGCCACAGCTAAGCAGTTATTACCAATACTTAAATAGCCCTACAGCCCAGGGTTATTATTTCAATGTATCTGCTTCAAAAAAAAATGGTGGAGATAAAGGAACAGAGGGTGTGAGCATAAGTTCGAATAATTTTCCAATTCACCAAGGTGAAAAATATGTTCTTAAAAATAGTTTAGATAAAAGCGGGATATATGGAACTTATGGAATTTTTATAGGAATTGAAATTAATAATTTTTCAACTAAAGGAACTTATCAAGGAGAGTTATATATATCTAAGTTCGACGATGCTAATCAGATTGTGTCCGGCACTTTTTGGTTTGATGCGGTAAATGATAAAGGGGAGAAAGTGGAAGTACGGGAAGGGCGTTTTGATGTACATTTTGTAAAATAAACATATACTAAATTAAAGGTTATGAAAAAAAACTACTTGCTAAAAGCAGTATTATTATTGCTTTTAAATTTTTCTTCTGTTTGTTTAACGGCTCAAAATATTCCTGCCACTGCACAAATAGACAGCAGCTATTATCAGCGGATGAACTATATTTTTGCCCCGCTGGAAAAGAACCGTGTGCCTTACGGCCTATTGCGGGATTTCGCTATGGAATTTACCGATTTAGAACGATACAGTGGTTCGGTAAATGACAGTAACTACGTAGATTACGGTGACTTTTTTGATATTTATCAAACGCTTTTTACTTCCCGAATCCATAGTAATGCAGGTACATGGCTCAACCCCGTAGTTGCCGATAGCCTTTGGTACCAGCAGCGTAGTGAGGGTTTAACCCCGCTGGTCGGGATTTGTAATCCTATCCTTTGAACTTTGGATTTTCAATCCAAGTAAACTCTAATTTTCAATCTAAACAATGAGACTTGCATGCTTCTTTTAGCACATCAAAACTTGCAAGCACAACAGCCTACTTAACAATTTTATAACCTAAATAAATTTGCCTTATATAAATTAAACTTGTAGGTTTATTCAACCAATTTGTTACCTCATAAAGCTCCAGGTTAATTGCTTTTTAACCGGATGCTTCTACTGCTTCTACCGTATAAAAACGTATTTTCTTTTTGTTGTTGCTCATAGTTTTATAAAAATGCTTATTAAAACACTGCCTTACCTGTTTAAGAAACCGCTTAAAACGTTTTCTTTATTTTTAATCATTTTAACATTACTTATTTCCTGTAATAAAGAAAAGTTGACCAAGCCAACTCATACCGGTGCCCAGACGTTTTCCTGTAAAATCAACGGTAAAATCTACGCTTCTGGCTCTGGCCACTTTTACCCAGACCTTACCGGCGGACTGTCGGGCACACCAGGGAATTACTTGTTTTTCTGTGGAGCCGATATGTATAAGGATAATTCAGCAATATCTGCACTATATAGTATTACGATGACGGTTAACCCAAATGTGACCGAAGGACAATTTAACATAAGCTACGGCGGAATAACTTATCATAACGGGAATTATACTTATTATGAGATTAAAAGCGGAGGCGTCGACTTTACCTTTATCGATCTTGCCCAGAAGATCACCTCCGGCACTTTCTCTTTCACGGCAGTAAATAAAGCTGACCCGAACGACGTGATCACCGTCAGCGAGGGTAGGTTTGATATGAAAAATTAAAAAATTTATATATGAAAAAACTACTACTCGTATTATTCACTAACTGACCTATAAGGTTTCCAAAACCTTATAGGTCAGTTAGTAAACCAAGAAGGTTTTTAAAACCTTCTTGGTTTTATCTACGCTTTTCGGATAAAAACATCAATCCAATTAACAACAGTAACTGTCATGAAATAAATGCCATCATTGCTGATTTTGTATTTAAAACCAATTTTTAAATACACAGAAACGGATTGAAAATTCAAAACTCAAAAGTTGGGATTATAAATCCAAACAGTAAATTAAAATTTAGCAACACAGATTTTATACCGATAAAAACAGCATGGCCAGGAAAAACTTTCCCCGGCCATGCTTCTTTTACCACCTGTTTTTTTAGCCTTCTGTCGGAGGCGTTCCCCGAAAAGCATCCAATTT
>CAXSBZ010000004.1:0-156156 GCA_964236465.1 uncultured Sphingobacteriaceae bacterium | reverse complement strand
AGCATTAGGTTAAACGTTAATTCAATTGTTATCAAAAGAAAGGACACACCCCTGGCCCCTCTCAAGAGGGGAAATCGCTCGCAAACTTTTCTATCGGTTAAAAGCAGCAGATAGAAAGGTAACAAACTATGCTTCCCCTCTCGAGAGGGGTTAGGGGTGTGTCCTTTTTAAATCGATCAAAAAAACAGCCGATAAAAGAAGCATCCGCATTCTCCCTCTATTATGGAAAGGACCGGGGTAAGGCCGATGCTTCTTTTACCACCTAAAAATTGATTTACTTGCTCATATACAATTGGTTAAACAACAGCCGGAACGTATTTTGCGCCTGCCCACGGAACGTAATTTCCGGCCCGAAAGCATACAATTTGCCCAAACCAACTTTGGCCACAAATGCTGCTGTGCCGTCTTTCAGGTATTTTTGGCCCCAGGCCCAGCCGCTGTCCAACGGTTTGTCGGTGGCAAACCAGGCCAGCCGTTTTATGCCTTTTGCTTCGGCATCTGTATCCAGTTTAAAAACCGGGCTACGGTCAAAATTCACGTCTGTTTCGGCCATCATGCCATAATTTGCAGGTTCCGAAGTATCAAAATTCGTACGCAGCAAACTTCCCGGGATGTAATATTTCGTTCCCGGAAGCGGCCGTTCTTTGCCGTTCGGGCCGGTTTCCGTAAGGTAATTATGCACCGGCAAACCAATCTGATAAGCCAAATTGGTACTTGTGCCGATGGTAACTACCGTTCCGCCCGCTTCCATAAATTTTTTAAGCTGAGGGATGGATTTCTCCGCAGTAATTTTGCCCAGCCACGAGTGGTATTCGGTTGGGATAGAATCCGCTTTTGGTTGCCTGCCGGAACCGCCTTCGCCTGCCTGATTTTCTGCGCGGCCAAGCGCCGGAATGGCACCGGTCACAAAAATCATGACATCATATTTCTGCTTCAAATTTCCGGCATCTATTTCCTGCGGATAGATAATTTGGGCCGAATAATGATACTGCTCCATTAACCAGCGGATCCAGCCGGAAGGAATCGAACCGCCGTAATTGTTCCAAATGGCAATCCGCGTTGGCAAAATCTGAACAGCATCCGCCGGTTTTTGCGCGGCATCCATCACTTTCAAACCTAAATCCGATGCTTCTTTTATCAACACATTTTGGGCTTGGGCCGAAGCAGGAACAAAGAAAGTTCCGGCTGGCATTTGTACCGAACCTTGCGGCAAACGATAAACCGGAACGCCCGCTTTCAGCAAATCATTCACGGCTACAAAAGAATTATTGATAGCCGGACTCAACAAATAACCAGCTTTAGCGGCCACTAAATTTTGTTTTGGCGGAGATTGGATGGCACCGTAAGCAACTTTCTGAAACGGACCATTAAAACCGTCCAGGATCCGGTCAAATTTGACACCCATTTGGAAAGCCAAAGTCCAGCCGGCCGAATCGTACGGACGGATCGGCGGCCCGCCTTCATACTGGAAATCATTCGGATGGTTCTGAGGTTCAAACATATCCATCACGTGCGGCCGGAACGCCTGATCGTTCTTTACAACATAAGAACCAGCCGGATATTTTTTCCCGGCAACGGTAAAATCAGCCGTCGCTTTTTGCACTTGGATGCCCGAATAAAGCAATGCGTTGATAAATTTTACAGCCGTCGGGAAATCAGTCTGATCAGCAGAAATAATATAACCACGCGCATCGCGGTAAGCCGGATTCTTCAGGATTTGGGCGTAATATTTATTTGGGATCGTATCTTCCCGGCCAAAAGAAAACTCGCTTGTGCCGGTTCTACTGCTGTCTTTTTTACCGGCTTTTTTGTCTTTTTGGTAAGCCGTTTTGATAGAATCAATGTACTTCGGATAAAAAGTCCAGTGATCTTCATCGCCGCGGTTGATGGCGTTTTTACCCATCTTGTAAATGTTGTACAACAATTCCGAGCGGTAACGCGCGGCGTAATCCAGCACGGCATAATTCAGGGAAACCGAATAATCAATCGACTGCCGAAAATGCCATACTTGCGGCACTACCGGGTTTGGCGTGGCACCATTCGGGATCAAGCGATCAGGCACCAAAGCAACCGTTTCCGGCGTTGGGTTACCGATGATTTCGGTTAATAAACCAACCATGTTATGGAAATAGGGCGTGGTACGCAAACCACCATTCCACCAAGTAGAAAACTGAGAACCAGCACGTTGTGTATAACCGGGTTTTCCTTCCACATTCAAACGATTGTTCATCGCCGCGCCAACGGCATCAATACTGGTCACAATCAGCGGATCAAAAACATAATTAAACGGATCGCGGTACGGCGGGCCGGCCAGCACAGAACCTGCCGGGCCACGCTGGTGGTGGTTGTACATAATCTGCGGGATCCACTCCACAAAAAGCTGCTTGCTGATGTTCTGGCTTTCCTTCATGTTCATCATGTAAAAATCGCGGTTGTTATCGTGGCCCACATATTTCTGCCACAAACGGGGCACGTCCATTTTGCGCTTCAAAGGGTCTTTTTCCCGCATGTACCAATTGGAAACCAGTTCCTGCCCGTCTGGGTTGGCATGTGCCAGCAGGACTACATCATTATTTAAAATGTTCATCGTTTCCTCATCAGTCCGGGTTACCAGCTGATACATGGTTTCGATCAATTGGTGTGCGCCAACCACTTCTGTAGCATGCAACCCACCATCAATCCAAATCACCGCTTTTCCTTCGGCAGCCAAAGTTTTTGCCTGAACATTGTTCAGTTCATCCGCGTGGGCCAGCTTTTGGGAGATTTCTTTGTAGCGGCTTAGTTTTTTAATGTTTTCCGGGGAAGAAACAATCAGCATGTATTGATGCCGGCCTTCCTCCGTCAAACCAATATCCACCAATTTAGTGCGTGGCGAAGCAGCCAGTTTTTTGTAATAAGCAGACGCCTGCGTGTAATTGGTTAGCTTATAATCATCGCCAATATTAAACCCAAAAAATTCTTTGGGCGACGGGATTTTTTGTGCCTGCGATACCGAAGCCTGAAAAAACACCGATAAAAACAGTATCAGGTAAAACTTAAAATTCATAGTCCGCTTTTAGTGAGTTGATTTTGTTACAAGATAATTATTTGCCTTGCAAGCATCAAATAGTAACAATAATAATGCAATCAGGAGTTTTTTAAACAGATTCCAAAAGTTGAAGCATAAAAAAAGCATCTGCAAAACTTAATTACAGATGCTTCTTTTATCGACCTAAAAACCTTAACGCCAGGTTTTATATTGATTGATTAAGTTAAAATGTTACCTGTTAGAATAATCTACAGGGTTTTTATAAGAATGAATAATGGCTAAAATTATAATTAACTTGTTATCACTATCAACTAAATAATGAATATGATAAGGAAATTGCTTCAACAATAATGTTCTGACATTTCTGTATTTAGTTTGAAAACTAAACGGAGAATCAGCAAGATATTTTCTTGCTTCCCGGATGCGAAATAAAAATTGTTGAGCAAGTTTCATATCGATATTCTTGTAATAATCAACAGCATTTTCAACATCAGCACGAACAGCAGGCCTGTTTACAATTTTATAATTCACAAAGTTTTTTCAATACTGTTTAATGTCTCATCAAAATCAGCAACGTCATCAGTATTGTTGTAGTAATCATTCAAACGGTCATCAATTACTTGCTTTTGCCATGGTAAAAGTGTTGTTAAACCTTCAATTTCCTGAACTTGCAAATCGCTATATTTCAGTGTCAAATCATGCCACTCTTCAATCGGAATAAAAACACCGGTTGTATTTCCTTTTACATCTTGAATAAATTGCAACGCCATAATTGAATGTTTGATTATTAAAATTACATATTAAAAAAAGCATCTGCAAAAATTAATTACGGATGCTTCTTTTATCAACCTAAAAACTTTAACGCCAATCTTTATATTGATTGATCAAACCGTTGGTTGAAGAATCATGACTGGAAACCGGTTCATCGCCTTTCAATTCTTTCTGGATTTTTACGGCTAATTGTTTGCCCAGTTCCACGCCCCATTGATCGAAACTGAAAATGTTCCACACAATGCCTTGTACAAAAATTTTGTGTTCATAAAAAGCAATCAGGCTGCCCAAAGATCGTGGCGTAACTTCTTTTAGCAGGATAGAATTGGTTGGCCGGTTGCCTTCAAAAACTTTAAACGGTGCCAATTTTTTTATTTCTTCTTCGGATTTGCCAGAAGCTTTTAATTCTTCGGCTACTTCCTGTTCCGTTTTGCCGTTCATCAAAGCTTCCGTTTGGGCGAAAAAATTGGACAATAAAATCGGGTGATGCTCGCCGCTTGGATTGTGGCTGATGGCAGGCGCAATGAAATCACAAGGGATTAATTTCGTTCCCTGATGGATCAATTGGTAAAAAGCATGCTGGCCATTGGTTCCGGGTTCGCCCCAAATAATTGGCCCGGTAGAATAATCCACAGTATTACCGTTGCGGTCCACGTGTTTGCCGTTGCTTTCCATATCGCCTTGCTGAAAATAAGCTGCAAAACGGTGCATATATTGATCGTAAGGCAAGATCGCTTCGGTTTGTGCGCCAAAAAAATTATTGTACAAAATGCCCATCATACCTAGCATCACCGGGATATTTTGTTCAAATTCTGTGGTTTGGAAATGTTCATCTGCGGCGTTTGCACCGGTCAGCAATTCTTTAAAATTATCAAAACCAATACTCAAAGCTATGGACAAACCAATGGCACTCCAAAGCGAATACCGGCCACCAACCCAATCCCAAAACACAAACATATTTTTGGTATCGATGCCGAAAGCCTCCACGGCTTTGGCGTTGGTAGAAAGTGCTGCGAAATGCTTGGCTACATCTGCATCTTTGCCGCCGCCTTTGATAAACCAATCGCGTGCCGTATGTGCATTCGTCATGGTTTCCTGCGTGGTGAAAGTTTTAGAAGCCACTAAAAATAAGGTAGTTGCGGGATTCAAACCTTTTAAAATCTCCGTGATTTGTGTGCCATCTACATTGGAAACAAAGTGCATGTTCAGGTGGTTTTTGTACGATTTTAAAGCTTCCGTAACCATCACCGGGCCGAGATCAGAACCGCCGATGCCGATGTTGACCACATCCGTAATGGCATCGCCTTTGTAGCCTTTCCAATCACCGGAAATAATAGCGTTGGAAAAAGTTTCCATCTGATCCAAAACCTTATTTACTTCTTCCGTAACGTTTTCGCCATCAATGGTTAATGGTTTATTGGTAACGTTCCGAAGTGCTGTGTGCAGTACGGCGCGATCTTCAGTTTCGTTGATTTTCTCGCCCGAAAACATTGCCTGGATTGCTTCTTTTAACTGGCATTCTTTGGCCAGTTGGATCAGCAACGCCATCGCCCTGTCGTCCACACGGTTTTTAGAAAAATCAAACAAAGTATCTTCAAACATGATGGACATTTTTTTAAACCGGTCCGGGTCATTTTTGAATAATTGCTTCATTTCCAGTTGGGCAACCTCCGGAAAATAATCCGACAGATAGCGATAAGCTTCGGTTTCGGTAAAATTTATTTTTGGTAACATGATGTTGGTTTTTAATTTCAAAACTAAAAAGTAAATGTAAACTGTGTTTAAATTGTTCCAAAATAGTTGTAGTTTGATTCAGAAAAACAATATTTTAATTTTTAGTTGATAAAAGAAGCATTGGTTTTGACAATTGAAATCAATTTTTAGCTACATTAGTTTTTCAATCAAAACCTTGTTATGAACCTAAAATCTAAATTAATTTGTATTGCTGTATCAGGCTGTTTTTATGCACCTATTTTCGGGCAAACGCCAACGGTCATCCCACTTTGGAAAAACGGTGCGCCCGGTTTTGAAAACCTCCGCAACGAACCGGAGCAGGCCAAAGATTATTGGGTGAAGCATATCAATAATCCATCGCTCACGGTTTATCTTCCCGCAAAGGAAAAAGCAACCGGCGCGGCTGTGGTGATTTGCCCTGGCGGCGGCCATAGTTTGCTGGTGATTGATGCGGAAGGAACGGAACCGGCCAAGTTTTTGAACAGCTTGGGCGTGGCTGCTTTTGTGTTGAAATATCGTTTGGCGCGGGAAACCGGATCGCCGTACAAGCTGGAAAAAGTGGTTGTAGAAGATGGTAGCCGAGCCATGCGTTTGGTACGCAGCCGGGCTGCAGAGTTTGGCATCGACCCAAAACGGATTGGCATGATGGGCTTTTCGGCAGGCGGCGAAGTGGTGGACGCAATTGCTTATCAGCCCGGAACAGGCAATCCGCAGGCGAAAGATTTGGTTGAGCGGGCGAGTGCTAAGCCTGATTTTGATGTGCTGATTTATCCCGGGCCGCTTTATATTCCTGAAATAATCCCGGCAGATGCGCCGCCTGCTTTTTTGCTGGCCGCCAATAATGATCCCTGCTGCGCGGTGCCGGTGGTGCAATTGCTGGAGCGTTATCGCGCAGCGAAAGTGCCTATTGAAGCACATATTTTGGCGCAGGGAAACCATGGTTTTAACATGGGCAACCGCTCTAAACTGGCATCAATCCAAACCTGGCGGCAACGATTGGCCGATTGGCTGGAAGATACAAATTTGCTGCATCCGGGAGCGCATAAAGCGGAGTGAGGTTTTGATTTTTAGGTGATAAAAACAGTATCGAGCCTCACCCTAAATCCTCTTCGGCGGAGATGGCTTTAGAACCATGGCATTTGTCAATACTGTTTTTACCGACCTAAAATTGGTTTTATGTTGATCGCTTCTGCCAAAACCAAATTTCTATATTTGCGGCATGACAAAAGAACAAGTTCAAGACTTGAGGGATCGAGTAACTTCCCTAAGGAGGCATCTTTGACGTCGATACGAAATTATATCGCTTAAAAGAAGAAGAAGACATCACGCTGGCACCCGATTTTTGGGACGATTCTAAAAAAGCCGAAAAAGTATTGGCTTCCATGAAAAGTAAAAAAACCTGGACCGATGCTTTTGAAGCCGTAGAAACTTCGGTAGAAGATACGGTGGTGATGCAGGAGATGAACCAGTCTGGCGATGCTACAGACGAGGAAGCCAAAGAGCAATACGAACTCACGCTCAAGCAGTTAGAAGACCTGGAATTTAAAAACATGCTTTCGGCGGATGAAGATCAGTTGAACGCGGTTTTACAAATTACAGCAGGCGCAGGCGGAACCGAAAGCTGCGATTGGGCCAGCATGTTGATGCGGATGTACACAATGTGGGCGCAAAAGCACGGTTACAAAGTGAGCGAGCAGGATTTCCAGGAAGGCGAAGTTGCCGGTGTAAAAACCGTAACGCTGCAAATTGAAGGTGCTTTTGCTTACGGTTATTTAAAAGGCGAAAACGGCGTGCATCGTTTGGTGCGTATTTCTCCGTTTGATAGCAATGCCAAGCGCCATACTTCTTTTGCATCAGTTTATGTGTATCCGCTGGTGGATGACACGATTGAAATTGAGGTAAACCCGGCAGATATTGAGTTTGAAACTTTCCGTTCGGGCGGTGCGGGCGGCCAGAACGTGAACAAGGTAGAAACGGCAGTCCGCTTGTACCACAAACCTTCGGGCATTATTATTAAAAACCAGGAATCGCGCTCGCAATTGCAGAATAAAGAAAATGCAATCCGGTTGTTAAAATCACAATTGTACGAAGCGGAGTTGCGCAAACGCATGGAAATTTCCAATGCGATTGAAGGCGCAAAAATGAAAATTGAATGGGGTTCGCAAATCCGCAATTATGTTTTGCATCCGTATAAATTGATAAAAGATGTGCGGACGAACCACGAAACTTCTAATGCACAAGCGGTTTTAGATGGAGATTTGGATGAGTTTCTGAAAGCGTATTTGATGGAGTTTGGCGGGAATAATTGAGTTAACGAGACGCTGTTTTTATCACACTAAATTTAGGTTGATAAAAACAGCATTTGTATTTTAAAATCAGATTACAAATGTGTGATAGAGTTCGGCGGGAATAATTAGAAAGTTCGAAAGTTAGGAAATGTTAAACTGGATAATTCTTTTTAAGATGTTTTAATATTTCCGGAAAAAATTCTGCGAACGTTTTGTACTTGTGCGAGTTGATGTATTTATCGGTTATAAAAGCGGTTAAATCCTCTACATAAATAAAATCGCTTGCAGTCTCGCGTGCCATTTGGCGTTTAAACTGGCGTTTAGTGCGGTACTTTTTATACAAAGCTGACACAATTGACCGTACCATGTTTTCATTCAAACAATAATTCCAATTGCTAATCTCGTTTCTTTGCATGCCTTCGTCATCCTTATTAAACAAGTAGCTTAAAGCATCTATTTCCTTAGCATATTTTTTAAAAAGGCTTTCTATATAAATATGGCTTCCTTCATGCCAAACCAAATTATCAAAGTTTTTAAATTCAAATTTAGGATCAATATCTTTTGAACCATCCCTGTTAAAATAACCTGTGTTGTAAACTATCCAATCAGCAAATTGTGGGTTTAATGTTTTGGTCATTATGGCATGTGATCCCCAACTATTTAACGGATCAATGCAAATATACCAGCGCACATCCGAATCATATTTATAAAAATTTTTCAGCTTTTCTATCAATTTGCCCGAATCAACATTAGCTTTTAAGTCATCGCCCCATTTGTTATAACGGTTTTGATGTTTTTGGTAGAATTCCCAAAAGTTTGTGTCGTTAAAAAAATCCTTGCAAAGTTTTAGGTATTCCAATACGTTTTCTTTGCCGTAGTATTTATACCAAATAATATCTAAGGGTTCGTAAATTTTAATGTTAGGAAAATTGCTCATGCACCAGCCTAATTCTACCAAGTCGGTATAAGTTTTATCAAATGATGCTACTTTTTTTACTGCCGGATGATCTTTATACTTTCCAAAATATTCCAGCACTTCCTTGCTATATCCCGACGGATTTGGTTGGGGATATTTATCAGCCAAAATTTGGATGATAGTAAAAAGCTCGATTCCCGGATGAACAGTTACTTTAAGTTTTTCCCGGATTTTTTCTTGAGAGAACCCAACGAATGGTAACAACATGGTTGTGTAAATCAATAATAATATTTTCATTGTGATTTAGTTTAATCACACAAAAATGTAGCAGGAAGTTTACATTGGAAAAAGTGATTGACAAACGCTGTAATTTTATTGATGAATAGTTATAAATGAGTCAAAGCAACAATTTGGCTTTTTCGTCATCAAAATTTGCCAGTTCATGTATTAGGTATCTTTGAAACAAGAAACCTATATTATATTTAGCTGATGAAGCGCAAATACATTATTCTTTTACACCTTACTTTTTGGGGTTTATTGATATTAAATAACTCTTTTGCTTTTTTTAACAATAACGCATCTGACTCCTTTAAAAATCAGCCTAAAAGCTTTTCATTATTTATAAAATGTTTATTTTGCGAAGTAGGTTTTAGCAGCATTACTGCACTCTGTTTCTACAGTAATTATTTGTTCGTTGCGCCAGCACTATTTGTAAAAAAGAATTATTTTAAAGCTGTTTTATTTGTAGTGATAACTTTAGTAGCGTTGATAGGCTGGCGGTATATAGTTGAGTTTTGGTTTTTTAAACCTGTATTAGGTTTTGATAATTACAAGGGAACCTCAATTACAGCGGAGTATTATATCAATAACATCTTTTATTATTATTTTCCGGTATATTTTGTTTATGGCATTATGTATTTTTTTGTCGAAAGTTGGTATCAAAATAAGCAACGGCAACAGGAATTTGAAAAGGAGCAGGCAACGGCTGAACTAAGTTTCCTTCGTTCACAAATCAACCCGCATTTTTTGTTCAATAGTATTAACGATATTTATTCATTAACCTATAAAAGATCAGAGTTGGCACCTGTTGCCTTGTTAAAGCTTTCGGAAATTTTACGTTACATGCTAAGGGAGAGCAAGGATGAATTGATGCTGTTGCAAGATGAAATAAAATACTTGGAAAACGTGATTGAGTTACAACATATTAGTGCTAAAGGAAAAGCTAATATTGAATTTTGTATTGAAGGGTTTATTGAAGATCAAAAAATAGCTACACTTCTTTTTATTGCGTTTACTGAAAATGCTTTTAAACATGGCATATTAACTGATTCTAAAAATCCTATAAAAATCAGCCTACAGGCTACTAACAACAATATTCAGTTTACAATACAGAATAAAAAAAACCAAGATCAAAAAGATAAAACAGGAGGGATTGGTTTGAACAATGTTCGTCGACGTTTATTACTAATTTATCCAGATAAACATAGTTTGATCATTACCGATGATCCTGATTTTTACATAGTAAACTTAACATTGCAATTAACATGAAACAGTTACGCTGTATTATCATAGACGATAAACCTTTGGCTATTGATATATTAGTTGAGTATATAAGTAAAATACCCTTTTTAGAATTAGTTGCTACAACTACCGATCCAATTGACGGCTTAAAGATATTACGCGAACAACTAATAGACCTTGTTTTCTTAGACATTCAAATGCCTGGCTTAACTGGTTTGCAATTTATAAAAATAGCTAATAAACAAAGCAAAATAATCCTTACAACTGCTTATGCTGAATATGCTTTGGATGGTTATGAGCATGATGTGATTGATTACTTGTTAAAACCAATTGCATTTGACCGTTTTTATCGTGCCGCAGAAAAGGCTTTGCAAACATTTGTGCCAGATAATAAAGTTAACATGCCATCCACAACCCAAGTAGGGTTTCCTTTGGAGTTTTTATTTATAAAAACAGAATACCGCATTCAAAAGATAAACCTTAAAGATATTTTGTTTATAGAGAGCATACAAAACTATATCTCTGTAACAACAAAAATGGAACGTGTTCTAAGTTTGCAAAGTTTGAAAAATATAGAAGATCAGTTGCCTCAAAAGGAATTTGTACGTGTACATAAATCATTTATTATTGCACTACGACATATTTCTTCTATTGAAAAAAGTCGCATCAAAATTAGTGATCATTCAATTCCTATCGGCGATAGTTATCGTAGAAGTTTTTACAATTTGATTAATAATGATTAAGAAGACCGAAAGTATGCAGCCAATCTTCCAGACTTTTCTAACTTTCGGACTTCTTTCTCAAGAATGCGGATGCTCCTCACTTGCAATCACCAACAATTCCGTCAATTCCTCAACCTTTTCTGTTAACCCAGAATTTTCGTAAGAACTAATCAGATTTCGGATAATCCGTTTGATAATTTCCAAGTTGCTGCAAGGCTCGTAATATTGCGGTTCGGGTTTCAGGTTGAGTTGTTTTAAAAACATATCCACGTCTCGTTTTCCAAAAACGAAGCCTTTGTTAAAGGTATTGATGTAAAATAAAACGCCGTTTTCGGCTCCGATGTGTTCGTTTTCATCTACATAAGCCAAAATAAAATGTTGTGGCAAGTTCACCCCAAAAACCGGAATATCCAGCTTTTGGGCAATTACAGAATAGATGACGGCCAGCGAAATCTGGTTTCCCTTTTTCATTTCCATCACCTGGCTGAGGTAAGAATTTTGCGGGTCCTGGTGGTTGGTGGTATTGCCGCTGAAACCGTAAATGTTGTAAAAAACATGGTTCATCAGCTTTATTTTTTCTACCGGGCTGGCTTCGTACAACATTTGCAGCCATATGTCGCGTTTGATGGCTTCAATCTGGTTGATGATTTTCTGTTCATCCAAATCCGGATACTGATATTTGTTCAACAGGAGCGCGCCGCGCAGCAAATCAAAAGCACCACTTTGGCACCACAATTTTAAATCGTTTTTCAGGTTCGAAAACTGGATTTCGTGCACCAATCCGGCAATGCGTTCCTGCAATACCGGATCGAAAGCACTTTCCCAGGCTTCTTCCAAATGAGCGATTACCTCGGCACCATAAGAGAATAGTTTTTCGTGTACGTGATTATATATTTCCTGGTCGGGATCGTCCAGTAATTTTACTAATGAATTTATTTCGGTTGGATTGAGCATAAAACGGGATCGGTTAAACAACAATTATTTCAAATATAAATTATCTTTGGCGCATGTTCAACTGGAGATTTGCGCGGGATTATGTCAAGCATTACTTCACCGCAAAAAACCGGCATGGCGTGCATTCGCCGTTTGTGTACGAGCTGATTGACCATGTGCTTTACGATTTTGATGCCAAAACCGAATATCTGCCAATTGAACAGATCAGGCAGCAACTGTTGCAAAGCAAGGCCAAAGTAACGGTTGTAGATTTGGGTGCTGGCTCGCACACCAATAAAAGTACGGTAAAAGAAGTACGGGAAATTGCCAAGAATGTGCTAAAGTCGCCGCGGTTGGCGCAGTTGATTTTTCGTTTGGTGGCGCATTTTGAGCCAAAAAACTTAGTTGAATTGGGCACTTGCCTGGGCGTAACTTCTTTGTATTTAAACCGAGCCAATCCATCGGCACAAATAACTACCATTGAAGGCTGCCGCGAAATTGCCGATGTGGCCGCCAAAAACTTTGCCGTTATGGAAGCCAAAAATATTAAATTGCTTGTTGGCAATTTTGACCAGGTTTTGCCTGAAGTTTTAGAAAAAAAGGAAAATGTAGATTTTGTTTTCATCGATGGAAACCATACCGAAGCAGCAACTTTAAAGTATTTCGATTGGATTTTACCAAAAGCTTATGATAAAACCGTGATCGTTTTTGATGATATTTATTGGAGCGAAGGCATGAAATCTGCTTGGAAAAAAATCAAACAACAACCGCAGGTTTCGGTAACTATTGATCTGTTTTGGATCGGTTTGGTTTTCTTTAAAAAAGATCAGGTAAAGGAGGATTTTAAGATAAGGTTTTGAATGCTTCTTTTATCACCTAAAAAGCTTCACCCAAACTCAAATAAAAACCAGACTGCCGTTTTTCGCCTGCCGGTTTCTCTCCCACGCCGTAATCTGCACGAATGCTGATGCCTTTTTCTACATCAAAAAAGTAGCGCAAACCGCCGCCGTAATTTGGTTTCAACTGGTTTAGATTGAAACTTGAGTTGTAAACGGTTCCTGTTCCCCCAAAACCAACGGCTGCAAGGCGATCGCTCATGCGGTAACGCAGTTCTGATTGTAGCGCAACAATATTTCTATCCCGAAAACGGCCGCCATAGTAACCGCGCATCAACTGATCATTGCCCAAAGTTTGCAGTAAATAAAATGGCGTTCTATTGCCCAAAGTAAACTCATAACTACCGTTGAAAGCCAAAACGAATTTTTTAGATAAAGAATTAAATTGCCGGAAATCAAAGTTGAGATAGCCGCCGTTGTAGTTGGTTCGGTACAAATTATTAACAATACCGCCATTTATATTGATGTATAAACCTTTTAGTGTGTAAGTATTGGTATTTCGGTTGTCAAAAATCAAACTCGGTCCGTAAAGCAAACTTCCGCCACCCTGGCTTCCGCGAAAGTTTTGGGTAGAAAAAATACCTCCGGGTTGATTATTTTTAAAAGCATCGTCTTCATAATCTATATTCAACCCTAAAAAAACATGGGTAAAAACAGCTTTCTCGGCACCGGCAATCACATGAAAACGTTTTTGAGTAAGCAGATCAGCGTTTGCACTTCGGGTATTGTTTCCAACTCCGTAAAAGTTAAAAGGATAATTGGAGAAACCGACGTCCGCTGTTAAATGATAATTGTTTTCGGGCAGCCAGTAATCAGTTTTTAAGCTGATGCGGCTTTGGTTTTTAAACGTATAAGAAACCGGCAAATACACATTGGAAACTTTGGTTTGATGGTTTGAAGTATCCGCATAAAAAGAATATAAAGCGGCAAAACCAATTTCTAAGCCGGTTTCCTGAGCATAAGCAACAAGCGGGAGCGGAAGCAAGCTGCTTCTTTTACTACTGTCTTTTTCGAAGAATATTTTTTTAATAAACTGTGGTTGTGCTATTGCAAACTGCGCACAACAAAAAAGTAGTGGTAAAAGAAGTATTCTTTTCATGTAAATATCGGCGCGAAGATAGCTGTTCCGGGTAGGTTCTTATACGCAGCAAATCATCAAACTATGTAAATGCTGTTTAAACAAAATGTATATTTTTGCAAAAATTAAATTTGAATAATGACTACACGCGGACCAATATCTCAATTTATAGAAAAAAATTACCTGCATTTTAATGCTGCGGCACTGATGGATGCGGCCAAAGGTTATGAAACCCATTTGCTGGAAGGTGGCAAAATGATGGTTACTTTGGCTGGCGCAATGAGTACGGCCGAACTGGGGATTTCGCTGGCAGAAATGATTCGAGAAGATAAAATCGATATTATTTCGTGCACTGGTGCCAACTTGGAAGAAGATATTATGAACCTGGTAGCACATTCTCATTACAAACGCGTGCCAAATTACCGTGATTTGAGCCCGCAAGACGAGTGGAATTTGCTGGAAGATCATTACAACCGCGTTACCGATACCTGCATCCCGGAAGAAGAAGCTTTCCGTCGTTTACAAAAACATATTTACAAAATTTGGAAAGATGCGGATGATGCCGGCGAGCGTTATTTTCCGCATGAATATATGTACAAAATGTTGCTGAGCGGAGATTTGGAGCAGTACTACGAAATTGACCCTAAAAACTCATGGATGCTGGCTGCTGCGGAGAAAAACCTCCCGATCGTAGTTCCGGGTTGGGAAGATTCTACGATGGGAAATATTTTTGCTTCTTATGTAATTAAAAATCAAATTAAAGCCTCGACCATGAAAAGCGGTATTGAATATATGGCTTGGCTGGCAGATTGGTATCCCAAAAATTCTGATGGAAAAGGCATTGGTTTTTTCCAAATTGGCGGCGGGATTGCAGGTGATTTTCCAATATGTGTGGTGCCGATGTTGTACCAGGATATGGAAATGGAAAATATCCCTTTCTGGAGCTATTTCTGCCAGATTTCTGATTCGACTACTTCTTACGGATCATACTCGGGCGCAGTGCCAAATGAAAAGATTACCTGGGGGAAATTAGCCATTGATACACCAAAATTTATTGTAGAATCTGATGCAACTATTGTTGTTCCGTTGATTTTTGCCTGGATTTTAAAACAATAATTTATAAAAACAAATTTTTATACGATAAAAGAAGTATGTGTCAGAAACTCTATTCTCAAATGCTTCTTTTACTGCATGAAAATCCATGAATAAACCTTATTTAGAATGTTTATAAATTGGTTTTATCAGTCAGGACATTGTCAGTCGTATTTTTATAAATGATACTTTTGTGAACTGCCATTAGTAAGAATACATCCTATTTTGGCTTATTTGATACTTCATTAAAATTTTAAGCATAATTTACCCTATGAGAAATATCTCATCGATTTTTAAGCAAATTTCAAGGTTACTGGTGGTCGTTATTGCTTTTGCGGCAACAAGTAATGCTGTTTATGCACAGGATCCGGCGAAAGGCGAAGCTCTATTTAAAAGCAGCAATTGTGGTTCTTGTCATAAAATTGATGTAAGGATGACTGGTCCTGCTTTAGGCCCGACCATCGCTTCAGAGCCTGATGAGGCTTATCTGATCAAATGGATTCAGAATAATCAAGCTTTAATTGCAGCGAAAAATCCAAAAGCATTAACGATTTATAACCAATACAATCAATCTCAAATGAGTGTATTTACAAACCTGAGCGATCAGGATGTAAAAGACATTTTGGGATATGTAAAAGCGCAGTGGAAAACAATACAGGCGGCAAAGGCTGCACCGGTAGCGGGTGGTTCTGGTGCAACAGCGGCCGATTCTGGTCCAAGCAACATGATGCTGCTGGGTTTGATCGGTGTGATTGTGATTGCTTTTTTGATCATACTTGTTCTAAATCGCGTTATTGGCACTTTGGAAAGATTACTGTTGCAAAAACAAGGTATTCTATCTGAGGATTTTGAAGAGGAAGAAACCGGAAAACCAGCTATAGATCGTTTAGCTACTGTTAAATTATTAGCTAAAAATAAAAAGTTTGTATTTTTTGTAGTGTTGTGTTCCGTAATTGGTTTAGGAAGTTGGACTTGGGTTACACTTTGGAATACTAATGTTCATCAAGGATATCAGCCGGTACAACCAATCAAGTATTCGCATCAGTTACACGCCGGTGCCATGAAAATTGATTGCCAGTATTGCCATTCAGCTGCATATAAAGGTAAAAATGCTGCTATCCCTTCTTTAAATGTTTGTATGAACTGCCATAAAGTAGTTAAAACTGAATCTCCTGAAATTCAAAAGATTTATAATGCTTTGGGTTATGATCCTCAAACGCAAAAATATGATAGCACAAAAGCAAAACCAATACAATGGGTACGCATACATAACTTGCCTGATTTTGCTTATTTCAACCACGCTCAACACGTAAAAGTAGGTGGCATCAGATGTCAGACTTGTCATGGGCAAATTCAGGAAATGCAGGAAGTTTATCAGTATTCCCCATTAACAATGAAATGGTGTATTCAATGTCATAGGCGTACCGAAGTAAACTATAAAGGTAACGCATATTATGACCGCATGACGGATGTTCATGATCGTATTAAACGCGGTGAAAAAGTTACAGCAGCATCTTTGGGTGGTATAGAGTGTGGCAAATGTCATTATTAATTTTTTAACAAACAGCATTTACAATCACAGTTTACAAAGCTTAAATGGAAAGCAACAAAAAATACTGGAAAGGTTTAGAGGAATTAAATAATTCGACGGAGTTTATTGAACTAAACAAAGGAGAATTTGCTGAACCGCTTCCAATAGAAGAAGTTTTAAGCGGAGCAGGATTATCTGCTAAAACTCCGCGTCGTGATTTTTTAAAAGCATTAGGATTTGGTGTAGGTGCAGTAACATTAGCTGCCTGTCAAAAAGTTCCGGTACATAAATCTATTCCTTATTTAATTAAACCAGAAGAAGTTACTCCCGGCGTTGCTAATTATTATACATCAAGTTATAATGGGCAGGCAATATTGGTTAAAACCAGAGAAGGCCGCCCGATTAAGGTTGAAGGTAATCCTGATGACTTAATCGGAAAAGGTAGTTTGGATGCGCAAGCACAAGCTTCAGTTTTAGATTTATATGACGTAACTCGTTTACAAAATCCTGTTTTAAAAGGAGATGAATCTTCTTGGCAAGCAGTAGATAATTTCATCACCAGAGAATTAGCTTCTATTAGTGCCGGTGGCAAAAAGATCAGAATTATTGCTTCTACGGTTCATAGTCCTTCTACAAAAGAAGTGATTGCTTCTTTTACCACTAAATTTCCGGCAACCAAACTCATTAATTATGATGCTATATCTTATACAGGTATCATTCAAGCCAATCAAAACAGTTTTGGAAAAGCAGTGCTTCCTCATTATCATTTTGAAAAAGCAGATGTTATTGTAAGTTTTAGTGCAGACTTTTTGGGAACCTGGATTTCTCCTGTTGAATTTATGGGCCAATGGGTTTCTAATAGAAATAATAAATCGCTCCAAAATAAAAAAATGTCCCGCCATGTACAGTTTGAAGCTGGCATGAGCATGACTGGTACTAATGCTGATACACGCATCCCAATCAAACCTTCAGAAGAAGGTTTAGCATTGATTAATTTATACAATGCCTTATCTGGCACAACTCTTCCAGGTTCACGGGCACTTAGTTCAAAATCAGCTGATACCGCAATTACTTTAGTTGCAAAAGAGCTTTTGGCAGCAAAAGGCAGAGCATTAGTAGTTTGCGGTTGCAATGATGTAGCTATGCAGGTTTTGGTTAATGCAATTAATTCTTTATTAGGAAGTTATGGCACCACAATCGATTTGGATAACCCATCTTACCAGTATGCCGGTAATGATGCTGAATTTGTAGAATTTATTAACGAAATGAAACGCGGCGAAGTTGATGCTATATTTTTCATAGATGCCAATCCTGTTTACGATTATTACAACAGCAAAGATTTAAAAGATGCTTTAGCCAAAGTACGGTTAAAAGTTTCTTTTGCAGATCGTAGTGATGAAACTGGTTCTTTGTGTCAGGTTGTTGCACCAAACCATCATTATCTAGAAAGTTGGGGTGATAATAATGCTTTTGCTGGATATTATACATTAATCCAACCCACTATTAATCCTGTTTACAATACTCGCCAGGCAGAGCAAAGCTTGCTAATTTGGTCTGATAATCCTGTTAAAGATTACTATACTTTTGTTAAAAACAATTGGGAAACTAAATTACTTCCAACAGCAGGTCTTTCCGGTCAGCCCGGTTGGGAATTATTGCTTCAAAAAGGGTTGATAAAAACAGCAGATGCTCCGGTAACTACTTATACCTTTAATAAAAATTTAAATGCTATTGCTCAAAATATTGTCAATCGTACAACACAATTAGCTGTCAAAGGTGCAAAAGAGGTAGAGTTACAAGTTTACCAAACTATTAATTTAGGAAATGGAAAAAAAGCAAATAACCCTTGGTTGCAGGAACTACCGGATACTGTTTCTAAAGTCACCTGGGACAATTTTGCCGCTATTGCTCCAAAATATGCAGAAAAATTAGGTATAAAAGAAGGTGATGTTTTAAAAGTTACTTCCGGGAATTACACATTAGAATTACCTGTATTGTTACAACCCGGACAAGCACAACAAACAATTTCTGTTGCATTAGGTTACGGCAGAACTTCGTCTGGAAAAGTTGGAACAGGAGTTGGTAAAAATGCTTTTCCATTCTATGTTTTCAAAAATGGAACTTTTCAATCTGCTGTAACAGCAACTATTGCCACTACCGGTGATGTTTACGTTTTAGCACAAACTCAAACGCATCATTCTTATGAGGGCCGTAACATCATACGAGAGACTTCTTTTAACAAATATTTAAAAGATCCTTCTTCTGCAAATGGAAGACATGAAGCAGAACACAAAACATACAGTTTGTGGAATGAGTATGACCGGCCACAATATAATTGGGTAATGGCGATCGATCTAAACGCTTGTACAGGTTGTGGTGCATGTATTGTTGCTTGTAACGCTGAAAATAATGTTCCTGTTGTGGGTAGGGATGAAGTACGCCGCCGAAGGGAAATGCATTGGATCAGGATTGACCGTTATTATAGCTTCAAAGAAGGTAATGAATCCATCACTGAAGAAAAAGAGATTAACAAACTGGAGGATCTTGATCATGTTTCTGTAGTTTACCAACCAATGCTTTGCCAACATTGTGATCATGCTCCTTGTGAAACAGTTTGCCCCGTTTTGGCAACTGTACACTCATCAGAAGGTTTAAATTATATGGCTTATAATAGATGTGTTGGAACCCGTTATTGTGCAAATAATTGTCCGTATAAAGTAAGAAGGTTTAACTGGTTCAACTATTGGAATGACTCTAGGTTTGACAATTATTTGAACAACGAGCATGTACAATTAGTATTAAACCCGGATGTTACTACCCGTTTTCGGGGGGTAATGGAAAAATGCAGCATGTGTGTTCAACGTATCCAGGCTGGTAAATTAAAAGCTAAACTTGATCAGCGGTCTTTAAAAGATGGTGAAATTAAAACGGCTTGTCAGCAAACTTGCCCAACCAACGCAATCATCTTTGGTAATGTTAACGATCCTGAATCAGAGGTTACTAAAGCATTAAAGAGCGAACGTACTTATTACGTATTAGAAGAACTTAACGTACAACCGGGAATTGGTTACCAAGTTAAAGTAAGAAATATTAATGAAACTGTGGCTTAATTACAATTAAAGAAACATCAGTATGTCATCTCATCACGAATCTATAATCAGAGAACCCTTAATTACAGGTGATAATATTACCTATGCTAAAATCACGGACGATATTTTAGTTCCGGTAGAAAATGCACCTAACAAAGCTTGGTGGATAGGATTTAGCCTTGCTTCTGCAGGTGCTTTGCTTTGGTTGATAGCAGTGAGCTATACTTTTTGGTATGGAATTGGTTCATGGGGTTTAAATAAAACAGTAGGTTGGGCTTGGGATATTACCGGTTTTGTTTGGTGGGTTGGTATTGGCCATGCGGGTACGCTTATTTCAGCAGTGCTTCTTTTATTCAGACAAAATTGGAGGAATTCAATTAACCGTTCCGCTGAAGCCATGACAATATTTGCAGTCATATGTGCTGCAACATATGTTGTTTCACACATGGGTCGTCCTTGGATGGCTTTATATACATTGCCTTTACCAAATCAGTATGTTTTATGGGTTAATTTTAACTCGCCATTAGTTTGGGATGTGTTTGCAATTTCTACCTATTTTTCTGTATCCTTAGTTTTTTGGTACACAGGTTTATTGCCAGATATTGCAACTATTCGTGATCGTGCAACTGGTTTAAGACGCAAAATTTATTCTGCAATGTCGTTTGGATGGAATGGATCAGTAAAAACATGGCAACGTTTTGAAGCAGTTTCATTGGTTTTGGCGGGTGTTTCAACGCCACTTGTATTATCGGTACACACGATTGTATCAATGGATTTTGCAACCTCTTTAGAGCCGGGTTGGCACACTACAATTTTCCCACCTTACTTTGTTGCCGGAGCTATTTTTTCAGGATTTGCTATGGTATTGACACTTCTTTTAGTAGTTAGAAAAGTGATGTCGCTGGAAAATTATATTACCATGTTTCACATTGAATCTATGAATAAAATTATTATTCTGACAGGTTCAATTGTGGGTGTAGCTTATTTAACTGAATTTTTTATTGCCTGGTATTCAGGATCTGAATATGAACAGTATGCATTCATAAATCGTTCTACTGGCCCGTATTGGTGGGCTTACTGGAGTATGATGACTTGCAATGTTATTACTCCTCAATTATTTTGGATAAAGAAAGTTAGAACAAGTATTCCTGCAACTTGGGTATTGTCAATCATTGTAAACATCGGAATGTGGTTTGAGCGTTTTGTAATTATCGTTACTTCTTTACACCGTGATTATTTACCGTCAAGCTGGGTTATGTTTTATCCAACGTGGGTAGAAGTAAGTTTATTTGTAGGTTCAATTGGTGTGTTTTTTACTTTGTTTCTGCTGTTTTTACGTGTACTTCCTTCAGTTGCAATGGCAGAAGTAAAACTTTTACTTAAAAGCTCTAGTGAGCAGGCTAAAAAGAAGCTTTTGCAAGACGGACATATTGATGCAGATCAAGCCGAATATTATAAAGAGAGTCTAGTTAAATACGACAGCGTTGAAACAGCTGAATATGTAAAAATTTAGTAAATATGGACAGTACAAAATATATTCTCGGAATTTTTGAAGACCCTGATGAGATGATGAAGGGAATAGACAACTTAAAAGAAAAAGGTGTTTCTATTTATGATGTATTTACACCGATGCCAATTCATGGTATTGAAAATAAGTTAGGTATTAAAGAATCCCGTTTACCTATAGCCGCATTCATTTTTGGGTGTACAGGAGGTATAGTTGCTTTCTGTATGTTGTATTATATGTTAGTTCATGACTGGCCAATGAATATAGGTGGTAAACCAAATTTTGCAATACCAGATTTCATCCCTATTACTTTTGAATGGACGGTTTTGTTTAGTTCTTTTGGAATGGTATTTACCTATTTTTACTCTACACATCTTTTTCCAGGCCGAACACCGCGTGTAATGGATTTAAGAGCAACAGATGATCGTTTTGTAATTGCTATCAATGCACAAACAAATACGTCACATGATGAAATTGATTCTTTGTTAAAACAAGCTGGAGCTGTAGAAATCAAGCACAACGATAGAAAATATGTTAGTTATGAATAAATTTAAGCTGCTTAATTTTACTATATTTATTGTTACATCTGTTTTAATTGCTTCTTGTGGAAAAGACAAAAGAAGTACAGGTTGGGAATACGCTCCGAATATGTATGAACATATAGCTTACGACCCGGATCAACCTAATCCTAATTTTAAAGATGGAAAAACAGCTCAGATTCCCCCTGCTGGCACTACTCCAATAGGTTTTGTCAGATTTGATTATTCAAATACAAAAGATGGCTATGAAAAAGCTAGTTTTGAAGTTGTAAATAAATACATCTCTGACTCTAGAAATGTTGCTGATGGAAAATTACTTTTTGAACATTTTTGTTCACCATGTCATGGTATTCAAGGACAAGGTGATGGTTTAGTTGTACAGCATGGCTACCCAGCGCCACCATCCTATTCGAAAGGTCAATCCTCAAGAGGTGGAGCTATGAAAGACCTTACTGATGGCAAAATATATCATACAATTACTTACGGATTAAATGCTATGGGTTCATACGCTTCACAATTAAATCCTGATGAACGTTGGAAAGTAGTGCTTTATATTCACCAATTACAAAAATTATAATTTCTATTAAATTGATGAAAGCTATTAATTACGACCAACAATTCGAATTTACTGGAAAAGCTAAAACATATAGTTTAATAGCTATCGCAATCGGCTTAGTAGCTATTGTAATTGGGGTGATTTCCGGATACACTGAACGTACATTCGCGAATTTATTGCTTATGAGCTATTATTTTGCTTGTGTATGTATGCAAGGAATCCTTTTTTGCGCAATTCAATATGTAGCACAAGCAGGTTGGTCTGCTTCAATATTGCGCATACCTCAAGCTTATGCAAAAGTATTGCCTTATGCAGCTTTAATATTAATTGGTGTAATTACATTGGGTTTGGTTACTAATCATGAAGTTGTTGTAGAAGGAAAAAGAGTTATAGAACCATATTTGTACGGGCATTGGGCAACATCAGGATTAAGCGTTAAGGGTAGTGCAAATTATGATGCTATTATTGCAGGTAAATCAGTCTTTTTAAATAAGCCTTTTTTCATTGCTCGTTTAATCATTTTTTTAGGATTGTATTGCATTTTCGGTGCTATGCTGACTAAATATTCAAACAATGAAGACAATTTAGGCGGAATGGATAATTACAATAAAAGCTTTAAATACTCAGCTATATTTTTAATCATTTTTGGTTTCACAACTCCAATTTTTGCTTTTGATGCTATTATGTCTTTAGAAGCTCATTATTACTCTACTTTGTTTGGCTGGTATAATTTTGCAGCATTATGGGTTAGTGGCTTATCAGTTTTAACGATAACTGTAATTACACTTAGACAAAATGGTTACATGCCTTGGGTGACAGATAATCATTTGCACGATTTAGGAAAATTAGTTTTTGCATTTTCTATATTTTGGACGTACTTATGGTTCTCACAATTTTTACTAACCTATTATGCTAATTTACCTGAAGAAAGTGTTTACTATTTCAAGAGATGGGAACCTGAGTTCAAACCTTGGTTTTGGCTAAATATCGTAATTAATTTCTGTGTCCCCGTATTGTTATTAATGTCGCGCGATGCTAAAAGAACTACAAATGTTTTAAAGTATGTGTGTATAGTAGTTTTGTGTGGGCATTGGTTAGATTATTATTTAATGATTATGCCAGGCACTGTAGGTTCGGAAGGAAGGGGTTTTGGATTCGAAGAAATAGGTACAGCAGTGGGATTTGTTGGTTTATTTATATTCTTGATGTTAAATGCTTTAAGTAAAACATCTCTTCTTCCGAAAAAACATCCATTTTTAGAGGAAAGTTTAAACCACCACATCTAAATAAAATTTATTTAGAAATAAGTAACAATAATGAAACTAAAAAAATATAGCATAAAAACAGCATCAGCTTTTGCAAGCTTGTTATTGCTGTTTATTAATGAGTTTGCTTTTGCACAAGCAAGTACACCTGGCGCAAGTGTTAATTCCCCAACGATTGATGAAGCGGGAACCTCAAATACAATGTGGATGGGTATATCTTATAATGTCTTAATATTTTTATTGATATGCATTGTAATTGCAGTTGTTGGTCGAATTTTCAAAATTTATGATTTGACTTTACAAATTCAAAACAAAAAGAGCTTGGATTGGAATAGGTTGATGGCCATTGGATTTGGATTGTTCCTTGTTGTGGGCATGTATGGTGCTTATTGGGAATATACTGTACAAGGTAGTATGATTCTGCCGGATGCTGCATCAGAGCACGGACAAAAGATAGATGAGATGTTTAACATTACGTTGATCATTACTACAATTGTTTTTGTCGGAACACAAGTTATGCTTTTTACGTTTGCTTATATCTATAGAGGATCACAACTTCGAAAGGCATATTTTTTACCGCATAATAATACAATTGAAAAATTATGGACAATAGTCCCTGCAGTTGTATTAACAATTTTAGTTGTTTTCGGATCTATCACATGGAAAAATATTCAAGATGTGCCTATTAAAGATCAACGGTCTGCATTGAATGTGGACGTTACTGCCCATCAGTTTGCTTGGGAAGTAAGATACCCGGGAAATGATAACAGATTAGGGCTTAAAAATTCAAAACTTGTATCTGCGAGCAATAAAGTTGGGGTAGATTTTAAAGACAGAAATAGTTATGATGATTTGACTGCAGATGAGATAGTTGTACCAGTTAATAAACCAGTTCGTGTAAATCTTATTGCTCAGGATGTTATTCATAGCTTTTACTTACCATGGTTTAGAGTACAAATTAATGCAGTGCCAGGGTTACCTACCTATTTTCAGTTTACGCCAACCATTACAACAGAGGATATGCGTACTAAAATGGATAACCAAAGTTTTGAATATAAATTGTATTGTAATAAAATTTGTGGAGGAAACCATTTCAATATGCAAAAGGTTTTTAGGGTGGTAAAAGAAGCAGAGTATCAGGATTGGATTTCTAAACAGAAACCATATTTAAACGATCAATTGAAAAAGGATTTAAAAATGGCAATAAGTCAACCTGATAGATCCACTTTAAAGAATAAATTAGCTTTTAATAAATTATAAGGAGATTATGGCAACAGCATTAATAGTTAATAATCCACAAGTAGTTCATACTTACGAGGATCATAGTGAGCATCATCACAAAGAAACTTTTCTAAATACATATATATTTAGTCAAGATCATAAAATGATTGCTAAACAATTTTTAATAACAGGTATCATCATGGGTGTAATAGCAATGATCTTATCTGTATTATTTCGTATTCAGTTAGCGTACCCGAATACTGCATTTCCATTTTTGCAAACATTATTAGGCCGTTTTGCTCCTGAAGGGCGTTTGGACCCGAACTTTTATTTGTCTTTAGTTACAATACATGGTACTATCATGGTATTTTTTGTATTAACAGCAGGTTTAAGCGGTACTTTTAGTAACTTATTAATACCTCTTCAATTAGGTGCGCGTGATATGGCATCGCCGTTTTTAAATATGTTATCCTATTGGTTCTTCTTTACAGCATGTATCATTATGCTAAGTTCATTTTTTGTTCAAAAAGGGCCTGCTGGCGGAGGTTGGACAATTTATCCTCCGTTATCAGCTTTACCTAAAGCGATGCCGGGTTCAGAAATGGGAATGACTTTATGGTTGGCAAGTATGGTTTTGTTTGTAGCATCTCAACTAATGGGTGGTATAAATTACATTAGTACCGTATTGAATATGCGTACCAAGGGAATGGATTTATGGAAAATGCCATTAACAATCTGGGCTTTCTTTCTAACAGCTATTTTAGGTGTATTATCTTTTCCTGTTCTCATTGCCGGTGTTGTGCTTTTGATTTTTGATAGAAGTATGGGTACAAGTTTTTACTTATCTGATATTGTTTTGAATGGAACTGTATTGCCAAATGAAGGCGGAAGTCCAATTTTATTTGAACACTTGTTTTGGTTCTTAGGCCACCCTGAAGTTTACATCGTAATTATGCCAGCTATGGGTATCGCCTCAGAAGTAATGGCAGTGAACTCAAGAAAACCAATTTTCGGATATCACGCTATGGTTTATTCACTGATTGGAATTACAGTGTTATCCTTTATAGTTTGGGGTCATCATATGTTTGTAACGGGTATGAATCCATTCATTGGAGGTGTATTTATGATTACTACACTAATTATTGCAGTCCCATCAGCTGTAAAAACGTTTAATTGGCTGGCTACCTTATGGCGAGGCAACATTAGGTTTACACCAGCAATGATGTTTGCAATTGGCTTAGTTTCATTCTTTATTTCTGGAGGATTAACAGGAATATTTTTAGGTAATGCTGCATTAGATATTAACTTACATGATACTTATTTTGTGGTAGCTCACTTTCACTTAGTAATGGGTTCAGCAGCAATTTTTGGCATGTTGGCAGGAGTATATCACTGGTTTCCGAAAATGTTTGGTCGATTAATGGATGAAAAACTAGGATATTTACACTTTTGGCTAACTTTTATTGGTGCATATTTAGTGTTTTTTCCAATGCACTTTATGGGTTTAGATGGCGTTCCAAGAAGATATTATGCTTTTACAGAATTTGAATCTATGAAACAGTGGCTCTCAGTAAATACTTTTATTACCTGGGCTGCAATTATGTCTGCTTTAGCTCAAGTCGCATTTTTGTATAATTTCTTTCATTCCATATTTTACGGAAGGAAAACAACTCAAAATCCGTGGAATGCAAATACTTTGGAATGGACAACGCCAATTGAGCGCATTCATGGTAATTGGCCTGGAGAAATACCTACAGTTTATCGCTGGTCTTATGATTACAGTAAGCCTGGTCATGATCAGGATTTCATCCCGCAAACAACTCCATTTTCGCAAACCATGACTTCTAATCTACCACATGATTTTGAAGATGATCCAGATGTAGAAAAATTACAAACCGAATGGTTGAAACAAAATTCGCAGGAAGTAAAATAACCCTGGAATTTTGAAATAGTATCATCAGGGGTATTTTTGCAGGATTTTATCCTCAATAATACCCCTAATTTTTTATTCTAAATTGAAGTATTCAAAAGCAGAAACAAAATTTCAATCAGCTAATTTATTCTCAATAATTGCATTGTTTGTTGTGATTTTAGCCGGCGGAATTGTTCGTAGTTCTGGATCAGGAATGGGATGTCCTGATTGGCCGAAATGTTTTGGCAGATATATTCCTCCTACAAATGAAACACAGCTACCTAAAAATTATCGTACAAGTTATGTTGAAAAACAATTTAAAAAAAATCAACATTTTGCGAAAGTAATTGAATTCTTTGGTTACAAATCACTTGCTATAAGAGTAAAGTTAGATACTTCTATAGCAACCGAACAGCAGGAAGAATTTAATCCAATTAAAACATGGACAGAATATATTAATAGATTGATTGGCGTAATTACAGGCATACTTCTTTTAGCAACTGCTTTTTACTCTTTCACTTATCTAAAAAAAAACAAGTTAATTGTTTTTTTAAGTTTGGTTAATTTACTTTTAATTTTTTTTCAAGCCTGGTTAGGGTCTGTTGTAGTCTCGTCAAATCTTGTTCCTTGGATTGTAACAGTACACATGTTGATTGCATTATTAATTTTGGCAATTAGCATTTATACCTGGCATAAAGCAAAATTCTTAAAAGAAAAAGAAAATATACCAGTAAGCTTTTTTATAAAAATAATTACTTTTTTAGCTTTAATCTCCGACGTTGTTCAAATTACAATAGGAACAGAGGTTAGAGAAAAAATCGATGAATATGCTGTAAAATTAAACGGTGATAACAGACAAAATTGGGTAAATGGTGCAGAGAAAATATTATTTGATCATAAAAATATGGCTTTAGCTGTAATAACAATTAATGTGCTTTTGTATTTACTTTTAAGAAAACATTTTGAAAAAAGCTCGGTACAGAGACAGCTAATGAGTATAAGCTTTATGTTTATCATGTTTCAAGTTTTGATAGGAATAGCATTATCCTATTGGAGCCTGCCACCATACGCGCAAGCATTACATATATTATTAGCGAGTTTATTGTTTGGAACACAATTTTATTTATTGCTAAACTTGTTTAAATCAGCACAAAATTTAGAGGTCGTAGTATGATTTGGACCGATTTTTCTAAACTCATTAAGTTCCGCCTGACATTTTTGGTGGTGTTTTCTGCTTCTATATCTTTTTTGATCGGTAGTAAAGTAAATGGTATAATCAACTGGGGAAACTGGGGATTATTAATTTTAGGTGGCTTTTTAGTAACATCTGCAGCAAACGGATTTAATGAAATTATTGAAAAAGATTTAGACAAGTTGATGAAACGGACTTTAGACAGGCCATTGCCTTCCGGGAAAATGACAAACGGGCAGGCATTGGTTCTTAGTTTATTTATGGGTATTGCGGGTACTTATTTGTTGGGTAGCTTAAACTTGACAACAGGATATTTATCGGTGTTTTCCATATTTTTGTATGCGTTTGTTTACACGCCTGCAAAACGAAAATCTCCTATTGCTGTTTTTATCGGTGCAATTCCTGGTGCGTTGCCGCCTTTAATTGGTTATGTAGCAGCACATGAAAAAATAGATTATGTTGCCTTGATTTTATTTGGAATTCAGTTTGTGTGGCAGTTTCCACATTTCTGGGCAATTGCATGGGTTTTAGATGACGATTACAAGTTAGCAGGATTTAGGTTATTGCCAACCGGAAAACGAGATTCTACAAGCGCAATAATTATATTCATATTCACTTTAATATTAATTCCGGTAAGCCTTCTACCAACATATTATGGTTTTGGCGGTTTATACATTGGTGCTATATCATTGTTAAGTAGCTTTGCCTTTCTATATTATAGTTTTAATTTATTGTTGAAGCAGGATATTAAGTCTGCACAAAAATTAATGTATGGATCTTTTTTTTACCTGCCAGTTGTTCAATTAGTATTGTTATTTGATTTTGTTGGAAAATAGAAAATGAATCAACCTACTATAAATAGAGAAAAGTTAAACCTTCAGCCAAAAAAGTTCAGTATGTGGTTATTTATCATCACATCGTTTATGCTTTTTGCTGCTTTTACCAGTGGGTTTATTGTTTACACTCAAGGTTCTACAGATAAAGGAATCAAAATTGTTCTTCCGCACGCTTTTATTTTCAGCACGATTGTAATTATCTTAAGTAGTGCAACAATGTACTTGGCTTATCGTGCAGCAAAGCAATTGCAGTTTGAAAGGCAAAGACAATTTTTATGGCTTACATTAGTTTTAGGAGTTAGCTTTTTTTGTTTGCAATTCTATGCATGGAGTATATTGGTGAAAATGGGTGTATATCTAATCAATCCAAATGCCTCCCAATCTTTTATATATATATTTACAGGAGTACATTTAGTACATATTCTTGCAGGTTTAATACTGGTCGTTAATAGTTTGGTAGGAAGTTATCAGAATTCTCCTCCTGTCAAAAACCTTTTTCGATTAGAGATGACATCTATATTCTGGCATTTTGTAGATATATTATGGATATATCTTTATGTTTTTTTACTTTTGAATCAACAATAATTCTATAAAAAAACTTAGATGAGTACAACTGTAGCACCTATCGATCAAATCAAGACTACGCCTTGGGCAGGCGGACGCTCGCCGTTTTCCATTGAGTACGGAAAAATGATGATGTGGTTTTTCCTGTTATCTGATGCTTTTACCTTTTCAGCACTGCTTATGGCTTATGGTGCTTTGCGCTTTAGTGCAAAAGCCTGGCCAATGCCTGATGAAGTTTTTCAGTCTATTCCTTTAATAAAAGACCATGGTGCACCGTTGGTGTTTGTTGGTTTGATGACCTTTATTCTAATTATGAGTTCGGTAACGATGGTTTTAGCAGTAGAAGCCGGGCATCGTGGTGCTAAGAAAGAAGTTACTAATTGGATGATACTGACAGTAATTGGAGGTATTATATTTTTAAGTTGCCAGGGTTTGGAGTGGTCACATTTACATGGCGAAGGAGCATGGTGGGGAAGTAACCCTTTTAAAAGTGCGAAAGGTTTAGATACAGGAACAAACTTTACTAACTTGTTCTTTACAATCACGGGTTTTCATGGTTTCCATGTTTTTAGTGGCGTTATTATCAATATAATTATTTTGATCAATGTTATAAAAGGCACATACGAAAAACGAGGCAGTTATTTAATGGTAGAAAAAGTGGGCCTATATTGGCACTTTGTAGATTTGGTGTGGGTTTTTGTATTTACATTCTTTTACCTGGTATAAACTATAAAATATTATGAGTACAGAATCTTCAAATATTAAACATGATGATCATGAATCATTATCAAAAAACAAAATTTGGCATGTGTTTTTTGTTCTACTTGGTATTACCGCAATAGAATTTATAATTGCATTGTATCTTGTTCCGCATAAAGTTATACCTCAAGGAATCGCGAATCCAATTTACATATTACTTACTTTGGCTAAAGCATTTTACATAGTTGCTTATTTTATGCACTTAAGATTTGAAAAAGTTGGGTTAATGTATTCAATATTAGTTCCAACTTTATTCATCATTGGATTGATACTTGTTTTAACTAATGAAAGCCATTATTGGTTATTTGACAGGCCTTGATGCTAAAGGCTAAAACATTAAAAAACTTTGTAATCCTGGTACTTATTCTGATAGTACCAGGATTTTTGTATTATTTACTTCAAGCAAAAGGGAAAAATAGGTACAAACCTTTACCAATTTATGGGCCGAAACAAGTAGCAAAAAACTTCAAAACTATTCATGGAAATAAAGTTTTCGACACCATCTATCACACAATTCCTAACTTCAGATTACATGACCAGGACAATAAGCTAATTACCCAAAATAGTTTTACCGGGAAAATTTTGTTAGTCAACTTTTTTTTCACCAAGTGTCCTGTTTTGTGCAATGAGATCAATAAAAATATTGATTCATTAGCGGTCAACTTTAAAAAAAACAGCATGGTTCAATTTGTATCGATTACTGTTGATCCGGCAACCGATAGTCCACTCGTTTTAAAAAAGTATGCCACTGCCTTAAAAGCTAACAACCAACAATGGAAATTTTTAACGGGCGATACAGCAACAATTTATCCACTTAGCAGAAACGGTTTTTTGGTAACAGCAGCAAATGGTGGCAATCAACCCGAAAACTTTATTTACAGTGAAAAACTGATATTAATTGATCAGGATAAAAGGATCAGAGGTTATTACAACGGTACATCTGTAAACGAAATGATTAAATTAAATGATGAAATTAAAGTGCTGATTGCAGAAGAATTAAGAAAAATTAAAAGTAATTTATACTGATGGAGCAAAAAACTGACGATATACAAGATAGATTAATTTTTCGGTCTATAATTGGCGTTTCCATATTTGTGTTTGTAGTTGTGGTAATCCTGATTATGAAAGTTCTTCCCGTTCCGGCGGTCTTGCCTTCATTTACTTACAAACTGCCTTTAATCAATGCTTATTTAAACGGAACTTGTAGCCTGTTACTTCTTTTATCACTGTATTTTATCATGCAAAAAAATATTGTGGTACATAAACGCCTCAATATTACAGCTTTTGTGTTATCATCTCTTTTCCTGGTTCTTTACATTATCTTTCACTACCTGGCTCCCGAAACCAAATACGGAGATTTAAATGGTGATCACATCGTTTCTACAGCAGAAAAGGCAGCAGCTGGTAGCATGCGTTATGTGTATTTTGCAATTTTAATCAGCCACATAATTTTAGCAGCAATTGTACTCCCGTTAATTTTATTCAGCTTCAACTATGCACTGCAAAACCAAATTTCACGACATAAAAAAATTGTTCGATGGACGTGGCCTATCTGGTTTTATGTAACCGTGACCGGCGTAATTGTTTACCTCATGATTGCACCTTATTACCAGTTTTAGCGTTAATTTTGTATGATAAAAACAGCATCGGCAACAAGCAATACTGTTTTTATCACCTAAAAAATATAGTAATGAAAAATTTAAAAATAATATTTTCTGCTTTTATCTTGATGCTGATTTTTATGGGCACACAGCCAGTAAAAGCACAATGCGCGATGTGTGCAGCAAACGTAGAAAGCTCGCACAACAGTGGAAACAATAAAGCAGATGGCTTGAACAAAGGCATTTTGGTATTGTTGGCAGCACCATATTTGGCCGCAGCAGCAGTGGGTTATATTTGGTTTAAAAGATTTAAACGCAAAAACATTGAGATCAACATGCGTAAAGAAAAACTCAATCTAAACTAAGTTCTGATTGAAATCAGCTTAGACAGTTAGATATTTGCGTACATAAACCCAATACTTCTTTTATCAACCTTTTTTGTATTTGATTGCAAGATGATAGAACCAAAAACTTTTGATTTCTTAAAAGATTTGGTAAAAAACAATCACCGCGATTGGTTTTTAGAGAACAAAGAAAAGTACGAACAGGCAAGAGAAAATGTAATTGATTTTGCAGGAGAAACATTGAAACTGTTGGCTCAAATTGATCCGCAAGTTCAAGCTGATTTAGATCCAAAAAAATGTGTAATGCGGATTTATCGCGATGTGCGTTTCAGTAAAGACAAAACACCTTATAAAAGCAACTTCGGTATCAATTTTAAAACTGGGTTTGCCAATGCAGATTTAGGTTATTACATACATTTACAGCCCGAAAAATGCTTTGTTGGAGGTGGATATTGGATGCCGCCGCCGGATCATGTAAAAGCAATTCGTCAGGAAATTGATTACAATGGTCATGTTTTAAATGCCATTGTTAGCGATGCTTCTTTTATCAATGATTTTTCGGCATTCGATCAGCAGGAGCAACTGAAAAATTACCCTAAAGGTTATGAACCGGATCACGAATTCAGCAATTTATTAAAGTTGAAAAGCTTTGCCGCAATACATCCATTGGCCGATAAGGAATTGATGAATAAAAATTCAGCTCAGGCTGTGGCTGATTATCTGCATAAAATCCTGCCTTTAAATAATTTTCTTAACCAAGCACTTCATTAATTTTGTATGCCTAAAAGAAGCATTTTTCTCGTTTTTGCATTGATGTTGATATTTGCGTTGCAATCTTGTGCAATATTATCTACCAAAAAGTATAAAGGGATTTTGGCCGAGCGTGATTCATTGGCACAACGGACAACTGTTTTAGAACAGCAGGTGGTACGTTTAGAAGCAGATACTGCCAGAATGCATCGGCAAATTACAGAACTGAACGATAAATACAATGTGCTGAATACTAACTTCAGTGCCAGTTCATCAAAAGTAAACCAGCTTTCTGGTGATCTGCAAAAACGGGAAGCACGTTTGCAAGAAGTGGAAGAAACTTTGCGCAAGCGAGATGAAGCCACAAATGCACTGCGCAACAAATTGCAACAAGCTTTGCTGGGTTTTCAAAATAGCGGTTTAACGGTCGATATCCGCAATGGAAAAGTTTATGTTTCTTTGGCTGATAAACTGCTTTTTCCATCAGGAAGTATTGTGATCAATGAAAATGGGAAAACGGCATTGAAACAATTTGCCGCCGTTTTGAATAAAGAACCAGATATTAATATTGCAGTGGAAGGCCATACTGACAATAAAAAAGTAAACAATCTGGGCCAGATTAAAGACAACTGGGATTTGAGTGTGCTGCGTGCAACTTCAGTTTCGCGCTATTTAACTGAAGTGGAAAACGTTGACCCTCAGCGATTAACAGCAACCGGAAAAGGACAATATCAACCTATTGACACCGGAACAACGTCGGAAGCTTTGGCCAAAAACCGAAGGATCGAAATTGTATTAAGCCCGAAATTAGACGAATTGTACAATTTGATTTCGCCAAAATAAGAAGTCAATTTTATAGTGATAAAAGAAGCATCACCGAAATTAGACCTAATAAAAAAAGCGTACAATGATTAAGTTGTACGCTTTTTTGTTGAAGTTAAAAAATCTAAAACGGACTTTTAAAATCTGCGAAAGTTGGCAAAATTTCGTCTTTTGGTGAAAGCAGAACATTGGATAAATCTGTCTGCCAGTCAATGTTCAACGTCGGATCGTTCCACAAAACACCAATTTCCGAGGCTTTATCATAATAATTATCCACTTTGTAAGTAAAAATCGTATCATTTTCCAGCGTAACAAAGCCGTGCAAAAAGCCTGGTGGAACCCAAAATTGTTTATGGTTTTCTCCGCTTAATTCAACCGTAACGTACTGGCCAAAAGTTGAGGAACTTTTACGGATATCTACGGCAACATCCAAAACTCGGCCTTGCAATACGCGCACTAATTTCCCTTGTGCAAAAGGATTGGCCTGGCCATGCAAGCCCCGCAAAGCCCCTTTTTGAGAAAACGACTGATTATCCTGCACAAAAGAAGCATGGATACCAGCCTCACGATATTTTTTTTCGCTATAACTTTCGTAAAAATATCCGCGGTCATCCGGAAAAATGCGTGGTTCAATAATAATTAATCCTTCAATTTTTGTAGTGCTGATATTCATTGTTAGTCAATAAGTTTCATAGTAGAGCTAAAAGTAATTATTTGATTTGCAAACAGTTGCTGATGTTTGTTTTCAATTTGCGGTGCGTATAGATTTTGATAGGATTGTAGCGAGGAAATTTCTTCAGTACGAAATTGAAGGCAATAAGTTAGACCCTCATTTGGAGAATCCGTTACCTGAAGCAATTGATAAGACTGAAAAAAACCAGTTTCCAAAACAGTTTCAACATAATTATTTTTGACCTCGTTTAGCCATTCCTGTGCGATGGATTCATCAATTAAAAAAGTGATGTTGTAAATGAACATGTTGTAAAATTAAATCTTTTTTCAGGAACCAGGCAATTGGTCTCCTCTTAAAGCCCTGAATTTTTTGCGTGCCTCACTAATCCACAAACTGGAAGGGTAATCCGTAATGATTTTCTGATACAGCGTTTGTGCTTTTACTTTATTTTCCAATTGGTTTTCGTACAAATTTGCCATCATAAAAACAGCATCATCGGCCCAAAGCTCATTGGGATGTTCATCAACAATTTTTTGCAAAAACGGAATGGCTAGTTGATACTGTTTTTGCTGGATAAAAATCTTTGCTTTCGCCATCAAAATATCATCAGCCAAAGTATTCCCGGGATAAACCTGATTGATACTGTCCAGCGTTTTCATGGCGCGTTCGGTTTGCTCTTTATAGATCAAAAAATCTGCGCGGGCATAAATTTTCAGCGCATTTCCGGTGGTATCAAATGTAGTATTATCGGTAATCAAAAGTGAAAGGTTAAGTGCATCATTGGCAATCAGTTGCGAAGTTGCCGCTTTCAAAACATCTACTTGTGCTTTGGCCCAGGAAAAATCACCTGTAAAATAAGCCAGCCTTGCGTTTCGGTATTTGGCTTCCTGCGCTACGTTTGTATTTGGGAAAGCTTTTTCCACCTGGCTGTACAGCAAAGTTGCTTCCCAGGGTTGGTTGGTTAACAAATATACATCGCCCAAATCCATTTTACAATTGGCAAGCAGTTTAGGTTGTATGCCCGGAACCAAAACCGCTTGTTCCAGCAGTTTTTCAGCATCAGCGGTTTTGTGTAGTTTGAATGCCTGCAACCTTGCCAGTTTTTGCATGGCAAAAACAGTATTGCTGTTCCGGCCAAACTCGCTAAGCAAATCCTGATAATCTTTTTCTAAGCTAATTAAATCCTGCGGTTGGTATTTGCCGGAAGTGATTTTTAGGTTTTTGGTATTCAGCAGTTCAATCCTTGCTGGGATATAATAATCCTGTTTGCCCTTGCTGATAATAAATTCATAACCGCGGATGGCTGTATCAAAAGCTTCATTACTGATGAATGTTTGGCAAAGCTGATAAACCTGTTCGCCGTTATCTTTCTGTCTTTTTGATAAAGCAATTGTTTGATTTAGAGCCAGTTCATATTCTTTTTGCTGAAGATATTGCCAGGTAAGTAACTGTGTAAATACCGTTGCCTGTGGATTTTTTTGGATTTTTTCCAGCAACAAACTTTTAAAAACTTCGTAATCTGCTGAACCTTCAAACGCGCTGGATAAGTTGTTTTGCGCCTGGTACAAATAATCCGGATTGGTAACCAGGATGTTTAAATACTCAGCAGCCATCGGCATTTTTTCCCGGCGGAAACGGTACATGCTAATCAACGGAATGGCAAACAACTGATCATTATGTAAAAGGGCTCGACCCTGCAAAAAAACTTTGATGGTGTAATCCGTATTGCCGGCCTGGTAAAACTGATTGGCAATATTGCTGATTTCGGATTCGTCAGCAGGCAAATTTTTGAGGATTTCTTTGTAGCCGAATTCCGCTTTTTGCAGATCACCTTTTTCCGTGTAGATACTGCCCAAAGTAATGGCATAATCAATATTGCCCGGATGTTTTTTCAGCATTTTTTTGGCCAGGTTTTCGGCATCGTCCAGTTTTTTCAAATTGATTAAACTGTAACAATAAGCTTTGAAATACGCCTCGTTATCCTGTTTGTACAGCTTTTGATAAATCTGGCTGGCTTTATCTTTTTCGCCGGATGCCATGTATTGTCTGGCCAGCAGCAAATCATCCGACTGTGCTACAGCCGAAAAAAAGCACGCTAAAAGAAGCATTGTAAAAACCAGTTTCATACACATCAAAAATAAACTAATTACGTAAGAAAAGAATTTAAAGCTGTAATTAGACTTGATCCTTAAGGGGTAAAATTATGGTGACAGTTGATTTTTATACTTTCTTAATTTCTAATTTAACCCAATAAAACATCCCGCTACTGATTCCTAAAATCTGATGAGAAGGCTTCGTTATTTGTTGATTTTATGTGTAATTGCAGCGGTTTTTGATTCCTGTTCTGATAGCAGCGTCAGAAAAATTCCGGTCATCAGCTTTTTTAAAACACCGGAAAAAAGTCTTTTTCACATTTCTCCCAACGGAAAATATATTTCTTACCTCAAGAATTATCAACAAAAACTCAATATTTATGTGCAATCTATTGAGGATGGAAAGGAAAGCCGGGTTACTTCATTTACAGATTATCCGGTGAAAGATTATTTCTGGAGTTTGAATAATGAGCTTGTTTTTAATAAAGATCTGATCGACTTAAATCAATACCAGCTTTTTGCGGTAAATATGCAGGACAGAAAGCTGAAGAAGTTGTTGTCGCTGACCAAAGTGCGGTTTCGTTTGATCAGCAGAAATCATAACAATAAAGATTGGATCAATATTGCGATGAACAAGCGGGATTCGGCCATTTTTGATGTTTATAAATGGAATACGCAAACCGGTGAACTAAAACTTTACATCAAAAATCCGGGAAATATAACGGAATGGTATCCGGCTTCGGAAGGAAACATCCAATTGGCCAAAGCTTCAGATGGTGTAAATGAAAAGATTTTGTTCAGGCAGGATGATGCGCACGAGTTTAAAACGATCATCAGCAATAATTTCAGAAATACGGTTACGCCAATTGCTTTTACCAAAACAGGCGGAAATCTTTTTTATGCTTTATCTAACCTCAACCGAGATAAAATAGCATTGGTAGAAATTGATGCCGCAACCGGTAAGGAAGTAAAAATAGATTATGAGCGGAAAACGGCTGATATTACAGAAGTAAATTATTCCCGGAACAAGCATCGTTTGGATATGGTGAATTGGGAAGAAGCGAAGCCGGAAAAGTTTTTGATGAATGCAGATATGAAATTGATTTATAACGATTTATCAAAGCTTTTACCCGGCCAGGAAATCAGGATTGCAGATCGTGATACTTCCGAAAATAAATTATTGATTAGCACCTATACCGATCGCAGTCCGGGTTCTATGTATTTGTATGAAGCGGATTCTAAAAAACTGAGCAAGCTGACAGATTTTAACCCAGATATCAAGCCGGAAGAATTGTGTGCGATGAAACCAGTGTCTTACAAAGCAAGCGATGGTTTGCTGATTAATGGTTATCTAACTTTGCCCCAAACCAAAAAACAAACAGATTTGCCGGTAATTATGATGCCTCATAATGGTCCCTGGAGCCGGAATAGCTGGGGTTACAATGCAGAAGTCCAGTTTTTGGCCAATCGTGGTTATGCAGTTTTCCAGGTCAATTATCGTGGTTCTACCGGTTATGGAAAAGCGTTTAAAAGTGCAGGCTTTAAAGAAGTTGGCGGAAAAATACAGCAGGATATTACGGATGGCGTAAAATGGCTGATTGCCAGCAAGATCGCTAATCCGAAACAGGTTGCCATTTTTGGTGGTGGTTTCGGTGGATTTTCCGCTTTGCATGGCATTTCTTTCAATCCGGGTTTGTACCAATGTGCGGTGGTGCAATATGGTTTGATCAACTTTTTTACCTATATAAAAGATGTACCGCCATTTTTAAAACCATATTTAAGCATGACTTATGAAATGGTGGGCAATCCGGAGAAAGATGCCGATATGTTGCGTTCTATCTCGCCGGTTTTTCACACAGATAAAATAAAATCACCATTGTTGATTTTTCAAGGTGCGAAAGATCCTCGGGCAAATATCAGCGAGCTAAATCAATTTGTGCGGGATTTGAGGAACAGAGAGGTGAATGTTAAATATGTTTTGAAAGAGAATGAACGGACTTACTTTAAAAACGAACAAAACCGTTTGGATATGTACGCTGAAATTGAGAGCTTTCTGGAATCCAATTTAAAAAACAAAAAGTAATCTAGAATGAAGGAAAAAAGGGTTTACCGGAAAAACTTTTTGCTGGTTACAACCTTCATCGTCTTAATTTCTGCTTTGGTGGTGGTGATACTTCTTTTAGCCTATAAATTTACGCGTAAGAATATCAATGATGAATTTGCTTCTAAAAAAGCAGATGTACTGGAACAAACGATCCGGCCTTACAATGATTTTTTTCAGAACAAGCTGCCAGAAATCACATTGTACAATGGTTTCCTCAACGTAAATTCTGCTGCAAAGTACGTGAACACTGTTTTTAATAAATATCCTTTTGTTAAAAAAGTTGCCTTTTATGATCTCGAAATCAGCAACAGCCCAAAGCATTTTACCTTTCGCAGCAAGCACCTGAGTATTTTTATCAAATCAGCATACGTTTATTCATCAGATAAAATTCATCGAAATTTGATACAAGTTAAAGCTTTAAACAATATTGGGAATGCAGATCCGGATTTCGGGCAGATGGCTTTACAATTATCAAATTATGTAGAAAACGTTGATACAGCCAAAATCAGCAGCCCGGATATAGATTTTCGCAAAGTTTTTTATGATGTTAACCCCAACAAAATCAGTTACTTAAATATTCCCGGTAGGCAAGAACTTAAAATATATAAAGAGTTGCTGCATGTTGCCCAGCCAGTATCAACTTATCAAAAAGATATGTTTACGTTTTATCTGGATCCGTATGCGCTAAAAATACGCAATACCAATCCGGGTTTGTACCAATCCATCAGCATTCATCCTTTGGTTTATGATCCGTTGGATAATGAGCAGGGCAAAGTGATTACAGAAATTGCTTTTCCCGGTGCTTTTTCTGATTATAAATTATACTTCCGCACCAACAGAAGTTTTCTGAAAAGTGAAGTGATCAAACAGTTTTTGCCCATTGCTTTTGGGGTGATGGTCATTTATTTTTTTCTGCTGGTGATCGCACTTTTGATCTACAGAAACCTGAATGTAAACCTGAAACTATTCAGGCTTCAATATGATTTCATCACCAACTTTACACACGAATTTAAAACACCAGTTAGCGTAATTAAAATTGCAGGTTCCAATTTGCAAAGTAAAAACGAACTAAGCGAGCGGCAACGGATGCACTATGGGAAAATTTTGAATGAGGAAGCCGATAAGCTGAACGATTTGATGAATAAGTTGCTATCTTTCACCCAGTTAGAGAATAAATCTATCCAAATCAAAAACCAGCAAATTGATTTAAACCAGTTTACAAAAAGCCAGATTGAGTCTTTTCAGATTAAATATCCGGCCTTCAATATCAATTTTTTAGATACGGACATCAATGCTTTTTTTACCGACCCAATTTTGCTGAGCAGCGTTTATCAAAACCTGATGGAAAATGCTTACAAGTATTCGCCTCCCGACAGGAAAGAATTGGCCATAAAAATCGAAAGAAACAAAAAAGAAGTTATCTTTAAATTCAAAGATCAGGGAATTGGCATTGCTCAAACCGAATTAAACAATATATTTAAAAAATTTTACCGCATACAAAATCAATACAACCAAAACGGAAGTGTTGGCTTAGGATTAGCTTTTTGTAAAGAACTGGTTAATTTTATGCAAGGAGAAATCAGTGTTAAAAGTAGTATTGGCAAGGGTTCGGAGTTTACCGTTACATTTCCTTATGAGTATCAATAAGGGCCTTTTTAAATATACAAAATCTTTCGATATAACCGGGATTGATGCCAATGCTTCTTTTACCCTATAAAAATTGATATTTTCATCAATATAAATAAAACTAGAAACCAAATGCTTCCATTTTTAGGTGATAAAAGAAGCATTGAAAATAGATTGAACAAATTTTAAACAGGCTCTAATGAGTAAAGAAATAAAAATTGTGCTGGTAGAGGATGATGAAAACCTGCGTTTTCTGGTTGCCGAACGTTTGGAGGCCGAGGGTTACATGGTTTTGGAAGCAGCAGATGGCTTATCGGCAGAAAAAATGATTTTGGAAGAACAGCCGGATATTGTACTGCTGGATTGGATGCTGCCTGGCAAGCAAGGTGCCGATGTGTGCCAGGAAATCCGCAGTAAAGGATACGATAAGTTGGTGATTATGATTACGGCCAAAGAGCAGGATGTGGATAAAATTGAAGCTTACAATGTTGGTGTTTCTGATTACGTAACCAAACCTTTCAACATGGATGTGCTTACGGCTTTGATTGAAAATAAAGTGCGGTACAAGCTAAGTAATGATAAATCAGAAACCTATAAGTTTGCCAACATGGAACATCAGCCCAACACGCATACGCTGATAAAAGCCGGCAAAAAGGTTGAGTTGACGATTTTGGAAAACCGGATTTTACTGTATTTCCTGAAAAATCGGAACAAAGTTATCCACCGGGAAGAACTGATGATGGAGGTTTGGGGTTACAATGCCGATGTAAATACCCGGACATTGGACATGCACATTGTCCGTTTAAGAAAGAAAATTGAAGAGAACCCGGATTCGCCGCAATTTTTGCAAACAGTTAGAGGGATTGGTTATAAGTTTGTGTTGGAGTAGTTGATAATTAATTAAGAGATATCTTTCTCAATAATTTTCTAGAAAAATCTGTTTGTGCATCAAGGGAAGCAATCATTTCTCCACCAATATTTGAAAGCCTAGCTAAATCTGGCCTCGGTATTAAACTTTGATCAGAAAAAATCAAAATACTTTCAAAGTTTGCTTTTGCCCTAACCAGTCTTTCTAAAATTATAGTTGTAAGTCTTGCTTTGTCTTTATTAGGGATACCAAATAAAAATATAGGATCAAATTTTCCTTCTATTCTATAATCAATAGGATAATCTTTTGCATTTTCCATAGCTATATAATAGTAGTCTTTTATAATTTTTTCTTCACCAACCAATTTCATCAGTTGATCTTGTAAGTCATCGTAAAAAGTTGATTCTGCCCTTGCTCTATTTAAAAAAGTAAGGTCATTGATTTTTGTTAAACCTTGTCCGAATCTAAAAATATTAAATCCTAAATTTTCTAAAGGTGTATCAATAAAAAACTCTCCGTTATCTTCTTCGATAAATGTTTCGGATTTTATTTGATTAAATATAATACCTCTCGTTCCTTCCCTAAATTTATCTGTATCGTTCTCATAACTTATATGCATCATGGTATGCCCCATATCTGTTAAACGTATAATACCACCTGGCATTTCTTTTATAAAAATTTGGTATGGATCACCATCGGGAAAAAAGAAAGGAGTTTCGACAGTTAATAGTTTATTATTTTTAGTGCGAATTTTTACTTCAGCACACATAAGTGAACAGAGCGTTTTTTGAAGTTTACTTATATCGAAAGTCATTATTCGAATAATCTTGTTTGATTTGTTGAATCGGATATTGTTTTAATATTAGATATTTTACAATCTTCTACAAGACAATGTAAAGCACCGTCAAGAGAATTATATCTATCAGTTATTTCTGCAAATCCTTCTGCTTTCCTATTAGCTTTAATATATTTTTCAGTTGCAATATGAATGTGACAATTGTATCCAAGTTTTACTTTTTCTAAATGGTTTGGATGATTATGGCTAGATCCATTATATCGTTTTAAAGTAAGTGTTTCACCATTTGGAGTAATCCACTTAATTCCACAAGAAAAATCATCTTCCATTCCTTCTCTCAAATTTTGTCTTTTGTACACTTCAAATTCATAGCCACTTTCGTTCAATGCACTAACCTTAAAATTAACTCGTTCATGTCCTTCTTTTTCTTTAGTTTTTTCTTGAGGGTTTATAAGCTTTTTAGGGCAATTTAGTAAATCTGCTATTTTATCATCTGTTAGACTTTCAAAAGCCATATTTATTTGTAATTTTTTGAATCAATTATACATATAATTTATTCAATTTAATACTAAAACCGATCGTTCAAATTATCATAAAAAATTTTATCCTTTAAAAAACCAACTTAAACATCACCATCAAAACCCATTGCAAAATTAAAACCCCATCTACATAAAAGAAATAGTAATATTCATTCTTTTCAAATTTGGATCGAAAGATTAGCCAGCCAGCCAATATAATGGTGATGGTAAGTGCGAAAAAGTTATTGTCAAATCCGTGGTTTCTGAATAAAAAAAGTAAAACCAGGTAAATGATCAGTAAAATCTGACACAGCAGGTAAGCATTTTTCTCCCCAAAAACTACAGGAATAGTTTTAAGTCCGAGTTTACGGTCTTGAAACAGATCGCGGATATCAAACGGAATGGCCATTGCGGTGATAAACAGAAATCTTTTGGTTGTTAAAAGAAGTATATCGGTTTTAGAAATCAAGATATGAGAAATGTTCTTAGCTTCAAAAATTGGCAGAAGTACCACGCTTAAAGTCCAGGTAACGCCAATTAACAATAGTTTGAGGCCGGGAATATTGCGTAAACCAAATTTTTGATTTCCAACAGTAAACATAGGCAAGCCGTAACCAAAAGATAAAATAGACAAGCAAATCAGCAATAATTCTGATTCGGTTGAAACCCAAAAAAACAGTGGTAAAAGAAGTATGGCCGAAACGATAGTGATGGCAACCATCCATCTGTAATAATTAAAAAACCAGCGCACCCGCTTGAAAGGAGATTTTTCGGGATTTTTCGGTTTGCTCAACAGAATACTAAAATTGTAGATGCAAAGTGTTGACAGAAACAGGATTGCAAGTACGGGATAAACCGGCGGCGAATCAATTAGGATAAAAGTAACCATTGCCTGCGCTACGGCACACAAAGCCATAAACAGGTTGCTAAACAATAGAAAATCAAAAACAGGATAAAATAGTTTTCTCACGTAATTTTGAAAACCAAAGATGCTGTTAATTGATTAAGATTTTTTTGCAGGGTTTGGATTTGCGCCCGATTTGAATTCAAAAATGGTAATTTCCGGCAAAATACCAACGCGGCCCGGATAACCCAAAAAACCGTAACCAACGTTTACATACAATTGCTGCTTGTTTTCCTGGTAATGGCCAGCCCATTCTTTATAAATATATTGCACTGGACTCCACTGAAAGTTTGGCAAACGGACACCAAATTGCATTCCGTGCGTATGGCCAGAAAACATCATGTCAATCTGCGGATATTGCGGCAAAACCTGCGCCTGCCAATGTGAAGGATCATGCGATAAAAGAAGCTTCACCGGTAAATCATCTGTGTTTCTGGTAGCCAAATCCATTCGCCCATATTTTGGAAAACGGCTTAATGCGCCCCAGTTCTGGATGCCCAGAATCCCGATTTCTTCACCGTTCACTTTCAACCTGCGGTTTTCATCCATCAGCAAATCATAACCTAAGTTTTTGTGCACAGTAAGCATATCCTGCAAGTTTTTTTTTTGGGCTTCAATAGAATTCCATGTATAGTAATCACCATAATCATGGTTTCCTAAAACAGAATACACGCCTAATGGTGCTTTTACATGAGAAAAAACGTCAATATAATTTCTGACTTCGCTGGTTTGGTTATTAACCAGATCACCGGTAAAAAAAATGAAATCAGGTTTTTCCTGTAACAGTTTTTCTACGCCGCCGGTGACTGCTTTTTTGTTGTAGAAGCTGCCAGAATGAATATCAGAAATCTGCCCTAATTTAATCCCATCAAAAGCTTTTGGCAAATTGGGCAGATAAATAGTTTGCCGGCGAACACGATAATCATAAGCACCGGAAATGATGCCATAAGAAAGTGAAGCGAGCGGGAGGGAAGCGGTAATTAAACCAGCTTTTATCAAAAATTCTGAACGCGGAATATGTTCTGGTTTCGGCTGGCTTGCCGGGAACTCCGGTTCTGGTTTTTTGTATTTTCTGGCAATCCACAAGAAAATCCGACGCACATCATCCACTAAAATAAACGGTAGCAGGAAGACTTTAACAACCAGCAGAACGAAAAATACCAGTAATATTGCCGCCCGCAACCCAACGCCGATATTGAAATAAACTGCTAAAAACACGCCGGCAATCAGCAATAAGGATATACTCCAAAAAATAGTTGTAAACCGTTTAATAAAACGGAAACTGAATTTTTTCAGTGCCCCCCGGATACCGTCAATAATATAAAAATCGGCGAGCAGCAATAAAGTGCAAACGCCGATTAAAACAAATGGGTTAGTCATCTACAAAAAAGTACCGGTAAAAGAAGTATGCTTAATAACGGTCATCCAGGTCCATGTCGTCATCTTTCGGCATGTTAAACAAGCTGTCAAACATATCCGAAAAAGAATAGCCGTTATCCAAATACCCTTTATTAACCTGAGAAAACTCGGCCAAACCATGCAGTACAAATTCCATTAACAGCAATTGGTTGTTTTCGGATATGCCGGGTTGATTTTTTTTGACCAATTCTTTTAAGCCTGGGACAGAAAACAACAGCTTTTTGTAATCCTGACCGGGCAAATCATCAATAATAGAAATGTTATTTCCGGCACTAAACCAATTTATAATTTCCGCATACGGATTTGGCTTCTTGCTTTTCTTAGCTTTTTCAGGTTCCGGGAAGTACTTCAGCAACAAAGTTTTGATCGCTTTTCCAACCAGAATGTTGGCTACTTTTGCCGGACCTTCCAATTCACCTTCATAAACCAATTCAATTTTTCCGGTGATGGCTGGAATCACACCCAGAAAATCAGAAATACGCACAAACGTATTTTTTTCATGGTTGATCAGCATCCGACGTTCAGCATTGCTAATCAGGTTTTCATAAGCAGAAATTGTTAAACGGGCAGAAACACCTGATTTTTTGTCGATATATTCCGAGTTGCGCGCTTCAAAAGCAATCTGTTCAACTAAATCTTTTACCAAATCATCAGCTTCTATATTAGTTTTTTGTTCTTTGGTGAGCGAAGCTTCTTGCTGCGTAATTCGGCGGGAAATTTCAACCGTGCGTGGATAATGCGTTAAAATTTGGCTTTCAATCCGATCTTTTAATGGCGTAACGATAGAACCACGATTGGTATAATCTTCCGGGTTTGCAGTAAATACAAATTGCAGATCCAAAGGTAATCGTAACTTAAAACCACGGATTTGAATATCTTTTTCCTGTAAAATATTAAATAGTGCCACCTGAATACGCGCTTGTAAATCCGGCAATTCATTGATCACAAAAATGCCACGGTGTGCACGCGGAATTAATCCGAAATGGATCACGCGTTCATCAGAATAAGTCAGTTTCATGGTTGCTGCTTTAATCGGGTCAACATCGCCGATTAAATCGGCAACGGTAACATCCGGCGTAGCTAGCTTTTCGGTGTAACGTTCGGAGCGGTGTAACCACGCAATTTGCGTATCATCACCTTTGGTTTCAATTTCGTTCCGGGCAAACCAGGAAATTGGTTCCAACGGATCATCAAACAATTCAGAACCAGCAATATAAGGCACATATTCGTCCAGCAAATTCACCATCAAACGAGCAATACGCGTTTTGGCTTGTCCACGTAAACCCAATAATAAAATATTATGACGTGATAAAATAGCCGTTTGCAAATCCGGCATAACGGTATCTTCAAAACCGATGATGCCTTCAAAACCGTTCTCTTTTTGCTGTAATTGTTTAATCAGGTTTTCCCGAAGTTCTTCTTTAACCGATCTGGATTTATATCCGCTTTGTTTTAATTCTCTAAGCGTTGTGATGTTGTTCATATTTTTTAGAAATCCGGAGAAACCGGAATTTATATTTTTTAAATTTTTAGTTTAAAGCTTAAATTACTTTAAGGATTTTATGCCGGTAAAAGAAGCATCAATACTTTTCGTTTTACCGTTTATCTTACCGTTTTTCTGCGATTGCGGATGTAATCTTCAAAGATATATTCACCCAAACCATTTAATGAACTGTAAAAAGCTTTGCCGCCGTTAGTTTCGGTAAATTTTCGCACAAACTGCTGTAAATAAGGGTCTTTAGCAATCATAAACGTCGTGATCGGGATTTTCAACCGTTTACATTGTGCCGCCATATTTAGCGTTTTGTTCACCACTTTCCGGTCCAAACCAACACTGTTTTTATAATACTTTAATCCTTCTTTCAAGCAAGTTGGCTTGCCATCGGTAATCATAAAAATCTGTTTGTTTTGAGTTTTCCTTCGGCGAAGCAGATCGGCTGCCAATTCCAAACCGGCGTAAGTATTGGGATGATACGGGCCAACCTGCAAATAAGGAAAATCCTGCAAAGTGATCGGCCAGGCATCGTTCCCAAAAACCACAATATCCAAAGTGTCTTTCGGATATTTGGTGCGGATCAATTCTGCCAAAGCCATCGCCACTTTTTTGGCTGGTGTGATCCGGTCTTCTCCATACAAAATCATGGAATGCGAAATATCGATCATTAAAACCGTAGAAGTCAGCACTTTAAAGTCCATTTCTTCTACTTCCAGATCTTTTTCCGTCATGTGGAAATCGCCGATGCCATGATTTACCTGTGCATTATGGATCGATTGCGTCATGTCAATTTGGTCTAAACTGTCGCCAAATTCATACTCGCGTCGTTCAGAATTTTTTTCATCGCCTTGGCCGGAAAGCGGTGAACGATGATTGCCTTTGCCGGATTTTTTCAGCTTGCCAAAAATTTCTTCAAGTGCTGACTGCCGAATGCTTTGCTCCGTTTTTCCGGTGATTTTAAATTCGCCTTTTTCCTTGTCTTCATCCAGATAACCTTTTTCTTTCAAGTCATCAATAAAGTTGCCCATGCCATACTCATCGTTGGTCATGTTGTATTGTTTGTCCAGCTCATTCATCCAAGTCAATGCTTCACCTGCATCACCAGCTGTATAATTAAGCAATTCGAGAAACAATTTCATTAAATCATCAAATCCGCCTTTGGGTATTTGATTGGGAATGTATTTTGAGAAAGCGAAACCGCGCATTTTTTTACCTTTCGTTTAAATTAACGGACAAATTGATGGATTAGTTTGATAAGATCATTCAAAGTAGAAAAAACTGTCAGCTAAATGACAAGCCTTTTCATTTACAATTCATTAGGTTAAGTTACACTTTTATTGATAAAAATTCAAGTATTTTGCATTTTTATTGCATTAATTTTTTGCTGATCGTGAACCGGATTTGCGCCATAACTGCCAGCCACAAACGCACCGATTGCAGAAGCATTTACCAAAATTTCTTCCATCGGCAAATCATTTAAAATCCCGGCAATAAAAGTAGCCAGAAAAGAATCGCCCGCACCAACCGTGTCCACAACTTTTACTTTAAAACCCGGATGCTGATAAAATTGCTGCCGATGCAAAACTTTGCAACCGTGTTCGCCCAGTGTTACGCAAATAGTTTCAGTTTGATATTGATCGGCAAATGCTTTCATCTGCGTTTCCAAATCCGCAGGTTTCAAGTTTTGGGGTGATAAAAACAGCATTTCTTCATCGTTCATTTTTACCATATCAGCTTTTTGTGCCAACATTTCGATTGTTTTTAGGTTGAAATGCGGCGGCCGCAAATTCACATCAAATATTTTGTATGAAGGTTTTTCCAGGAGTTGCAGCAGCGTGTTTAAACTGGTTTCGCTGCGGCAAGCCAAACTCCCGTAAACAAGCATTTGATATGGAAATGCTTCTTTTAGCAGGGTATTTTCGGGCTGGATATTGTCCCAGGAAACCAGCTGCGGAATGGTATATTTAGCCTGCTGGTTTTCATCCAAAGTAACTGTAACCAAACAGGTTGGCAGTTTTGGATCGCGCTGAATCAGTTTTGTCGGGAAGTTTTGTTCTTCTAAATAAGCAAACAATTCATCTCCCAGATCGTCTTCGCCAATCCGTGTAATCATATTTACAGGAATTTGCTGCTGTAAAAGATGCATCGCCACGTTCATCGGCGCGCCACCTGCTTTTTTATCTTCGCCAAAACCATCCCACAAAACTTCGCCGAAACATAAAACCTGGTTGTCCATCTTTTAAAACTTAAAATGTAAAGCTAAAGCATAAGCGATTAAATTCTATTTTTAGGCAATGAAAAAGGTAGTTTTATTTTTTGTGATGCTTCTTTTATCGGCATTTTCTTTTGGCCAGGATAAAAAAGCGATTTCAAATTTGCTGGAAAAACAGCGATTGGCCTGGAACCGCGGCGATCTGGACGGCTATATGCAAGGTTACTGGAAATCGGATTCGTTGTTGTTTGTCGGAAAATCTGGGCCGAAATATGGCTGGAAAACTACGCTGGAGAACTATAAAAAAAACTATCGCGATGATTCTGCCATGGGAATTTTGACTTTTAACATTTTGCAAATAAACGTGATCGACTTAAAAAACGCCTTTGTTCTCGGTGCCTGGCATTTGAAACGGGAAGCCGACGAACCGCAAGGATTTTTTACGCTGTGGCTGAGAAGGATTAAAGGCGAATGGAAAATTGTGTCAGATCATTCGAGCTAAAAAAAAACAATTACCAGTATTTTGCTTTTTCTTGCTGATGAAACTTCCTTTTAATCTTGAAACCGTTTTAAACCGGATTGAGAAAGCTATTGCCAATTACCCGAAAGCAGCCATGTTCGAGTTGTACGAACGCGGCTACAACACTTTGTTCGAGCAACTGATTTCTTGCATTATTTCTGTCCGAACGATGGATGAGACCACGATTCCGGTTTCGCTGAAATTATTTGCCAAAGCCAGGACGCCGGCAGCAATGCTTCTTTTATCGCATGAAAATTTGGTTCAGCTATTATTTGGCAGCACCTTCCCCGGACAAAAAGCGGATACCATTTTAGGTATTTCAAAAATTGCTGTGGAGCAATACAACGGAAACCTGCCTGCTACTTTTGAAGGTTTGACCGCTTTAAAAGGCGTTGGGCCAAAATGTGCCAATTTAGCTTTGGGCGTGGCTGCAAAACTACCGGGAATCAGTGTGGATATTCACGTTCATCGCGTAGTAAACCGCTGGGGAATTGTTAAAACTTCGCAACCGGAACAAACAATGCTTTTTCTGCAAAACAATGTTCCGCAGGAAAACTGGATCGATATCAATCGTTTACTGATGCCTTTTGGAAAGCATATTTGTACCGGCGTTTTGCCGCATTGTTCCACTTGCCCGGTTTTGGAATATTGTGAGCAAGTTGGCGTGGTGAAGCACAAATAATTATCAAATTTATTTCCTTTTGATTCAATAATGTTTTAATGTTTTTTTAAATGTTTAATTTGGCTTTTAGGTTTTGTTTCAATCAATTTTTTACTTTATAAATATGCAAAATAGATTTACGATTTTACTTATCTTGTTACTAATTGTTTCTTTTAAAGCTAAAGCACAACAACATTTTACTGCTATGCAAGCATATAATAAAGCTCAACAAGCAAGGTCTGACGCAAATGATTTGTGGGAAAAAAATAAAGCTAGTGCTGCTGAAATTGCTAAAGGGATTAAAATACTTAAAAATGCCCTTGTTTTTCTTGATAGCATTCCTATTAAGGAGCTTGCACAAGGCAATATTTATTTAAAAGCTCGTAGTAACGATATATATTTAGATCTTGCAAATGCATATGCTATTTCAAATCAAAAAGAATTAGCCTTGTCATCTCTTGAAAATATGTTTTCGCTGGGCGAACCAAGTGGTGTTGTATCTTATATCCAGCAGGACTCTGCTTTAAATTCTTTAAAAACAGAGCCAAGGTATTTGGCAGTAATTAATAAAATGAATAACCAAGGCAAGTTATGGGAAAATACTGCCTTTAAAACTGTTTATAAGCCTGATTTGTCAGAAGCTGAAAAGGTTGCAGGTTTATCATTGTTGTGGTCTATGGCAAAATATAACTTTGTATATTTTGATCATTTACAGGCTGATTGGAACCAGTTGTATATGGATTACCTGCCAAAAGTTAAGAATACAAATTCTATTTCCGAATATTACAAGGTATTAATAAGCTTTTATGCGCAGTTAAAAGATGGGCATACGAATGTATATGTACCAAATGAATTATCAGATGAATTTTACTCGCGGCCTCCTTTTCGTACTGAGTTAATTGAAGGACGAGTTTTTGTTACGCAGGTATTTAGCGATAGTCTTTTAAAATCTGGAATAAATCCTGGTCTCGAAATAGTAAAAATCGACATAGAACCAGTTATTAGCTATGCTGAAAAAAACATTAAACCCTATCAAAGCAGTTCAACACTTCAAGATATGGAAGTAAGGGAATTTACTTATGCGTTACTTTCGGGACCTAAAGAAAAGCCGATACTTATTGAATTTAAAGATCGCAATGGAAAGATAATAAATAGGACTATTGCACGTACGGGCTATCGTGATATAAAAGTGTTAAAAACAATTGAATATGAGGAAATAAAAAATATAGGTTATCTAACAATTAATAATTTTGAGGATAGAAATATTAATAGAGATTTCGATTCGCTTTATACTAAAATATCAAAAACGAAGGGTTTGATTATTGATATCAGGTATAATGGCGGTGGTGATGGAGGTATCGGATTTAATATTATTAGTAAGTTAACCAACAAGCCTTTTAAGTATGCTACATCAAAAGTGTTGGAACATATTTCAAAGCCTGGTGATGAGCCACAGTGGGAGGTAAATGTTCCAAATGAATGGAAACCAAATGGTAAATTGTATTATAACAAACCTGTAGTGTTGCTTATCGGCCCACGTACTTTTTCTGCTGCGGAAGATTTTACTGTCGCCTTCGACTATATGAAACGAGGGAAATTAGTGGGCCAACTTACAGGAGGAAGTACAGGCCAACCAGTCCCCTTTGATCTTCCGGGCGGTGGTAAAGCAAGGGTTTGTGGAAAAAGGGATTATTACCCAAATGGAAAAGAGTTTGTGGGAGTTGGTATAATGCCAGATATAACGGTTAAAAAAACAATTAAAGATTTATTAAACGGAACAGATGCGGCCAAAAATAAATCTATAGAATTATTAAACAAATAGCTTATCTCGGGCTTCCTGCTGCCAATGCTTTTTCTGCTCGTTTTACAGCCAGTTTTTCCCGAAATTTAGCATAAGGTGCTTTCAAAGCCATCTTCAAAACACTGTCTACGCCGCCTTTTAAAGCTAAGTTGCACAAGCTGGAAATTTTGCGGCTAATGGAAGCATCCCAAGCACGCAAACTTAACGAGTAGGAGCCATCGAGGTATTTCATCCAATGCCAGTAACCGGTTGGCATAAACAAAGTATCGCCGTGTTCTAGGAAAACTTCTTGGCCTTCCACACCTTTTAAAGCCGGAAATTTGTTGAAATCAGGGTTGGCTACATCATAATCTTCCAAAGCATAAGTGGCATTCGGGATACAATATAAACGGCGTTTCCATTTATTTTCAAACAGAATTACATGTTTTCGACCGCCAAAATGGGTATGAAAAATGTGCGGCAGATCAATATCGTAATGCAAAAACGTAACCGAATTGGATCCGCCAAAAAACATGGCCGGCATATTTTCTAAAAATCCGCCCATCAAATCTTTTGGCAGCACAATATCATTCAAAAGCTGCGGTGCCTGCTTAAAAATATTGAAAAAGAAAATTCGCAGTTCAGTCGGCTGCGTTTTAATGAGATCAATATAATCTGCAAACTTCATTTCTGCCGCCGCCGCATTAATCGGTTTGGAAGGGTCAGCTTTAGAATTATCATAAAGCGGAACCATTTTATTGCCGACAGCAGCTTTCATGTATTCAGGCGTCCACTTTTCAAGGGCAGGCCAATCTTTTGTTAATCCTTTGATTAATAAAGGTTTGCGTTTGGCAAGATATTCTTTTTGAAAAGTGATTGGGTCGATGATGTCAACCGTATCAACCGGTTTCAAGATAAAACTCATAATATCGGGTTATGTATCAGCTAAATTTTTGTAAAATTAAATAATAAATTAACCTGATAAAAGAAGTATTACCCATTCGTTTTTTGAATGCTGATTATGACAAAGCAAACATTATTTGGGCAACTGTTCTATCAAAGCTTTTTCGGCACGTTTGATGGCCACTTGCTCTTTCCAGTCCATATATTTTGTTTTGAACTTGGCTTTCATTACGTTGTCAAACTTCCGTTGGATAGTTAAGTTGTACAAACTTTTGGCTTTGATTGCCCATGATTTATCCCAAGCACGCAACGAGATTGAAAACGATCCATCCAGATATTTCATCCAATGCCAAAAGCCCGTTGGCATAAACAGCGTATCGCCGTGTTCCAAAATAGTTTCCTGTCCTTCAATGCCATCCAAAGCCGGAAATTTCTCAAAATCCGGGCGTTCCACATCATAATTTTCTAAAGCGTAAGTAGCAAATGGCAAAGCGTACAAGCGTTCTTTCCATTTATAATCAAACAAAATAACGTGTTTTCGGCCATTAAAATGTGTGTGGAAAATATGCGCCAAGTCAATATCGTAATGCAAAAACGTAACAGAACCTTTTCCGCCAAAAAACATGTTCGGGTATTTATCCAGAAAGCCACCCATTAAATCCGTTGGCGACCGATAATCTTTTAATAGTTTTGGTGCTTCTTTTATCGGATCAAATAAAAATATGCGTAGATCGGTAGGTTTAGTTTGGATCAGATCGATGTAATCTGCAAACTTCATCTCCGCAGCCGAAGCGTTAATTGGTTTTGTAGGATCAGCTTTGGCACTGTTATATAACGGTACCGTTTTATCGCCTACTACTTCTTTTAAGTACTCAAAAGTCCATTTTTGTAAAGCCGGCCAGATCTCGGTTGCTTTTCTGATTACTAATGGCTTGCGCGGAATCAGGTAATTATCAATGAAATCTTTTTTAGAAATATGATCTGTGCGGTTTATTTGAGAAAGCTTAAAGCCCATGTTCTTAACTTTAATTTAACAGTACAAAGATTACACAAAAGCCTGCTTTTTAAAGTTTTGAGGGATATTTTGAAAATGTGCTGACAAAAAGAAAACCCGGCGCTCAGGGCAGCCGGGTTTCAAAATTTTTTAAAAAGCCTAAAGCTTAGTTTGGCATCAATACCGTATCAACTACATGGATTACACCATTTTTTTGAAAAACGTCTTTAATTGTAACAGTAGATGTGCCACCTTTTTCGTCTGTTAAAACTAATTTTCCACCTTTCATCATAGCAGTCAAGGTTCCACCTTCAACCGTTTTGAATTCAGCTTTGCCGTTACCAGCTTTAATTTTAGCGGCAATATCTTTAGAAGATAATCTTCCGGCAACAACGTGATAAGTTAAAATTTTAGTCAACGTTGCTTTGTTTTCTGGTTTTACCAAAGTTTCAACCGTTCCGGCTGGCAGTTTGTTAAATGCTTCGTTTGTAGGTGCAAAAACAGTGAACGGACCTGTACTCTTCAAAGTTTCTACTAAGCCTGCAGCTTTAACAGCAGCAACCAAAGTGGTATGGTCTTTAGAGTTTATGGCATTATCAACAATGTCTTTCGTTGCATACATTTTTGCACCACCCACCATCGGGTCTTTTTGTGCGTACACTTTTGGGGCGGATGCTAAAGCTACTAAAGCAAGGGCTGTAAAAAATAATTTTTTCATTGTGTGTGAAGTTTATATTGAAAGAAGTTACGTTAAATGCCTCCTGCTAGTTTCAATAATAGATTTAATATAGATTATGTTCTATAGATCAATTGTTTATAATCAGCTCAGATAAAAAGCCCGGCAGCAATATAATCAGCATAAAGCTTTCCTGCACGAGTTAAAGCAAGCAGCTGATTGGTTTGCACAAGCCAGTTTTTATTAAGAAACTGCCGGGCATCTTTCAAAATAGCTTCGGCTGCGCCCTGGCTTAATTGATCGGCCAAATTCAAATTCAAACCGTTGCTGGTGCGCAAATTAGTCATGATGAGTTCGTTTACCTGATCTTGCTTTGATAAAATTTCTAAGGTAAAAGAAGCATGATTGGTGTTGATTGCCGCCAAATATTGCTGATTATTGGCCACATTCCATTGCCGGGATTTGCCGTTAAAAGAATGTGCGGACGGGCCAATACCAAGATATTTTACACCTTTCCAGTAATTGGAATTGTGGCGCGAATGCCAGCCGGGCAAGCTAAAATTAGAAATCTCATAATGCTCAAACTCATGTTTTTCGGCCTGATCCATCAAAAATTCAAACTGTGTAGCACTTTGCTCATCGTTCATGGCAGGCTGCTTTTTTTTGCTGATAAAAGAAGCAAGTGCCGTTTGTGGTTCCACCGTGATGGAATAAGCCGACAAATGCGGAATTTGAAGTTGGAAAAACTGCTCTAAATTGTATTGCCATTTGGCCTCTGTCAGCAGCGGATAGCCATAAATCAGGTCAATTGTAATGTTGTTAAAACCTGCATCCTGCACTGTTTTTATCGAGGTAAAAGCTTCATCGGCATTGTGCGTGCGGTTCATCCAAATCAAATCCTCCTCAAAAAAAGATTGCACACCAATGCTGAAACGGTTAATAAGTGTTTGTTTTAAGCTGCGGATTTTCTGCAACTGCAAATCATCCGGGTTTGCTTCCAAAGTAATTTCCGCATCAGCTTTAACTGTAAAATTCGTGAAAATCTCCTCCAGCAAAACGTTGATTTCCGCAGTTTCCAAAACAGATGGCGTTCCTCCGCCAAAATAAATCGTTTCTATGGTTTCGCCTTGCAGATAATCTTTTTGCATCCGTATTTCTTGCTGCAAAGCCTGCAAAATTTCCTTTTTATATTGAAAAGAAGTGCTGAAATGGAAATCGCAATAATGACAGGCTTGCTTGCAAAAAGGGATGTGGATGTAGATGCCGGCCATGCAGCAAAGGTAGCAATATGCAATTATTTAACTACCCGGTTTGTAGGCGGATAAGTTAACAGTAGGAAACTAAAAAATATTTTTACGATGCTTTTAGCAGCTTTTCAAGATTAGCCAGCCTGTTTTCAAATTTGTTTTCACGTTCCTCAATAGCTTTTAACCTAGTTTCTAACTGCGACAAAGCAGAAAGGACTTCCTTTATGTTTTTCAATTCACTCACAATTAATTCATTAAACTTGTGCTGCTGCTCCCATTGCTTAACAGATATGGCCATGAAATCTTTAAGAATGCTGTTTGTTTCTTTTACTTCTGTAGTAACGTTGTTTATCTGTATAGCAACATTACTTACTTGTGCAGTAGTTTCATCCTGTTTAATAAGTATTTCAGCAATTATCAGTGCTATTTCCTTGTCCATCGTATTCAATTTTTACCCAAATATAATTATGTTCCTGCATTTTTTATCTTTAGTTTGATAATCGGCTGCAGTTAAGCGGAGGATTTATGTTTATACTGGCTTTGCTTCACTCTGTTGCAAATTACTTTAATTTTGCCTGATAAAAACAGCATTACATTGCAGAAATATATTTTGGGCGTAGATATTGGTACAGGCAGTGTAAAAGCAGTTGCCGTAGGTTTGGGCGGAGAGGCTTTTGCAGCAGCACAAAAACATTATCCCATGATGCAGCCTGAGCCTGGTTTTGCCGAGCAGGATGTGGAGCTGATTTGGCAGGGGTTTTTAGATTGCATCAGTAAAGTAGTTGTGCAGATCGGAAATGCGCCGGAAGCCATTAGTTTGAGCTGCGCCATGCACAGCTTAATTTTGGTTGATCAAAAAGGGAAACCGCTAACCAATATCATCAATTGGGCCGATATCCGCAGTGCCACCATTGCCGAAAAGCTGCGGTTTTCTGCCGAGGGAAAAACCTTGTACGAACAAAATGGTACACCGGTTTATTCCATGTCGCCACTAAGCAAAATCATTTGGTTTCGGGAAAACCAACCGGAACTGTTTGCGCAAACAGCTAAGTTTATTTCCATCAAAGAACTGATCTGGTTCCGGCTTTTTAACCAGTTTCAGATAGATCATTCCATTGCTTCAGCCACCGGTTTGTTTGATATTCAAAATTTTTGCTGGAATAAAAGTACATTGAAGCTGGCCGGGATTGATGAAAACCAGCTTTCAGAAACAGTAAGCACCGGCCACATGCGCCAAAATGCGGATGCAACAATCTGCAAAAGAATCGGCATCAACACCAACACTTTTTGGGTAATCGGAGCAAACGATGGCTGCCTGGCAAATCTTGGCAGCGGTGCTGATCAGCCTGGCGTTGCCGCGCTCACCATCGGCACAAGCGGTGCCATGCGCATGGCCAGCAGCAAGCCTTTGTACAATTTTAAAGCCATGACGTTCAACTATATACTAAACGAGCAAACATATATCTGCGGCGGTGCGATCAACAATGGCGGCTTGGTTTTGAACTGGTTGCTCAGCAATTTTAGGTCGATAAAAACAGCATCGGCACAAGATTACGAGCAAATATTTACCCTGATAAAAACAGTATCCGCCGGCAGCAACGGCCTGCTTTTTTTGCCCTATCTTACCGGCGAGCGCACGCCTTTGTGGGACAGCAACAGTTGCGGTGTCTTCTTCGGGATCAAAACAAACCATCAGCAAGCACATTTTTTGCGGGCTGCGCTGGAAGGCGTTTGCTACGCCATCCGCAGTGTGCTGGATGCGGTTTTGTTAGCCTCCAAAAACGTTCACGAAATCCGGGTGAGCGGCGGTTTTACAGCTTCCGAAATGTGGCTGCAAATGATGGCAGACATCACCGGAAAAAAACTGATTGTGTTGCAGGCTGAAGACGCTTCTGCCATCGGTGCAGCTTATCTGGCTATCCAAACCGGCAGGTTTGCCGGTTTTAATCTGAAAATGGATTCTTCAGCCAAACAAATCATTGAACCGGATTTTAAAAATTATCAGCTGTACACCAAATACTATCAGCTGTTCGGCACGCTGTACCAGGATCTGGAAAAAAGTATGCACCAGCTGGCTTTAATAAATGGCCAAGAAAATTAATTTATACAGATTATTCAGATAAATTTGTGCCCAAAGATGCCTAACTTGTATCTGGCGAAAAAAGTTCATGCGTTCAATCTTAATTTTTTTTCTGGTTTTTTGGTCCATAAAAACAGCATGTGCGCAAACCTCGGTAGCGGATAGTTTGACCCGGCTTTATGCCATTCCGGATTCTGCAGAACTGGCCAAACAACAGTTTCAATCCGATTCTCTGGCTCATTTGTTTATCACGCCGCCGGACCCTGCCCGCAAAAACCTGTTTCTGGATAGCCTGCTCAAAGCAAAATTATATACTGGTTATGCTTTTTTGGATGTACACTATCAACCCGCCAAAACCAAAGTGCAGCCCGGCAAAACGCGCAACTTCAAGCGCATTTGGATGCTGGCCGTCATATTGGTTTTGCTCCTGTATCTCGCTATAATTAATCGTTTTATGAACAAATCGATTGCTGATATTGTGCAATCATTTTACAGTCAGCGCGTACTTTCGCAGTTCTCTAAAGAAGAAAATCTGCTCAATTCCTGGTCGTTTATCCTGCTTTTTTTGCTGTTTGGAGCTACTGTTAGCCTGCTGTTTTACCAAGTTGTTTCTTATTACAACCACAATTTTGCGGATGACGGCTGGCAGCTTTACCTCGGGTTTATGTTTGCGGTCATCATCTTTTTTATTCTTAAAATCATTGTGCTACGTGTTTTAGGGCTGATATTCAATATTCGAAACCTGGTAAAAGAATACATTTCCATATTATATCTCACTTATTTCAACCTTACTTTTATCAGTTTGCCGCTGGTGGTTTGCTTTGGTTTGATTGCCGATAGTTTTAAACCACTGCTTTTGCTCGTTTCCGGCTTGCTGATTTTGGTGGTTTTGTTTTGGCAATATGTCCGCAGCAGCATCAATATACTTTCCGTATATAGATTCAGTAAAGTTTATTTATTTATTTATCTTTGTGCCCTCGAATTTTGCCCTGTTCTGATATTAATAAAGGCTTTAAAACTATAAGAAAGACAGCTACTTATGCAGGCTTCCGCTGAAAGATTGAAAAAAGTAAAAAGCATTTTAGTAACGCTACCCAAACCCGAATCCGATAAAAACCCCTATACAGAACTTGCCAAAAAATACAACCTGAAAATCGATTTCCGGTCTTTTATCCATGTAGAAGGCGTGCCGGCGAGAGATTTTAGAAAAGAAAAAATTGCTTTAGGAGAGTATTCCGCCGTAATTTTTGCCAGTAAAAATGCAGCCGACCATTTCTTCAGGATTTGTGAAGAGATGCGTTTTGAAGTTCCGGTGGAGATGAAATATTTTTGCCTGTCGGAAACGATCGCACTTTATCTACAAAAATATATCCAGTACCGAAAGCGAAAAATATTTTTTGGCAAGCAAACCGCAAATGATTTGGCAGAGGTTTTGAAAAAACATACCAACGAAAAGTTTCTGTATCCATGCTCTGATGTTGCTGCCGAAGAAACGCAGAAATTTTTGGCTGATAACGGTTATAATTTTACGCCGGCTGTTTTGTTTCGCACCGTGGTGAGCGATCTTTCTGATCTGGCCGAAGTTTTTTATGATATTATTGCGTTTTTCAGCCCTTCCAGCATCCAGTCGCTTTACAAAAACTTCCCTAATTTTCAGCAGAATAATACCCGGATTGCAGCTTACGGCACCACTACGCATAAAGCGGCTTTAGAAAAAGGGCTGATCCTGGATATACCCGCACCTGTGCCCGAAGCACCATCCATGACGATGGCTATTGAGCAATATATCAAGCAAGCCAATAAATAAACTTCTTTTGGGTGATGCTTCTTTTATGGCATAAAATTTGTTTTTCAGCTTTTTATATCTTGGAGAAAGCTTTACAAATTTAGGTTGATAAAAGAAGCATCGGCAAAACGAGGATAGTTCTACCTGTAATCTCCACATTTCCGAAACTTTAGCCGTATTATCTCCGTAAAGAAATCGACAACAAAAATCTTTTTTATGCTGCTAAATAGGTGTTCAACAATAAAATTAAATATATCATCAATTCTTTTGCGTTGATATCAATTGTTTAGCTATTTTTATAACGATAAAATGTTTTCCTACGATCAATAAAATCGCATCTGTGGAAAATATATTGTACAAATAAGAGTTATTGCATTAATTTAATTGGGCTGATTATACTTTGAATTCAAAAATGAAAAACATATACTTTGGTTTATTACTCATGCTAATTGCTGCTTTAAGCAGTTGTATGAACAGCAGCGACAGGGGTGAAGTAAGAGGTGTTTCGGGCAAAGCTTTTAAACAGGAACAGCCTTACGGTATGGTTTATGTACCGGGAGGAAGTTTTTTAATGGGCCAAACCGATCAGGACGTTACTTTTGCACAAACTGCTCAAAACAAACAAGTTACGATCGCTCCGTTTTTTATGGACGAAACCGAAACAACGAATGCTAAATACAAACAGTTTGTGAATCAAGTAAGGGATTCGATCGCCATAACACAATACCTGAACGACGATAAATATTACTTGAAACCCGGTGGCAAAAATGCAAAGCCAGATCCGAGTGGCAAGAAATACATCAACTGGGATTATGTAAATAAAAATGGTGTTTTCAGCTCAGGCAGAGGAAAAGGCAAAGCATCTGCGGCAGCCAGTGCCAACCAGGCGAAATTACAAGGTATGTATTATCAGGGTGATGACCGTATTTTTGACCGGAACGAGATTGATGCCCGTTTGCTGAAATACAATTATTCGATCATGATTTTGCGTGAAGCTTCTAATAATCGCTTCGACAAGACCAAAAAACGTTCTGATTTTATCCTTCGCGATACTGTTCCTGTTTATCCGGATACTTTATGTTGGCTGAATGATTTTTCTTATGCCGCTAATGAACCAATGGTTGAAGGTTATTTTTCACATCCATCATACGCACAATATCCTGTTGTGGGCGTAACCTGGCGGCAAGTGCGGGCCTATACAGTTTGGCGTTCCCGCTACAATGATGCTTACAAAGATGCAAGAGGGATTCCTCGCCGTCAACTTTATGATTTGCCTACCGAGGCAGAATTTGAATATGCTGCCCGCGGCGGCAGGATCGGTAACGATTATCCTTGGGGCGGCCCTTATATTAAAAACTCTAAAGGTTGTTTGCTGGCCAATTTCAAACCAGGCCGTGGTGATTATGCCAGTGATGGCGGTGCTTATACGGTAAGCGTTCATTCCTATTTCCCGAATGATTATGGCTTGTACAACATGGCTGGAAACGTGGCAGAGTGGACAGCTTCTGCTTATGATGAATCTGCTTCTACGTTTGTACACGATATGAGCCCGACTTTTAATTATGAAGCCAAAGCCAGTGATCCTGAAGTGTTGAAACGCAAAGTGGTAAGAGGTGGTTCTTGGAAAGATATTGGCTATTTCCTGCAAAACTCTACCCGCGGTTATGAATATCAGGACACGGCGAAATCTTACATTGGTTTCCGTTGTGTAACACATTTTTTGGGCAGGGATATTAAAGACAAACGCTCTAACTACTAATTGAACTATTATAATTAATTCTAAAAAAAACAAACTACAAAAATTTTTATGGCTGTTAAGAAAAAATCAAAGTATGGGTTGGGAAGCGTTATTTCTATTGGCGCAACTGTGGTGATTATAGGCTTGTTATTTAAAATACAGCACTGGCCTTATGCCTCTGTATTTATTACGTTAGGACTTGGGGCTGAAGCTGTTTTATTCTTTTTGATAGGTATTTTTCCAGAAGAAAATAATGATGTGGATTGGACGCGCGCTTATCCTGAATTATCAGACAATTATACAGGCGAATTGCCTAAAGCAGCAGTATCAAGGGCACCACAACCAGTAGCAAACAGTTTTTCTAATACTGCTGCTTTGGATAAAATGCTAACTGATGCTAAGATCGGCCCGGAGTTAATCACCAGTTTGGGTGATGGTTTAAGAACTTTTGGCGATAAAGTAAGTTCGATTTCAAAAGCAGGTGATGCTGGAGAAGCAACTTTAGAATTAACAAACAAAGTAAAAGTTGCCAGTGCAAGTTATGATAAATTAAGTACATCTTTTGAAAAGGCATCGGCAAATTTATCTGAAATGGCAAATTCTAACATTGATTCCAAAGCGTATCACGATCAGGTTAATAATTTAGCTAAGAATTTATCTGCCCTAAACGCAGTGTATGAGCTGGAGTTACAGGATTCAAGCGCACATTTGAAGTCAATGAACAAGTTTTACCAAAATGTTTCTTTAACAATGCAAAACTTTAATGAGTCTATGGAAGATTCTAAAGCGTTTAAAGATGAAGTTGGCCGGCTTGCCAAGAACTTGGCTTCTTTAAATAACATTTATGGCAATATGTTAACCGCCATGAATCAGCCAAAAGCAAATTAATTTATCCGTTTAATTTTAACATCAGCATAAAATAATAACAAATGGCTGGAGGTAAGGAAACCCCAAGACAGCGGATGATTGGTATTTTGTATCTGGTACTATTAGGTTTGATTGCCTTAAACGTACCAGATAGTTTACTAAACGCTTTTAAGAACATCAGTGATAGTTTGAATGCATCAAAAAGTAATGTCCAAACCGGAATTAACAATACTTATGAAGCTTTTCAACAAAAAATTAAAGAACAGCCAGACCGTGCAAAGCCCATTGAGGCTAAAGCCAAACAGGCAAGCTCATTGGTTAAGGAATTGGATGATTATGTAGAATCGTTGAAAAAACAACTGGTTGAAAAAACTGGTGGATTTGACGAAAACTTACAGGATTATAAAGGCCGGGACAATTTAGATGTATCTTCCGATTTTATGATCAATAACAAAAATGCTTTCACCCTGCGTAAAAAAATTGATCAGACACGTGAAAAATTAGTTGGTTTGCTGGATACAAAAGATCAGGCTAATACAAAATTAGCTTTGGCAACGATTGATCCTCCGCAAAAAAAAGGATATGCTAAAGAAACTTGGGAAGAAGCGTATTTTGGAGACGGCATCCCGATGGGTGCAGCCATGACTTCTTTAAACAAAGTTCAGGCTGATGCAAAAAATGCAGAAAGCGAAGTAGTGAAAAAGATTTTGGGTAAAGTAGATCAGGCAGTTGTAAACCTGGATAAATTTGCTGCGGTTGCCGTTGCACCAAGTAGCTATGTTATTGCTGGCCAGCCTTATACAGCTCAGGTTTTTTTAACTGCTTCCGATTCTAAATCAAATCCTAATATTACCGTTGGTGGTTCTAAGTTGCCCACTACAGATGGTAAAGGCACATATTCCGTTTCTACAAGCGGAGAGGGTGTACGCACTTGGATTGGTACAATCACCGTAAAACAAAATGACGGAACAACCAAAACTTATAGCACACCGCCACAAACTTATCAGGTAGCACGCCCTTCGGCAGTGGTTTCTCCAGATAAAATGAATGTTTTATATGTTGGTGTTCCAAATCCGGTTTCGGTTTCTGCACCGGGAATGGCTAAGGAAAAATTACGTTTAAGTATCAGCGGCGGTTCAATAAGCGGTTCAGCCGGAAAATTTACTGCTACCGTATCTTCTCCCGGAACAATAGCTAAAATCACCGTTTCAGGCGAAACTTCTCCTGGTAGAAGTGCTGTTTTAGGTGTGCAGGAATTTAGGGTAAAAAGAATCCCTGACCCAAAAGCACAATTTGCCGGTAAAAGTAACGGAACGACTTCCGCAGGAAACATTAAAGCGCAAGACAAAATTTTCGCCAAGCTGGAAAACTTCGATTTTGCTGCAAGTTTTAACGTTACCCGTTTTTCATTAACAGTGATCAAACCTCGTCAGGATGCTGTTACCTTATCCGCTTCTGGTAGTGACCTTTCTGGTGCAATGCGTTCTGCTTTGGCAACTATTACTCCAGGATCAAGTGTGGTTTTTGATAATATTATTGCTGTTGGGCCTGATGGTACTCAGCGTGGTTTAGATCCGATTGTATTGCATGCTAATTAAAATTCGATGAAAAGAAACTTGGTTATTTTAGTTTTATGCCTGATCTGTGCAGGATCATTTGCGCAAACGCGTAAAAGAACGGCTACCAGAAGAACGGCTACTCGCAAAACGGCTGCTAAAAAATCTGTGGGCACCTCTGCAAAATCACAAGCTTTGGTAGATACCAGCAATGTAAAACCTTTTGTAAGGCCGCAAGATGGTTATTATAAACCACAAGATGGCTATTACAAAAAAACCAGTATCCTGAATGCCAAAGTTACGCCTTATCAAAACCTGCGTGAAGCTGATGTGGCTTTTCAGAAAAGAGTTTGGCGCGAAATTGACGTGCGGGAACGGATGAACCAATATTTGGTATCACCAAAAGCTCGTTTGATTGACATTCTGATGGATGCCATTGCAAAAGGCGAGCTGAATGCTTACGATCCTTCACCAAGCAAAGGTGATCCTAACGGAGATGAGTTTTCAGCTTTATTAAAACCAAAACAGGCAATGGCCAAAATGGCTGATAGCGTTTTGATTGACAAATTTGATAAAAACGGTGATAAAATCGGTTCTACCATGCAGATGGGTGAGTTTAACCCGGATAGTGTTGTAAAATTCAGGATCAAAGAAGATTGGATTTTTGATAAACAACGTTCTGTTTTTGAACCGCGGATTATCGGTCTTGCTCCTATGATTAGGGTAAAAGCCGGCGGTTTAAACTTGGATTATCAGCCCGCATTCTGGATTTATTTCCCGGAAGCCCGAAATATTTTGGTAACCAAAGAAGCAATGAACCGCCACAATGATGCAACGGGTTTAAGCTTTGATGATATTTTTATGAAGCGGATTTTTTCCAGTTACATCGTCAAAGAATCTAACGATAAAGACGAACGGATCAAAGATTATGCACAAGGGATTGACAAATTATACGAATCAGAAAAAATCAAAAAGTCTCTGTTAAACTACGAACAGGACTTATGGGTTTATTAACACTAATTTTTAGCCGATAAAAACAGCATCGCCCTGCAAAATCAAACTTGCGGGGCTTTTTCTTGCGCAAAATATTCCAGGATCGCCTTTGCCTGTTTGGTGTTTACCACTTCCATCAGCATATCTTCCGTGGCTTCACGTACTCTTTTTACCGACTTAAAATAGGTAAGTAGTTTTGCAGAAGTAGTTTTGCCAATGCCCGAAATATTATCCAATTCGGTAACCAGCGTACTTTTATTACGCTTGGCACGATGCGCCGTAATACCAAAACGGTGCGCCTCATCCCGCAATTGCTGAATGATTTTTAGCGTTTCAGATTTTTTATCGAGGTACATCGGATACTGATCACCGGGATAATACAGTTCTTCCAGCCGCTTTGCGATGCCAATAATTGTTACCTTTTTATCAATATCCAACTTTTTTAAAGCTTTTACAGATGAGGATAACTGCCCTTTTCCGCCGTCAATAATAATCAATTGTGGCAATTCCTGCTGCTCTTCCAGCAAACGTTTATAACGCCGGTAAACAGCTTCTTCCATCGTGGCAAAATCATTCGGGCCTTCTACTGTTTTTACGTTGAAAAAACGGTAGTCTTTTTTTGATGGCTTTCCATCCCGAAAAACCACAATAGCTGAAATTGGAAAGGAACCTTGAAAATTAGAATTATCAATGCATTCAATGTGCCGCGGCAACTGGTTCAAACGCAAATCCTTCATCATCTGCGTGAGCAAACGTTCTGTCCGCACTTCCGGGTTTAGCTTTTCATATTGGTCTATTTTCCCGCGTTTAAAAAACTGTACATTTTTTTGGGACAGATCGAGCAGTTTTTTCTTTTCGCCCAACTTTGGAACCGTAAATTTGATGGACGAACCTTCATCAACATTCATCTCAAACGGCACAATTACCTCCTTAGATTGACTATTATATCGCGTCCTGAATTCAGAAATAGCGATACTCAGCAATTCTTCATCGGTTTCTTCCAGTTGTTTTTTCAGTTCGATAGTTTGTGTTTGGATAATTACGCCGTTCATCACTTTTAAAAAATTCACAAAAGCATATTTCTCTTCAGAAGCAATACTGAAAACATCCACATCCGTAATCGAAGAATTAACCACGGTAGATTTGCTTTGATAATTATCCAGCAGGTCAAACTTCCGTTTCAATTTATGTGCAGCTTCAAAATCCATATTGATAGAAGCCTGCTCCATCTGATCTTTCAATTGTCGCACTACCGCTCCAGTTTTGCCGTTCAGAATATCTTTAATTTCTTCAATGTTGTTTTGATAATCCGGTTCTGATTGAAACTTTTGGCAAGGCCCTTTGCAATTTCCCAACTGATATTCTAAGCAAACTTTAAACTTTCCGGCATCAATATTTTGCGGGGTGAGGGCCAGGTTGCAAGTTCTGAGCGGATAAGTTTCGCGAATCAAATCCAAAATGGTGTGCATCATGCTGATGGAAGCGTACGGCCCCAAATATTTAGAACCATCGCGGATGATCCTCCTCGTCCAAAAAATGCGCGGAAAATGTTCGTTTTTAACTACCAGCCAGGGATAAGTTTTATCATCCTTCAGCAGCACATTGTAGCGCGGCTGATGCTTTTTGATCAAACTATTTTCCAGCAGCCAGGCATCAATTTCGGTATCCACAATGGTAAAAGTGATTTTCCTGATTTTGGAAACCAGCATTTTGGTTTTGCCATTGGTATTTAAAACATCTTTGTTGAAATAAGAACTGACCCTATTTTTTAAGTCTTTCGCCTTACCAATATAGATAATTACGTTCTCATCATTCCAATACTGATAAACGCCTGGTTTATGCGGAATATCTTTAACTGCTTCTTTATAATCAAAATTACTCATGCCCGTCTTTTCGCTTGCTTCTTTTATGCCTATAAATTTATGCCTATAAAAACAGTACCGCTTAAAAGCCTAATTGTTTATCCACTTCGTTTTTTTGCTGTTGTTGCTGCGAATAAGCACCGCAATCCATCGTGATGCTAACACCATTTTTGGGCGGATCAAAATCTACGTTCTTCTTAATACCCAGGCTGGCATTAGCATAAACTTTCTTCATATAAAGCGCAAAAATCGGTAACGCCGTATTGGCTCCTTCACCCAAATCTGTGGCTCGGAAATGAAGCTGCATGTCTTCGCAACCCGTCCAAACGCCTGTAACCAGTTGCGGCGTAATACCGATGAACCAGCCATCAGAATTGTTTTGCGTGGTGCCGGTTTTCCCGCCAATCGGGTTAGTTAAACCGTATTTGCTTCTCAAACGCCAGCCGGTTCCTTCCTGGATAACGCCTTTTAACATATACGTCATCACATAAGCCGTTTGCTCATTCATGGCCACTACAACTTTTGGTTTCCGGTCAAACAAAACGTTGCCATTTTTATCTTCCACACGCAACAAATAAGTGGGTTCTGTCCAAGCTCCGTGATTGGCAAAAACAGAGTAAGCCGCCGTCATATCAAAAACCGAAGCATCAAATGTTCCTAAAACGATGGATGGATAGGGCTTTAGATCTGGGCTGTTTATCCCCATTTTTTTTATTAAATCAACAACAGGTGTGGCCCCGACTTCCTGCATCATTTTAGCAGCAATCCAATTATGAGAAATAGCCAAAGCTTTACGTAAGTTTAAAGAACTGTAAATGTTGTCTTTCGGTGGAGAATATGGTGTCCAAGCTTTGCCATCTGTAACAATGGTAACCGGTTCTACCGGGACTTCCATGCAAGGCGACATCCCGTTTTCAATCGCCACAGCATAAGTAAAAGGTTTGGCGGTTGATCCAACCTGCCGTGTGCCCATTTTTACCTGATCATATTTGAAATGCTCAAAATTATCTCCGCCAACCCAGGCTTTGATGTAGCCAGTTGTGGGGTCCATAGACATGATAGCATTGCGCAAAATCAGTTTAGTATAAACGATGGAATCAACTGGCTTCATTGTGGTATCAATGCTTCCGCGCCAGGTGAAAAGATTCATTTTGGCAGGCGTATTAAAATCGGTATGGATTTCTTCGTCTGATTTGCTGTCCTGTTTTAACATCCGGTAGCGGTCGGAACGGTGCATTCCCTGATCTAAGATAGCTTTGAAATCCGGAATTTCTTTCCACAAACTATGCCCTCTCCAATGATTGTTAAACTGAACTTGCAGTTGGCGCATGTATTCGCGCTGCGCCTGCTCGGCATAATCCTGCATTTGGTAATTGATGGTGGTGTAAATTCTCAAACCATCCCGATCCAGATCATAAGGCGTACCATCGGCTTTGGTAATGGATTGATCAACAAGCGTTTTTTGTATGTCTTTTTTCAGTACCGCGCGAAAGTAAGTGGCCAATCCATCATTGTTATCAATCGGATTGAAATGTAGGCCGAGCGGTTTTACTTTTTCTTCTTCCACCTGGCCTTCACTTAAAAAATTTTCGTCCGCCATTCTTCTCAACACAAAATTCCTTCTGTTCAAAGCGTTTTCAGGATGATTAATAGGCGAATAAATGCCTGGCCCATTTACCATTCCAATTAAAAGTGCGGCTTGATTCGGCGTCAGTTGAGCAGGTGTAACCCCAAAATAAGTACGTGCGGCGGATTTGATGCCGAAGGTATTGTAAGCCCCGAAATCCACCGTGTTCAGGTACATCGTCAAGATTTCTTCCTTTGTGTAATTTCGTTCAATCTTCACAGCCGTAATCCATTCCTGTAGTTTCTGGATGATCCGTTTGAAAGGATTGTGTGCCCGTTCAGAAAATAAATTTAAAGCCAATTGCTGCGTAATCGTGCTGCCACCTTGTTTTTTTCCAATCAAATTATAAAAAATAATTGAAAAAACCCGCCGGAAATCAATCCCGGAATGATCGTAAAAACGCGTATCTTCTGTAGCAATTAAAGCGTGAACAACGTTTGGAGATAACTCACTATAAGTCACATTCGATCTGTTTTGAACATAATAAGTTCCCAGTGGCTGTTTATCTTCCGATAAAATCTCACTTGCCAAATTACTTTTTGGGTTTTCCAGATCGCGAAAGGAAGGCAATTTCCCAAAAAATTGGAAAGCAACAGCCGTAAACAGCAAAACGAAAAAGAAAAAAACACCGGCAACCAGCTTCCAAAAGTTGATGTTGTAGCGATGAAAATCCGTTTGGGAGGATTGAGGTTGGGTTGATAAATAGGATTTTGCGGGTTCTTTATAGCGCATCAGAGATAATTAGTTTGATAAAACTCAAAATAACTGTCGAGCAATTTTGAGTTCGCTAATTTATCCAGATTTTTCCGGCTGATAATAAAGAAATTATATTTCTCTGCCGGAACTTTCATAATTTCAGGCAAAAGCGGCACAATCCGGCGCGCATAATTTTTTGCTTCTCCCACAGAATAAAAACGGCCGGTATAAATGAGTTGGTTGCTTTGTCCTACTTCTTTCAGCTGATGTTTGAGCGGCGTATCCGGGTAATTGGCGCGGTTAAACTGCCCGATACCAAAGCGCGAAGGAGCCAGATTGTTAAAACCTTTTACGTTTACCACAAAATAAATTTCCGTACTGTCTGCCAAGTTGAAAATACCCGATGCTTCTTTTATCGTACTATTTTTGGTGTTGTTTGGAAGCGAAATTTGTAGCTTGTTATTTAAAGTTGAAGATGTTGGCGTAATAACCGAACTATTTTTTGCTGCCGATAAAACCGGAGGCGCAACCGACTGAACAGGTGCCGAAACAGGATTTGAAGAAGCAATTGACTGGTGCATAAACCGTTCCTGCGAAAATGGGATTTCGTTGGGATCGCTATCAATCAATGCAAAAGGCCGGGCAGCAATCACATCATGGTTGGCTGCAATAAAAAGTAAATGTTGCTTTACCAGAGGCGTAACCAGGCGGTCATCTGGGTATTGTGTAGCAATTTGCTGCAATTCCTGCTGAAAAGGTTCCAATTTTTGCTGATGGCCCAGCGCAATTGTTTTTAAATAAGCCAATTGTGCAGCCTGTTTATTTTGCGGATTGATTTTTAGAGCCGAGTCCGTCCGCGCAATTACCTGATCGTATTGCCGCTTGCGGTAAAAATCATACACATTATTATAAAAAGTATTTTGCTGTGCATCGTTTGTCAGCATTTTTTTGCCGTATTCTGGGTCGAGGATAATTTTGGCATACTGCGTTTGCGGGTAGTTTTTCAGCAACAGGTTCCGGTATTTTTCGGCTTGCGGTTGGTTGTGCTCATCCGTATACAAACGGTACAAGCTGTAATAAATCACAGGCAGATTATTATTCTCCGGAAAACGTTTCAGCAAATATTCATACGTGTTGATGGACTCAGTATTATCAGCCAAAATATCTTTATAAAAACCGGCGATATCCGCATAAGCATTAAAAATAATATTGTTGGATTGCTGTAGCAACACCGGTGTAAGCGGAATGCTATTAATTAGTTGCTGCTTAAAAGTAGCTGCGCCCGGCGAAGACAGTTGCGGAGCCTGTACGGCTTGCACCACATCAGGATCGGAAACGCTGTTGGGATTATTGTTGACCGTAGCCACCGTGCGCGAACTGATACGCCAATTATCCTCCAGCCGGCGTTTCCCCCAAACCATTAAAAAACTGTACAAACCCTGGTTTACCGCTTCGGGATTGTAAAAGTAGAATGAATTGGAGCTTCTGTTGACCGTTGTGATTACATTGCCGGTATTGATGGTTGGGTTGATGCGCACTGGTGCATTTTCTTGTTGGATCACCTGCTGATCAACCATCAAGTTTATCCGCGCCGTCCGGTCTGCTGCATTCATTTTAGCTAAAGCTTGCAGCGTGTCCTGCTGTGCAATAATTTGAAAACGACTGGCCAGCAACTGCAAATTATTGGCTTTTTTCAGGATTTGCTGATAGCCTGGATAAGAAGGCGGCAGGTTGAGCAACGTGCTGTCGTAATATTTTTTGGCCTGGATATAATCTGTTTTGTATTTAAAGTTGATGTCGGCCAAGCGCAGGTAAGACAAACCTTTTTGCTTCTGGTTGCGCGTACTGTTTTTAACAGACAATTTATAATTTATAATCGCCGGATCAATTTTTTGCGATGCCAAAGCCGCTTCGCCCATCTGGAAATAAATCTGATCGATAAAATCCAGGTTTTTATCATCTTTCAGCAACGTGCGTAAGCGCGTGGTCCGGTCGGTCGGCTGCCCGTCCTGCTTTTCCTCAATCCGCAAACTGTTCAGTGTCGCATTAAAAGCAAGCTCAAAAGAAGCATTGCTGTGCACCACTTTAGAATAGGATTTGTAAGCATCGGCAGGTTTTTTATTAGCTTCCTGCAACTGCGCCAGGATGAAAGTCCAGCGGATGCGCCTAAATTTATCGCTTGCCAGATCCACTGCTTGCACAGCCAGTTTTTCCGCCTGATCGTAATTTCCTGCATCAATATTATATTGTAAATCTGCGCCGGTAATTTCTTCCGCAGAAGCTTTTTTAGCATCAAACAAAAGCCTTGCAGTATCCAAAACTGCGGAAGCTTTTTTGGGCTGATTCAGTTTCATCAGCGAGCGCGCTTTCCAGGCTAAAGCTGTTCGGTCCAGTTCTTTATTTTCGGGAAAGGAGCGGACCACGTAATCAAAAAACTCTGTGGCATCAAAATAATTACTGCTAAGATAATTGGCCTGGCCAATCAAAAAGTAAGCATCGCCAATGTAATGGCTTTGCTCTTTAAAGTTGATGATCGTGTTGGCGCGCGTGGTTACGGCATCCAACTCTTTGCTGCTGGCCGCCGTTTTGGCAATCGTATCCTGGTAAACGCTCAAAATTTCGGAAAAATCATCTGCATAAACCTGCGCCATCAATGCTTCTTTTTGCAGGATAATTTGCCGGGCATTAAACAGGATGTTGTAATGCGCCGTCAAATTTTGCATCCTGCGGTTAAAGCCGCTTTCTTTTTCCAACGAGCAGCCGCCAATCATCAGCAAAAAAAACAGGCATAAAAACAGTATCTTAACCAAGCTGAAGCGCATCAAAGGAAAGTATCTTTAATTTTTTATGTTGAAGTATCATCAGAAGATCAATCAAATGCCAAACTACTGAAAAATCATTTCTGTTACCTAATTTTGAAACCACAAAATCTATTTCTGCAAACACGATTATTTATGAACAACTATATCAAATACAGCGGCCTGGGCATCCAAATGGTTGTCATTATCAGCTTATTTACATTTGCAGGCTATAAAACCGACCAGTATCTGCACCACCAAGTACAATGGGTTACGGCAATTTTATCGCTTGCTGGTGTGTTTGTTTCTTTATATATCGTTTTCAAATCATTTAAAAGTTGAAGCTTAAACAGTTTGCTTTTTTATTTATTGTTTTTGTGTTGATTACGGCTGCGCCGGCTGTGCTGTTACAATTATTTAACCCGGTATATTTAATTCCGGGTTTCTGGAAACTGTTTATACTTTTCAGTTTGCTCACGCTGCTTATTTGTGTTTCCTGTTTTTTAGGCAATAAAAAAAGCAGTATGGCCGGTACACAAATATTCTTAATTGCTACAGTTGTTAAAATGTTAGTTTGCCTGTTTTTTGTGGTAATTTATATCAGCCATAATCAGGTGAATGCTGCACACTTTGTAGCCAACTTTTTTTATCTCTATATATTAAATACTGTCTTTGAAATTAGCACACTATTGCGTAATTTGCGCCTCCAAAACCAAAAGTAAAAAACGTGCATTGGATTGATTCTACCCGCATTTTTAAAATAAAACGAACTACATACATTGTATTTTTAAGCGTTTTTTTCGCTTTGATCGCTTGTAAAAGTTTTGCTACTGTTGCAGATTTTTCTACTGAAAAACCAGTAGCTGAACACGAAGCCTACGATCCGGGCAAGGCGATTTTAGAACATATTGCAGATTCTCATTACTGGCATTTGTGGGGCACAACTTCTATCCCGCTTCCTGTAATCCTATACACGGACAAAGGTTTGGAAACATTTTCATCAGCAGTTTTTGATCATGGTAAAAAAACCTATACAGGCAAATATCATACTTATAGGCTTGTAGAAGATAAAGTTCAAATCATCGAAAACGGTGTGCATAGTGCGGGTGCCAATATGTTCAACTTCAGTACCAGGTTTACAGATTTTTCCATCACTAAAAACATTATATCGCTTTGGTTATCAATCATTATCTTGCTGATTGTTTTTCTGAGTGTTGCTGCTTCCTACAAAAAAAGGCATGGCAAGGCACCCAAAGGGTTTCAGTCTTTTATAGAACCGGTGATTGTTTTCGTCAGAGACGATATTGCCAGACCAAATATTGGCTATAAATACGAACGTTATATGCCGCTTTTGTTAACGATTTTTTTTTTTATATGGATCAATAATATGCTCGGTTTAGTGCCTATTTTTCCGGGTGGTGCTAATTTGACCGGTAATATTGCGGTAACATTTGTGTTGGCTATAATTGTAATGATCGTGGTGAACGTGAATGGAAATAAATATTACTGGAAACATATTTTTGCACCGGATGTACCGTGGTGGCTGTACCCAATCATGTGGCCGGTAGAGTTGGTAGGTATTATTTCGCGCCCTTTTGCTTTGATGATCCGTTTATTTGCCAATATAACGGCAGGACACATTATTGTGCTTAGCTTAATATCATTGATTTTTGTTTTTAAATCAATTGCTATTGCGCCGGTTTCTGTTGCTTTTGTGGTATTTATGGATGTACTGGAACTGCTGGTAGCATTACTTCAGGCTTTTATTTTTACCTTGCTTACGGCACTATTTATCGGCACAGCTACCGAAGAGCATCACTATTAAATTGTAAACAACTATATATTATATTTAACTTTAATTTTTAACAATGATGACTGGAAGTATTGCTGCAATTGGTGCAGGTTTAGCTGTTATCGGTGCAGGTATTGGCATCGGACAAGTAGGTGGCAAAGCCATGGAAGGTATTGCCCGCCAGCCTGAAGCTTCAGGAAAAATTCAAACTGCCATGATTATCGCGGCTGCCTTGATTGAAGGTGCTGCTTTATTTGGTGTGGTAGTGGCTTTCTTGGGTAACAACCCTAAATAAGCTATTTTTAATTTCAACTGATCAGCTGCGTTTGGCAACTGGTCAGTTTTTATTCAATCGGTTAATTTTTAATAAGATATGGAATTAGTAACCCCCGAAATTGGCTTAGTATTCTGGACGGCATTATCGTTTTTAATCCTGTTCTTTCTATTGGCCAGATTTGCCTGGAAACCAATAATGGGTGCTATTGGCGAGAGAGAACGCTCAATCGAAGACGCCTTGTTTAAAGCAGAAGCTGCAAAAGATGAAATGGCGCGCTTAACCAATGAAAACGAGCAATTGCTTAAACAAGCCCGTGCAGAACGTGATCTGATTTTGAAAGAAGCTAAACAGGTAAAAGATCAAATTATCAGCGAAGCAAAGAATGCTGCACATATTGAAGGTAATAAGTTGATTGAAAAAGCAAAAATTGAAATCAACAGCCAAAAAGCAATTGCTATGGCCGACGTAAAAAACCAGATATCTACACTTTCTTTGGATATAGCAGAAAAAGTGTTGCGCAAGCAGTTTGAAGATAAACAAAAGCAGGATGCACTGGTAACTGATCTTTTGAAAGAAGTGAAGTTGAACTGAGTTTAGATATTGTTTAAATTAATACAAAACATATTGCTAATGCTTCTTTTATCGTATAAAAATTGGTATTGGTTCTAATTCAAACAAATCAAAAACAAATACTTGCCGTTTTTTAGGCGGTAAAAGAAGTATCAGAAAATAGATCAAACAAAATTTAAATAGGCTCTTAGTAATAATAAATATATTAACCAATAATGTCTGAGTATAAAGTAGCCACAAGATATGCCAAATCCCTGATTGATCTTGCTGAAGAGCAAAACCAGCTGGAAGCAATAAAAAGCGATATGGTTTTATTTGTACAGACACTACGGAATAATAATACGCTAAATGCTGTTTTGCGAAACCCGATTGTTTCCCCTTCAAAAAAAGCGATCATACTGTCAGATATCTTTACAGGCAAAGTACAGCCGGCTACTTTAGGTTTTTTTAAGATCATGGTTGCCAAAATGCGTTCTGAAATATTGTATGATACCGCAAAAGAGTTTGTGGAACAATACAATTTCAAAAAAAATATCGTAAAAGCAGTAATCGTTTCGGCTGTACCGCTATCAGATGTCAATCGTGCAAATGTGATTGCAATAATTGACAAAGCAACTAACGGTACGGCAATTCTGGAAGAAAAAATAGATCCGAAACTGATAGGAGGCTTTATTTTAACTGTTGGAGATCGCCAGTTTGATACCAGCATTTCTAGCACATTGAATAAACTTAAAAAAGATTTCGCCCAAAAAACTGCTGCAGAACTGGTTTAAACCAATTGCTTTTGTCAACAGAAATCGAAAAAATATAATGTAAAAGAAGCATGTAAAATTTGCTTCTGTAAATAGAACTAATTACAAAGAAGTTAAAATAATTCAAAAATGGTAGATGTAAGACCAGATGAAGTTTCAGCGATCCTGCGCCAGCAGCTGGCAGGCTTTAAGTCAGAATCTGAGTTAGAAGAAGTTGGTACTGTATTGCAGATCGGCGATGGGATTGCCCGCGTTTATGGCTTAACTCAAGTTCAATCGGGCGAATTGGTTGAATTTGAAAACGGATTGCAAGGCATCGTGCTAAACCTGGAAGAAGATAATGTTGGTGTAGTTTTGTTGGGTGCTTATGATGAAGTAAAAGAAGGCGATACGGTTCGCAGAACGAAAAAAATAGCTTCCATTAAAGTTGGCGAAGGAATGCTTGGCCGCGTGGTAAACACTTTGGGTTTGCCGGTTGATGGCAAAGGTCCAATCCCGGGTACAACATACGAGATGCCGCTTGAACGCAAAGCACCAGGAGTAATTTATCGCCAGCCGGTAAATGAACCGCTCCAAACTGGTATCAAAGCAATTGATGCGATGATCCCTATCGGCCGCGGACAACGGGAATTGGTAATTGGTGATAGGCAAACCGGTAAAACAGCAGTTTGTATCGATACGATTATCAACCAAAAAGAATTTTATGATGCCGGCAAACCAGTTTATTGCATCTATGTAGCTTGTGGCCAAAAAAATTCTACAATTGCAAATATTGTACGTGTTTTGGAAGAAAATGGTGCCATGCCATACAGTATTGTAGTTGCCGCATCGGCAGCAGATCCGGCACCGATGCAATTTTTTGCGCCTTTTGCCGGTGCTGCAATCGGAGAATTTTTCCGTGATACCGGCCGTCCGGCTCTGATTATTTATGATGATTTATCGAAACAAGCCGTGGCATATCGCGAAGTATCTTTGTTACTGCGCCGTCCGCCGGGCCGTGAAGCTTATCCAGGTGATGTGTTTTATCTGCACTCCCGTTTGTTGGAACGTGCTGCAAAAATCAATGCTAATGATGCCATTGCACAAGGCATGAATGATTTGCCGGAATCGATCCGAAGCATTGTAAAAGGCGGTGGTTCATTAACTGCTTTGCCTATTATCGAAACACAGGCCGGAGACGTTTCTGCTTATATTCCAACTAACGTAATTTCTATTACAGACGGGCAAATTTTCTTAGAATCCAATTTGTTCAATGCAGGTGTCCGACCGGCAATCAACGTTGGTATTTCTGTGTCGCGGGTTGGTGGTAATGCGCAAATCAAATCCATGAAAAAAGTAGCCGGTACACTAAAACTAGATCAGGCACAATACCGCGAGTTGGAAGCTTTTTCTAAATTCGGTTCGGATTTGGATGCTTCTACTAAAAACGTTTTGGACAAAGGTTCGCGTAACGTAGAGATATTGAAACAACCGCAATTTTCACCAGTTCCTGTTGAAAAACAAGTGGCAATTATTTATCTCGGCACTAAAAACCTGATGCGCAGCGTACCAGTGAACCGGGTGAGGGAATTTGAAGCAGAGTTTACCACACAGCTAGAATTACGACATCCGGAAGTATTAGCCAGTTTGAAAGCCGGCAAACTGGATGATTCTATTACAGGTGTTTTGGAAACAGTTGCCAAGGAATTGTCCGCAAATTATAACTAATAAGTATCAAGTATCAAGCTGCAAGTAATTTAAAATACTTGTTACTTGATACTTTCTACCCTAAGAAATGGCCAATTTAAAAGAAGTAAGAAACCGCATCACGTCTGTATCCTCTACGCAGCAAATCACCAAAGCTATGAAAATGGTTTCGGCGGCCAAGCTGAAGCGTGCAACGAATGCAATCGTTCAAATGCGTCCTTATGCAGATAAATTGAACGAAATTCTGGCAAATCTTTCTGTAAGTTTAGAAGATGCTGCTTCACCATACATGCAGGTTCGGGAGCCTGTTAGGATACTGGTTATTGCGGTAACTTCAAATCGTGGTTTGGCCGGTGCATTTAACACAAATGTGATCAAAGCTGCCAATAATTTGGTGGCCAGCCGCTATTCCAATCAGTTGCGTGCAAATAATGTTTCCGTGGTAGCTATTGGTAGAAAAGCGCAGGAATATTATGAACGCCGAAAATATAACGTGGTTGGCAATAACAATGAATTGTACACGGAACTAAACTTTGAAAATACTTCTTTGATTACAGAAGCCATTATGCAGGGTTATGTAAATGGTGATTATGACCGTGTGGATTTGGTTTACAATCGTTTCAGAAACGCTGCGGTTCAGTTTGTGGTAAGCGAACAATTGTTGCCCGTAGCCAAACCTGACAAAAAAGAAGCGGTAAAAACAGTACAGGTAGATTATATTTTGGAGCCATCGCAGGAAGAAATTGTGGAACAACTGATCCCCAAAAATATCAAAGTGCAGTTGTACAAAGCTGTTTTGGATTCTCATGCTTCTGAACATGGTGCCAGGATGACGGCAATGGACAAAGCAACCGAAAATGCAGGCGATTTATTGAAAGCATTAAAATTATCCTACAATCAGGCGCGTCAGGCAGCCATTACCACAGAGCTAACAGAAATTGTAAGCGGTGCAGCAGCATTAAACGGATAAATCTTTGTCTTTAAATATTTTTAAAAACCTGGTTAAATACTGGGTTTTTTTGTAGATGCTTCTTTTATCGGCTATTTTTTTGGTGTGATAAATATCAAATTAAAATTTTTAGAAAAATAGGATTACACTTTTAGCTTTCGGCAAACATTCTTATTTTTGAAAATCTAATAAAGCAATCAATAATGAATAAATCAACTACCGCAAACGATACCAGAAATTATATAATTATAACTATTGCTATTTTAGTTGGCATGGTAGGTGTATTTTTTCGTTTTTTAGGTGATAGCTTTTTCTTTACTTCTGTTTCCAACGTTTTTTTGGTGATTGGTATCATCATTGCCTTAAAAGGTGTTTTTACGATATTAAAGTAAATGCTTCTTTTATCGGCATAAAAATAGCAGCTACTTTGGCCGGTAATGCGATTGGCTCAGGATTTTCTGTTCATCGTAATCTGCCATTAATTGTGGCAGAGAAACTTTTGGGTTTTTTTCCATATACAATTTCACAATCTGCCAGCCCGTCCACACCGCCAGTTTTGGTGCCGAATTATTATGATCGCCCAAACCCGGCGTAAAAGGTGCTTCTGTTAAATATTTCTGGATTTTCTGGTAATCCGTTTCATACAAAAGGTTATCTTCTAAAAAATAACCCCAGATATTTGGTTCATTCTCTTTGCACCACTTCAGCTGCTCAGTGGTATAACCGATCTTTATAGAATCGGCTACATCAGGCTGAATTTGATCCATAAAATACATGATTTTACCATTATAAATCATTCTCGAAAGCAGTGATTTATCGTCTGCATCCTGCTCTTCAAACATATCTTCCCGAGCCAAACTTTCAATCACTCTCGGAACCATATTATCAGGCGTAAAACGACGCGAAATATAATGCGGAAAAGTTTCAATCAAAGCCGGATAAAATTTAGAATCTTTCCCCAAAAATAAATCCAAACCAATGCCAAAATAATGATTTCCGATAGATGTTTGTGCCTGAAAACCAGAAAAATAAGCATAAACATGTGGCAGTTTGACCTGCGGATAATAATATTTGATGTGTTTGAAAGCATCAGTCAGTTCAGCTTCCTGCTTGTCCAGATTCGGGTAAACAGAATCCACTTCATGTTTCAAATCCCCGTAAGATTTTGCTGCAAAAACCCGGCGTAGATTGGCAAAATAAGCCGTGTCATTTACCGAACCTGCGTTCAAAATCCGCTCCACAAAATCAGCATAAAAAGTGCCGTAATGTTGTTGTAATTTTGCGATTTTTGATGGATAATTACCGGTTTTCAATCCGTCAAAATCATGATCAAAACGTTCAATTTTTACGTTGAGGTTGATGCCGCTTACATCAATTTTATCTTTCCTTTTGCAAGATGGGAGCAAAACACAAATCAGAAAAAATAGATAGCTTTGTTTTTTCAGAATTTGAGAAACGGTTTGGTTCATAGCCAACGAAAATAGGATTTTTAGCTGTATAACGGATTATTTGCCGTTGCAGATACATTTTTACCTTATGAAAATTGCCTTAGCACAGCTGAATTACCACATCGGTAATTTTGAAGCCAATACCAAAAAAATAATTTCTGCCATAAAAGAAGCACAGCAAAATGGTGCTGATTTGGTGGTTTTTGCAGAACTGTGCATCAGCGGTTATCCAGCGCGGGATTTTTTAGAATTTGAAGAGTTTATTGCTTTATGTGAAACTTCTGCCAAACAGATTGCTGCAGCTTGCCAAAACATTGCCTGCATCATCGGTTTGCCCACCATCAATGCTTCTCCCGAAGGAAAAGATCTGTATAATTCGGCTTATTTCATTGAAAATGGTGCGGTAAAAACAGTAGTGCACAAAGCGTTGCTGCCTAATTACGATGTGTTTGATGAGTACCGCTATTTTGAGCCGGGCAATGAATTTACTTGTATCGATTTTAAAGGACAACGGATTGCGCTGACTATTTGCGAGGACTTGTGGAATAATATTGATAATCCCCTGTACCGAACTTTTCCGATGGATGTGCTGATCGGGCAAAAACCCGATTTGATGATCAATATTGCGGCATCGCCTTTTGCCGTTAATCACGATCAGGAACGGATGGAAGTGCTGAGTTATAATGCTAAAAAATATGCTTTGCCACTTTTGTACGTCAACCAAGTTGGCGCGCAAACCGAACTTATTTTTGATGGTGGATCGATGGTTTACGATGCCAACGGAAAACTTGTAGATGAGCTGGATTATTTTAAAGAGCAGCTGGCGTATTACAACATCGAAAAAACAGGCATAAAAGAAGTATCGATCCAGGCTGAAAAACCGTTGACGCCGAATGTTTCTCGCATGGGAAAGATCGAGCAAATCCATCAGGCTTTAATTTTAGGTATTCGGGATTATTTCAAAAAATCAGGTTTTAGCAAAGCAACATTGGGGCTTTCCGGAGGTATTGATTCCGCTTTGGTTTGTGTTTTGGCTTGTGAAGCTTTGGGTGCAGCAAACGTGATGGCGGTTTTGCTGCCGTCCGCTTTTTCATCCGATCATTCGATTAAAGACGCCGAAGATCTGGTTAGAAACTTAGGTTGCATGAGCCAAACAGTTGCAATAAAAAATATTACGCAAGCTTTTGAAACCGCTTTGGAACCACAGTTTGCCGGCTTGCCCTTCAACATTGCAGAAGAAAATATCCAATCGCGCAGCCGCGCCGTAGTTTTGATGGCAATGTGCAACAAGTTTGGCTATATTTTGCTCAACACATCCAACAAAAGCGAAGCTGCAGTTGGCTACGGAACGCTTTACGGCGATATGTGCGGCGGAATTTCTGTTTTGGGCGATGTGTACAAAACGCAGGTTTATGAATTGTCCACCCATATCAATCGGGAACATGAAATCATCCCGCAAAATTCAATTGCAAAACCGCCATCGGCAGAACTTCGGCCTGGGCAAAAAGATTCTGATTCGCTGCCGGATTATGATGTTCTGGATGAAATTTTAAAAGAATATATTGAACAGCACAAATCCTCCGCAGCCATCATTGCCGCAGGTTTTGAAGAAGCTGTGGTACGAAAAGTGATCCGTTTGGTCAATATTTCCGAACATAAACGCTATCAAACACCACCAATTTTGCGGGTTTCGGCCAAAGCTTTTGGGATGGGCAGAAGGATGCCGATTGTTGGCAAGTATTTATCGTGAAAAACAAAAGCTTCTTTAAGTATCCTTGTTTATTGAGTTAGATGTAATCTGAATTTTCCATTTGAAAAATTGAGATTTTTGGGATAAGCAGTTTCAGGATTACCATAAGTTCTAATCATAAAGATGTTGAATGTACCTGTAATAATGTTCCCAGATGAATTGTAACCGGTTATTATAAAAGTGCTTTCAATTGTAGGGTCAAGGATATAATTACTTATAGCAACATCAGAACCAATTGTATTATTATATCTGGCTTGCTTTTCTTTTAATATGTATTTTCCCAAACCATTAAATTTAATCCTGATATATAATGATTCTTCCGGGCCAGAACCAAATATATCAAGGCTGTCTTTATCTGTATAAGTTGGTGCTGGAAAAAAACTGTAATTGATGTTATTTTTCTTCGTAGTTATAAAGAATGTATCAACTTGCTGCTTTTTACATCCGGCAATAAATAATATACTAAATGCTATGTAAACTACTACTAATCTTTTCATTGTCTTTGTTTTATTTACATTACGCAGGAAAGGAAACTTTTGCTACAGAAAGTATTATTTATTCCAAATAACTTGGTCATTTTGCGAAAATGAGGAATCGTAAAGAATTTCAATAAATTGATTACTTGTAAAATTAATAGTATTTCCTTCACAATCATATACACAACCTGCAGAATTGCAACTACAGGCAGCACAACATCCTAAAACAAAAAAATAAAGTGTTTGTCCTTTGTATTCTCCACGAACAACACGGATTAGACCGCTTCGCTGATCGTTGTTTTTCTGATATTCATCAATCCTTGGCTTTAGCCATGATAAATTCTTAATTGGATCTTTTCCTCCGCATAAATTAGCATAAGAATCTTTTTTACAAGTGCAAAACAAGCAAATCAAAAGGAATATAAATAGCAGCTTTTTCATTTGGTATAAAGTATTTGTTATCAATTAATTAGCTCTCCAAATAATTTCTTTATTTGAATATAAAGCGTTCATAAAGTCAGCTGATTGTTCTTGAGTAGTATGTGCTATATTTCCATCACAATTATAAAACACAGGATTCCAATTACAATTAGTGCAGGTTGAACTTTGGTAAAAGTAAGTAACATTTTGGTAGCTGAATCTATATATGATGGGATTGCTACTACTAAACTTTTGCAAAGTATCAATCTTAGCTTTTAACCAAGGCAGACTGTTGATTGGATCTTTTCCTCCGCATAAATTAGCATAAGGATCTTTTTTACAAGTGCAAAATAAGCACAATAATAGCATTGCAAATAATAAATTCTTCATTTTTTTAAAGGTTGAAAGTTAAATTTTAAATTAATACCAGCCGCTCCAAATTTTAACTGCTGAGAAGACATATATCCAAGCGGAACTTTTATAAATGGTTCTACTTGTAAACTGTATTTTTTAAAAGGCAATCCAAATTGTGCCGCAACATTTAAAGTTTTTACCAAATAAAAACTTTGAAAGCTTTTAGAACTTTGCAAATCATTTGCTGTCTTTGCATAATTATATTGATAACTTTCTTTGGCAAATGCTCCGGAGCTTAAACCGGTCAAAACAGAAATGCTGTTTTTACCAGGTAAAATGTTGTAAATCAAATTAATTGGAACATCTAATTGTAGGAAATTGGCATTTAAACTATTTAAAGTTGTATTGCTGATAACAACTTGTGATGAATTTGCTAATGGATTTGCAGCAAGTAAGCTATTATTAGAAAAATTATTTTGATAGTAAAGTTTGTTTCGGATTAAACCCAAACCAGAAGACAATTTCAATTTTTTACTTATTTGTAAATCAATTGAAATGCCGGCCCCAAAACCTAATTGATTGTTGCTTCCGGTTGCCAAGCTAACATGTGGTCCTGCATAAATACTCCAGCTAAACTTGGATGTTTTTGGTAAAGGCTTTTTAATGGATGCTGTTTTTATCGGTTCTTTTTTGGAAGCCGGTTTTATACTTGGATTTTGTGTTTGAATAATTGGTTGTATTTTTTTCACTTGCAAAGAATCAACCTGTGTAAAATCGGTAACTTGTGTTGGATGATTTATACTATCAGCCGAGACCAATTTTGTATTGGTAAAAACAGTATTACGATATTTGTTTGTTTGAGTAGTTTTAGTTTGATCTGACTTAATAATTAGCACTTTCTGTTGAATTGATTTTTGTTTGAAAGCAAAATTGGATGCTGTTTTTAGCACTACTTTTTTGGTATGTTTTACATCAAAAGAATTAATTTTAGCAATAGACTTTTCAAAAGATGAATCAGTTTTAGCTTGTGTTTCGGTATCAGATTTGGGTTGGTTAATCTTTTTTGCAGATTTTACCTGGTAAGTTTCAAATTGATAAAACCCAATTATCAAAGCCATTAAAAATAAAGCAGCAGCAGAAACCATCCACCAGAAAAAGTAATCACGGCGTTTTTTCTGAGGATATTTTTCGCGCAGCAAGTTCCAGCCTTCGTTTGCGCGGCCATCATCATAATCCTCAAAAATATGTTTGATGCGGTTTTTCAACTCTTCATCAAAATTCTCATTTTCCATTGTCAATTTTCTTCATGCAAAAGAATCAGTTTTCGTAATTTTTCTTTTGCCCGGCTCAAATACACGCGGGATGAACTTTCGGCAATTTTTAACATTTTTGAAATCTCTTCGTGGTTGTATCCATCCATTTCGTATAAATTAAAAACCAGTTTGTTCATTTCCGGTAATCGGTTCAGCATCAGTAAAATATCTTTTACATTAAGCTGATTAATTGCAATTGCAGGTGTAGAAATAGTAGTGGCCTCATCCAAATCGGCTTCAACCAAATATCTTTTATTTTTCCGATGCTGATCAATAGCCGTATGCACAATCACTTTTCGCAGCCAGGGTTTAAACAGAAGCTGATTGTCAAAACTTCCAATCGTTTTAAATACTTTTATAAAAGCATCGTTTACCACTTCCAAAGCATCATCCCGATTGGCAGAATACCGCAAACCAATGCCCAAAGCGTAGCCGTAAAACTGCTTGTACAGTAATTCCTGGTACTTTAAATCGCCGTGTTTACATTGCCGGATAAGCTCCTGTTCGGTAATGTCCGGGTATTTCCGCATGTATTAGTTTGTCATTCCAGCCGGAATTATATTTGTAAGTTACAATCAACATCGAAAAACGTATTTATCGATGTTGATTTATTAACCTTACGAAGCAGTTTGGGGAAACGCTACAAGAGATGTTATTTATTTTACACAAACTTTTTCAGCACCGTGATAATGCTCGCATGATAGCCTTCGTGATAAAGCAAAAAATTGATGGCATCATCCACATTAGTTAACGTAACGCCGTAGCGAACGGTTACCTCCTCATAAGGGGTAAAAAAGCTCTTTTTGTAATCGCTTTCTAATTCATCAATCGTAGAAATGAACAAGCTTTTGATAGTTTCTATTTCTGTGGAATCAATAAAACCTTCCGGCTTGGTACCGGGGATAAAAGGTGTAATGTATCGATCCTGCACAACTGGTTTTAAACCGGAGCGAAGGTAGCAAATCCGCTGCTGCGTGGCCGTAAGATGAGCCAGGTTCCAGATGATGTTGTTGCTAAACCCGTTTGGTGTTTTGTTGAGTTGATCCGGATCAAGGTCGGCGATCAGGTTTAAAAGATATTTTCTAACGTTTTTAATATTTTCGATTTGTTGGGTCATAAGGGTATAAATTGAGTTTGAAAAATTCTAAAGTAATCAAAAAACAGCTTTATTGCTGATGGAAATATCTTTACGGCTGATGCTGTCTTTCAGCACTTCTACCGGATTGATGCTTCCTTTGCCATCAAAATAATTGGCATACAACCCTTCTTGCTCCAGCACAAAAACAGAATATTTTCCGATGGGCAAAGCCAGTTCAAAATAGCCTTTGGCATTGCTGCGGGTTTTGCCAGCCCATGCTGTTTTTATGCCGGTAAAAACAGTACCGTTGGTTTTTACTTCGCTGATATTGGTTAGTTGATAAACCCAAACTTCGCGGATTACTGGCTGCCCGGCAGAAAGCACACGGCCGGGACCGGGCATCTGGTTTCCTTGTTTCAACAAAATGGTTCCGCAAATACCCTGCTTCAGTTTCTGAACAGGCTTTGGGTTGATGCACAAGATCGGCAAAAATATAAACAACAAAATATTTTTCATCAATCAAATCTATGTATCTTAAACGCTTGATTGATGATATGCTATCTGCTTTTGATAATTATTTAAATTCCTGGTATGATTAAAAATTTTACCCGCCTGATACTGTTTTTACTCCTGATAAAATCAATTCCGGTTTTCAGTCAGCAAACCCCGGAAGACAAACGGCTGGAACTCATCAGTTTTTCCAGCCGCTTAAAAACTGATTTTGAAGCCAACTGGAACAAAGCTTTTGCATTGGCCAAGCAAAAAGGCTGGCCGGTTTTCCGGGTTGAGAAAGATGCTAAAATCATTTCTTTGCAGGGAACGGATGCTTTAGGTTTCCCTGTTTACCTCCAAACAGATAACAACATTATTGCTGCTGCAACTACGCAAACTTCGGCATTATACAGCGGCGGTTCGCTGGGTTTGGCTTTGTCGGGATCGAGTACAAATATGGCCGGAAAATTAGGCATTTGGGATGGCGGGAAAATCTACCCAAATCATCAGGAATTTCTAGGAAAAAATGTGATGATGCTGGATGGCGATACAATTATCAGCGATCATAGCACGCACGTGGCCGGAACGATGATTGCCAAAGGTGTTTATGCACCGGCCAGAGGTATGTCCTTCGGGGTCAGTGGTTTAATTGCTTATGATTTTAACAATGATGCCTCAAAAATGGCCTCCAAAGCGGCTTCGTTGCTGGTTTCTAATCATTCTTACGGCATTGTTTGCGGCTGGAGCTACAACACCAACGTGATGCCAAACCGCTGGGAATGGTATGGTTTGCCGGGCGATACCGAGGATTATAAGTTTGGTTATTACAGTTCGTATGCGCAAAGTTTTGACCGGATTGCCTACAATGCGCCATACTATTTAATCGTAGTTGCTGCCGGAAACAGTCGCGGCGAAACTGGCCCGGCTGTTGGCGGAAACTATTATGGTTTTCAAAGCCGAACCGATCAAACTTTTGTAAACAAAGGTGCGCGGCCGGCCAGCATCAGCAGCAATGATGGCTTTGATGTGATGCAAGCACCGGCACTGGCCAAAAATGTGCTGGCGGTTGGTGCGGTTAATCCTTTGCCTTTCGGGCCGGTGGTGGCTTCGGATGTTTCGATTGCCTATTTCAGCAGTTTGGGACCAACGGACGACGGCCGCATCAAACCGGATATTTGCGGCGATGGTATGAATGTAATTTCTGCCGGAACTGCTGCTGCAGATGCTTACGTTTCTATGTCGGGCACTTCTATGGCTACGCCAAACGTAAGCGGATCGGTTTTTTTGTTGCAGGAATATTATGCACAAAAAAACGCCGGCAATTTTATGCGCGCCGCTACTTTAAAAGGCTTGGTTTGCCATACTGCTTTTGATGCCGGAAAAATCGGCCCGGATTATACTTACGGCTGGGGATTGCTCAATTCGGCCAAAGCGGCACAAGTGATTATGGACAACGGCGTGAAAAGCCAGATCAGCGAAAACACTTTGGCACAAGGGCAAACGCAAACTTTCAACGTGATTGCTTCCGGCAGCGGCCCGCTGGTGGCTACCATTTCCTGGACCGATCCGGCAGCAACGCCGGGAACAGTTGGCGTAGTGGATGACCCAACTTTAAAATTAGTAAACGATCTGGATCTGCGTGTCAATCAGGCCAATACTGTTTTTATGCCCTATATTTTGGATCCGGCCAAACCTGCAACCGCAGCAATCACCGGCGATAATACGCGGGATAATATCGAGCAGGTTTACATTGCCAATGCCGTTCCCGGAAAAAGTTATACCATCAGCATCAACCATAAAAATACCCTGACTTCCGGTTCGCAGGCTTACTCGTTGATTGTAACCGGCACTGGCGGCAAAGCTTATTGCGTTTCGGCAGCAGCTTCCACTGCGGATTCAAAAATTACCGGTTTTCAGCTCTCCAATATCAATTATACGGCTTCATCCGGCTGCACTTCTTATACGGATAACACTAATTTAACGGCTGTTTTGGAGCAGGGCACCACTTATCCATTAAACGTAAGTTTGGGTTCCTGCGGAGGAAATTTCAACAAGATTGCCAAAGTTTTTATCGATTGGAATGCTGACGGCGACTTTGATGATGCCGGAGAACTGGTGGCTACATCCGCAGTAATCAATGGCAATGCTTCTTTTACCACTATTATTTCGGTGCCGGTTTCGATTACGCCGGATACTTACAGTTTGATGCGAATTGTAGCAACAGAAACTGCCGATCCAACTGCTGTAAACGCTTGCGGAACGTATGCCAAAGGCGAAACGCAGGATTACCGCGTCAATTTTGTCAAAAGCACCAAAGATGCCGGAATTGTAAGTATTGTCAACCCAAATTCCATCGGAAACTGTAGTAACGCAACACAACAAATTACGGTGCGGCTGCATAATTATGGCAGCGCGGCGATCAGCAATGTGCCGGTTTTGGTAACGATCAGCAATCCATCAGGAACAACAACGACTTTAAATGAAGTTGATACAGATACCATTTTGCCAGGCCGCGAACAGGATTTTACGCTGAATACCACTTTTAATGCTTTGGCAGGAAATGTTTATCAGATCACGGCTACCAGCAATCTGGCTGGAGATCCGCAAAGCAATAACAATCAATCTACAGCTGCGGTAACCATCAATCCGGCACCGGTTTTAATCAATTTGCAGGCAGTTAATTGTGCCAATACCAATTCTTATTTACTTACCGGTGCGGGCGATGGAACCGTGTTTTGGTATGCAAACGCAGCTGATGCGTTACCTTTTGCAGCCGGGAATTCTGTAAATACGGCACAAGCTCCCCTAAACAATAATTTTTTTGCCGGTTTGAATGATCTGACAGCCAAAATTGGCCCGGCCACTAAAAACGTTTTTTCTGCCGGCGGATACAATCAGTTTACGCCAGGCATAGTGATGAGCACAACTGTTCCGGTGATTTTGCAAAGTGCGCGTTTATATATCGGTAACTCCGGGACAATTACTTTTACAGCGACAAATACTTCCGGCCAAACGGTTTCCAGTGTAACTTTAAAAGTGAAAGCTACGCGAAGCACGCCGCAAACCGGTGCCGCAACAGATGATCCGGCAGATATGGGCCAGGTTTATCAACTCAATCTAACGCTGCCCGCCCCCGGAACTTACAACATCAATATTAGTTATGCCGATAACGCAACCATTTACCGCAACAATGGCGGCGTAACCGGTTATCCGTTCACTATCGGCAGCTTTTTCTCCGTCACCGGAACCAATGCAGCCACTACACCGCAAGCCTACTATTATTATTTTTATGATCTGGCGGTAAAAAGTGCTGGTTGTGCAGCCGTTTCACGAATTGCTGTACCGATAACCAAGCCACAAATCACTGTGAATGCAACAACGCTAACATCCAATTTTGGCAATGGCAATCAGTGGTATTTAAACAATGTGTTGATCCAGGGAGCCAAAAGCCAATCGTATCAGCCTAAAGTTTCCGGCACTTATCGGGTAGAGGTAACTACTTCAGCAGGTTGTATTTCGCCTTCGGCAGAAGTTAATTTTACGTTGCCTGCTACTGAAAGCCCGCTGACAGATATCAACCTGGTCCTTTATCCGGTGCCAACCAATACTGTTTTAAATCTAAGTTTTGAATTGTATGAAAAAGGTGATTTACAACTTTCCGTTTGGAATAGCATTGGCCAGCAAGTTTATCAAAATGTAAGTTCAATTTCGGTTTTTGGAAAATATAATTCAAGCATCAATACTTCGCGCATGACGGCCGGAAATTATATTTTAAGGATCAAAGTCGGAGCGAAAAGTTACAGCAAAAAGTTTATAGTTGTAAAAAGCTAATTTGGATTTTAGGTTGATAAAAGAAGCATCGTTGAAGATGCTTCTTTTATCAGGATTATTTGTTTTTCGTAACCAAAACCCAATCCACCAAAACTTTTGCCTGCCCGGCTTTAACACGGTTTACACTTGCTTCCGATAAGCCAGAATATGGTTGCGTTATTTTGTTAACGCCGTTTGGATAACCGCCGCCCAAAGCAAAATTGAGGATCAGGAACTTGGAGTTATCAAAAGCCCATCGCCCGTATTTTTCTACCATGGCGCGGGTTACGGTATAAGTTATTTTTTCATCCACTTTAAAAACAAGCGAATCGGCCGTCCAATCAACCGAGTAAATGTGCCATTGCGTAACATCAATGCCTTTTGGGAAAAAAGCACGATAAGCTATCGGTGTATTGCCGGAATAGCCCGGACCGTGCAAAGCGTGGCTCACCCAAGACGAATCGCCAACGGTTTCCATCACATCAATTTCGCCGCAATCTGGCCAATTCCCTTCGCCCAAAGCCCAAAAAGCCGGCCATAAACCGGCACCAGCAGTCAGTTTCATGCGTGCTGAAGCTGTGCCGTAAGTAAATTCAAATTTTTTGCGGGAGTTGATGCGACCGGAAATAAAATCATATTGGTGCTGTTCTTTGCTGGTAAAACCGGGATGAAAAAGTGCTTTGATCACCAATGCACCATTTTTGGCACCTTCGGCAGCTTGTCCATGTACGAGGTAAAGTGTTGAAGCAGAATCCACATAAGCCTGTTGTTCATTGTTGGCCGTATTACCGGTTACCTCCACATTCCATAAACTTCGATTTAAAGTTTTTTCATTAAAATCTTCAAAAAGTACAACTTGGGGTTTGTTTTTTTGGGTTTGGGCTGATGCGGTTGTAATGCAAAAACAGGCAATCATCAAAAGGTTATAAGATTTCATGAGCTTAGGTTTGGTTTGATTAAAAGCTTATTGACCAGTATTGGTTTTAAAATAATTGATCTCAGTAAAAAATACTTGATAAAAGAAGCACATTTCAAATATATGCTTCTTTTATCGACCTAAAATTAAAACAGAAGAACTATAACCTTATCTTTATGTAAGCGATAAATGAAATTATGGATATTGAATCAAAGTACAAAATAGTAGAAAAGATCATTCAAAGTAATGATGAGATTTTACTCAACGAAATAAAATTGTTGATTGGATTATCAGAAGTTGATTTTTATCATGATCTGCCGGAAAAGGTAAAGCAGGCAATTAACAATGCAAAATCAGAATTGGATCGGGGAGAAGGTATTGCGCATGAAACGGTTAAAAATATGCTCGCCCAATATTTTTCTGATCGTTTGCAAAAGAATATTCAAAGTGCAATCCAACAAAATCATATTTCTGAGGCTGATTTAGAAAATTGGATGAATGAGTAAAATCAGGATTTTTTTAGATACAAATATATTTTTAGTATCTCTTGCTCCTAACTACAAATACAATTGGATTTATCTGGCATTAATTCAAAACAAATATGACTTAGTAGTATCAAATGAAATTTTGATGGAATATCAAGAACAGATTACTTTGCGATATGGTCTTCTAAAAACCGATGTATCGCTTGATTTCTTACTATTGCTTCCAAATGTGATTCTGAAAAATCCGTCTTATTTGTGGCAATTAGTAGAAAATGATAAAGACGACAACAAATTTGTCGATTGTTTTGTAGCCAGTCAATCAGATTTTGTTGTAAGTAATGACAAACATATTCATCAAATAAAAGACAATAAGTTTCCTCAAGTTTTTGTTCTAAATTATAAAGAATTTGAAGACCAATACAAAAGTTTACTGACCTTGTAATCACTTATTATTGTAAGAAGCACGCTCCAAACCATGCTTCTTTTATCGACCTAAAAACCTATTTAAAAACATATTTAACACCAATGCTGGGCGTTAAGTTGAAAAAAGGTCCACGGAATATTTCAATCCTCGGATCTAAATCTGCACTAACGGCAATTGGTGCACCGGGAATGAGGTATTCTAAACCAATCACGGCATCAGCACCAAACAATAAAGAAGAATTGCGATATACATTGTAATCACCGTTGTAAACGCGGTAGCCACCGGCACCAACGCCGCCGATATGCGCGCCTGCACCATAAAAAAACTTCAATCCGGCCACGTTGAATGCTTCCTGGTGAACTTCAAACAAGCCGGTAAAAACAACGCCTTTTTCCCGAAAACCCAAAACGCCTTCCAAAGCAATATTGGGCGTGGTAAAATATTTGATGGATGGGCCGCTTTCATAGCTAAACCGCAGTCCGGCAGCTGTTCGGTAGCTTTGCGCATGAACTACTTTACTGCAAAAAATAATTGCAAATAAAAAGAATAAGCTGGAAAGTAATTTTTTCATATTTAAAAATTAATCAATTTAATGTTTGCTGCAAAAATGGAAAATTCGATCAAATTGGAGTTATATTAATCAAAATTAAATCGGTACGACAGGGTAATCATTTAAAGGATTAATAGTTGTGGATGAAATATAATAGTTTAGCAGAAATTAAAATTCATCATGCAAAATTTACCTGCTAAAAGAAGCATCGGGCTATTTCTGGCTGTTCATGCAATTATTTTTTTGTCGGCTGGTTGTGTAAGCGGGCTATTGGGCAAAAATAAAGGGCAGAAGTTTCGCAACGGAATGGTGGTTTGCGCTTATCCGGACGCTTCAAAAGCGGGCTTGGAAGTGTTGCAAAAAGGCGGCAATGCGGTTGATGCTGCCATCGCTATCCAGTTTGCGCTGGCTGTGGTGCACCCAACGGCGGGCAATATTGGCGGCGGCGGTTTTATGGTTTACCGCTCTGGCAAAGGTGAAACCAACACACTGGATTTTCGGGAAAAAGCACCTGCTGCGGCCAGTGCCAACATGTACCTGGATTCGGCCGGAAATGTGATTGCGGATAAAAGTTTGCACACGCACCAGGCTTCCGGCGTGCCCGGCTCGGTGGATGGCATGGTGGAAGCGCACCGCAAATACGGCAAACTGAAATGGGAAGAATTGGTTCAGCCGGCCATCAATCTGGCGGAAAACGGCTTTAAGCTGACGGAAAAACTGGCAGCAAATTTAAATGTGATGCAAAGCACTTTCCAAAAACTCAATCCCGGAAAAAGCTATTATTTGAAAGCCGGCGGCTGGAAAGCGGGCGATGTTTTGGTTGAAACAGATTTGGGCGAAACCCTGGAACTGATCCGTGATAAAGGCCGCGCCGGTTTTTATGATGGAAAAGTAGCGGATGAATTGGTGGCTGAAATGAAAAGCGGCAACGGGTTGATTACCAAAACTGATTTGAAAAACTATCACTCCGTTTGGCGCAAAGCCATCACCGGAAATTACAAAGATTATAAAATTATTACGATGCCGCCGCCGTCCAGCGGTGGGATTGCGCTGCTGCAACTGCTGCGTTCGGTAGAAAAATATCCTTTGAAACGCTGGGGTTTTAACCAGGATTCGACGGTGCAGGTGATGGTGGAAGCAGAACGCCGCGTTTATGCAGACCGATCTAAATACCTGGGCGACCCGGATTTTTACAAAGTGCCGGTGGATAGTTTGCTTCAACCCAAATATACCGATAGGCGGATGAAATCTTTTGATTGGAACCAGGCCACGCCGAGTAGTGCTATCCAGCCGGGTTCTTTTGCAGGATATGAAAGCGACCAGACCACGCATTTGGTGGTTGTGGATAAAGAAGGAAATGCAGTTTCAATCACCACAACTTTAAACGGTTCTTTCGGTTCGGGCATCGTGGTAAAAGGTGCCGGTTTTTTGCTGAACAATGAAATGGACGATTTTAGTGCTAAACCCGGCGTACCCAACATGTTTGGTTTAATAGGAGGGAAGGCCAATTCGATCCAGCCGGGCAAACGCATGTTGAGTTCTATGACTCCGGCGATCCTGGAAAAGGACGGTAAACTGTTTATGGTGGTGGGCACGCCGGGTGGTGCTACCATCATTACTTCGGTTTTTCAAACGATATTGAATGTGATTGAATTTGACCAGAGTATGCAACGCGCGGTTACTTCCAAACGTTTTCATCACCAATGGCTACCTGATGATGTTCAGGTAGAAAAAGATGCGCTGGATAGTGTAACCATACAAAAACTGGAAAAGAAAGGCTATAAAATTTCGCCGCATGGCCCAATTGGCCGTGTTGATGCAATCCTGAAAACGAAATGGGGTTATTACGAAGGCGGTGCAGACCCAAGAGGTGATGATACAAAACTGGGTTGGTAAACACACTGATTTTTACCCGATAAAAGAAGCATCAACCCAAACCAATTTGTTAAAATATGTTAAGCCGCGGTTTTTGAAAATTAAAACGATAAATTTGCGGTTTACCCATTTGGCATGAAAAGGTTGTATGTTGTTTTTGCTTTGGTACTGGCCCTGGCGGCCTGTAAAAAAACGAATTCTGATACGGCAGCTTATCTGGCACAAATTGGGGCAGACAGTGTAAAAATCCGTAGTTTTTTGCTTGCAAATCATATTCCTATCAAAAAAGTGGGTGATACAATTGGTGTTTATTATCAAATTATAGATTCGGGCAGTGTGGCCAGTGCTTATACCAGTTCTACTTTGATTACAGTTGGTTATACAGCCAAAATCATTCCTACTCCAGATACCATAATCAGCCAAACCAACAGCTATCATCCGTCTTATACGTTGGGCAGCGTAATCCGTGGCTGGCGGGTGGGCATTCCGTTAATTAAAAAATATGGCCGGATACGGCTTTTTGTGCCTTCCCGTTATGCTTACGGTTCAATTGATCAGACTTCAAATTTAAAAATACCAAGAAATTCCTGCCTTGATTTTGACATCCGATTATATAACGTTACCAATTAAAAACTTAATCAAATTATAATGAAGCAATTTGCTTTCGCCTTTTTAGCCGTACTTGTTTTAGCCATGTTTTCTTGCAAAAAAGAATACCAAACCATTTACGATTACGACAACCAAAACATCCAAAGCTATATTTCTGCCAATAACCTGACCATGACTGCGGGAGACAGCGGCATTTACTATCAGATTATTAAAGCAGGCGATACCGGGAACCCTTTGGTAGATACCGATCGTATTTTTTACAGTTTCACGTTGAAAACTTTAGATGGAAAAGTCATTTCTACGGATACAGTTATTAACCGAGTAGCTAATTATGTAGGTATTACCAGTACAAATTTGCCGGTTGGTTTACAGTTTGGAATCAAGAAATATCTGCAGCGGCGTAACGGTGTAATTCGACTGCTTATTCCCTCAAAGCAGGCTTATGGTGTAAATAATTTTACAAGTCCAGATGGCACAATAAAAATTTCAGGTAATCAATCCTTGGATTATACCGTTTATCTGTACAACGCAAACAGTCAATTAGCTTACGATACGATCCAGATCAGAAATTACATCAAGAAAAATAACCTGACCGGTTTTGTAAAAAGCCCTTCCGGTTTGTATTATAAAATCTTAGATCCCGGTGCCGGCACAGATCAAATTTACATTTCTTCCACAGTTACTGTTACCTTAACAAAAGGCTTGCTACTGTCCGGCACAACTATTGAAACTACTGCTTTGGCAGCACAAGGCGTTACATCCTTTGCATCTGCCGGATTGCAGGAAGGCTTGCAAAAAATCAATTCCGGCGGCAAAATCAGGCTTTTGATTCCTTCCGGCTTGGGTTATGGTAACAGCGCGGCATCTGCAACGGCGGGGGCAGCCAATTATAATATTCCGCCGGCTTCAATCCTGGATTATACAGCCAACGTAACCGCTGTAACCAATTAAATTTTAGGTCGATAAAAGAAGCATTGATACTTTAACTGTTCAATGCTTTTTTAAAAGCTGCCAAGCAGCGTTCCCGTGCTTCTTTATGATCTACAATGGGTGCCGGATATTTTATCGGATCGAGATATTCGGGCACCCATTTTTTAATGTATTCAAATTTGGGGTCAAAGCGTTTTGTTTGTGCAGCCGGACTAAATATCCTGAAAAACGGAGCTGCATCTGCCCCAGTGCCGGCTGCCCATTGCCAGCCGCCTACGTTGCTACTCATATCATAATCCAGCAGTTTTCGTGCAAAATAATGTTCGCCCCAACGCCAGTCAATCAATAAATGTTTGCATAAAAAGCTGGCCGTAACCATACGGACGCGGTTGTGCATCCAGCCCAGTTCCTGCATTTGCCGCATACCGGCATCCACAATCGGATAGCCGGTTTCGCCTTTGCACCAGGCTTCAAACTCCTGCTCGTTGTTGCGCCATTGTATTTTATCAAAATCAGGCTTGTAGGCATGGTCTGCAGTTTGCGGAAAATGCCATAAAAGCATAGCGTAAAAATCCCGCCAAATCAACTCGTTCAACCAAGTTTTTTCTTCGGATTGATTGGCTTCTGTTGCCAGTTCGCGGATGCTTACCGTGCCAAAACGTAAGTGAACACTGATACGCGATGTGCCTTCCAAACCCGGGAAATCCCGTGTTTTGGCATAATCGGCAATAATAGATTTGTATTCATTTTTTGGGATTCGGATCAAACTGGGTTCAAAACCAATAGCCTTTAATGCAGGAAACGGGAGAACGATTTGATACAAATTTTGCAGATATTTTTCTACCGGATAAAATTTCAGGTAAAAATCGTTCAGCTTCTCTTTCCATTTGCGCGAATAAGGTGTAAAAACTGTGTATGGACTGCCATCTGGTTTCATCACCTCGTTTCGATCAAAAATTACCTGGTCTTTATAGGTGCAGAATTTACTTCCTTTATCAGCCAAAATTTGGGCAATTGCGGTGTCCCGTTCTTTGGCATAAGGCTCGTAATCTTGGTTGGTAAAAACAGTATCCACTTCATACTCATTCAAAATTTCGGCAAATGCTTCTTTTGGTGAGGTATTTTTGATAAGCATGGAACTACCTGAACGTTTTAACTCTTCGTTCATGTTGGCCAACGACTGATGGATAAACGTGACGCGGGCATCGTCTTTATCATCCAGCTTATCCAAAATCACGGTATCAAAAATGAACAAGGGCAAAACCGGTTTGCCGCTTTTTAACGCTTGGTAAAACCCAGCATTGTCATGCAGCCGCAAATCCCGGCGGAACCAAAAAATATTGATGCTCTGTTTATCGGGCATAGATTTCGTGTAATGCTTCTTTTATCGTTGGAAATTTGAATTGAAAACTTGTCGCCTGTATTTTTTCTGCGGAAACTTTTGTACTGGCCAAAACAACCGTACTCATCTCACCCAAAGCCAGTTTTAACACAAAAGCAGGCAATTTGGGCAACCATAAAGGGCGGTTTAACTGTATTGCCGTGGCTATCGTGAGTTTTTGGTTGGTAACCGGATTGGGTGCAACCATGTTGTAAACGCCCGTGATCGGGTTTTCAATCCCAAATAAATATAGATCGATCACATCCTGCAAATGGATCCATGGAATCCATTGCCGGCCCGAACCAAGCACTGTACCAAAGCCAAATTTGATGGGCAAAGCCAGTTGCTTCAATGCGCCGCCTTCATCTGTCAAAACTACGCCGGTACGAAATTTTAGGGTTTCCAAGCCCAGTTTTTTGCCTTCATCAACCGCCTGTTCCCAATATGTACAACATCTTCCTAAAAAATCTACGGTTGATGCTGATTTCTCGGTCAGCAATTCATCGCCCCGATCACTGTAATAACCGGTTGCCGAAGCGGAAACAACTTTTTTGACCTGATGCGGATGATGTTTTAATAGATTATAAATCAGCCTAATAGATTTCGTCCGGCTATCAATAATTTCTTTTTTCCGTTCATCTGTCCAGCGTCCGTCGGCAACTCCGGCTCCGGCCAAGTGGATAATCATATCCACGCCATCAATGCAGTTTTTATCGATCGTACCTTTATCAATATCCCACAAAAAAGTTTTTATCTGTGGCGTATTGGCTTCTTTCCGGCTTAAATGGCTTACGGTATAATCTTGATCCAGCAAAAGCTTAGTTAAATGTTTGCCAACCAAACCTGTACCGCCGGTAATTAAAATATGCTTTCCCATCAGCCTAAAATAACTTTTTAAGGCAGATTAAGTTTTCACAATTTAGAGCAAATGCCTTTGCAGCTGAATTTCAGGCTGATGCTTCTTTTACAAGGTAAAAATTTAGCTGGCGCTGTAGCTTTCTAACTGTTGGATGGTTTGCTTTTGATCTTCAATAATAAACTTTACCACATTACCAATAGAGATCATGCCGATCACGTAATTGTTTTCGAGCACGGGCAAATGCCGGATTTTTTTGTCCGTCATAGTTTCCATGCACTGATCAATGGTGCTGTTAATAGAAAGCGTTAGCAAATTTAGTGCTTTGTAAGAACAGGGCGTAATTAAATCAAATGCTTCTTTTAGCACATAAAAAAAGAGAGCTGATTTTTAAACCAGCCCTCTTTTTTGATCTTTGTGAAATCAGATATTACATTTTAGAAGTAGTATCTCTTTTCATTTTTTTCATCTTGCCCATTTTGCCCATTTTTTTACCTTTTTTCATGGTATCCTGAGACATTTGGGTAGCAGTTGATTTTACCGGGGATGCATTAACGGTTAAACAAGTAGCAACCATCATCGCACCTGCCATCATCATTGCTTTTAAAGCTGACATTTTCATAGTTTTTAATTTAAATTGTTAATTTTTTAATTTAGTTTGTATAAAGATAACATTTGCAGATTGCTTTTTTTAGAAATAAACAACATTTTTTAATTTGTTACAAAACAACTTAAACAGATCGCCAAAATAAGATGGAAAATTTTTTGAAAGCGGCTTTTGCCGAAGCAGAAGCCGGTTATGCTGAAGGCGGCATACCAATTGGTTCTGTGTTGGTGCATCAGGGTAAAATCATCGGCCGCGGCCGCAACCGCCGGGTGCAAAAAGGAAGTGCTATTTTGCACGGTGAAATGGATGCACTGGAAAATGCCGGACGCTTGCCTGCTTCCGTTTATCGGGAATGCGAGTTGTACACTACGCTTTCACCTTGCCCGATGTGTTCCGGTACGATCTTACTTTATGGCATTCCGAAAGTGATTATTGGTGAGAATAAAACTTTTTTGGGTGAAGAAGATTTGTTGCGAACCAGAGGCGTGGAAGTGATTGTTGCTGATGATGCCGATTGCTACCGGCTGATGCAACAATTTATCAGTAAAAGCCCGAAACTGTGGAACGAGGATATTGGCGTATGATTGCAGATGCTTCTTTTACCTGCCTAAAATCTAATAGTTGCCTTAAGGTTTCATCTGATGTTTGTTCATTGCAGAATCGGGATGATTTGTAAGGGTAAACTGCCGTACAATTCCTTTCTCCCAGGAATTGGCATCAGGATCAAGTTTTGGCATTGAAATATCTGCCCGTTCACGCTTTTTCTCCGCAGTAGAAACATGAAAACGTTTATCCCGGTCGGCTAATAAACGGGTGTCCATCTGTCCGTCTTTTGTAAAACCCATCATCAGCATTGGGATACCTATTGGAAGTGTTTTGTCTTGGTCTGTATGCCAGGTATGGATTGTTTTGCCATAAGTAGATACTATTTTTTCCATCAGTTCATGTTCTGCTTTTTCAGGAAGTCCGGGAGCAATAAGCTCGCCTGATCTAACTTCATAATGGTGGCTGTGCCAAAGCAGTTTTTCTTGTTTCGGCAGTTGCTTAAATAATTTTTCGCTGATGATATATTCTATGCCCATAATTTTTGCATCATCCCCGTTTCCGTCGAAAATAATAGCCTGATAAACATCATCGTTCAATTGTGATACGTAGTGGTGCGCCTCCATTTGTGCGTGTATATTGCCGTTGTAAAAATGAAAGCCATCAAGGTAAGTATTAAATTTTTTGAGTGGAGATTTATCCTGCATCAGTTTTGCACCTGTGTTCAACACCTCATCTTTAACCGTTTTTTGAGCTCCGGGAGCGATTACGTTGGAGGAAGTATTTTTGCCACCACAACCACAGTTAAGCAACAACAGCAGGGAAATGCTGCTTAAATAAATACATCTGTTTAAAGCTTTATAGTTTTTGGTGTACCTGCTTTTTATCATAAATCTTATTCAATAAAGTTCAATAACCCCCAATACTGTTTTTACCGGCATAAAATCATTGAAACAATAAAAGCCGGTTAGATTACCGGCTTTTACTGTTTAATTAATTGTTTACTGTTTTATTTCAATAACAATTTTTTCAAAAAAAATAATTCTTACTTGCTTGAAGCTGTTGTACTGGTCTTCATTTTAGAAGCAATAGATTCTGCACTGGTCAAGTGTTCTTTTATCATTGGCAATGTTTTTACAGCCAAATTTTTAAAATCAGGATCAGCTACATTGGTAGATGCTTTTTGATAAAGTTGTACTGCTTTCTGGTGATCAGAAACCATCAGAGTAATGTAAGCACGATCAAAATTAGCTCCGGTAGCAGAAGTTAACGTAGGATCAGGAGTAGGTGCTGGTGGCGGCGGAATTTGGTAACCTTTGCTCTTAACCAAGGCCATCATTTTTTTTGACGTCATGGTGTGGTGCATGATCATTTTAGAAGCATAAGCTTTTACAGCAGCACTTTTACCTTTTGTTAAGGCCAGTTTTGCTGCTGTAATTTCTTTCATGTCAGACATGGCAGCGTTGGTAACAAAATTAACCGTTGTACTATCGGCAGTACCTGATCCCATGGTACTACTATCTGTTCCGGTGGTACTACTTGTTCCAGTAGCACTTGTTGTTGATTGGGCAAACGATATGCTGCAAACCATTGCACATACTATCGTTAAAGAGGCAGCAATTTTTTTCATAAGTTTTATTAATATGTATTATTTGATTTAGTTGAATAACCACAAATTACAGATGCTGTTTTTAATTAATAAAAATTTTTAAGACGACCGGAATTAACATGCTTCAGCAATTTTTAAACACGCAAAAGGTTTTACGGAAGTATTTATAACGATGCTTCTTTTACCACATGTTTTTTTGCTATCCGACCCTCCGTTGTTCAATATGTTTTAATTATCGGATAAGTAAAAACAAAGGATAATCTAAACAACTTGTTACAAAAGGAAATTCAGCATAAATAATTCAATGCTTTTCAACCCTAAAATAGCTTATCAAAAATAAGTTCATAACACAGTACGATCAATAGTATAATCAAGCAAAATGGAAAACAAAAATCAGCAAAACAGAACTGAAACCAACAAAAAACTACAAGACCTGGAGCAGGATACGTCCTACGCCGACGGCAAGTTTTTAACAACCAACCAGGGTTTAAAAGTAAACGACGATCATAACGAGCTAAAAGCAGGCGAGCGCGGCCCAACACTTTTAGAAGATTTTATCCTGCGGGAAAAAATCACTCATTTTGACCATGAGCGTATCCCTGAACGGGTAGTACATGCCCGTGGCACAGGTGCACATGGTTATTTTCAGGTTTACGAACCGATGGCCAAATACACTAAGGCCGGTTTTTTAAATGACCCTTCCCGCAAAACGCCTGTATTTGTCCGCTTATCTAACGTTGGCGGCTCGCGTGGTTCAACGGATTTGGCCCGTGATGTACGTGGATTTGCCGTTAAGTTTTACACAGAAGAAGGTATTTATGATTTTGTGGGAAACAACATACCAGTATTTTTTATTCAGGATGCCATTAACTTTCCGGATCTGATCCATGCCGTAAAACCGGAGCCGCACAATGAAATCCCTCAGGCTTCCTCTGCCCATGATACTTTTTACGATTTTATCTCGCTGATGCCAGAATCCATGCACATGATTATGTGGCTGATGAGCGACCGCGCCATTCCGCGAAGCTTACGGATGATGGAAGGTTTCGGTGTACATACTTTTCGTTTGATCAATGAAGAAGGCAAAGCAACCTTTGTAAAGCTGCATTGGAAACCTTTGCAAGGCGTGTTTTCTGTTGCTTGGGACGAAGCACAGAAGATTTCAGGTAAAAATCCCGACTTCCACCGCATGGATTTGTGGCAAGCCATTGAAAACGGTGATTTCCCGGAATGGGAATTGGGCGTGCAACTGATTCCGGAAGAAGATGAACTTAAATTTGATTTTGATATTTTGGATTCTACCAAGTTAATCCCGGAGGAATTAATTCCGGTGCAGCGTATAGGTAAAATGGTGCTGAACCGAAACCCGGACAGTTATTTTGCCGAAACAGAACAAGTAGCTTTTCACCTTGGCCACGTTGTTCCCGGTATAGACTTCACCAATGACCCGCTGCTTCAGGGCCGTTTGTTCTCCTACACCGATACGCAGTTAACGCGTTTAGGCAGTCCAAACTTTCATGAAATCCCGATCAACCGTTCTCTTGCCCCGGTAATTAACAATCAGCGCGACGGGCACATGCGCCAAACGATCAACAGTGGCCGCGCAGCTTACGAACCAAATAAAATTGGCGACGGTTATCCAAAACAGGCAAAAGTTTCCGAAGGCGGTTTTACTTCTTACCAGGAACGGATCGATGCCAAAAAGATCCGTGCCCGCAGTGATAGCTTCCGCGACCATTTTAGCCAGGCAACGTTGTTTTTCAACAGCATGTCAGAAGTAGAGCAAAACCACATTATTGATGCTTTGCGTTTTGAGCTGGGCAAAGTAGAGCTGGAAGAAATCCGTATGCGTATGCTGGGCTTATTGTCTCAAATAGATGCAACTTTGGTAAGCAAAGTAGCCGAAGGTTTGGGTATGGCAGTCCCTTCAAAACCGGAAATGCCGATGAACTTTAGCCATGGTGCAGATGCAGACCCGGCACAATCAGAATCTTTAAAAGGCAAGTCGTCTATTAGAAATTCGCCGGCTTTAAGCATGGCCACCAATATTAGCCCAAACATTAAAACCCGCCAGGTTGCTTTTTTAGCTGCAAACGGCGTAGATGGCGATGCTTTGAACGCGATGAAAGCTGCGTTAAAAGCAGAAGGTGCAACGGTAAAAACTATTGCACCAAAAATGGGCATGATCAAAGACAGTAAAGGCAATGCAATCCCTGTTGACCAAAGCTTTTTAATTGCTGCCTCTGTTTTGTTTGATGCCGTTTATATCCCCGGCGGCGCAGATAGTATTGCTGCTTTGGAAAAAGAAGGCGATGCTTTCCATTTTGTGGACGAAGCGTACCGCCATTGCAAACCCATTGCGGCCGATAAGGAAGCGATTGAGTTGCTGAAAGGTTCTTATCTGGGCAAAAAAGTATTAGCCGGAACACCTGATGAATCGACGTTGGTAAGCAAAGGTTTGGTATTTAACCAGCAGCCTGCTGTATTTATCGATGCCATGAGCAAACACCGTTTCTGGGAGCGGGAAAAACCGGAAGAAAAGTTTCCGGCATAGTTTGATAAATTAGGATACTGTTTTTATCGGTATAAAATCCGCGTTGCTGTTGAGGCAATGCGGATTTTTTGTTGGTAAAAGAAGTATGTGCCATGCACTGTCATGCCGAACTTGTTTCGGCATCCCATCAGAAAGGTAGTTTTTTAGAATATTAGGAGGGATCCTGAAACAAGTTCAGGATGACAGGCTAATGCTTCTTTTACCGTCTGTTTTTTGGGTTGCAATTACTATTGTGTAGGTTTAGTATTTGTGAATAACTTCGCTCAGCAAATATCTCTTATCTTTTATGGCAGTTTCCGGACATCTACACAATCTTTTTGATAACCTTGACTTTACAACAATTGCAGCTAATCCGGATTTTAAAGAAGACAGCGTAAGGAAAGTAATTATCCTGCCTATCCTTAAAGCGCTTCAATATCCGCAACAAGATATTATCAAAAGCAAAACTTTACAACATCCAGATATTAAGGTTGGAAGCAAAAACGAAAGAAGTAAGTTTTATTTCAATTAGCTTTATTAATGTTTTAAATAGAGTAATCAATAATGAAGTTTTATTTAGGAGTAACCGATAATAATTGGTACAAATATCTTAGTAATATCAATCCAGAGGACATAAATTTTTGGCAACCAAGTGGAACAGTTGGTTTTAAAGTTTTACAACCTGGATCACCTTTTTTATTCAAATTAAAAAGCCCAATGAATGTAATTGGTGGAATAGGGTTTTTTTCAAGTCATACTTTTTTACCTATGTCAATTGCTTGGGATACATTTGGTAATAGAAATGGATGCAGCACATACGATGAATTTAGTAGGATGATTTTAAGTTATAGGAATGATAAACATAATATTAATCCAACAATTGGTTGTATCGTTTTAACTAACCCAATATTTTTTAATCATGAAGATTGGATTGAAACGCCTTTGGATTGGGGCAAAAGTATTGTACAAGGAAAATCTTATTATACAGAAGATATAATTGGAAAAAGTATTTGGCAACAAGTGGAAAAATTATTAGAAAAGTATTTCTATTTAAATTCTACAATAGAAAGTCAATCTCTTATAGAAGAACCATCATTTCCCACTTATGGTAATCCAATTTTAACTAAGGTGAGGCTAGGACAAGGTGCTTTTAGAGTACTTGTAACAGATGCTTATTCTAGAAAGTGTTCAATTACAGGAGAAAGAACTCTTCCAGTTTTAGAAGCTGCACATATTAAACCATATGCAGAATTAGGTCCTCATTCTGTTTCAAACGGAATATTATTAAGGTCTGATATACATAAGCTTTTTGATGGGGGTTATTTAACAATTACTACTAATTTAAAAGTTGAAGTAAGTTCAAGAATTAAAGAGGAATTTCAAAACGGTAAAGAATACTACAAATATCACGGTAACAGTTTATTTATTCTTCCTGCTAACAAAATTGATATACCCAATGAAACATATATCGATTGGCATAATACAAATGTTTATAGAGGCTAAATAGGGCATTATTGCAAAAACAATGGCGCAACTTTGGAACAAATCAACGACGAATTAATTATCAAAGGTTTAGAGTTGGGTTTTCTTGATTTATTAAAAAAGGAATATTCAGACTTGACTCCAATTTTAATGAATGATTATGACTACAATGAGAAAACAGAAATATTTACAATTCCAAAAAAGTTTAAATCTCACTTGGATGTCCGGTTGCGGATTAAATATTATTTAACAAGTTATCTACGGAGGATGGAACGCGAAAACAAAAGTCCGCACTTTGATGAAATTGTGTTGCATCTTTTGCCTCTTCTAAAAAACGGTTCAACTCCTGAAAGTCAAACCATTTTAAATGTATTGGAAGATATTGGAGAACACATGGGACAAGATAGTTGGCGGTTAAAAAAAGAAGGACAAACAAAGTTGGCTTTGTAAAGGCTGAAACAATTTTCGTATTATGAAATCAAAAAACCCGCGTTACAAACAGCAACGCGGGTTTTTATATGCTAAAAGAAGCATTACTTATTTACACTTCCACAGCTTCCAATTCCTTGTGTTTATGTTCAACCTTTTCTTTTTTGCCAACAAACGGTCTTTCGGATAGATTTTACTGTTAAAAGCAGTAGGATTACAATTTATAGAATTAGATTTGTTAGAATGAGCTATTTTAACATCATCAAAAGGCGTATGTTAATTAGGTTCATGTTTGATTTTCCTGCTGCAAAAGCGTCCCTACAACATTGGTACAACGAATTTAAAGCATATGATTTTAAGAACTTTAATGAGCTAAAAGCCGTTTATAGAAACGCCAGCATAGTTGCCAATAACCGTGTTGTTTTTAATATTAAAGGAAATGATTACAGGTTGATTGTTAAAATCAACTTTTATTCAAAACAAGTGTTTGTTATCTGGTTTGGAACACATAATATGTATGATACAATCGATGCAACATCGGTACGTTATAAAGAATAATATTTTTAAATAAACATAGCATCATTTTTAAATAAACTTAGCATTATGAAACTTGCAAAGCGTAATTGGAAAGTAATTGATACTGAAGAGGAGTATGACAAAGCTTTGGATAGGTTAGAGCTTATTTTTGATGCTGTTCCTGGTACTGTTGAATTTGATGAAGTTGAAGTTTTAGGTTTAATGATAAAAGATTATGAAGATAAACATTATCAAATTCCTTTGCCTGACCCTATCGAAGCCTCAAATTCAAAATAGGGGATTCATTAATAGTTACAAAAAAAACCCGCATTGCTGTTGAAGCAACGCGGGTTTTTATATGCTAAAAGAAGCATCGGTTATTTACACTCCCACAACTTCCAATTCCGGGTGTTTAACTTCCACTTTTTCTTTTTTGCCAAACAACCTGTTCTTTAAATTTATGCGGATCAGGTACATACATGGAACCAGGATCAGGGTGATGATTGTGGCAAAACCTAAACCAAAAATCATCGTCCAGGCCAACGGGCCCCAAAAAGCAACGTTATCGCCACCGAAGTAAATATGCGGTTGTAAATGGGTAAATAAGCCCACAAAATCAATATTTAAACCGACAGCCAAAGGTATCAAACCTAAGATAGCGGCAGTGGCAGTCAACAATACCGGAGTCATCCGGGTGTGGCCGGCTTCTACCACGGCATCGTGTACGTTGGTGCCTTGCTCTATCAGCATATCGGTAAACTCAACTAGCAAAATCCCGTTCCGTACCACCACACCAGCCAGTGCAATAATCCCGATTCCAGTCATTACAATAGCCATCGTCATCCCGAAAATACTGACGCCAAGCAATACACCAATGATGCTAAAAAAAATTTCACTGATGATGATAAACGTTTTGCCGATGGAATTGAACTGGATCATCAAAATGATCAGGATCAACCCAAAGGAAGTGGCCAAAGCACCACCTAAAAAGGTAACGGCCTCCAACTGGTCTTCCTGGCCGCCACCTTGACGGATGATTACGTCGTCCGGTTTTTTAAAATTGTCAATTGCTTTTAAAATATTGGCGTTTACTTCGTTGGCATTATAAGGTTTGATCACGCTTGAACCCAAAGTTAATACCCGGCGTTGCTGTTTCCGTTTGATGTTGCTGTACGTATCAGTGTAGCGGACATCTGTAAAAGCAGAAATAGGCACTTGGCGGATAATACCGCCCGAACCCATATCGCGGTAGGTGATCTTCATATTGCGTATCTCGTCAATATTACCACGCTGATCCTGCAATGCCCTCACTTTTATCTGGTAATCATCTTCTTTGGTGTTTCTGAAATCACCAGCTTTTGCCCCAAATACAGCTGTTCCTAAAGCCTGGCTGATTTGTGCTGTGTTTAAACCTTCCCGGTTTGCCCTTTCCCGGTTTATATCAAATACAATCTCAGGCTTATCATTTTGCACATCGGCAGTCAGGTTTTCAATACCCGCAATATTTTGTTTCGCAATGAAGTTTTTTAAGCGGTTGCTGGTCTTAACCAAGGTATCCAAGTTATCACCAATAATTTCAATGCTGATGTCCTTTTGAACAGGAGGCCCGCTGTTTTCCTGTGCTACGGCAATTTTAACACCCGGAATTCCTTGCACAGCGTTGCGTATATTTGTTAACACCTTTTTGGTGTCTTTGCCGTTGCGTTTGCCAAACTCTACAAAGGCAACCGTTATTTTGCCTTTATTTTCGTAATCGCCCTGGTCTTCATCGGTAGGATCTGTTACCCCTTTGGTAACGTTGGAGATGATAGACGATACAATATTTTTATCCGGATCAACTACTTTTGCCACGCGTTCTTCCAGCTTTTTGGTAACTTCATTAGTAGTAGCCTGATCTGTGCCGATGGGCATGGTAATATATACATAAGCAAAATTCGGATCACCGGAAGGGAAAAATACCGGTGTTTTGCCTCTCACTACCATCAAAACAATAGCCAATATAAACAGGGCAAATGTACCCAACAAAACAGTTATCGGCCGTTTTACCGCACGTTCTAACCATTTGGCATACCAGTTTTGAAAACGTGGCCAGATGTTAGATTGGAACTTATCAATCACATTTAATAAAAAGAAGTGATTTATGAGATACAAAACAATCATCAGGGCCATGAAATTACCGAAGCCAAGATTGATCCAGTAACCGATAGCCGTAGCAATGGCAAGGTAAATAAGTGTGCGCCTAACAGATTTATCAAATTTAGGGTGATCGTGTTCGCCTTCAATATGCGGTTTCATAAAATCAACCGCAAAAACCGGGTTCATAATATAAGCCACTACCAAGGAAGCCAGCAGCGTAATGATTAGCGTTATCGGCAGGAAGAACATGAAATGGCCGATCAAACTATTCCAAAATGCTAAAGGAATGAAAGGAGCCAGCGTAGTCATCGTTCCGGAAAACACCGGTAAAAATACTTCACCTGCCGCAATTTTGGCTGCTTCTTTTATCGGTACTTTTCCGTTGTCAAAAATGCGGTGCGTATTTTCGATCACCACGATGGCATCATCTACCACAATCCCCAAAGCCAGCAGGAAGGAAAACAGCACAATCATATTCAGCGTAAAACCAATGGCAGGCATCACTAAAAACGCAATAAAACAGGATAACGGAACGGACAAAGCCACAAAAATGGCGTTGGTTGTGCCCATAAAAAACATCAGGATAAGGGTAACCAGGATAAACCCAATGATGATGGTATTGATCAGATCATTCAGCGTGGTGCGGGTTTTGTCAGATTGATCACCGGTTACAGTAATGTTCAAACCTTTTGGAAAAGAGGTTTTCTGCTTTAGTTTAATTAAATTATTGATCTTATCTGATGCCTGGATCAAATTTTCGCCAGCTCTTTTACTAACGTTTAAAGTGATTACATTTTTAAACTTCGGGTTATCGTTTGTTTTTAAACGGGCATAACTTTCCTGTTCTAAAAACGCATCCTTGATTTCTGCAATATCACGCAGATACACCGTTTGCCCTTTTGGGTTGCGGATAGCCATGGCAGCTACTTCATCTGCATTTTTAAAATCCTGTTTGATATCAATGCTGCGGCGTACGCCATCGGTTTTAACGGTTCCAGCAGTTGTCAAGATATTTTCTGACCCGATAGCCTGGATAATATCACTAAAACTTACCTGTGCGGACGCCATTTTGTTCAAATCCACATTTACCTGGATTTCTGGTGTTAAAGCACCAACTTCGTCAACTTTTGAAATTTCCTTGTAACCTTCTATTTCATCTTTTAAAAGATCTGCATATTCTTTCAACCGTTTTAAATCATAATCGCCGGAAATGTTGATGTACAAAATGGGCAAATCTGCAACGTTGATATCAGAGATGACAGATTCTTTTAGGTTATCATCATTTTGCGGCAAATCCTGTTTGGCTTTGTCCACTGCATCTTTTACATCAGTTTTAGCGTCTTTTATTTTGATGTTGGCCTGAAACTCAGCCGTAATAATGGATACATTTTGTACTGAATTGGACGTAACTTTTTTCAGTCCTTTTAAAGATTTCAGCTGTTTTTCTATTTGCCTCGTTACTAAGTTTTCAATGTTTTGGGGCGATTGGCCGGCAAACACCGTGGTAACGAATACCTTTGATTGCGCTATATCCGGGAAATTTTCTTTCGGCAGATTGTTATAGCTAATTAGCCCCAATACGGTGATCAAAAAAATGAGCACGTAAATGGCTGTTTTGTTGTCGATGGCCCAACTGGAGGGCGCAAATTCTTTTCTGAGATCTTTCATAATAAAGAGATCATGGAGTTTAGGATTAATTTCCGGACTGTAAAACTTTAACCTTATCGCCGTCTTCAATATCTTCGGCACCGGCAGTAATTAATTGATCGCCGGTACTTAAACCAGACGTAATTTCTGATTGGCCGCCATAAGTAGTGCCAACTTTAATTTTTTTGCGTTTGGCCGTTCCATTATTGTTTACGAAAACATAATCTCCGTCTTCTGATTTCTGGATAGCTTTTACCGGTATAATAATGGCGTTAGATTTAGAATAATCTGCAATTTTCAAAATAGCGGTCATGTTCGGCCGAAGTGATTTGCGGTTTGGCAGCTTGATCTCAACCGCAAAACTACGGGAAGTTGGGTCGATGGCTTTAGCAGCAAAAGTTACTTTAGTTACCAATGAATCATTGGCATCAGGTATTAAAATTTTTACAGCATTACCTGTGCCCACACTGCCAGAATAAGATTCCGGTACATCAGCTTTCACTTTTAAAACATCAGCATTTACAATGCGGATACCGGTTTGCCCAGGCTGTGCAACCTGGCCAAGTTTCAAATCCATTTGATCAATTGTACCGCTAATTGGTGAAATAATACGGTACATATCAGCTTGCTGGCGCAAACCTGCGGCTTGTTTTTGTGCACTTTGTAAATTAGTTTGTGCTTGTAAATATTGCACTTCTGTACCAATTTTTTGGTCCCACAAATTTTTCTGACGCTGGTATAACGTTGACAACAAATTGATTTGAGCTTGTGCCTGGGCAATGTTTTGTTTCAAAACACTATTGTCTAATTGCACCAGTACTTGCCCTTTTGATACGTGCTGCCCTGCCCTTGCATTAATCGCCATAATCGTGCCTGGTGCCTGCGGATAAGCGGTCACATTATCCTGTGCATCAATCTTGCCCTGTATCTGAACGTAATTTGTAAAACTACCAGGTTTAATCTCCGTTACACTTACGTCAGAAGATTTTGATGAATCCGCACTGCCATTTTCCGCCTGTAGCTTAGTAATTTTTGAGTTTATATCTGCCTGTTGCTTCTGCAGATCAGCCAATTCTGTTTTTTTATCTTTGGGTTTCTGAGAACATGCTGCTAAAAACAGTATGGCTGATAGGTATAATATTTTTTTCATTTTATAGGAGATAAGTAGATTTTATTTGATTCTTCCGTAAGCTCTGTCCAGGTCAACTTTACTTACCAAAGCATCATAAAGGCCCTGGATGTATTGGTTGTCTGCATTTTCCAATGCGGTTTGTGCCTGCGTTACTTCAATACTGGAACCAACGCCCTGCTGATATTTTATTTTAGAAACCCGCAATACTTCCCGGGCAAGCTCCTGGCTTTTCTTTTGATTGTTAAGCGTTTGCAAACCGTTAAGATAAACTATTTTGGCCTGACTTGCCTGCAAACTCAAAGCATTTTTTAAATTATCAAGATTGTTGCGATTTTTAAGGACCGTTATCTGTGCTTGCTTGATCTGATTAACACGCTGCCCGCCAGTATAAATAGGTAAGTTGAGTGATAATCCCACATAAGTTGTAGGAAAAGTAGTTGCAAACAAATTGCCAAAAGTGTTAGCCTGATACGCTAATGCAGTGCTTCCGTTAGCACTTAACCTGGGCAAATATTGTGCTTTTAAGCGTTTAACATCAAACTCAGTTAACTTCAAATTAGATTCTAATAATCCGTATTCAATCCGGTTATGATAAAATGTTGTGTCAGTAGCCAGATCTGCAAGATTATTATTCAGGTTAACATCAGCAAGTTTGTCTTTAAGTGTCAGCTCAGTTTCAATTGGCATTCCCATCTGAAATTTTAGTAATTGATAATTCAATACCAATAAACGTATCGTATTTTCTCTGGTAACGATTAAATTATTGTACTGAACAGTAATACGGTCCACATCAATCTTTTCTACAAATCCCTGTTTATTTTGAGCTGTAGTTTGATCAACCTGCTGTTTTAACTGATTAATATTAGCATCTAACAGCTTAATCTGCTCATTGCTTACTAACACCTGATAATAGGCTTTTGTAACATTAACATCTGTTTGAATTTTTGTACGTGTATAATTTCTTTCAAATAACTCCTTATAAGTATTTCTTGCTTTCAAGGCTACAAGATAACTACCATCAAATATCAATTGATTTAAGGTAAGTCCTAAATTAGAATTGTACTTCTGTGTAAAGTTTACGGCCTGATAACCGCCGGCTCCATCCGGAATTGTTGTAATTGTGTTTCCTGTTCCGTCTTTAACTTGTTTGTCAATTAAAACACCATAAACTGCAGGTGTGATAAAATTTGGAAATAAAATAACAGGTGTTTTTAAGTAATCCTGAAAAGTTGCTGCCCCGTTTATTTGTGGCAATCCTTGTGCAGTAGTTTCTTTCACTCTGTATCCGGCACTTTTTATATCCAACTTGGCATTCAAAATCGAATCTTGATGCTCATAAGCATAGTTAATACAGTCAGTAATACTAAAGTTATAAGTCTGTGTACTATTTGGTTGTAGCTGCGGAAATGCCTGGATGCCAGTTATAATAAAAATTAATAAGGTTATTATTTTCTTCATTTAAATTGGATAGTTTATAGTAGATTTTTGGTTAGGTAAAAAGAGTATTGCAGTCGTCCATACACTTGCTGGAAACACGGCTAATTTTTAACATTGTTTTTATGTTGATCCAATAATTCATGCCCTTTTAAAGTGCAAACCCCATAATTAAAGTGCTCCAGCATTTGATATTGTACTTTCCAGGTATTAAATTCTGCAACAGGAAAAATAGTTGTATTAAAACCCATTTCTACTTGGCTAAGCCGCATCTGTGCCAATATTTTAACATCAACTTCAGGTCTTATAAATCCTTGTTGTATCCCCTTTTTCAAAAGTTCTTCTAATGTTTTTACCAAAACACCGGATTTAAACTTTTGAAATTCAACCCAGGCATCAGGATGATATTTTTGCATATCATGGATAACAATCGGGTTAATCCTCGAAAATATTTCTTCCGAACATTTCATCATATTGATCATTTCCTCTATCACATTTGATGAATTGTGGATGATAGATTGTATCTGGCATTCATCTTCGTTCAGTTTTTTTTTCATCAGCGCAATCACCAATTCATTTTTGTCATTAAAAAAAGTGTAAATGGTTTTTTTTGACATGCCTAAATGTTTCGCAATATCATCCATCGTTACACTTTTGATACCTGCCTGCATAAACAGATCTTCACCACCTTGTATTATTCTTTCAATTTGATCGGTTGACATGCTGAGACAAAACTAAGGAAACATTTTCAGTTTTAAAAGTTTCCTTGGTTTTTTACTATTTAAAGATAATACTTGCAAATCTTATTCTTCAGTTTAAATTAAAATGTTTGACGGGAAAGAAGAATTTTTGTTACAATTTTAATAAAAGAGAACATCAACAATCTGTTTAAATTGGTTCAGATATTGCCGATGCTTCTTTTATCACCTAAAAAATGATAAGCCAAATGCCAAATTTACAGGCATAAAAGAAGCATGCCAACTAATCCCAAAAATATCGAAGGAAATAAGCTGAATTTAAAAAAGCTTTAAACTTAGTAAATTGTAATCCCGAAAAAAACGTATGAACTAAATTACAAAATAAAAGCAGGAAAATTTTTTCAATTTCCTGCTTTTATTTACTACAAATAAATGTTACGGATACTTCTTTTATCAGCTAAAAATCAGTATTCCAACAAAACATGCGGCCGGTAAGTATCAGTTTTGATGTTTGCTTTTAATTCGTGTAAAATATTATACAAACCAAAGTTGGTGCGGTTAACATAGATAAAATGCTTTACGCCGCGCGCTTGTTTAAACTCTGGCATTTTGGATATTTTCTCTCCAAATGCATACAAACGGTCAAAAAATTCTGAATGGCTGAAATCAAAACTATCTGTCATATATGGTTTGGCAAACAACCCGATCATCTCTTTATAAGCTTCGTAATAAAACTCGATCTGCTGCGGATTATCTTTGGGCAAAATCATTCCCAACTGCCTAAAAGCTTTAATTGTTTCTTCTTTATTTTGAAGCAAATCAGAAGAAGTAGTCGAGAAAAACGGGTAATAAAAATCGTCCGGCAGCTCTTTGATGCAACCAAAATCGATTACACCCAATTTTCCTTCCGGCGTAATCATAAAATTTCCTGGATGCGGATCGGCATGAACGGCGCGCAGTTCATGCTGCTGAAAATTGTAGAAATCCCACAAAGCCTGCCCAATCAGATTGCGTTCTTCCTGCGAAGGATTTGTTTGCATATATTCCTTCAAATGCTTGCCTTCCAGCCAGCTCATCGTGATAATTCGTTTTTTAGAAAGTTCCGGATAATAAGTTGGGAAAATAACGTTTTTTAAACCAGCACAAGCTTCCGTAAATTCAATTGAACGGCGCACTTCCAATTCATAATCGGTTTCTTCCAGCAAACGTTCTTCTACTTCGCGCATATAAATGTCCAGTTCCTTTTCGCTCATGCCCAACAAGCGGAAAGCGAAAGGTTTGACTAATTTTAGATCCGAAGAAATAGAATCGCCCACGCCCGGATATTGTATTTTTACCGCCAGTTTCTGTCCGTTCAATTCTGCCTCGTGCACTTGGCCGATAGAAGCCGCATTGGTAGATTTTAGGTTGAATTTATCATAAATCTGCTCCGGCGATTTCCCGAAATATTTCTTAAACGTCTGCACAATCAGCGGGCCGGAAAGCGGCGGCGCGTTGTATTGCGATTGCGAAAACTTGTCAACATAAGCTGTTGGCAAAATATTTTTGTCCATGCTCAGCATCTGCGCTACTTTGAGCGCGCTGCCTTTCAGTTCACTTAAAGATTCATAAATATCCGCCGCATTATCCTCGTTCAACTCATCCTTGTTCATGCTTGGGTTGAATAGCTTTTTAGAATAATGCTTCACATAATTTCCGCCAATTTTAAAACCCGTCGTTACAAACTTGGCAGATCGTTGTACTTTGGATGTTGGTATGCTGTTTTGTTCTTTATTGTCTTCGTTCATGCTGTTTTTATCGGCAAAAAATTAGTGTTGTTTTTTGTTTTGGGCGTGCCATTGCGGGTCGGGCTATCCCCGTTCCAAGTCCTCGTTCGTGCCTCACTCCAGACTTTCCACTACTATCCCTCACGCACCTGCAAAGCACCCCTGACTAACGCAATTATTTATTTTCCTGCTTTAAATCACTCGTCTTGTTCCAGTAAGATTTTGGCAAAAAGCCTTTTTGCTGGTTATAGTATTCAACTACTTGTTCAGAAGTCATGTCTCTTGTTTCGTTATCTATCTGATCTCGAATTTTTCTTAATTGTGAAATCATGGATTCACTTTCTTGAACTTCAGTCTTCATATTCTAAAATTTCTCTTGGTGTCCTTATTTCTAAACTCTTGTGTCCCAACTTTACATTTACTGAATTGTATCCACGTATTCTGTTCACGTTTACAATATGTTTAAAATTCCAACTAACCAATATATCAGCGCGATTGAGGGTTGCCAAAGCAATATGGTTACAGTCTGTTCTACTTGTATGGCCCACTACATTTTCACTAAGATACAACTTAGCCAAATTGACTGCTTCAGTAGAATTTAGTATAAATTCTAAGCTATCCTTTGGTATAAGTGAAATCAAGTTCTTTACTCTTTCAGGAGCAAGTTCTAACTCTAATTCATTAACTTGAGAATATAGGATTATATACTTTCCTTCTTTTATCTTATCAAACAACAGCTTCGTCCAAAGCTCAAACTCAGCATCAAAGTAACCGCCAAATACAGAAGTATCAAGATAAAGCCGCTCCCTCAAAATTTCATCTTCTCCTTAAAACCACCGTTCTTGACCAAAAATTTACCGTAATCAATCAAATTATCAACTGGCGAACGCTGGAACAAATCGAAAGTAACATTTACACCTTTTTCAATCGCTTCGTCTGTTCTTTCAAAGCCTTTGGATTCATCGTTCACCCAAAAATTCAACACAAAACCAAACTGGATCCACAACGCATCTTTGTAACGGTTTGCTAAAAATTTACGGTCGGCGAGTTCGCCGGTTTCAATGCCGTCCTGCAAAATCTGTACACTGAAGTTTTCAAATTCTTCCTTCAACCCAGTGTAGATTTTTGCAGTTCCCATTCCTTTTGCAGCGCGTTTGCTGCTGAAAACGGCAAAGCTTCTTTTACTCTTTAATAATTCAAAAAAGCTGTAAAAAAAGGATAATGCTTTCTCACGCGATGAATATTGCGGCCAAACTTCCTGGGTTTTTATCTGAGCAATTGTTTTTAAGACCAAATCCGTCCAAATGCTTTGTTCCACACCTTCAAATGAGCCAAAATGCTGATAGAATTCCTCTTCGGAGAACTCATGTTTTTTAGCAAAAATATAAACCGATTTAGGTTGCTCGCCTTCGGTCAAAACATAATCAATATAATCGTTCTGGATTTTTTCTGTTGAAGCCATGATTTTTATCTGGTAAAAGAAGTATCTAATTAGGGTTTGAATTTACGGACATTTTCTGGTGATTGTGTTGCTGTGATAAGCTTTGATATTATGCTGACAAATACTTTTACCCACCAAAAAAACATCGATAAAAGAAGTATCAGGATTTTATTTAATGTCTAACTCTTCCGGAAATTTTTCCGGCTTGGCATAACTCAATCGTGCCAGTTTTTTTGTGGTATGATAACAATCCAAACCGGAAGCCGTGATAGAACCAGCTTTTTCCAAATCTACAAAACCATCTTTTGCAACAAATGCTTCATCCACTTTAACCCATTTTATTTCGCCGATGATGATGCTCGTTTCGTTATGGCTCACCGGCAAAACTTCCTTCAGTTCCAAACCAATTGACAACGAGGATTCTGAAACATAAGGTGCTTTAAAACCAGCCACATAAGCTTCTGTAAAACCGCAATGTTTAAACTCGGAATCGCCGGAAGGATAGCGTGCACTTGCCTGATGTGCTTCTTTATAAAACTCTGCCAACACATTATTTAACGTATAAAAACCGGTTGTTTTGATGTTTTTTAAGGTATCGTGCTGCGGGCCGGGCGGCCGGGCAACCATTCCCATCAGCGGCGGATTGGCACCCAAATGAAAGATCGAACTGAAAACAGAAAGGTTGGTATTTCCGGCTTCATCAATCGTTCCAAGCAACTGCAAGCTTTTAAACCCGCCCAAACTGTTGATAAACATGGCGCGGTATTGCTTTTCCATTTGCATTAGCGCATCGTAATTAAAAATCATAATTTAAAGTGGTTTTAGTGAAGATAAGCCGCCATCAATGTTGATGATTTGTCCGGTGATCCAGGAACTTTCATCTGACAATAAAAACTTGGCTGCCGAAGCCATATCCTCCGGCTGGCCAAATTTGCCCAAGGGGTGGCGTTTGGCAGAAGCTTCCTGTTTTTCCGGCGTGTTTAACAAATGCTGGGCAAGCGGCGTGTTGGTAAGCGAAGGCGCAATCACATTTACGCGGATTTTACTCGAAACAAATTCTGCTGCCAATGAAACACCCAGACTTTCAACCGCACCTTTGGAAGCGGCAATACTGGTGTGGTAGCTCATTCCGGTGCGCGCGGCAACGGTGCTGAATAAAACTACCGAAGCATTTTCGGCAGCTTTCAAAGCTTTTAAGGATGATTGGATCAGCGAAACAGCACCGAGCACATTCAGCGTAAAATCTGCCAGATAATCTTCGCGCTGCAAACGCTGAAAAGGTTTCAGGTTGATCGATCCTATAGAGTAAACCAAGCCGTGAATTTGATCGGGCAGCTGAGAAACAAATTCAGTATCGGCAGAAGTAAAATCATGCGGAATGTGAATTGTATTTTCAGGCAGATCCAAACCGGCATTTCTCGAAAGCACAAAAACTTTTGCACCTTCGGCAACCAGTTTTTTCACCAAAGCCAAGCCAATCCCGGAGCTGCCCCCGGCTACAACTATATTTTTTCCTTCAAAACCCATGCTTCTTTTATCGGCTAAATTTGTTAGCTGTCAATTGGTAACATAAGTTGCATTTGTTTGTTCAACCTAAATCTAACCGATTATGCTTCCTACAAAAAAATATACCAAATCCAATCTGCCTTCCAAAATTTGTGTACAATGCGGGCGGCCTTTTGAATGGCGCAAAAAGTGGGAGAAATGTTGGGACGAAGTAAAATATTGCAGCGACAGATGCCGAAAGGCCAAATAGACTGCGGCAGAACTATAAAAATAACGATTTTATGTTTAATTTGTAATCATTGTAAATATGAGCAATAAGACGATTTTAGTTTGGTTCAGAAATGATTTACGCATTCAGGACAATGAAGTGCTGACTGAAGCCGTGAACAAAGGCGATGCAATTTTGCCGGTTTATTGCTTCGATCCGTTTTATTACCGCACTACTTCTTTTAGCACACAAAAAACCGGAAATTTCCGGGCACGTTTTATCAATGAATCAGTTGCCGATCTGCGCCGATCGTTGCAAAATTTGGGTGCGAATTTGATTGTCCGTTTCGGTGATCCTGTTCAGATTATCCCGCAGTTGGCGCAGCAATATCAGGTTTCCGAGGTTTATCATCATCGGGAAGTAGCTTTTGAGGAAACCAATATTTCTGGAAATGTGGAAGCTGCTTTGTGGAAATTGAAGCTCAACCTGAAGCATTTTATCGGCCACACTTTGTATAATAAAGAGGACCTGCCATTTCCGATTAAAGATATCCCGGATGCTTTTGCTACTTTCCGCAAAAAAGTAGAACGAGACAGTCAGGTTCGGCGTTGCGCCGTTTCTCCCGCAAAAATTACTACGCCGGAAATTACTGATGCCGGAGAAATACCAACTTTGGCTGAGCTTGGTTTGACAGAGCCTTTAGATGATGGACGTGCAATAATGCGTTTTTTGGGTGGAGAAACCGAAGGGTTGAAACAGTTGCACGAATTTGCAAGGACAGAAAATCAGGATAAAACCGTTAAATCCGATCCTAATTTAGGGGCTGATTTTGCCAATACCATGTCTGTTTGGCTGTCGATGGGTTGTATTTCCCCGCGGCAGATTTATTGGGAAGTGCAGCAATACGAAAAAACGCAGGGCAGCAACGCGATAACCCATGCCGTTGTGCTGGAGTTGCTGTGGCGGGATTACTACCGTTTTATGTTTAAAAAATACGGTGATCAGTTTTTTCAGAAAGAAGGATTTAAAGGGCAGGCTCCGCCGGAAGCTGCAAATCAGGATGAACTTTTTGAAAAATGGAAAACGGGCCAAACCGGCGTTCCTTTTATTGATGCAGTAATGCGCGAAATCAACGCAAGCGGCTATGCCAGCATCCGCGGACGGCAAAACGCAGCCAGCTTTTTAACAAAAGACTTGCACGTAAACTGGACTTGCGGTGCCGCTTATTTTGAAGAAAAACTGATTGATTACAGTCCGGCAACCAATTGGGGAAACTGGGCTGCCATTGCCGGCGTAGGCAATGATCCGAAGGAAAACCGCGCTTTAAATGTGATAAAACAAGCTGGCGAATGTGATCCGAAAGGCCAATATGTAAAACTTTGGCTGCCGGAGTTAGCTGCGATTTCTGGAAAGCAAATTCATACGCCGTTTTTTTTAACGCCAACCGAATTGGCGGTTTATGGAATTCAATTGGGCAGCGATTATCCGAAGTTGATCATCGAACCCAAATGGCAAAAGTTGACGGATAAGAATGCAAGTATTTTTTGAGGGAGGTTTTCGGTAATCAACAAGTTGTACGTAATATTGGACGCACATCAAATATTATGAATTTAAAACCCAAAGCACTTACAATCAATTCATTACTGATACTAATTTCTATTTCCATAATTGGAATAACTTTACACGAATTTGCACATTATATTACAGCTATTTCATTTGGAGTTCAAGCTAAACTTCATCGTAATTATGTTAAAATAAATCCAGACAACGGAACTAAAATGCAAAATATGCTTATTGCAGCGGCTGGACCGCTTTTTAGTTTAATCTTTGGAATTATCATTCTATATATATCTAAAAAAATATTTAAACCTTCCTTACTAAAACTCTCTTTACTTTGGCTTGGTTTATACAATATATTAATTTTTTTAGGATATATTCTTATCGCTCCTATTTCAAAATTGGGAGATACAGGAAAAGTGTTTGATTATTTTAATACACCTAATTTCATAATTATTACAATTGCAATTGTTGCTTTTATTTTGATAATGAAACTATTTATTAAAATCTCAAATGAGTTTAGGTATTATAAAAATGAAGGCGGATTTAATATAGATGAAAATTCAAAACAGCTTTTTTTAATACCAATTATCGGATCAATAATAATATTTACAATAATAAATTTACCAGTAGTTATTTGGATAAGTTTATTACCAACTGTATTTATGCCAATGGCTTTTTTTAGAATAATGAGAAGTTATAAGAAACTAAATTTGAATAACGCCATTTTTGAAGTGAACAAAATATCTTTAATATTAGTATTCGTGACAATATTTCTAACAATTGGATTTCGTTATTTAGTATAAGAAACTACACACAATATAGGTTGGAAAAAATTGGACGACGAAATTTAACATCAACTTTTGGTTTGCTATTTAGCTTTAATCTCTGCTTAGCGAATTGAAATTTAGCGATAAAAGAAGTATCAGTATTTAAATATTAATTTAACTTTAGTTTTTGACTGACGAGTTTCGAATTCCAGTTATTTGCCAAGCCCTGTTCGTTGCAAATTCCTATGAACCATCACCCAAACCCTTTCCTCACACTACTTCTTTTACCAACATAAAATTGATGAAAACTTTACGATTAATTTTGGGCGACCAACTCATCAGCACGCATTCCTGGTTTCTGCAAAAAGAACCGGAAACAGTGTATGTAATGATGGAAATGATGCAGGAACAAACGTACGTGAAGCATCATATTCAAAAAATATTGGCTTTTTTTGGGGCCATGCGCAACTTTACTTACCAGTTGCAAAAAGCAGGGCACGAAGTGATTTACCTCAAATTAGATGATCCTGAAAATGTGCAGACGCTGGCAGGTAACCTCCAAAAAATCATCGATAAAAGAAGCATTGAACGTTTTGAATATTTGCTGCCGGATGAATATCGCCTGGATCAGCAATTAAAAGATTTCTGCAAAAATCAAAACCTGCCCACCAAAGCTTACGATACCGAGCATTTTTTTACTACGCGCGAGGAAGTCGGCGATTTTTTCTCCGGTAAAAAACAATTGATCATGGAAAGTTTTTATCGGCACATGCGGCAAAAATATGATCTGCTGATGAACGGAGACGAACCGGTTGGCGGTTTGTGGAACTTCGATCACGACAATCGAAACCGCTTCGATCATAAAGTTTCTTTGCCCGAACCGCTGGTTTTTGAGCATGATTTATCGGAAATCCGCGAGATGATTGACGCCAAGCAAGTGCCGAATTTTGGCAACGTAGTGGATAATATAGTTGATTTGCCGCTTTCACGGAAAGAAGCTTTGAAGCTGATTGATTACTTCTGCCAAAATCTGTTGCCGCATTTTGGCACTTATGAAGATGCGATGTTGCAGGAACATAAATCGCTTTTCCATTCGCGTTTGTCGTTTGCATTGAACGTCAAATTAATCTCGCCAAAAGAAGTTATCACGCAGGCGATTTTGATGTGGCAGCAAAACCAGAAAGAAATCAGCCTACCACAAATAGAAGGTTTTGTGCGCCAGATTTTAGGCTGGCGCGAATACATGCGCGGTTTGTACTGGGCTAAAATGCCGGAATTTGCGGAAAAAAATTTCTTCAACCATCAGGCAAAACTCCCGAAATGGTATTATACCGGCGAAACCAAAATGAACTGTTTAAAGCATTGCATCGGCCAATCGCTCGAGCTGGCCTGGGCGCACCACATCCAGCGTTTGATGGTGATCGGCAACTTCGCCTTGCTTTCGGGCAGCAATCCGCACGAAGTGGATGACTGGTATCTGGGCGTTTACATTGATGCCATGCAATGGGTGCAATTGCCCAACACACACGGCATGAGCCAGTTTGCAGATGGTGGAATGGTGGGCACAAAACCTTATGTAGCTTCGGCCGCCTACATTAATAAAATGAGTAATTACTGCGGAAGCTGTTTTTACGACTATAAAAAGAAGCATGGCGAAAAAGCTTGTCCGTACAACAGTTTGTACTGGGATTTTTTCTCTCGAAATGAAAGTTTGCTGGCTGGCAATCAGCGTTTGAAAATGATTTATGGCAATTTGCACCGCCTGAAACCGGATGATTTGGAAAAGATTTTAGAGCAGGCGGCAGTTTATAAAAATCAGGTGGATGAGTTATGATTTTTAGGTGATAAAAGAAGCATCGTCAGTATATAGCACTTCAGAAATCAAGTTTGAGGTTATCATTTGATGTACTTAATTCTTCTCAAAAACAAAAAGCCAAACTTTCAAAACTGTATTTATTAGGTACGTTTCTCTATTAAATGCTTACTTTTGCTGTGTTTCACTGATTGGATTTTCCATGAATACTCTTTCATACCTAAATAACGCTAATGCAGCGTATATAGACTCTCAATATCAAAATTATCAGCAAGACCCCGAATCTGTGGATTTTGGCTGGCAAAAATTTTTTGAAGGCTTTGATTTCGGCCGTTCAGATAAGCAGCTTACAGAACCTGCTGCCAATATTGTTCCTTCAAATAATGAACATTTTTTGAAAGAAATCAACGTTTTGAACATGATCAATGGTTACCGTACACGCGGTCATTTGTTCACCAAAACCAATCCCGTACGTGAACGCCGCAAATATGTCCCGGGCAAAGAATTAGAAACTTTTGGTTTGAGCGATGCCGACCTGGGCACCGTTTTTAATGCTGGCGTTGAAGTTGGTTTAGGGCCGGCCAAACTAAGCGATATCCGTGATTTGCTGGAACAAACCTATTGCCAGTCAATCGGAGCCGAATATCGTTACCTGCGTGATCCCGACAAAATTGCTTGGTTTGAAGAGCGGATGGAACGCAGCCACAACACGCCGCATTTCTCTATCGACGAAAAAAAACAACTGCTAAAAAAATTGAATGAAGCCGTAGTTTTTGAAAGCTTTTTGGGAAAAAAATTTTTGGGACAAAAAAGATTTTCGCTGGAAGGAGCGGAGTCCTTGATTCCGGCACTGGATTCCGTAATTGAAAAAGGTTCTAAGTTAGGGATCGAAGAATTTGTGATTGGCATGGCGCACCGCGGCCGTTTAAATGTTTTGGTTAATATTTTGCGGAAAAGTTATAAAAGTATTTTTTCTGAATTTGAAGGAAAAGGTTTTGATGAAGAAGCATCTTTTAGCGGTGATGTAAAGTACCATTTGGGTTATTCTACCGATGTAGAAACTTCCAATGGAAAAACGGTTCATTTGAGCCTTTGCCCAAACCCATCGCACTTGGAAGCAGTTGATCCGGTGGTAGAAGGATTAACGCGTTCTAAAATCGACTTCAAATATGGCGGTGATGATAAAAAAATTGCACCGATTTTGATCCATGGCGATGCTTCTGTTGCCGGCCAGGGCATCATTTACGAGGTTTTGCAAATGTCAAAACTGGAAGGCTACCGCACTGGCGGAACTGTCCATTTGGTGATTAATAATCAGATCGGTTTTACGACCAATTATAAAGATGCGCGTTCCAGCACTTATTGCACCGATATTGCCAAAACTGTTTTATCACCAGTTTTCCATGTGAATGGTGATGATGTTGAAGCTTTAACTTATGCCATCAATTTGGCAATGGAATATCGGCAGACATTTCATAAGGATGTTTTTATTGATATTTTATGTTACCGCCGGTATGGCCACAACGAATCTGATGAGCCAAAATTTACGCAGCCGCTTTTATACAAAGCGATTGAAAGCCATCCGAACCCAAAAGAAATTTATAACCAAAAGTTGATTGCAGAAGGCAGTATTGACGCTGAACTAGCCAAGCAGATGGAAAAAGATTTTCGTGCTTTGTTGCAAGAAAACCTGAACGAATCCAAATCCGAAGAGAAGTTTTCTGAAGTAAAACCCATGTTTGCCGGTGCCTGGAAGGGGCTTCGGCTGGCTACAGACAAAGATTTTCTGACTTCTCCTGATACTTCCGTCAATGCAGAAGAAATAGAAATGATCGGGCAAAAAATTACCACATTGCCGCAAGGAAAGCAGTTTTTCAAAAAAATTGAAAAACTATTTACTGATCGCCAGAAAATGGTAAACGAAACCAAAACATTCGATTGGGCAATGGGTGAATTGCTGGCTTACGGAACTTTACTAAACGAAGGCCATGCCGTTCGTTTAAGCGGCGAAGATGTAAAACGCGGGACTTTTTCTCATCGTCATGCTGTTTTGACCCTGGAAGATTCGGAGGAAGAATATGTACCGTTGCGGAATATTTCTACCGATCAGGCAACGTTCCATATTTACAATTCGCACCTGTCAGAATACGGTGTTTTGGGTTTTGATTATGGTTATGCTTTGGCTAATCCAAACGCGTTGACCCTTTGGGAAGCACAATTCGGCGATTTTGTAAACGGCGCACAAATCATTACCGATCAATATATTGCCAGTGCCGAAACAAAATGGCAGCGCGGAAATGGTTTGGTGATGTTGCTACCACATGGTTATGAAGGACAAGGCCCGGAACATTCATCCGCCCGGATTGAGCGTTTCATGGAGCTTTGTGCCGATAACAATATTCAAGTTACAAACTGCACGACGCCGGCAAATTTTTTCCATGTTTTGCGCCGGCAAATCAAAAATGAGTTCCGCAAACCGCTGGTTGTTTTCACCCCAAAAAGTTTATTGCGGAACCCTAAATGTGTGTCTCAGCTGGCTGACTTTACGGAAGGAAAATTTAACGAAGTGATTGATGATTCTTTTGTAGCTGCCGAAGCCGTAAACCGTGTATTATTTTGCAGTGGTAAAATCTATTATGACTTGCTGGAAAAACAGCAAACAGATGAGCGTAAGGATGTGGCAATTGTTCGGTTAGAGCAGTTATATCCGACACCAATAATGCAGATGCAAAAAATCAAAACAAAATACAGCCATGCAGAAAGCTGGATTTGGGTGCAGGAAGAGCCTGAAAATATGGGCGCATGGCCTTATCTGTGCCGGAAACTTAGGCATACAGATTTGGATTTTGAGCTGATCTCGCGCAAAGAAAACAGTAGTACCGCAACGGGTTATGCTAAACAACATGCTGCACAACAACTGTATTTGGTTGGAAAAGCTTTTGAAGCACCTGCCGGAAAAGCAGTAAAACAAGAAATAGAAGAAACCACAGCTAAAATGGCAAATGCCGGAGCTGATTAACCCTAAAATATAGTTTTAAATAATATGAGTTTAGCGATCAAAGTTCCGCCGGTTGGCGAATCCATTTCTGAAGTAACTTTATCAAATTGGGTAAAAAACGATGGCGACCATGTAGAAATGGATGATGTTATTGCCGAGTTGGAATCAGACAAAGCTACCTTTGAATTGACTGCTGAAGCTGCCGGAACACTTAGAACAACCGCCAAAGAAGGTGATGTTTTGGCCATTGGAGCTGTTGTTTGCAATATTGAAGCTACAGACGGACAACCAATTGCGCCTACCGAAATAGCACCTACCGAAAAAGCACCGGTAAAAGAAGTATCGCCCACCATAGAACCTGCCGGAGCGGATGCACCGCAAGTTGCCAAAGCACCAATTGCCCAGGATCTTGATATTAGGATTCCTGCCGTTGGCGAATCAATCCAGGAAGTTACCTTAACCAAATGGATGAAAAAAGACGGTGATGAGGTAGAAATGGACGAGCCGCTGGCCGAACTGGAATCAGACAAAGCCACATTTGAGCTGAATGCTGAAAGTGCAGGCAAACTTTCTATCATCACACAAGAAGGTGAAGTGGTGATCATCGGGACTTTGGTTGGTAAAATTGCTGCCAGTGCAGGTGCACCCCAAACAGAAAAAACACCGATAAAAGAAGTATCGGAACATGCAGAAATCGCTGCTGGCAACGATCAGCCTAAAACTTATGCCTCCGGAGTTCCTTCTCCGGCCGCAGCAAAAATTTTGGCTGAAAAAGGTTTGGACGGAAGTAGTATCAATGGAAATGGCGTTGGCGGAAGGATCACCAAAGAAGACGCACTGAAAGCAGAAGCACCAAAACCTGCCGCAAAAACGGAAAGTAAACCAGCTCCGGCTCCTGCTCCTGCAAAATCAATTGCACCAGCACCTCAGCCTGTAGTTGCCGGAAGCCGTGGAGAGCGTCGTGAAAAAATGTCTTCCCTGCGCAAAACGGTTGCAAAACGGTTGGTTGCCGTGAAAAATGAAACCGCTATGCTCACTACTTTTAACGAAGTAGATATGCAGCCGATCATGGAATTGCGTACCAAATACAAAGATAAATTTAAAGAAAAACACCAGGTTGGTTTAGGGTTTATGTCTTTTTTTACCAAAGCCGTTACCGAAGCTTTGAAAGATTGGCCGTCTGTTGGTGCCCGGATTGAAGGTGAAGAAGTGGTTTACAGCGATTTTGCTGATATTTCCATTGCTGTTTCTGCGCCGAAAGGTTTGGTTGTGCCAATCATTCGTAATGCAGATGCCATGAGTTTGGCAGAAATTGAAAAAGCCATTGTTGCTTTAGCCGGAAAAGCCCGTGAAAGCAAATTGACCATTGAAGAAATGACCGGCGGAACTTTCACCATCACAAATGGTGGCGTTTTTGGGTCGATGTTATCCACACCAATCATCAATGCGCCGCAATCTGCTATTTTGGGTATGCACAATATTATTGAGCGACCGGTTGCAGTAAACGGACAAGTAGTCATCCGGCCGATGATGTACTTGGCATTATCTTATGACCACCGCATTGTGGACGGAAGAGAATCTGTGAGTTTCTTGGTCCGCGTAAAGCAATTGCTGGAAGATCCGGCCAGGTTGCTTTTAGGTGTATAAAAACAGTATCGACACAAAACAATAAAGGCTTGAATTTTCAAGCCTTTATTGTTTAATAATCAGTTGGTCAACGGATTAAATTACATATCTGACTGGCCGGATAAATTGAATCTGTAAATAAAAATAATACCGGATTGTACTATTGGTTGCTGATAAATTACATTTAATCCCTAAATTGTCGCCTTTAAACCTAAATTAGAAATGAATAGACTTCACACACCAGATTACGCTGTATTCCTGATTTACTTTTTAATTGTCGCCCTTTATGGTTGGTGGATTTACCAACGCAAAAGAACAGCGGTTTCTAACTCAAAAGATTATTTTTTGGCTGAAGGATCACTCACATGGTGGGCAATTGGCTCCTCATTAATTGCCTCTAATATCTCTGCCGAACAATTTATTGGAATGAGCGGAAATGGTTTCAAGATGGGCTTGGCTATCTCTACTTACGAATTTATGGCTGCCCTTACGCTAATCATTGTGGCAGTATTCTTCATTCCTGTTTATCTCAAGAATAAGATATTTACTATGCCGCAGTTTTTAAAGCAACGGTATAATGGAACGGTAGCTATGATTATGGCAGTTTTTTGGCTTCTACTATATGTGGTAGTTAATTTAACTTCTATTTTATACTTAGGTGCATTAGCTTTAAACAGTATTTCTGGGGTTAACTTTCAGGTTTGTATGTTTGGATTGGCCATTTTTGCTATCATAATTGCATTGGGTGGAATGAAGGTAATTGGTTTTACAGATGTGATTCAGGTTTTCTTTTTGATTTTAGGAGGATTGGTTACTACTTATATCGCTTTAAACTTAGTTGCTGATAAATTTCATGTAACCGGTACTCTAAATGGTTTAAAAATGATGGTACATCAAGCCAACGATCATTTTCACATGATCCTAAAGCGTGACAACCCAAATTATATGGATTTGCCAGGCTTGTCGGTTTTAATTGGTGGTATGTGGATCGTAAACCTGAATTATTGGGGGTGTAACCAATATATTACCCAACGTGCTTTGGGTGCTGATTTAAAAACAGCTCGTGGTGGTTTGCTTTTTGCGGCATTTTTGAAGATGATGATGCCAATTATTGTAGTATTGCCAGGTATTGCAGCTTATGTTTTATATAAACAGGATATGTTTCATACTGAAATGATGCAAGGTGGAGAATTGAATCCTGACCGTGCTTATCCAGTATTATTAGATTTACTACCAACGGGCTTTAAAGGATTATCTTTCGCAGCTTTAACAGCAGCAATTGTGGCATCACTTGCAGGCAAGATCAACAGTATTTCTACTATTTTCACACTTGATATTTATAAAAACCATATTAAACCCGCTGCTTCAGAGAAAAATTTGGTAAATGTGGGTAAGGTTACTGTAGTTGTTGCCATGTTCTTGGGCATTCTTATTTCTCCGTATTTGGGTATTGATAAAAAAGGCGGTTTCCAGTACATTCAGGAATATACGGGATTCGTTTCTCCAGGTATTTTCGCTATGTTTTTGTTAGGCTTCTTTTGGAAAAAAACTACCTCTAATGCAGCGATGTTTGCTACAATTGGTGGTTTTTTATTGTCATGCACCCTTAAAGTGCTGCCAATGTTGGTCAACCTTTCTTTCCTATCACCAATTGGTTTCTCTAAAGAGGTAAATGGCGTTTATGAAATTCCTTTCCTAGACCGGATGGGCATTGTTTTCATAATCTGTATTGTGGTAATGTATATCATTAGCATGATAGAAAACAGCAAAGGCGAACGTTTTAATGGTTTGGAAGTAGATACTAAAATGTTCCGCGTAACACCATCTTTTACTGCTGGAAGTTTAATCATATGTGGTTTATTAGTTGCCATTTATTCTATCTGGTGGTAATACTTCTTTTATCGGTATAAAATGTAAAAGCCTTTTGATTGATTTCAAGAGGCTTTTTTGTTGATGCTTCTTTTATAGATGTAAAATTGGTATTTTTAAACACTAAAAATTATGGAAACAATCCTCTTATTGCCTGAAAATAAAGAACAGTTAAGTGCTATAAAAGCTTTTGCCAAGGCCTTAAAAGTTAAATTCAAAACTGAAAAAAATTATTACAATGCAGATGCTGTTGCCAAAGTACGCCAAGGCGAAGAGGATTACAAAAATGGCAAAGGCACTAAAATTGCAACCGAAGATTTGTAGAAGTAATATACATGCCACAAGCTTTAAACGATCTCAAATACTGGAATAACTCCGGTAATAAACAGATTCAAAAAAAGATCCAGTTGCTGATAAACGACATGCAGCAAAACCCATTTGAGGGTATTGGTAAGCCAGAAGCGTTAAAATATGAGTTGGCCGGAAAGTGGTCAAGACGCATAAATGCCGAACATCGTATTGTTTATGACGTATTTGATAATTCGATAAGAATTTTTTTCTTGAAGGGACATTATTGAATCGATTAGCTTTTGGTAACCATTTCTTTTATCTACATAAAATACAAAAGCCTTTTGAATTTATTTCAAAAGGCTTTTTTGTTGATGCTGTTTTTATCGGTGTAAAATCTAAATGTTATTATCAGTTTTCAAAGAACTATAGTTTTATTCCATCTTCCATAATCAAATTGGTTCAGTAATATAGATAAACCAATTTGGAATGATACTTCTTTTATCACCTTAAAACCGTTACATAACCAGCTTCTTTCAAAGCATCATCATTTAAAGTTGTACCCGTAATTACGTAATAATAAGTTCCCACAGGCACGGGCTGGGCGTTGTAAAAACCGTCCCAGCGTTTTAAAATATCTTTGGCTTCGTACAATTGCTGTCCGTAACGGTTAAAAATCTGGATGCGATAATTTTTCAAATTGGTAATTTTCACCCCAAAATCATCGTTGATGGCATCACTGTTTGGGGTAAAGGTATTTGGGATGAAAATGGTTATGTCGTAACGCAACACCAGTTTTCCTAACGAAATTGTATTGCTGCAGGCACCTTTATTGGTTGCGGTAAGTTTTACGGTGAAGCTTCCTTTAGTCGTGTACAAATGTTGTGGATTTTTTAAGGTTGAAGTTGTGCCGTCACCAAAATCCCACAAATAACTATCCGCATTAGTAGAAAGGTTTGTAAATGAAACTGTTAGCGGCACCGCACCAGTTCCCGGAATTACCGGCGAAGCATCAAAAGCTGCAACCGGAACCGCGGTAATATCCGAAGCATTGATGGTGGTAGAAACCGGATCGCTGGAACATAAACCTTGTGTAATAATTAGTGTATAAGTCCCTGCAACGGATGTCCCTGTGATTGGAACCCGAATTTGAGCTTGGCTGGAAGTAAAATTATTGGGGCCGGTCCAGCTATAGATTGTATTGGCTTGTGACGGCGTACTCATGATAATGGTATCACCAATGCAGTACGGGCCGGCCAATTTATTGAGCGGATAAACAATGATCGGCTTTTGCGGAAACGCAGCGGTTTTGGATAAAACAGTTGTGCAACCTTTATCTCCGGTTGCGTTTAAGGTAATTGTTTTATCGCCGTAAGAAGAATAAGTAACGGTGAACGGCCCATTGCCGGTGGCACCAGTGATACTGGCATCTTTGCCAAAATCCCAGTTTAAAATAGTATAATCGGTAGAATTATTGGTAATGGTAAAACTTTGTTGTGTGGAGCAAAGATTGTTGGTCGTGATGGTAAAATCTAAAACAGGCGTTTTGCCAATGGCCGGAATGGTGATGGAAGCTGTATCACTGCTGCAACCATTTTGGTTAATGACTAATTTATAAATGCCAGATTGATTGTAGCTGGTAAGCGGAATGGTAACGACAGAATCTGTTGAAGTAAAGGCATTTGGCCCTTGCCAGTTATAAGTAGTTCCGCTGGTTGTGGCATTAGATTTTATAATCAGGTTATCGCCCAGGCAATAGCTGTTTTTAGCGGATAAAAGTAAGGGTGTAGTTGGTTTAAGCGGAACGTTAAAAGTTTTGTAAGCAACTGTAACACAACCTTGCGCACTGGTAGCTTGTATCACAACAGTTTTAGTTCCTGGTGTATTGTAAGTAATCGTATAAGGGCCATCACCTGTTGCGGTGGCTTGGCTGGCCCCATCGCCAAAAAGCCAGGAAATACTGGTGTAGTTAGTTGATTTATTTGTGAATGTAAAGCTGGGGTTTTGAGTGCAGCCATTATTTACCTGCTCGTCCAGCGCAGCTGTTGGGCCAAGAAAAGTTCCGGTTGTACCGCTTCCTGCAAAAGAAATGGTAAATCCGTTATTTCCACTGGAAAAATTATTGATGAGCAAAGCATAAACATGTCCCTGGATCATATCTATGTATTTTACGAAACCATCTTGTCCGGGCACACAGCCAAAGGTTTCTGATATATCTGTAGAGGTTAAATTCAGACCAGTTTGGTTATAAAAAGGAGTACAATTAACGCCGCTACCGGAAGCGCAACGGATCGCATTTGCTGCATTTACGTTACTTGCACTTCCGCTTGTGCCTAAATCGTACAAAACCCAGTCAATATCATCACCTGATACGGTAGGTGAAATGGTAAAAGTTAAGGTTCCGTTATTAGCAGCGGTCCATTTATACCACGCAGTATTGGCTTCAATCGGCCCGTTTCGGGAGTTCACATCCAAGCAAGTCCCAGCGGATTCCCGGTTATTTGAACCTGCACCGGAAACGTTGGTTTGCGTAAAAATATCTTTAGTACATATTATGGAAGCTGTGATGTAATCCTGGCCAGGTTTAAGAACTGGATTATAATTGTTGATACATAATTTAAACGTACCAGTACTGTTAGCATCGGCACTAACACGAATATAATAAGTTTGTCCAATAGTTAACCCACCTTTATAGATAGTGCCAACGGTTGCACCATTAGAATTTGAACCGACCATTTCCGAAAAACTTAAGCAATCAGTTGTAGTATATAAAGCTACGAGCGGTAAAACTAATGTTCCGTTGCCATTTTCGTTTCCGGTAACAGAAATATTTACATCAAAAGCAGTAGCGGTAAATTTAAACCAAACATCATTGCCTGCGGATGGCCAAGCTTGAGATTTTGCCAAGCTGCCTGCAGTTGCATTTACGTTACTATAAGCCGCAGCCGCAGAACAAAATCCTGATAAGTTTGTAAGTGTGATCGCACCGGAGCAATTATCATTTGCCGGTGCCTGTGCTTTTGCAACAGCAAACCAAAAAAACATCGATAAAAGAAGTATCAGTTTACGCTTCAAAATTTTGGGCTGAAATCTTCTCTAAAATAGAAAAAGCCCCTGAACTTTCAAGGGCTTTTTCTATTTGATGGATATGATGCTGTTTTTACACTACATTTTTTTGTTGCCTGCGGATAATATTCAAAGCACCGCCAGCTTTAAACCACTCAATCTGCTGTGCATTGTAAGTATGGTTTACCGGGAAAGTTTCCTGAGAACCATCCAGATGGTGCAAAACAATTTTTAACTGGCTGCCTGGCGCAAATTGGTTCAGGCCGATAATATCAAAAGTATCATCTTCCAGGATCTTGTTGTAATCTTCTTTATCTGCAAAAGTTAAACCCAGCATTCCTTGTTTTTTCAAGTTGGTTTCGTGGATACGGGCAAAAGATTTTACCAAAATTGCCCGGACACCTAAATGGCGCGGTTCCATGGCGGCATGTTCGCGTGATGAACCTTCACCATAATTTTCATCACCCACCACAATGCTGCCAATTCCTAAAGCTTTATAAGCCCGTTGCGTTGCCGGAACCGGGCCATATTCGCCGGTCAGTTCGTTTTTTACGGTATCAGATTTCAGGTTGAAAAAATTGATTGCGCCAATCAGCATATTGTTGGAAATATTATCCAAGTGGCCACGATATTTTAACCAGGGGCCAGCCATCGAAATATGGTCAGTTGTACATTTTCCTTTAGCTTTAATCAGTAATTTCAAACCCAAAAGATCGGTACCTTCCCAAGCTTTAAACGGATCAAGCAATTGCAAACGGTCAGAATCCGGACGAACTTTCACTTCAACCGTACTGCCGTCAATCGCAGGAGCCTGATAACCGGCATCTTCTACCGCAAAACCTTTGATCGGCATTTCAATACCTTGCGGCTCGTCCAGCATCACTTGCTGGCCGCTTTCGTTGGTTAAAGTATCGGTTAAAGGGTTGAAAGTCAGGTCGCCGGCAATTGCAAACGCCGTAACAATTTCCGGGGAAGCTACAAAAGCATGTGTGTTCGGATTACCATCCTGGCGTTTGGCAAAGTTCCGGTTAAATGAAGTAATGATCGAGTTTTTACGCGTTGGATCATTGGTATGACGTGCCCACTGGCCGATACAAGGTCCGCAGGCATTTGCCAAAACTACGCCGCCAATATTTTCAAAAGTATTTAAATAACCATCGCGGTTCACGGTATATCGCACCAATTCTGATCCCGGCGTAACCGTAAACTCAGCTTTCGTTTTTAAGCCTTTGTTGATGGCTTGCGTAGCGATAGAAGCTGCACGTGTAATGTCCTCATAAGAAGAATTGGTGCAGGAACCAATCAAACCAACTTCCAAAGTAGTTGGCCATTGGTTTTCCCGAACGGCATCGGCAAATTTAGAAATCGGCCAAGCCAAATCCGGCGTGAACGGGCCGTTGACGTAAGGCTCCAGTTCAGAAAGGTTAATTTCAATTACCTGGTCAAAATAAGCTTCCGGGTTAGCATAAACTTCTTCATCGCCGGTTAAATGTTCTTTGATGGCATTGGCCAATTCTGCAATGGCAGCACGTTCGGTTCCTTGTAAATACGCTTCTGATTTTTCATCATAACCAAAAATAGAAGTGGTGGCACCAATTTCGGCACCCATATTACAGATCGTACCTTTTCCGGTTGCAGAAATGGAACGTGCACCCGGGCCAAAATATTCTACAATGGCTCCGGTTCCACCGTTAACAGTCAGGATTCCGGCAACTTTCAAAATTACATCTTTGGCAGAAACCCAGCCGGAAAGTTTTCCGATTAACTTAACACCAATTAATTTCGGGAATTTTAGTTCCCAGGGCAATCCGGCCATTACATCGCAGGCATCAGCACCGCCAACACCAATCGCAATCATGCCCAAACCACCGGCATTTGGCGTGTGCGAATCTGTTCCGATCATCATCCCGCCCGGAAAAGCATAATTTTCCAGTACCACTTGGTGGATAATTCCAGCTCCGGGTTTCCAAAATCCGATGCCATATTTATTAGAAACTGAAGAAAGGAAATCGTAAACTTCTTTGTTCTGGTTTTTGGCAGTATCCAAATCTTCCTCGGCACCAATTTTTGCCTGGATCAGGTGATCACAATGTACGGTAGAAGGTACAGCAACTTGCGGCCGGCCGGCTTGCATAAACTGCAAAAGAGCCATTTGCGCCGTAGCATCCTGCATAGCTACACGGTCTGGTGCAAAATCTACGTAATCAACACCACGCAATAATTCGCGGGAAGGATCACCGGCAGAAAGGTGTGAATACAGGATTTTTTCAGTAAGCGTTAACGGTTTTCCAACTGCTTTACGGGCGGCCTCGATACGGCTGCCGTAGCGGTTGTAAACCTGCTGAATCATATTTAAATCAAAAGCCATTTTATTGATTTTATTAGGTGGTTAATAATTAAAACCCTCACAGTTTGAGGCGAATCTACAAAAATAACAGGTAAAAGAAGTATCGGTTTTTGCGATTTTGATTGACGTGGAGTAAGGGAACAACTGGGTTTTTGCCTCAACTTAAATGTAAATTTTCTACTTAGTTTGTGATGGTGTATGTTTAAGCGGGATTAGAAATCTCAAGCTCGAAGGACGGAGTTGCAAACGTGACTGACAGCGATTAAATTTACTTTGGTGTTTACTAAAACTAGGTGGTAAAAGAAGTATGTTAATGGATTTAAAAATCCATAGCTTGAAGGATGGGATTACAATTTACGGCCAGTAGAATCAATCTTCCTTTTCTTTGGGAGTAAAGCCTAAATATGTATAGCCTTGTATTTTAATTTCTTTTATAAACTTCCCTTCGTTATAATACTGTTCGTAAACATCTCCACCCCAAGCTCCGTATTTCTCAATCTTCTTACCGGTGCCATTTTTTAGAAGTTGGTTACCATTGTGATCCCAGAAGTTTACATAGGAGCCCTCATTATTAATATATTTAACTTCTTCTTTTATTTGTCCATTCTCATAATATTCTTTCCATAAACCTTCATGTTTGCCTTTAATAAGGTCGCCTTCCTATACTATTACACCATTCTCATGATATAGTTTAAATTTTCCATTCTCAACGCCATTTTGATATTCTATTTCCTGCTTCAATTCACCAGTTTCGTAATAATAACTCCAAATACCAATTTTTTTTCCGCTTTCAATGAATCCTTTTCCCGTAAAATACACATCATCAAACTCTTCAATATATTCCATAAGCTTATTTATTATCAGTTTTTTCAATAGTTATTGAATCGATAACTTACCTATTGGTTGAAATATGCAATCTAACAAGTTCACTAGTCGCGGGTTTGTAACCCTAATCTTCGAGCTGTAGATTTCGAATTTCCTCCAATAATTATCCATACTTCTTTTATCGGCAAAAATTTACTCAGCAAAACCATTACAAACTTTTAAAAGCGTATGCTTGCTGCTGCCAATATCCCAACGCTTTTGGCAGCACATATTGCAATCTCGGCCAAGCTTTTAAGCTATCATGAAAAACGATAATCGAGCCGTTGCTGCTTTTATCCACCACATTTTGGTAGCATTTTTGGGGCGATAAATTTGTGTCGAAATCTCCGCTTAAAACATCCCACATCACCACTTCGTATTGCTTTTTCAAAACAGCAAATTGCGATTTTTTGGCACGGCCATACGGCGGCCGGAAAAGTTTTGCTTTGATCAGCTCCTGGCATTTTTTTGTGTTTTGCAGATAAACTTCATCCGGCGTATCCCAGCCGCGCAAATGGTTAAAAGTGTGGTTTCCGATGGCATGTCCGCCAGCTTTAACCCGTTCAAAAATATTTGGATGTTTTTGTATATTATCACCAATACAAAAAAACGTGGCTTTGGCTTTGAATTGATCTAAAGTTTTTAAGACAAAAGGCGTAACTTCCGGGATCGGGCCGTCATCAAAAGTTAAATAAATCGTCTTTTCTGCCCGGCTTTTGTGCCAGGTTAAGCCCGGATAAAACCACTTTAACAAAGCCGGTGTTTTTACGAAATAAGGCATTTTCATAAACATGTCATGTGGATGGCCATACCAAAAAAAGGTTGATAAAAGAAGCATCCAACTTCTTCCGCATTTACCAAAAATTGATTTTATTAAATTCCTTTTATTTGCAATACTATAAATAAACTGGAAACCAGCACTTGATGGATGAAAATAAATTAAAAATTGCGGTGATCGGCGGCGGCAGCTGGGCTACGGCCATTGTAAAAATGCTGACGGATAACACCGTTCCGAAAGAAATTTTTTGGTGGATGCGGAGCGAAGAAACTTTGCAGCATATCCGCAAGTTTCGGCACAACCCAAAATACTTGAGTTCTGTAGAGATTTGTGTGAAGCCTGAAAATATTTCGACCGAAATTGTAGAAACTGTGGCGAAAGCAGATGTGATTATCCTGAACGTGCCGGCTGCATTTTTAAAAGATGCTTTGGTTGGGATCACCGATGCTTCTTTTACCGGCAAAAAAATCATTTCGGCCATCAAAGGGATTGTGCCGGATGAAAACCAGATCGTGGGCGATTTTATCCATCAGCATTATCATTTTTCGTTGGATAATTTCCTGGTTTTGAGCGGCCCATGCCATGCCGAGGAAGTGGCGCTGGAAAAATTGTCATATCTGACTTTGGCTTCCCAGGATAAAAAACTGGCTGCTGATTTGGCTTGTTATTTCAACACAAGATATATCAAAACCAATATTTCGGATGATATTTACGGGACGGAATATGCGGCCGTCCTCAAAAATATTTATGCCATTGCCAGCGGTATCTGCCATGGTATTGGTTATGGTGATAATTTTCAGGCGGTGTTGATTTCCAATGCAATACGCGAGATTAAACGTTTTGTAGATGCCGTTCATCCGATCAACCGCGATATTAATGAATCTGCTTATTTGGGCGATTTGCTCGTGACCGGTTATTCACAGTTCAGCCGAAACCGCACATTTGGCAACATGATTGGCAAAGGCTACACCGTAAACTCGGCGCAGCTGGAAATGAACATGATTGCCGAAGGTTATTATGCTGCCAACTGCTTGCATGAAGTGAACAAAAAATACCAGGTTGCCATGCCAATTAGCGAGGCAGTTTATGCTATTTTATATCAAAAAAGTAATCCTATATTTGAAATGAAAAAATTGGCAGAAAAATTGAGTTAACGTACACATCACTTAAATTAAAATCATGAAAAAGATCAAAGTTTTATTATTCTCAGCCGCTATATTATTTAGCGTTCAATCATTTGCACAAAACACCGGAAAAGGAAAAGTTGGGACAGCTATCAACAAAGTTGGCAACAAAACGGCAGAACTGGCTGTAAAAGGTGTATCAGCCGTTGCTGATAAAGTATATAAAGGTAAAGTTGCCCCGGGTGGAGAAATTATCTACATCAATAAAAATTCTAAATACTATTATGTAAATAAAAAAGGTGCAAAGGTTTATGTTGCAAAAGCAAAATTGAAAGACGCTCCTGCAAAATAATTTTTATTGTTTTGAAATAAAAAATGCCCGGAAAAACTTCGGGCATTTTTGTGTTTAAAGAATTTATGTTGATAAAAGAAGTATTGCTTTTTGCTAAAAAAATTAGATTTACAACGTTGTAGATATGAAGAAAACTTACTTAATCCTGGTTGTAGTTGCAGTTGGTGTGGTAGTGATTTCTGCTTGTAATCCATCAACCGGAAAAGCCAAATTTTTGGGCAAATGGCATTCGCAGGACCAGAAAACCAATTTGAAAATTACCGCAAAAGAGTTTGTTTTGGATGAAGGCGAACCAATTGCCGAAAACTATTTTGTAAAAGGTGATTCCCTTTTCACTTCGTATGAGGGAAGTCAGCCTTACACCAAATTTGTGGTGAAAAATTTGACGGATAAAAGCATGACTTTGATTTATCCTGATTCTACTGCTGTCCGGTTTTTTCGTTAAACAAAAAAGCCTTCGGATATTTCCGAAAGCTCTTTTCAACTAAACTAAAACTAAAAAACTATGTGCTAAAAACAGTATCGTTTTTAAAACCTTCTGCGGCGTTCGCCACGATCTTCGCGGCTTTTGCCCGAAAAATCACGAAAACCACCACTGCTTGCACCACTTCCGCTGCCACTATAGCTGCGTTCGCGGCCGCCATCACGTCGTTCACGGCTTCCGCCTTCGCGTCTTTGATACGCACCACCGGAAGATCTTTCGCCACGGCTTTCACTACCTTCTGCAGCACCTGAAAGTTCAATCCGAACTTCGCGGCCTTGAAAACTGGCTTCTTTAAAAGCATCAATTACCTGTTGTGCTTCAGCGTTTGGCACTTCAAAGAAAGAATACACACCTTTTACATCGATCTTGCCAACGCCACGGCCGTTGATTTTGCTGGTGTTACAAATGTAGCCCAACAAATCTCCGCGGGTAAAATTATCTACCGAACCTAAGTTGATAAACAAACGAGTATAATCCGGGCTTACGCCGTTTCCGTTTCTTGGAGCGCGTTCGCCACCTTCACGTACACGAGATTCATCAGCCGAAGCATTCAAATCTGGTGCATTTTTGTAATAGTCTAGGAAACGGTTAAACTCTAAAGAAGCGAAACGTTTGATGATATCTTCCTTGCTCAGTTCTTTAAACTCTTCCATAATGCGCGGGATGTATTGATCAATTTGTTGATCGTTTACCGCTACGTTATGCACTTTGTGTACCAAACCAAACAATTGTTTTTCGCAAACATCAAAACCGGTCGGGATTTCTGCTTTCACAAATTTTTTGCCCAGCACACGTTCTATTTGGCGTATTTTGCCAATTTCTTTTCCGTTGATGATAGCAATAGAGATACCAGTTTTGCCAGCACGGCCTGTACGGCCGCTACGGTGCGTATAGTTCTCAATTTCATCCGGCAAAGAGTAATTGATTACGTGCGTAACATCGCTAACGTCAATACCGCGGGCTGCAACATCTGTCGCAATCAGCAATTGCAAACTGCGGTCGCGGTAACGTTTCATCACCTTGTCGCGTTGTTGTTGTGATAAATCTCCGTGCAAAGAATCTGCATTGTAACCGTCTTTGATCAAAGATTCGGCAATTTCCTGCGTTTCAATTTTGGTACGGCAAAAAACGATACCAAAAATTTCCGGGTTAAAATCAACAATACGTTTAAAAGCGGCGTATTTCTCGCGTGCTTTCACTACATAATATTCGTGCTCAATGTTCACATTTCCCGTATTTTTTGTGCCCATGGTAAGCTCAAAAGGATCGGTCATGTAATTTTTAGCGATGCGGCGCACTTCAACCGGCATCGTGGCCGAGAACAGCCAGGTTTTTTTCTCTTCAGGGGTGGTGGACAGGATTTCGTTAATGTCTTCCTGGAAGCCCATGTTCAACATTTCGTCGGCTTCATCCAAAACAACGTATTGGATTGCTGAAAAATCAATGGCTTTACGGCCAATAATATCCAGCATACGTCCGGGAGTTGCAACAACAATCTGCACGCCGCGTTTAATTTCGCGGAGCTGATCCATGATGCTGGAACCACCGTAAACAGCCACAACTTTAACGTTGGACATGTTTTTGGAGTAACTTTTAATGTCGCTTGTAATTTGCAGGCACAACTCGCGGGTTGGGCAAAGTATCAAAGCTTGAGGCTTGTTCTGATCAAAGTCAATCAGTTCTAATAACGGCAGTCCGAAGGCGGCGGTTTTTCCGGTCCCTGTTTGGGCTAATCCGACAAAATCGTTGCTGCCTGTTAACAAAACCGGGATTGATTGTTCCTGGATTGGTGTAGGATTTTCAAATCCTAAATCAGAGATGGCATTAACAATATCATGACGGATTCCCAGTTCAATAAATGGGTTCATGATGTAAATAACGAACTTAGCTACATTGCTAAATCTGCTGCAAAAGTAAGAATAATTTCTGTTACTTCAAATAACAATCCTATTATGATTTTAAAGTGATAAAGTTCACAAGTCAATACAAAAAATACTTGATAAGAACAGTTGAAATGAAACTGTAAAAAACAAAAAAACTTGCTGTTTTTCAAGCGATAAAAGAAGCATTAGGTTAAATAGAATTTTAAAAACTATTTTTGATTTCAAAATTTCGTTTTGGCCAAGTTATCAACCTTGCAAATTTAATTTTTATCCAATTGTTCTTCAATGCGTTCCTGCAATTCATTTTTAAAAGTTTCATCTAACTTAATTTCTTTGGGTTGAGAAGAATGAAACAAACCTTTTACCATTTGATTGATCACAATACTTTGCTGCTGGAAAGTGCGGCAAACAGAACAACCGGCCAAATGGATTTTCAACTCCAGTTTTTCCCTAATTGTCAAAGTTGTAAGCTGTTTTTTTTCAATCAAAAAAGTAGCTTGTTTGCAATTGTAGGCAATTTTTCTGATCTCATTTTTGTTTAGTTCTTCCATAGTTGTAAATCTTTTTAAACCCAATTTTTTTGAAGGCAGGCCCGCAAGTTCAATTTTGTGCGATGGATGATCACCCAAAAGTTTGCAGCAGAAACTTTCAATTCGGTACAAATCAATTCGGTCGGTTCGTCATCCATATGTTTCATGGTAAAAACCGAAAGCCAAAGCACCGGAAGTTTCTGCATACAATTTTGCAAGATTTGGTTAAACTCTTTGTTTAAAACCGAATCCTGTTCTGTGCCAAATTCTTGCGGGTAATGCGCCTCGTTCCAATGTCCGTCTTCCGGGTTAAAAAAATCCTGCTGCTCTTGTGCTTCTTTTACGTTACTTTTTTTGCTGAGGCCAGACGAGTTTTTCCGGTAAACATCAACCACTTTATTTTTTAAAATAGCGGTCAGCCACGTCCGTTCAGAACTGTTGCCTTTAAATTGCGCCACCTTTTCCAGCGCAGCCAAAAAAGTTTCCTGTACCAAATCTTTAGCCAACTCTTCATCGTTCAACCGGGTTATGGCGTAAGTAAACAGATAATCAGCATACAAAACAACCCAATTGTGCGGGTTGATTTGCGAAGCATCGGGCAGGTTTGGTATCGTGGTCTTATCGGCTGGCATCATTAAAATTTATATGGATAAAAACAGTATGGCGCGAATTTTAAATGCTTAGTCGTGCGGCTGTTTCAATCCTTACATTTTTTTTTAAATTTATTGTAAGGATTTAATTAGTTAAACGACAAAAGGTTAAACAAAAGCAATGAAAGCAATAAAGTTATTCATCTTGGCCGGATGCCTTGCAACGGTTGGCATCATTTCCTGGATCGTTTCCGCTGATCAATATAAAATCAAATTAAAAAATAATCCAACAAAAGGTTTTGCAGTGGTTGAACTGTTTACTTCCCAAGGTTGTTCCAGTTGCCCGCCAGCAGATGAACTGGTGGAAAAGATCCAGAAAGAAAGCAACAATTTGCCGGTTTACATCCTTGCTTTTCATGTTGATTATTGGAATCGTTTGGGCTGGAAAGATGTTTTCAGCAGCGCGGCTTATTCTAAAAGGCAAAACCAATATGCCCAATGGCTGAACTTGCAATCGGTTTATACGCCGCAAATTGTGGTGAATGGGCGGAAAGAATTTATCGGGTCAGAAGAAGGAACTTTAAGAAATGCCATTAAAAGCAGTTTGCAAAAAACTTTTCCTGCAACTTTAACTTTTAATAATGTAAAGTTTGATAACGACAAGGTTGACTTGCATTATGCTATTGCAGGAGCAACAAACAATGTTTCACTTTTATTAGCTTTAGTCCAAAAATCAGCAACAACAAACGTAAAAGCAGGAGAAAACGGCGGACGCACTTTAGCACATGTTCAAATTGTACGCAGTTTGCAAACCATTGATTTAGACGGAAAAAACAGCGGAACTACAAATATTGCTATTCCTTCAACCTTAAATAATCAAAGTTTGGAAGTGATTGCTTTTTTGCAAGATAACAGCAACGGCCAAATTTTGACAGCTGCTAAATCAGGTTTAAATACTTCGAATGCAATGGTTCAATCAAAAAATGTTAATGCTTCTAATTAATAAAACTTTGTATTTTAATGATGCTGTTTTTAGCATACCAATTTTGGTGTGCTAAAAACAGCATCAGCACAAATTCAACCTAAAAAATAAAAAATAAAAAGCCGGTAAAATTGGATTGTAAACTATGAAAGTTATCAAAGAAAAACATTCTATACTGATGCGGTGGACGCACTGGGTCAATTTCCCGATACTAACCGTCATGATTTGGAGCGGCCTGCTAATTTATTGGGCAAGCGATACTTATTCCATCACGTTGTTTGGCCACAAGTTTGTCCACTTTTTCCCCGAATGGTTTTACAATTTGCTCCACATTCCGCAACGTTTATCTGAGGGCATGGCTTTTCATTTTTTGTTTATGTGGTTTTTTACGCTGAATGGTATTTTATACTTTGCCTACACTATAATTTCTGGTTCCTGGCGGGAATTAGTCCCGCAAAAAAATTCTTTTAAAGAAGCATGGCTGGTGGTGTTGCACGATCTGCATATCCGTAAAACTGCCCCGCCGCAAAACAAATACAACGCTGCGCAACGCATTGCTTACACGGCTATTATCGTGATGGGTTTTGGTTCCGTTGTTACCGGATTGGCTATTTATAAACCCGTGCAATTTTACTGGTTGTGCTGGCTTTGCGGCGGCTATGATTTTGCCCGGATATTACATTTTGCTTTGACTATTGGCTATGTTTTGTTTTTTATCATCCATGTTGTACAAGTTGTTTTGGCGGGATGGAACAATTTCAGGTCGGTAGTTTCGGGTTTTGAAGTGATAGAAAAACCGGATGCTAAACAGGGAAATTTGCCGTTAAAAGATGGTATTAAGCCTTCTGTCAACCCTTTATAAATTAATAAACCTTCAATTGCCACGGCTTTCAAGCCGTGGATAAAAACAACAAACAACAGGCTTTAGCCAAAAAATTTTAAAGATTTTGATGGCATAAAAGAAGCATGAAAAACAGGCTGAACAAAATTTAAACAAGTCATTAAACATATTTATATGGAAACTCCTTCCAACCAAAACGAAGAAACCAACAAGGAACTGACGGTTGAACAAAAGATCAAGCGGCGCAATTTTATCTCGTTTTCCACTTTTTTTGTTCTGGGCGGAGCTGCATTTGGCGGCTGGAAATGGTTGTACAATTCGCCAATGGAACCAGAAGGTATCACCGCCGGGGCACGAAAACCCTTGCGCCGTGCTTTAAATAAAACTGAACTTTTTTTCCGAAAATTTTACAGCAACAACCACGAAGTTAAAACTTATCCAAAATCGATGGCGGCAAAAAACGTACGCGTAAACAGTGATATCGGGATTGATGACCAAGGTTTTAAACCAGAAAACTGGCAATTGGCCGTTGTAAAAAGCAAGGGCGATGTTTTAAAAGTTACGATGGCCGATATAAAAGCTTTGCCCAAAACAGAGCTTGTTTTCGATTTCAAATGTGTGGAAGGCTGGGATCAGATCCAATATTGGGGCGGCGTAAAGTTTGCAGATTTTGTTGAACATTTTAAATTAAACGAACAAGCAAAAATGCCTTATGTTGGTATGGAAACGCCAAACGGGGAATATTATGTGGGTTTGGAAAGCGAAGGTGCCCTGCATCCGCAAACTTTGCTGGCTTACGAAATGAACGGCCAGCCGATTGCATTGGAACATGGCGCGCCGCTCCGTTTGATTATTCCGGTAAAATATGGTATCAAAAATTTGAAAAGGATTGGAAAAATTACCTTTAGCAACCAGCGTCCTCGGGATTACTGGGCCGAGCAGGGCTATGATTATTACTCGGGGTTGTAGAAAAATTTAGTTTGCCAAAAAAAGTATTGCTATAGCTCGAAAATAAGGTGCAATTGTACTTCTTTTACCGCAACCGCTCCGCAGAACGCACCAATTTTTCATCTTTATTAATTCCCCGAATGGCAAAAAAAACAAGCACAATGGCCAGCGAGGGCAGGATCATGCCCAGTCCGTAATTCTCGGTACGCAGTGTAATATCGCCGGCAATGGGCTTTACGGTTTCGGTGAGATAAAAGCTGTAGCCGATGATCAGCACCACAACAATGTAGCAGTATGCCGATTGCCGTTTCCGGTCTTTATACAAGAAAACACCTGCTAAAGGAAGCAAAGCCGCAATAACGGTTGCCATACTCAACCAAATTAAGGAGGCCGTTTTGGTGCGCACGCCATTGATCACTTCGTAAACGCCGGTCACCATAATGCTGTCGGCATGGCCGTTGAGAATCAGGTTATTGATCACCGGAAAAAGAAAAAGTGCGAACAAAACCAAACTGGCTGCCAGCAAATAGATGCTCTGTATGCGTTGTATCATTTTTATAGTGCTAAAAGAAGCATCGCAAAGATAAAATACTTTTAAAATAATTTCTGCGGAGAAGGCTTTTCAGCTTTTGTTACCTTTGCAAAAGTGGAGGGGAAACAAAGATTTTTTGCAGAACTGGCTTTTGACGGCACCAAATATCATGGCTGGCAAACTCAGCAGAATGCGCTGAGCGTGCAGGAAGTTTTTAATAAAGCTTTGCAAACCTTGCTTCGGCAACCTGTGGAAACCGTTGGTTGCGGCCGTACGGATACCGGCGTACATGCCAGGCAATTGTTTGTACATTTTGATTTAGAAGGTGCGAAGTTTGAGGTGCGGGAAGCGAACTATAAACCATCAACCATCAACCACCAACTTAAAGCCTCCTTAAATGCTATCCTTCCAAAAGATATTTCCGTAAAAAATATCATTCCGGTTGCTGCGGACGCCCATGCCCGTTTTGATGCCACATGGCGGGCTTACGAATACCATGTTCATTTCGGTAAAGACCCTTTTAAACAAAATTACAGCTGGCAACTGCGTGATTTTCCGGATTTGGGTTTGATGAATCAGGCTGCAAACATCATCAAAGAATATCAGGATTTTAGTTGTTTCAGCAAAAGCAATACCCAGGTGAAGACTAATTTTTGTGCGATAAAAGAAGCATTGTGGCAGCAAAGAGAAGATGGCAGTTTGGTTTTTTACATTGCTGCCGATCGTTTTTTACGGAACATGGTCCGGGCAATTGTGGGCACGCTGATCGCCGTAGGAAAAAAAGAAATCGAACCCGAAGCCGTCCGTAAAATTATTGAAAGTAAGGACAGAAGCAATGCCGGCGTTTCGGTTCCGGCCTGCGGTTTGTACCTTACGCAAGTGAAATATCCATATATTCCTTCAACCTAAAACAAAATAATAAAGCAAGAATTAACCTTAAACCTCAAACTCTAAAAATGGCGGCAGTAACCGGTAAAGCTTTCGATACAAAATTATTAGGCAGGGTGCTGCAATACGTGCGGCCATACCGCAAACAGTTTTTGTGGGCAGCTTTTCTGACGGTTTTGATGGCGGCACTTTCGCCGATCAGGCCGTATCTTATTCAGGTTACGGTGGATAAATACATCCTGAAAGCTGATTTTAATGGCTTGCTCAACATGTCGTTGCTGATGTTTGGCCTGCTGGTTTTGCAGTCGGCCGTGCAATATTTTCAAACCTACCTCACCAACGCGCTTGGGCAGTCGGTTATTTTGAACTTGCGGACGGACGTTTTCAACCACATCACACAACTCCGCTTAAAATATTTTGACCATACGCCGATTGGTGTGTTGATCACGCGTTCGGTTTCTGATCTGGAAACCATTGCCGATATTTTTTCGGAAGGCTTGATTTCGATCATCGGCGATATGCTGCAACTGATTGCGCTCATCGGGATCATGCTTTACACCGATTGGCGGCTGACGCTGATTACGCTGATCCCGATGCCGGTTTTAATGCTGGCAACTTATTGGTTTAAAGAAGCGATTAAAACTTCTTTTCAGGAGGTGCGCACGCAGGTTTCTCACTTAAATACTTTTTTGCAGGAGCATATTTCGGGTATGAGTGTGATCCATTATTTCGCGCGGGAAGATCAGGAAATGCGGAAGTTTGTGGCCGTGAACCAGAAATACCGCGATGCTAATATCCAGTCCAACTGGTATTATTCTATTTTTTATCCGGTGGTGGAAATCATTTCGGCCATGTCGCTTGGCTTGCTGGTTTGGTACGGTTCCAAACGGATTCTGGCTGATCCGCTGCATGTTTCTCCCGGAACCATTACGGCGTTTATCTTGTATATTAATATGGTTTTCAGGCCGATACGCGAACTGGCCGATAAATTTAACACGCTGCAAATGGGCATGGTTGGTGCTGATCGTATTTTTAAGGTTTTGGATACCGATGAAAAAACGGTGAACAACGGAACTTTAACACCAAAAACTATTCAAGGTGCCATAGATTTCGACCACATTTGGTTTGCTTACAATGATGAAAATTATGTGCTAAAAGATGTATCGTTCCATGTAAACCCTGGCGAAACCTTGGCTTTGGTTGGTGCAACCGGAGCCGGAAAATCATCCACCATTAATATTTTAAATCGCTTTTACGAGGTCAGCAAAGGAACGGTCAAGGTTGATGGCGTAAATATCCAGGATTACGAACTGGGATTTTTGCGTTCGCAGATTGCAACGGTTATCCAGGACGTGTTTTTGTTTTCGGATACGATTGCCAATAACATCAGCCTGAATAATCCAAGTATCAGCAGAGAAAAAATAATTAGTGCTGCAAAAGAAGTAGGCGCGCACGATTTTATCATGCGTTTGCCCGGCGGTTATGATTATGAAGTGATGGAACGCGGATCAACACTTTCGGCCGGCCAGGCGCAGTTGATCTCTTTTATTCGAGCTTTGGTTTATGATCCCAAGATTTTGGTTTTGGATGAAGCAACGGCCTCCATCGACACCGAAACGGAAGAACTGATCCAGGAAGCGATTTTTAAGCTGATGAAAGGCCGAACTTCGATTGTGATTGCGCACCGTTTATCCACCATTCAAAACGCTGATAAAATTATCGTTTTAGACCATGGCGAAATCAAAGAAATGGGTACGCACCAGGAATTGCTCAAACTAAACGGTTTTTACAAACGCTTGTACGATTTGCAGTTTAATTCGATTGGAATTGCCAAGGTTGGCTAAAAAAACATCGGTAAAAGAAGCATTTTACAATTCCATGTTTCGCCGCAAAAACTATATCGGTTAGCTATGTGTTTTGTCTTTTTAAAATAAAATCAACAAAAAATAATTTATATGAATACTGAAAAAGCCATTTTAGCCGGCGGGTGTTTTTGGGGCGTGGAAGAATTGTTTAGGCATCATCCCGGCGTTATCTCAACGGTGGTAGGATATACAGGTGGAGATGTGCCTAATGCAACATACCGCAACCATGGGACACATGCGGAAGGGATTGAGATTGTGTTTGATCCGGCAAAATTGTCTTACCGTAAATTACTGGAATATTTTTTCCAGATCCATAACCCCACAACGCGTAACCGGCAGGGAAATGATGTTGGCATGTCTTATCGTTCTGCCATTTTTTATTTGGATGAAACGCAACATGAAACTGCTAAAGCCTTGATTGCAGATATGGAAGCTTCGGGCAAATGGCCGGGAAAAATCGTTACAGAAGTTGTGCCGGCAGGTGATTTTTGGAATGCTGAAAAAGAGCACCAGGATTACTTGCAAAAAAACCCTTACGGATACACTTGCCATTACGAAAGGCCGGAGTGGGCTTTGGCTTAAGAAGCTGAAATACTGCATCATAATTTTTTCGCCTGAGCAATAATTTTATTGTTTTAAACCATGTCGAGATCAAATAAATGGGCCTGCACTAGGAACGGCTCAAACTAAACGGCTTCTAAAAATGGCTTTATGATTTGCAGTTTAATCCGGGCGGGATTGCGAAAGTTGGGGAAGAATAAGCTATCTTTATATTGATATTTAATACTTTGGTTATGATAATTGAAAGAACAAAAGATGAAGTGATAATTAGATTATCTCCTACAATTAATGAAGAAATCTTACAAGATTTGGCAAATTATGGGAGATACTTAGAATTGACCAGTAAATTTAAAGTGAGCCAGCAACAGGTTGACGATCTGGTCAAAGAAGTTAAAAAAGGCAGGTGGGCTAAAACTGAATCAAAATTAGGTTTGTGAAGATTGTTGTAGACAGCAATATTGTATTTAGTGCCCTTTTAAATTCCAACAGTCGCATTGCAACAATTCTCCTTAATCCAGGATCAAAACTGAGTTTTTATACAACAGAAGAACTTGTATTTGAGATTGAAAAACATCGAAACAAGCTTAAAAAGTTAACTTCGTTGTCTGATTTTGAATTGTCAGATTTAATATCAACTACTATATATCAAATTAAGTTTATTAATATACAATTAGTTCCCGTGGAAATTTATTTGAAATCAAAAGTATTGACTGCTGATGTTGATATTGATGATACGGAATTTATTGCTTTGACAGAACATTTGGAAGCAAAACTATGGACGGGCGACAAAGTGCTAATAAATGGATTAACAAAAAAGCTGGAACAAATTTATTTCAACAAATGAATTATTTGAAATTTTACTGGCAGGCGAATAGCCGCATACTGTTTTTATCACACTAAATCTTGCTTCAATTAAAACCAGAACAAATAAATTTTGGTTTATCCCTCATGCCAACCACCAAAACATTTAACCAAATAGACACCGACCGGATCATCGAAATGGCTTGGGAAGACCGCACGCCATTTGAAGCCATAGATTTCCAATTCAACCTAAAAGAACCGGAAGTAATTGAATTGATGCGTCGCGAAATGAAACCACAAAGTTTTAAACGCTGGCGAAAACGCGTGCAAGGCCGAAGCACCAAACATTTGTTATTAAGAAGCGAAACCATCAACCGCTTTAAATGCGACCGGCAAAGGCAAGTTACCGGCAATAAAATCAGCAAAAGATAGTATCTTACGCAACGTTTGCGGCAGATCTATCATGAAAAAAATTTTTTCCAACCTCACTTTCCAGGTTATTGCAGCAATTTTGGCCGGCGCGTTAGTCGGCTTTTTATTTCCCGGTTTTGCCACAACTGCCAAATTGATCAGTGCTGTTTTTATCAGCCTGATCAATATGCTGATCGCGCCGATCATTTTTTTGACCATCGTTTTGGGCATTGCTGGCATGGGCGACATGAAAAAAGTTGGCCGCGTGGGCGGCAAAGCATTGTTGTATTTTGAGCTGGTTACCACGTTTGCGCTGCTGATTGGTGTTTTGGTTGCACACCTTATTAAACCGGGAAATGGATTTGTATCGAAAATTCCAACTGATTTAAGCAAAATTGCAGTTTACCAAAAAGCAGCGGCGGAGATGAAATGGGGCGAATTTATTACGCACATTGTTCCGCATAATATTATCGAAGCTTTTGCGCAGGGTGATATTTTGCAAATCCTATTTTTTGCCATCCTTTTTGGTTATGGTTTGAATAAGATGGGCGGTGAAGGCAGTTCGATTTTGCGCGGGTTGGATAAGTTGTCCAAAGTGTTTTTCAACATTATGAAAGTGGTGATGAAACTTGCACCGCTTGGTGCTTTTGGCGGCATGGCTTTTACGGTTGGCACTTACGGCATCAGTGCTTTGCTGCCAATGGCGAAGCTGATGGTTTGCGTTTACCTCACCATGATCCTATTTATTTTTGTGGTTTTGAATATAATCTGCCGAGTTTATAAATTCAGTTTGTGGCAATATTTAAAGTTTATCCGTGCAGAAATTTTGATTGTTTTGGGTACTTCCTCTTCCGAATCTGTGCTGCCGAGCATGATGTTGAAAATGGAACAATTTGGTTGCGCCAAGCCGGTTGTTGGTTTGGTGATCCCGACAGGTTATTCTTTTAATTTGGATGGCACTACGATTTATTTGTCGATGAGCGTGGTTTTTTTGGCGCAGGTTTTTCATATTGATCTTTCGCTGGCGCAGCAATTGACGATTATTGGTATTTTGATGGTTACTTCTAAAGGTGCGGCTGGCGTAACCGGAAGCGGGTTTATTGTGCTGAGTTCTACGTTGGCGGCGATAAAAGTAATTCCGGTGGAAGGCATTGCAATTTTGCTGGGCATGGACAGGTTTATGTCGGAAGCACGGGCGATTACCAACATGATTGGAAACGGGATTGCCACTATTGTGATTGCCAAAAGCGAGAAAGAATTTGATGAAGCGAAGTATTTGAAAGCGATTGGGTGATGCTTCTTTTATAGGTGTTTTTTAGGTAGATGTGCGCTTGCCAGGTAGCCGCTTTGCCGCGTTAGGGATTGCAGCGGAAAGCCCACAGCGAGGCACGAGCGAGGACTTGTAGCGGAAAGCCCGACCGGCACGCCCTTCAGCGGCCGGTAACGCCCAAATTTTTTTAAAAAAGAGCGTGGAAGTTGCAAAATTGAAAAGAGCGGGGAGCTGGAAAGGCTGGATTGTAAAACACTGAATTTAGGACGGTAAAAGAAGCATGCCGAAAATTAGGCGTAATCCGATTATCTGCTTTTGCCAAAAAAAATTAGCTTTGCCTTAATAAAGAAAATTACCATGAGCGTTCTCGTAAATAAAGATTCTAAAGTTATTGTGCAGGGTTTTACCGGCAATGAAGGCACGTACCATGCTTCGCAAATGATTGAATACGGAACCCAACTGGTGGGCGGTGTAACACCGGGCAAAGGCGGGCAGCAGCATTTGGATCGTCCGGTTTTTAACACGGTAAAAGATGCTGTTGACCAAACCGGTGCCGATGTTTCTATCATTTTCGTGCCGCCAGCTTTTGCTGCGGATGCGATTATGGAAGCTGCCGAAGCCGGGATTAAAGTGATTGTGTGCATTACGGAAGGTATCCCGACCAAGGATATGATCCAGGTGAAAGAATATTTAGTTGGCAGGGATTCACGTTTGATCGGGCCGAACTGTCCGGGGATTATCACTGCCGATGAAACTAAAATTGGCATCATGCCGGGCTTTATCTTTAAAAAAGGCAATGTGGGCGTGGTTTCCAAATCCGGTACGTTGACTTACGAAGCGGTTGACCAGGTGGTGAAAGCTGGTTTGGGCATCACGACGGCAATTGGTATCGGCGGCGACCCGATCATTGGCACACCAACCAAAGAAGCAGTCGAATTGTTGATGAACGACCCGGAAACGCACGGCATCATCATGATTGGCGAGATTGGCGGCGGTATGGAAGCCGAAGCTGCACGCTGGATCCAGGCAAACGGAACGAAACCGGTTGTTGGTTTTATTGCCGGACAAACTGCGCCTCCGGGACGCCGCATGGGCCACGCTGGTGCAATTGTTGGCGGAGCCGATGATACGGCCGCGGCAAAGATGAAAATTATGACGGAATGTGGGATTCGTGTGGTTGAATCCCCGGCGGAAATTGGTGCTGCGATGGCTGAGGAATTGGCGAAGTTGGGTTGAAAGGAAGAAAGGTAAAAGGATAAAGGTTTTGCCTTGTTGGATATGGAAATCTTGGCTGTAATCGCTGGGATTTTTTGTTTTTTGTCATTTCGACCGCAGGGAGAAATCTTCTTTGAAATTATTGGTTTTTCTCTTGTGCGTTCTTTTTGCTTGATCAAAAAGAACCAAAAAATCAAGAATGCCGGATCGCCTCCGGGCGGCATTCAGCCCCACGCGCCTGGGTGGCTACCTTGTAAACTTCCCTTTCTTGCGGCTAATTAATTTTATGAATGCTTCTTTTACCACCTATTTTTCATCACCGTACAGATCAAAGCGCCAGGTCTCCATCCTCGGAGCGTAGGGCCGGCAAAACGCCCGGAGGGATCGGGTTTGCCTTGAATTTTTGGTTCTTTTTGTTCAAGCAAAAAGAACGTTAAATACAAGCAGCCGCAGGTTGACTAAGATCAACATCAAAAAAATTAACAGAACCTGCGCCAACCCAACACAGAAAAACCTAAATTTACCTTTATGGTCAACCGCTTGCTTTTCAAACTGCCGCTTGTAATTCTATTCGCGCTAAATCTTTCTACTTTTGCACAGCAATATCAGCCTGCTGTTTTTACCGATGCAAACCGCGTAAAAAAGATCGAAGCTACTTTCCCCGTCATCGATCAGTTGTACAAGGATTATGCGGAGAAAAACCATTTCCCCGGCCTGGTTTACGGTATTGTGGTGGATGGGAAACTGGTCCATACCGGCAATATCGGTTATACAGATTTGGATACTAAAACACCCGCCACTTCAAAATCTGCTTTTCGAATCGCTTCCATGACCAAAAGTTTTACGGCGATGGCTATCCTGAAATTGCGCGACGAAGGCAAATTAAAATTGGACGATCCGGCAAGTTTGTACATTCCGGAAATGAAAAACACGCATTACCTAACCAAAGATGCTGCGCCCATCACCATCCGAAACTTGTTGACGCACTCGGCTGGCTTTCCGGAGGACAATCCCTGGGGAGACCGTCAGTTAGCAGATTCGGATGAGGAATTGTTGGCGATCTATAAAAAAGGCGTTTCCTTTTCTACCAATCCTGGAACAGGTTATGAGTACAGCAACCTCGGTTTTGCAACTTTGGGTTACATCATCAAAAAAGTTTCGGGCAAAACGTATGAGCAATACATCAGCGAAAACATTTTAAAGCCTTTGGGCATGGACCATACTTACTGGGAATACGCCAAAGTGCCTAAAGAACAACTGGCGCATGGCTACCGCTGGCTGAACGATAAATGGGTGGAGCAACCGCTGCTGCACGATGGTTCTTATGGCGCGATGGGCGGTTTGATCACTTCAATCGAAGACTTTGGTAAATATATGGCGTTGCACCTTTCGGCCTGGCCAGCGCGGGATGATGCCGAAGTTTTACCTGTTAAAAGAAGCTCCGTCCGCGAAATGCAGTTTCCCTGGGATATTTCCGCCTTAAATTTTACTGCCAAAACTCCCAACGGAAAACCTTGCCCAAATGTAACGGCCTATTGCTACGGTTTGCGTTGGATGAAAGATTGCGAAAACCGCGTTTACGTTGGCCATACCGGCGGCTTGCCGGGTTTCGGCAGTCAGTGGAATATTTTGCCGGAATATGGCATCGGCATTGTTTCTTTTGCCAACTTAACTTATGCCCGCACCGCGCTTATCAACAACCAGGCTTTAGATACTTTACTGTCGCTTTCGGGCGTAAAGCCGCGTATGCTGCCCGCTTCCGCTATTTTAAACCAGCGTAAAAACGAGTTGGTTAAATTGCTGCTAAATTGGGATAATGCAAAATCAATTCCAATTTTTGCCGATAATTTTTGGTTAGATTATTTCCCAGATAAACTAAAAACAGAAGCCACAGATGCTTTTGCGAAAGCAGGTAAAATTAGTAGTGTAAAAGAAGTAGTGCCCGAAAACCAGCTTCGCGGTTATTTTATGATGGAAGGCGAAAATGCAAATCTTAAAATCAGCTTTACTTTAACGCCCGAAAACCCGGCTTTGATCCAGGAATATCATTTGCAGGTGGTTGCGAAGTAGGATTGTACGTTTTTATTTCGTTGTCCTTTCGATTTTTGTTGTCATTTCGACTCAAAGGGAGAAATCTTCTTCAAAGCGATAAGTTCGACATGCTTCTTTTACCGCTTAAAAATCATTGCTTGTTGAAAGAAGATTCCTCCTATTATCAAAATGACAGCATTGCTTCCAACTTCCGGTTTTTTCTAACTTCCCGTCTTCCTCTCAATGCTTCTTTTATCAGTACAAAGTCAACACCAAGCTGCCTTCAAACTCAAAACTTAAAATCAGCGTTTACTTATCAACAAACCAAAAACCAAAAATGGAATACAATAAATTAACACCTGAAGAAGAACATGTGATTTTGCACAAAGGCACCGAAAGGCCATTTACCGGGGAATATACCAATTTGAAAGAAGCCGGGACTTACGTTTGCCGCCGTTGCAACACGCCGCTTTACACTTCGGACACGAAGTTCGAATCGCATTGTGGCTGGCCAAGTTTTGATGACGAAATACCGGGAGCAGTAAAACGCGTTACCGACCATGACGGCCGCCGGGTAGAAATTCTTTGCGACAATTGTGGTGCGCATTTGGGTCACGTTTTTACTGGCGAAAGGTTTACGCCAAAAAATACAAGGCATTGTGTAAACTCTATATCGATGAAATTTATCCCGGCAAATGCTTCTGCAAAATAAAGAGGCTTTCTGTTACGACAAAAATTTGGTTTTGTTGGCAATGTGGAAAACTAATATTTTGTGCAAAACTTCATCTTCTCTCGGGTTTTTCCAAAGTCTATATTTGTATCAGAGGCAAACGAAAAACGTTTAACCAATTGGTAAATTCAAAATTACCAATGCGAATTGAACAACAAAAATTTATGCTGCTAAAAGAAGCTTTCCAAACAGGATGGCTTTTTTTAGCAGCTCATATTCCATCACAATAAAAAAATGGTACAAATGATTGCAAATCAAGAAGATGAAGTATTGCTGCGGGAAAACAAAGACCGTTTTGTTATTCTGCCGATCAACTATCCCACTATCTGGGAAATGTACAAAAAGCACGAAGCCAGCTTTTGGACGGCCGAAGAAATTGACTTATCCGATGACCAGAAACATTGGGAAAGTTTGAGCGATGGCGAGCGCCATTTTATTTCTCATGTGCTGGCATTTTTTGCGGCCAGCGACGGCATTGTGAATGAAAACTTGGCCGTAAATTTTATGAGCGAAGTGCAGGTTCCGGAAGCACGCTGTTTTTATGGCTTCCAAATTATGATGGAGAATATCCACTCCGAAACTTATGCGCTGCTGATCGATTCGTACATTAAAAACCCAACCGAAAAAGACCGTTTGTTCCACGCTATCGATACCGTTCCTTGCGTGAAGAAAAAAGCAGAATGGGCTTTAAAATGGATCAACAACGGCAACTTTGCACAACGCTTGGTGGCTTTTGCCGCGGTGGAAGGTATTTTCTTTTCCGGTAGTTTTTGCTCTATTTTTTGGTTAAAGAAACGTGGTTTGATGCCTGGCTTAACTTTCAGCAACGAGTTGATTTCGCGTGATGAAGGCTTGCATTGCGAATTTGCCTGCTTGTTGTACAGCATGTTGAAAAACCAGCTTTCTCAGGAAGAAGTAACCGAAATTATTGCTGATGCGGTTACCATCGAAAAAGAATTTGTAACCGACGCGCTTCCGGTAAGATTAATCGGGATGAATGCGGATTTGATGGCGCAATACATCGAGTTTGTGGCCGATCGCTGGCTGGTAGAATTGGGTTATGATAAATTGTACAACGCCAGTAATCCGTTTGATTTTATGGAAATGATTTCTTTGCAAGGAAAAACAAATTTCTTTGAAAAACGCGTTGGCGATTACCAAAAAAGCGGTGTGCTGAATGTGGAAGCCAAAAGCCAGGCTTTTTCTATGGATGAGGATTTTTAGGAGAAAGCGATCGGCTATTAGCAATCAACTATCAGCTTTTGCAGAGCTATAAATTAGGTTATTAATGTGGTGTTTAGGCTGAAGGCCGATTGCTAACAGCTAAATCCCCAACTCAATACTAAAACAATGTTTGTAATAAAAAGAGACGGCAAAACAGAATCCGTAAAATTTGATAAAATAACTGCAAGGATTGAAAAGCTTTGTTATGGTTTAAATCCGGCTTTGGTTGATCCCGTTGATGTGGCCAAAAAAGTAATCGAAGGTTTGTATGATGGTGTAACTACTTCAGAATTAGATAATTTAGCTGCGGAAACGGCGGCATCTTTAACTACCAAACACCCGGATTATGCTTTGCTGGCATCGCGGATCGCGGTTTCCAATCTGCATAAAAATACGCGGAAATCTTTTTCGGATACGATGCAGAAACTGTATGAGTACGTGGATCGGAAAACCGGTAAAAATGCTTCTTTGATTGCGGATGACGTTTGGGAAGTGATTAGCCAAAATGCAGAACTGCTGGACAGCACGATTATTTATGATCGTGATTTCGGGTTTGATTATTTCGGCTTTAAAACTTTGGAAAAATCATATCTGCTGAAAATTGAAGGGCAAATTGTAGAGCGTCCGCAGCATTTGTTTATGCGCGTTGCCGTTGGTATTCACAAAAAAGACGTAGAAAGCGCGATCAAAACTTATCACTTGATGAGCGAACGCTGGTTTACACATGCCACGCCAACTTTGTTTAATGCCGGAACACCGAAAGCACAAATGTCGAGCTGCTTTTTGCTGACGATGAAAGACGACAGCATCGAAGGCATTTACGATACGCTGAAACAAACCGCCAAAATTTCGCAAAGTGCAGGCGGGATTGGTTTGAGCATCCACAATGTGCGTGCAACCGGTTCTTATATCAGCGGCACGAACGGAACGAGCAACGGCATTATCCCAATGCTGAAAGTTTTTAACGATACCGCTCGTTATGTAGATCAGGGCGGCGGCAAACGTAAAGGTGCTTTTGCCATCTATTTAGAACCTTGGCACGCTGATATTTTTGATTTCCTGGACCTCCGCAAAAACCATGGCAAAGAAGAAATGCGTGCCCGCGACTTGTTTTACGCGCTTTGGGTATGCGATTTATTCATGAAAAGGGTAGAAGCTGACGGCAACTGGAGTTTATTTTGCCCGCACGAAGCACCAGGTTTGCACGAATGCCACGGAGCAGAATTTGAAGCTTTATATGAGCGTTACGAACGCGAAGGCCGCGCCCGCAAAACTATCAAAGCACAGGAATTGTGGTTTGCTATTTTAGATGCACAGGTAGAAACCGGCACGCCTTATTTGTTGTACAAAGATGCAGCAAACACAAAATCAAACCAGCAAAATCTGGGAACGATAAAAAGTTCTAATTTGTGTACTGAAATTATTGAATACACTGCTGCTGATGAAGTTGCAGTTTGTAATTTGGCTTCTTTGGCTTTGCCTCGATATGTAATTAATGGCCAGTTTGATCACGAGAAATTGTATGAAGTAACATATCAGGTTACCATCAACCTGAACCGGATTATCGACCAAAATTATTACCCGGTAAAAGAAGCACAAAATTCTAATCTGCGCCATCGTCCGGTTGGTTTGGGCGTGCAAGGTTTGGCGGATGCTTTTATCAAATTGCGTCTGCCTTTTGAAAGTGTCGAAGCGCAGAAACTAAATAAAGAGATTTTTGAAACGATCTATTTTGCAGCGATGACGGCTTCTAAAGATCTGGCGATTAAAGAAGGAGCTTACGAAACTTTCCAAGGTTCACCATTATCCAAAGGAAAATTCCAGTTTGATTTATGGAACGTAAAACCGGACAGTAGCCGTTGGAACTGGAAAGAATTGCGTGCCGAAGTGGTAAAACATGGTGTTCGTAATTCCTTGTTAGTTGCGCCGATGCCAACGGCTTCCACTTCTCAAATTTTGGGTAATAATGAATGTTTTGAACCTTATACTTCCAACATTTATACACGCCGCGTTTTAAGCGGAGAGTTTGTGGTGGTGAATAAATTTTTGCTGCACGATTTGGTTGCGTTGGGATTGTGGAACAGTAACATGAAAAACAAGATCATCACGGCAAATGGTTCGATCCAGGATATTCCAGAAATCCCAGCAGAAATTAAAGATTTATACAAAACTGTTTGGGAAATCAAGATGCGGACGATTATTGATATGGCTGCAGATCGTGGTGCTTATATCTGTCAATCTCAATCTTTAAACCTGTTTGTAAATCAGCCCAATGCTTCTAAATTAACTTCTATGCACTTTTATGCCTGGAAAAAAGGTTTGAAAACCGGCATGTATTATCTGCGCACACAAGCTGCAGCTCAAGCGGTTAAATTTACGGTAGAAAACCAGGGCGGAAAAAATATGGAAGCCGTTATCCCGGAACAGATTAATCATCCGGCAGAAGAAATTCCGGCTGGTGCTTCCTGTTCTATGGAAGAAGGTTGTGTAACTTGCTCTGCCTAAAATTCATCCGATAAAAGAAGCATTAAATAAAATGCTTCTTTTATCGGCATAAAAATTGAGTAGTTAAAGATGGAAAGTTATCAATTTTATAAAAGTATCTATGATCGAGAATTATCAAGACGTAAAGATTTAGATGCTGACATAAATTTACCTCTTACTATTCTATCTATTCTTTTTGCTGCAAACTCCTATTTAATAAAAGAAGGAAAGTTTGAGGATAAATATTGGTCAACTCACGTTGAGTTTATCTTGCTAACATCCTTCTATGTAAGTATAGTAATAGCAATAATTTTTTTGATTAAATCTTATAATAATTTCTTTAAAGGATTTGCTTATAAAAATCTTGGTTTAATGACCGAAGTTCGAAAGTATGAGAAACAAGTTATTGAATACAATTTAAAAGCATTCCAAAATAAGATAAGCTTTGAAAGCGTTGTTATAGATAAAATTGTTAGTTTTACTGATGACCATATTATTTTTAATGATGTTAGACATAGAGATATATACAAGGCAAAAACTTCAATAGTAATTGCCTTAATAATTACTACATTAAATTTTATTTTAATAAATTATA